>JAZTWV010000001.1:0-21376 GCA_045636145.1 Candidatus Flemingiibacterium sp.
CCGATGCACTTACATCGCCGCACAAAGTGACAACATCAACGCCATCAACCGCTGTACTGTAAACCTTTGCATTGTCTGCAAGTACGATCTTGCCGGACTTGGCGGTTGTTTTATAGGTTACAGTCACCCAAGTGTTTTCAGTCAATCTATTTTGGGAAGCGAACTTCATCATAATACGATAAGCACCAAACTTACCGGGTACATGCTTTTCGTATGTCAGCTGCAGTGCGTTCTCTGCGGCATTATCCTTGTACGCGCCCTGCTCCTTGGTAGGGTCAAGCAGAATCACACCGCTGTCTTTACGTGTCTGCTGACTTCTCATCTTAGCAACAACTGCATTACTGTTCGCAGAAGCAGCAGGTGCAGTTGAATCCGCCACAGTTGTACCCGCAACTTGTGCATTAGGTTCAGGAATCTTTGGCTCATAGGACTTTGCATCTTCTTTAGACTTAAAGAAGCACACTTCGCTAATGTATACACCTTCGTTTTCACCATCTACGGTGAAGTAAAGAGTATTGTGTGCGCCTCTATTGAAGCGGTCAAGTATTCCAGAACCGGATATCTTAAGCTGTACAGGCTCAGTAGTCACCCATTTCCCGTCCGATGCACTTACATCGCCGCACAAAGTGACAACATCAACGCCATCAACCGCTGTACTGTAAACCTTTGCATTGTCTGCAAGTACGATCTTGCCGGACTTTGCGGTTGTTTTATAGGTTACAGTCACCCAAGTGTTTTCGGTCAACCTATTTGGGGAAGCGAACTTCATCATAATACGATAAGCACCAAACTTACCGGGTACATGCTTTTCGTATGTCAGCTGCAGTGCGTTCTCTGCGGAATTATCCTTGTACGCGCCCTGCTCCTTGGTAGGGTCAAGCAGAATCACACCGCTGTCTTTACGCGTCTGCTGACTATTCATCTTAGCAACAACCGCATTGCTGTTCGCGGAAGCAGCGCATGACAGCACCATAAGGCTTATCAAAGCTGTGAGAACCACGCCCAAAATCAGAAAATAACGTTTTTTCATATTATTCCTCCTTATTATATTTTTAACATTATTGCTTCAATTTAGCATCCAACTCGGAAAGCTTAAACCGAACTGTCATCACATATGGCAGATCGCCGTTTGTCCAGTGTCCGTATGTGGTAGCTGCTATGGTATCGTCAGGCAAAACCACAACTCCGGGGTATCCGCAGTCATGCATACAGTCATGCGTAGGATAGTTTTTCATAATAAAGATACGGTACTGCCCTTCTGCACTGTTGACAATATCATCATACGTTCCGACCCATCCAACCCACGAGCCTCTTGTAGGGCTTATGTGAGCCATGTCACGGAAGGTGATAAACAGTCTTCCATCGTGCGTATAGCGTATGCAGTGACGGTCACCCGTTAATGCCGCCGGAAGCTCCTGAGGCTCCGTCCATGTTTCGCCGTTGTCATTACTGAAGATCACAAAAGCATTACGCTTACGTCTGTTTTCGCGAAGCAGGACTGCAATTTGTTTTCCGTCCGGAGAGCGTACAGCCGCAGGCTCGCAGTATCCGAGTTCGTCCGAGGCTGCTATTACTTTGGGCTCACCCCAAGTCAAACCGCCATCCACGGATTTTATTGCATAAATCGTATATACAGGTGATGTGACACGTGTACTGTGCGATTCATAGATTTTTTCCCATACATCGCCGGGGCGCTCCAAGGTTACGATCCAATGGTGTCTCTGCTCGCTCCAAGTCTTGCCGCCGTCAAAGGAATCGCGGTACATAAGTCTTGTACGGACATCATTACCTTCTCCGGTACGGTATACCTCTATTTTTTGATCGCATCCGCCTTTGAAGAAATTTCCCTCATCGTGGAAAAATGCCATATATTCACCGGGACCGGTGCAAATGATGTCTCCCACGCCAACGATTCCACCATAATCACCGATAGGTTCAAGCTCGGACCATGTTTCACCACCATCCTCCGAATGTGCCATGCGGAGAGGGTAAAATCCGCTGAACATCAACAGATGGCAGGTGCCTGCCTTATCGTAGGTTTTAAAAATAGTCGGCACTTCAAGCGATGTGCTCCAGCTGTCGGGCACAGGAAGGCGCTCACCCCAAGTTTTTCCGCCATCGGTACTCTTTTTCATTGCAATCTGACCGCCACCATGGCATTTGGGATAAACACAAAATACGGTCTTGTTGTCATCCATAAGTACTGTTGTAGGGTGTCCTAGATAAAGTCCGTCTTCTCTGTCAACTAAAAACTGACGTTCTGTTTCGTTTGAGATGTCCACAATCGGAATCGTATAACCTTTTTCCATAGGGTACTCCTTATAACATATATCATTGAATTCGTGAAGTTGCCCACTCGGCTACCTTCTCACTTTGAATTATAGCATATAAACAATATTAGTGTCAACCCATTCTTCCAAAGATGACATAATGTTTATTTTTTACCATTATAATGAGATGCAGATCAATGATTTAACACTGTATGCTATGATTTTGAATCAATTTTTCACACCCACTTGACAAGCGCAAAAAAATGGTGTATAATCGTAAAAAAATGAGTGAGTTTGAGTTATGTGTTTCCGCTTTTTGGCAACGAATGGTACGTATGGAAATAATGGTACACACAAACATTCGATTTGGTTACAAAAGTTACATTGTTCGCAGGAACTTTTTTCCTATATTAGTCGTTAGCGGACTCGTACTGCAAGTCACTCTTATATAAAAAGGATGTAAAAAAATGTTTATTTGGCTCTCTCCGGAGTATTATCCGGACTATCAAAAGACGGAACCGAACAAACCGGTGAAGTTCTGCATTTCCGAATTTCGCAAGGAGTTAAAAACGCCAACCAGCATATCAAGAATTGAACTTGATGTATTTGCAGATGTAACCTATAGCCTTTGGTGCAACAATACTTTTATTGGCAACGGTCCTGTTGCAACCGGACATGAAATGAAGGAAGAACCTCCGACTTTACGGCAATATACTAATCATTATACCCTGTATCCTGCCTGTGAAAGTCTATCTTTTTACGCCGAGGTAAATCCGCGGCCTCTCAAGCCGTTTATGTACGAAATATCCCACGGCAAACCTTGCTTTATGCTTTCGGCACATCTCTATATGAACGATGGCACAGAACAGATAATCACAACAGATGAAACGTGGGATTGCCGTCCCTCATCGGTATATACCAGCCTGTTTGATACAGACTATACGCGCACCGAAAATCAGTGGACCAAAGCCGTTTCTACTGAATCTGTTTGGAACCTGTATCCCTCTCCCATTCCGAATCTCACCGAAGAGTACATATATCCTATTGACGCAAGAACCGTAACAGTAGCCCCGGGTGATACCGCAGAATTCACAGTTGAATTTGACAAAATCTATGCGGCACATCCCGCGTTTTCCCTTAATGCAAACGACAACTGTACCGTTTATCTTGAAGCGAAAGAGCAGGACAATCTCGAAGGCTTTACTTTTACTGTAAAGACAGACAAACCTATTACTTACCGTGCACGTCCATACGCAAGTGTGGGAATGTACCGTGTTCGCATCGAAAATAACGGTGCTAAAACGGTAACAATGTCCGACATCCATGCGATCTCAACTCACTATCCCGATAAAGACGAAAGCTTTCTCGTCACATCGGATGAGCGCATCAATAAGCTGTATGCAGTTGGAAAACACACACTGCAAATTTGCCGCCAAACACTACATCTTGACAGTCCCAAGCACTGTGAGCCGCTGATTTGCCCAGGCGATTACATGATCGAAAGCCTCATGGCATACATGACATTCGGTGATGGCAGACTCACCCGTTTTGATATCGTGCGCATAGCAGATATAATAAGAAAGCAGGACGGACTTATGTTCCATCCCACTTACAGTATGTTCTGGCTGCAAATGCTCTACGATTATTACATATTTACCGCAGACCGTTCCATACTTTCCGAATGCGATGATGCTATCGAAATTTTAATGAAGCGATTCCACAGCTATATCGGTGATAACGGACTTCTTGAAAAATCACCAAGCTATATGTTTGTGGATTGGATCGGTGTTGACGGATATTCACTTCACCATCCACCCAAGGCACTCGGTCAGACCGTGCTATGTGCTTGTTACCACAACGGACTGCAGCTTTGCGAAAAAATCTACCGTGAACTTGGGAATGCTGCACTTGCGAAACTGTACGCGGAACGTGCAAAGGCACTTAAAACTGCAATTTACACTCATCTTTATGTTCACGAAAAAGGACTTTTCAAAGACGGACTTAACACGCCAAACGAGATTCCGGAGGGCGAATGGCTCCCGCCAAACACTGATAAGATATATTTTTCAAAACAGACCAATATTCTTGCCGTGCTGTACGATCTTTGCGAAAACGAGACTCATGAAAAAGATATTCTCAATCGCATCATAAGAGACAATACACTTCCCGATTTCCAACCCTATTTTGCCCACTTCCTGCTTGATGCTGTAGTTAAAACAGACACCTTTGAAAAATATGGAATGGATATCATCTCCCGTTGGTTCCCGATGATCGAAGACTCGCCTAAAGGGCTTGCTGAAGGATGGATCAGTCCGCCAAATTATATTTTTGACCATAGCCATGCATGGGGCGGAACACCTGTATATCAACTGCCGCGAAATTTGCTCGGCTTAACAATCATAGAACCCGGATTCAAAAAAATAGTGTTGAACCCTCAGCTCTTTGGTCTTGAATATGCAGATGTTCAAATACCTACACCTTACGGCACGCTTCGCGTTATACAGAAAAAAGGAGAAGCTCCGATTATCTTCGTTCCTGATGGAATCGAGCTTGTATAGTTCTCCATGCAGGCATAAACGTATTTTAATTTTGAAAGGACATCAAAATGAAGCTCGATCTTCCAACTATTAAAGAAATAACCGTAGGTGCTGTAAAAGTATTTGAAGAAAACGGCGAATTTATTTTCCGTAGATTTACCGATGAGGAAACACGCTATTACGGTGTATACCGCGACAAGCATTTTGAAGAACAGACGCTTGCCACAGCCGGTATCAGAATTGCATTTGAAACCGATTCACGTAAACTGTCATTTGATTACAGGCTGATAAGTTTGCCTTGGCGGCCGTACGGTTATTTTGATATTACAGTAAACGGAGTTATCGTTTTGCATGAGGGAATACAAAGCGGCGATGGTAAGGGACACATTGATATCTCGCTCGACACGGGAACTAAAAATATTGAATTGTGGTTCTCCTGGTCCAAATGTATGACAATTTCTAATGTTACCGTTGATGACGCTGCGATCCTGGTTCCGAAAAAACGCAGCTATACTATGATAAACTACGGTGATTCCATAACTCACGGATACGACTCAATATATCCGTCGCTTTCTTATGCCAGCCAATTAGCACTCATATTGGATGCTGATGCTTCAAATAAGGCTGTAGGCGGTGATCGCTTTTTCCCGGAAATACTGGAGCTTGACAACGGCATAGATTCACCCGACATTATAACGGTAGCCTACGGCACAAACGATTGGGTATCTCATACACGTCCCACACTTGAAAGACGCAGCCGCGAATTTTTCACTGCACTTTCAAATAAATATCCCACTGCCAAAATATTTGCCGTTACTCCGATATGGCGTGCAAAAAACGAACAGGTGGTAAAATTCGGCGAACCGTGCACGGCTGTGGAAGCGCTAATGCGTGAAGTTTGTCATGCTCTTCCTAATGTCACCGTAATAAACGGCTGGAATTTGACACCGCATACACTTGATTTTTATGTTGACGGACTGCATCCTAACGATCTCGGAATGAGTTTGTACGCAAAAAATCTAGCTGGTGAAATAAAAAATCATCTGTGAAACTTCGGCTCTATGTAAACAGTTGGAGTAAAAGAAAACAAAAAATAAAATAACCAATAAAAGTGGTGCATCGAAGCGAAGATGCACCACTTTTGCTGTACGGATATGTCGTACCTTGACAAAGTTTATCGTTGCAAGCGTGATTTTCGTGAACGCATACACGGCAATGGCGATCATGACGATCTCGTGAAAGACAGTACCTCTGTCCGCCGCAACAGCAAGTACTACAGTTCCTGCGAGCGGTACGGACAGCACCATCAGCATGATACCGGCAAATTTTGTAACAAACCGACCGTTTCGCTTTGTCATGATAACAGCGTATCGGGCGGTACTTAAAATCACATAATATATGCCCACCGTGAACAGCCACCATGAGCGCTCCATCACGCCGAAAACGATGTGATATGCACTGAACGCGATATTGAACGCTAAACTGACGAGCGCAGACTTAAGGATTCTGTCCATGGATTTTCAGCTTTCCGAGAACGCACTCGATGATGACACCGATAATTGTATCAATGCTGTCGATGCAGTCACCGACGAGCCATTCCATAGCGATCGCCGTGATACCGGAAAGGTAGAATTCATGACATAGCCCCTAGTGTTTTCGGGAAAGTCAAAGCGCGCGAGAATCGGGTCGAAAATGTATGTAAACATCTTTTCATACACCTTATCAAATCCCATAGAGCCAAGCTCACGCACGGCGGTTTTGAACAGCCGCTGATTGTCCTTTATAAATGTCAGATACGGTATCAGATATTCGGGCGTGATAAACAAAAGATCTTTAAGCTCGATCTTGGAATAGCGGAGGGTGATACTTTCTTTGTCAACTGTGAAATATGAAAGAAAGCGGTCGAGGATGTGCTGTGTGGCTTCTTTTAGTAGGTCGGACGTGTTGTTGTAGTGCAGATAAAAGGTGGAGCGGTTCACACCTGCCTTCTCGCATATCTACTTGACGATGGATTCTGCGTAGATTTTGTCTGTGTTCATTTTGTTACCTCTTTTCATGTGATGTCTATATTGTACCAAATGAAAAAGGAAATCGGAACAACACGTTTGCAAAAATGTGTTGTTTTCAGAGATTTTATTATACCACATATTTAGCCAAATAACAACAGCATCACGATGAAATTTCCGTCACTGCGAATTTTCAGCTGCCGTCATAAATCACCGTCCCACAGCATACACTGATTCACAAACATATTTTCACGGGTGAATAATGAAACGATCAATAAATCTATGGCAGCTGATGGGCTTTGCTGTCACCTCGTTTGTAGGTACTATATTACATTTCCTGTATGATTGGCTTGGGAAAGCCGTGTGGATAGCTCCTTTTTCGGGCGTTAACGAATCAACATGGGAGCATATGAAGCTGCTTTTCTGGCCCATGTTTATTTACGCCATCGTGCAGAGCTTTTTCTTTCGTGAGCGCGAAGATTATTTGTGCGTGAAGCTCCGTGGAATCCTACTCGGTCTTGTTCTGATTCCCGTAATCTTCTACACCTACAATGGCGTGGTCGGAAAATCCCCGGACTTCATCAACATCGCGATTTTCTTTATCTCTGCTGCCACTGCATATATCTATGAAACGCGGCAATTCAATAACGGTACAACACGGTGCAAGTCACCCAAATTGGCATTTGCGATACTGTGTGTGATTGCTGTTCTGTTTGTGATATTCACACTCGCCACACCGGAAATCGGCATTTTCAAAGACCCTTTGACCGGTACTTACGGCATATAGATAAATTTTGATCTTACACAAATACCGTCGATTCACTTTTTGAAGTGAATCGACGGTGCTTTTTATTTTAACATCACCAAATATACGGTATAAGGCGATATTTTACCTTTTTCTTATACTCTGCGTAACCGGCAAGCTCTTTTTCCAAAAATTTTTCTTCATTTTTTATCCGCTTGATAATTATAAACGGGTACGCAAGAAAAATCACAAATGAATATACCGACCCAAGCACAAGCGGCATTGATAAAAACAAAATCAGCGTCACACTGTACATCGGATGCCTTACGATTCCATAAAGTCCTGTATCAATGACCTTTTGACACTCCTGCACCTCAATGGTACGGCTGAGATATGTATTTTCCCTTAACACCTCAGCGTAGAGGAGATAAGCCCCAAGAAATACCGCCGCAGCTATGATTACGACAACCCTCGGCAGCATATACCAACCAAAGCGAACTCCAAATCCTGCGGTAATAAAGCCTGCCAAAAACATAATTCCGCTTAATTTTACAACTAGGCTTTGCTCCCCGTCCTTCTCTCTTGCATTAAGCCGCTTCTTCAAAAGCTCCGGATTTTTGAACATCATTACAATGCCAGCTATAAACATCGGAACAAATAGGATGCCCATAAGCAGCCAGCCGTTTGAATATGAAAACGTGCCTGCCGGCAAGAATATAAGTAATCCCACCAAAATGACGCCGAGCAAGAATTTCACCATTGCCTGAGCAAACAATTTTACTGTCATAGCAATTCTCCTAAAAATGCGGACTGGAGTTATTCCTTCCAGATAAAATGGTAGTTGATTGATTCTCCCCCGTCAACAAGTATGTTCTGACCTGTGCAGAAGGTGTTCGTAACTGTGAGAAAATATGCCCACTCGGCAATTTCCTCAGGTGGTGCCCATTTTTTAAGGGGCGTTTCGTTCATTATCTGTGCCCAAAGCTCAGGATCGTCCATCACACATTTATTAAGCGGTGTCAGCACGCCGCCCGGATCAAGACTGTTGCAGGTAGCGCCGAATTTTGCGACCCTCATAGCCACATTCTTCGTGTAGGCAAGCACACCGCCCTTGCTTGCGGCGTACTCCGGAAATTCCGCACCGGTATGACCGCTTGCAGAGCCGATATTAAGTATGGATTTGATATTTTCTCTGATGCCGTACTTCTCCGTAACCCATATGAGTGCTTTCAGATTAGTCTCAATATCGTCCTCATTCTGCGTGCCTGCGTTGTTTATGAGAATGTCTACATTTTCGATATCCGGCAGTTTTTCACGGTCACGAACATCGCATACTATATGGGTATACCTCGAATGAACAATGCCCGCATCCTGTCTGTCTATACCGGTAACACTGTGACCCTCTGCCAAAAAGCGTTCCGCTATAGCCTTGCCTATTCCCTGCGTCGTTCCCGTAATCAAAATGTTCATCACTCACGCCTGCCTTTCCATATATTCGAAATATTCCCTGCCCACCGAATTTTCTCTCCATCTTTTTGTAATTCTGTAGCCGATGGGAGAAAATAAAATTTCCATAACAAGCTCTGCCGCGGCACCTGTCAGCGCACACATGGCACACTGCAGCACCGTCCAGTGAAATCCGTCCCAGAATATCGGTGCAAACACAGTAAATACGATAATCGAAAAAATAAAATTATCAAAGAACTGCCCCACAAATGTAGATACATAGGTACGCACCGCATAGGCAAGCTTGCCGTCCGGGTTCTTAGAAAAGCTTTTTCCAATCGTATAGTTAAGAGTGTTATTTATCACAGCGGAAGCAAGGAATGCAACCGTGCTTCCGAGGAGGATAAACCAAGTACCGCCGAAAATCGAGTCAAACGCCGTATAGTCAGCGGCATTTGACGGAATAAGGCTTGCTATAAGAAAAATAAAGCAGGTAAGCAAATTTATAGCCGAGGCAAGTATGGAAATGCGGTTGGATGCCTTAGGACCGAAATGCTTTGTTATCGTATCCATGCACATAAACGACAGCCAGGAAATAAGTATGCCTCCGTCAAGGGCTATATAGTCAAGCATCAGCAGTGTTTTGTTGGCAAGCAGATTCATGCATATAACGCTCACAACAAAAAGTGTGACGACCGAGGTGGGAATGGCACGAAGCAGGACCGCCGTCTCCTTTTTTTCTTTTCGCAGATATTTTTTAATTCCGCCCATTATTTTCTCCTAAAATATATCAACACGGCTCGCTTAATCGTATCTTTTAACACCGTGCTCACTGTATCTTTGTTTTTTCACAGTTTTATTTGCCTCATTGATACGGCTGTAGCAGTGGCAGTCCTTGCCGTGGTCATTTATAATACCGCACGCCTGAAGATGCGAATAAACTGTGATACTGCCAACATACTTAAAACCGCGCTTTTTAAGGTCCCGTGAAATTTCATCAGAAAGCCCGTTGCTTGCAGGAATGAACCCGTCAGCGTGCTTATCATAGAGTATAACACCGTCTCCGCAAAAGCCGCAAAGATAATTATAAAAGCTGCCATATTCACGGCAAATCGTAGCAAAGCACCCGGCATTGCTGATAACAGCCCGTATCTTACTTGCACAGCGTATCATACCATCGGTATTCATGATACGGCAAACGTCACTTTCACCGTAACTTGCGATAATCTCAAAATCAAAGCCGTCAAAACAGGCGCGCATTATGTCCCTCTTACGAAGAACTATTTCCCAGGAAAGTCCGCACTGCATTGCCTCCATCATAAGGTGCTCAAATTGCTTTTTATCATCATATACCGGAACTCCCCACTCTGTATCGTGGTAATCCTTAAGCATTTGACTACCCAAACTCCAATTGCAGTATGACATATGTCCCCTCCCGTAAAATGCGGTAACGATGCTTTTTATTCTCCGGCTTTTGCTTTTTCTTTTCTCTTTATCTCACGCGCAACCAATATAAGAAGCATCAGAGCAAGTATTGCGGCAAGCACGTTTACTCCCACGAAATTCAACCATATGCCGTCGAGTCCCAGATTCCACATCGCAAAAAGCAGTATCACAGGGAACACAAGTGCGGTTGAGACCGACATTATTGTTGCTTTGACAGGCTTTTCTATGGCACTGAGGAAGCTCTGCGCCGTAACCGATATCCAGCGGAACAAATAAGCAAAGCAGAACAGCCTTATGGCGTGTGTTGAAACCTCTAAAAGTCTTATATCCTCGGCATTGGAAAAAAGCGAAGCTATAGTCCCCGGCAGGAAGAAAAGCACTGTCGTAGATACTACACCAACGATAGATGTGCCAACAAACGCACACTTAACGATCTTTTTCACTCTTCCGTAATCTGCCGCACCCCAATTGTATCCAAGTGCCGGCGCAAGCGAATCGCTGATTCCGTAGAGAAGCGGCCAGCAAAGATCGCTTGAATACATAAGAACCGCATACACCGCAACCGCTGTTGTACCGCCGCCCTCACCGAATGCTTTAACGCCGAGCGTCATAAGGGAAATATTCATAAGAATAGACGTAACACGTCCGGCTACATTGCTTAAAAATATGGGCGAGCCGCAGGCGGCAATCTGCTTTAGCATAGCAAAACTGAATTTAGGTCTTGTGAATTGCAGAAGTGTCTTTTTTCGGATAAAGGGTAGCATCGCTATAATAGAGCAAATGGACATGGAAATGCAGGTGGCAAGTGCAGATCCAACAACGTCCATTTCAAGTACAAGAAGAAAGAAGGTCAAAAAGCCGATAGTTGCCGCGTTGCAGACTATATTTATAACCATGCTTGTCTTAACATATCCGCTGATTCGCAGGTAATTGTCCATTGCAAAAAATATGGTGGTCAGAGGACCGCACAGCGCATATGTGCGAAGATATCGCACCGATGTATCAAGAAGCACGTCGTCCGCGCCCATCATACGTGACAGCGGCTCTGCGGCAAAAAACATGATCGCTCCCATAAGTAGGGAGGCTAAAAATATCAAAATAAGCGAGCAGGAAAAAACATTGTTTGCCGTTTTATTATCTTTTTTTCCGAGAGCAATGGAAATCGGCACGGAAGCACCTACTCCCACAAGGTCTGCAAGCGAAAAATTTATCATAACAAGGGGGAATGCAATATTTACAGCCGCAAATGCTCCCTCCCCGAGAACCTGACCGATAAAAGAACCCTCTATGATGCTGTATATTGACATTGCAAACATACTTATCATGCCGGGCAGTGCCACAACAAAGAAAAGCTTCCATGGCTTCATGGTGGCATACATAACTTCGGCTTTCATTTTCATTTTAAATCTGTCTCCCAAGTATTTTCCGTTTTCCTATCCGTATATGCCGTTTCCCTGTATGCAAAACAATCTTTGTCGGTACTTGGCAATAATTCAAACATTATAGGTAATATTTTATCAAATTTTCGCCTTTATTGCAAGCAAAAAACTGTAAATTTTTATAAATATACCGTCACTATGCAACATTATCATAAAGTCTGTCAAAAAACATTATTTTGTTACATTTTATTCATACGATAAAAACACAGGTTTGATATACTTATAAAAAAGAAGCATATAAAATAGCGAATGATACCCAAAATTCGGAGGAATACATAATGAAAAATTTAAGCTTAGTGAGTTTTTTCTGTCTTTTGCTCTGCATATGTATATTCGGATGCGGCAAGGAAGAAGACCCCAATATATCCGATCAGTTATTCTATGATAACGGTACACGCATTGAGGCCGCAATAGACACCAAAACATCTCCGGACACAACTGTCGACACAGAGGAGCCGGAAGCTACCGATTCCGACACCGAACCCGCCGGCATCTTAAGCGATACCCCCGACATTCCGGTTACTATTCCTTCATATGAAGATTTACCGGAAACACCAGATGATACCGAGTCCGAGTCAGATACCGAATCCGAAGCAGATACCGAACCTGTGAGCGAAGAATCAGACACGGAGTCTGTGCCTAAAGAAAACGAGGATACCGTATCCACGGAAACCGTATCGGATATCATTGACCTCTCCGGCATCCTTTCCGTTGATTATCCGTCCGGCGGACAGTTTGTTTCACATCAAAGCGAAAAGATGAAGCTTCTTGTAAACTATGAATGCACCATGCTGCCAACCGGTGTTGTTCAGATAAACCTTGAAGTGGGACTTGAAAGCTACGATATAAACTGCGGTGCAAGAATAGATACCGGAAAAATCACAGTAAACGGCGAAACGCAAACATTCTCTACAGACGCACTCGTTCACGAAGGCAGGACAAAGACGGTATTCCCGTTTACATGGTACACATACCAGAGCGAAAGCGGTCAGACCTCATGCGAGGTTGATATCAGCTGGCTGTACAACGGAACATATGCCGGGGAGAAGATAGACTCGCTTACCGCAAGCGCCGTATTCAAATGGGACTGATCTAAATAAAATCAAAAGGGCTGTTGTAAATATACATGATGTATTTGCAACAGCTCCATTTTTGTCTATATATCATCAAAGCAAAATTTGCACTTGATTTATAGGCTAAAATATGGTACAATATATCAGAAACGCCGCTCTTATGCGGCAAGCAATAAAAATGTAATATATATTTGTAAAATAACCACCTAGGGGGAAATAATAATTATGAAAATAGTTGTTCTGGACGGCTTTGCCGTAAATCCGGGAGATCTCAGCTGGGATTTTTTTAAAAAGTACGGTGAAGTAACGGTACTTGATAAAACTCCGGACAGCGAATGTGCCGAGAAGTGTCTCGGTGCGGACGTTGTATATACAAATCGTGTGAAAATAACTGCCGACGTGCTTGAAAAATGTCCTACTATAAAGTATGTATCCGCACTTGGCACAGGTTTTGACATGATCGACATTGACGCCTGTAAGGCGCGCGGAGTTGCTGTAGTAAATATTCCGGCTTACTCCACCCCATCCGTGGCTCAGCTTACCGTGCAGTTTCTTCTTACGCTGTTTGCCGACCTTGACGGTATGCAAAATATCGTAAAAGACGGAAAGTGGACCGGTCTGCCCGGATATCAATATCAAAGGGTAATGTTCACCGAATTATCGGGACTGACTCTCGGTCTTATCGGATGCGGCGGAATCGGCGGCAGAGTGGCTGATATCGCCCATGCTATCGGTATGCGTGTGCTCGCTCATACTGCGCACCATCATGAGAATACCGAATCGGTCAAATACGTTTCTCTTGATACATTGCTTGCCGAGTCGGATGTAATATCTCTCCACTGCCCCCTGAACGATTCAACACGCGGAATGGTTGATGCGTCTTTCATCTCTAAAATGAAAGACGGTGCACGCCTTATAAACACTTCACGAGGTGCGGTTCTTAACGAAAAAGATGTGGCGGATGCGCTGAACAGCGGAAAAATCGCAGGCGCGGCACTGGATGTTCTTGCAAATGAGCCGGCACTGCCAAGCAATCCTCTCCTCACTGCAAAAAACTGCATCATCACCCCACATATCGCCTGGGCAAGCAAAGCTGCACGCGAGCGTCTGCTCAAAGTCATAGACGAATCCCTTGATAACTTTATAAAAACGGGAATCGGTCTTAATCGAATAGTATAAGGAAGTTAGCGTATGAAAGCATATGAGAGACTCATAAAATACACAAAATTTGCAACTGCATCCGATGAATCCTCGGAAAGCTGCCCTTCTACCGCGGCTCAGTTTGATTTTGCGCGTTCACTTGAAGCGGAGCTTCGCGAACTGGGACTTCAGGAAATAGAACTTGACGGAAATGGCTATTTATTTGCCACTGTCCCTGCCACTAAGGGATGCGAGCAAGCTCCCACAATCGGATTTATCGCACACATGGACGTTTCACCGGACGTAAGCGATAAAAACATCAAAGCGCACACTGTAAGCTACAGCGGCGGTGATATTACGCTTAACAAAGAACTTGGAATCGTGATGCATGCTGAAGATTACAGTATACTCAGCCGCTATATCGGCAAAACGCTCGTGGTTACGGACGGCACGACACTCCTTGGTGCTGACGATAAAGCCGGCATTGCTGAAATCATAACCGCCTGTGAGCGAATGCTTAACGACAAATCCCTGCGTCACGGGAAAATACGCATCGGGTTTACGCCCGATGAGGAAATCGGACGCGGTGCTGATAAATTTGACGTTGAGCGGTTCGGTGCTGTATGGGCATATACTCTTGACGGTGCCGGATTCGGTGAATGCGAATATGAAACCTTCAACGCCTCCTCACTTAAGGTTGAGATCACAGGAAAGAGCATCCACCCCGGTGAAGCAAAGAATAAAATGGTAAATGCCTCTGTAGTGGCTCATGAATATATGTCCATGCTCCCCACCCTTGAGCGTCCTGAACACACCTGCGGATACGAGGGATTCTATCACCTTGTGGGAATGGAAGGCGAGGTGGAGTCTGCTCAGCTTCATTTTATAGTGAGGGATCACGATATAGAAAAACTTAATGCACGCTGGGAGTATGCGCGGCGCGCGGCAGATGAGCTTAACCGCAGATACGGATTCGAGGCGGTGAATATAACCGTCACTGAAAGCTACCGCAATATGAAGGAGAAAATACTCCCTGAATACCGCCATCTTATTGACAATGCTTACACTGCCATCCGTTCCCTCGGCGGTGAACCGGTAAGCGCACCTGTGCGCGGCGGAACAGACGGAAGCCGGTTGTCATTCATGGGACTTCCCTGCCCAAATCTCGGCACCGCATCGCACAATCATCACGGGAAGGCAGAATTTGCCTGTGCCGAGGAAATGGAGCTTTGCACCGCACAGATAATTGAAATTGCAAAGCTGTATGCAGATTGGAATTAACATATCAAAGGCACAAACACTGCGTTTTCAATACACAATATAAGGTGAGAAAAACGCTCAGCGGGTGTGAGTATCGCTGGGCGTTTTTATAATATACATACAAATTAACGATAATAAAATCTTTCTTAAATCACTTGACAAAACACCGATCATATGGTATAATATACGAGTCTGATTCACAGCTTTTGTCGGGATGTAGCGCAGTTGGTAGCGCGCCTGCTTTGGGAGCAGGATGTCGCAGGTTCAAATCCTGTCATTCCGACCAAAAATGGCAGATGTCCCGTAATGGGACATCTGACGTTTTTCTTTGAAAATGTGAGGATGCTGAAACCGAAAAATCCCACATAATATATGGAAGCATAGCTCAGCTGGTTAGAGTACTTGCTTGACATGCAAGGGGTCACTGGTTCGATTCCAGTTGTTTCCACCATGAAAACCATCGCGAAAGCGGTGGTTTTTTCGTAGGCGGAATAGGCGGTGACCACAGAGTTGACCACTTATGGAAAAGCAAATTACTGTGAAACCGATTTTTCTTTGTTTACCCCGACGCAAATCTTGAAGGGCGACCGTATGGTCGCCCTTCTCTCTTTCACGCATTCGCCGCTTTTTTTATCTTTGCAATCTCCGCTCTCATCTCCCGTATCATCTCTGCCAACTTCTCCTCACATTCCTCTCGCGTGTTGGCATAGACATTCCTCGCGATCCGCTTGCCGTTGACTTTAGGCGAATACCGCCCCTCGTAAAGATGCTCGTTTATCATCGATATGCAACCGGTGCCAGGCTTGCGAATCTTGCCCGTGTAAGGCTCAAATTTCGCCTCTGTGGCGTTTTCTTGCAATTCTTCGGCACTTGCCTGACTCTCGCTCATCTCGGGCATCTCCTCGTTTGTACCGCCGATCTCGCGGTCAATCTTTATCGCCGCTTGCTGCTGCATGGTATCCGTGATATGGCTGTAGATGTCGAGCGTAGTTTCCGCGCTGACATGTCCGATTATAGCCGACAGCGTCTTGACATCCATGCCGTTCTCAATTGCCATCGTGGCGAATGTGTGACGCAGATCGTGGAAGCGCACTTTCTTGCAGTCAGCACGCTCGAGTATCAGCTGAAACCGACGGTACACCGCCGACGGATCTCGCGGCGCATCTTCTTTCACCGGCGACGGGAACATCCACTCGCTTCGGGTTGTTACCTTCATATCCTTGAGCAGTTCCACCATTTCCTTTGCAAGCCGTATCGTCCGTATCGAAGATTTCGTCTTTAGCGTAGACACTATGGTTTTACCTTCTACCTTCACCACTTGCCGTGAGATGTGAAGGTCACCCGTTTGCATATTGAGGTCACTCCACTTTAAACCGAGTATCTCACCTCGGCGCATTCCGGTAGTCAGCTCGAGTAGGAACATTTCGTAATATCCTTCTTCTTTTGCTTGTATGAGGAATCGCATAATCTCTGCTTGCGTTAGTACCCGCATTTCTTTTGATTTCTTCGGCGGCAGCTTGCATCCGATTGCAGGATTTGTTGTAATCAATCCCTCGGCAACCGCTTTTCCGAGTGCGGCTCGGCAAGTGGTATGGCATGAGCGAACCATGCGATCGGATAAGCCCTGTCCGTATTTTTCAGTTAACCGCTTGCGCCCCGATTTCTTCAGCTTTGCGTAAAACTGCTGCAGATCGTTTTGTGTGAGCTTATTGATGGGTATTTTTCCTATCTCCGGTATGATGTGCGTATATATTCTGTTTTCATAGCACGCTTGTGTTTTCGGTTTTACCGTTAGTTTGCAGAAATTTTGATACCAGAAATCAAGCCAATCTCCAAATGGCATATCCGATTTGAGCCTATCGTTTGATTTGCCGCACTCCTCTTTAAGCACTTTTAACTTCTGCGCACACTCCGTCTTGGTGCTTGCCAAGACGTGTTTTGTTTTGGGGTATCCGTTCTCGTTGTATCCGACAACTACACGTCCCTCCCACCGTCCGTCTTTGCGAAGGAATATACTTCCCTCGCCATTCTTTCTTTTTGCTATGATATATTCCCCCTTTTACATTATCATAATATTTTTCATCATATTGCTGACTACTTCCGAAGCATTCTGTTGCATGTCGACGGTTACATGCGTGTAAGTATCGAGCGTAAAGCTTGCATTGGTGTGACCGAGTATGCCCGATAGCGTTTTTGCATCAACGCCGCCTTGCATTGCGTGAGTTGCGAAAGTATGCCGCAGGTCATGGAAGCGTATCATCGGCAGTTCGGCACGTTTCAGAATCGCTTTCAGCTTACGGTAAGCAGCGGCAGGACTGATCGGCTGTTCTGGGTTGAACAAATTCGGGAATATCCATTCGCTTATCGACGTCTTCTGCCGTGTGAGCAATAGCTCTGCAACACTTTTCGGTAATGTAATTGACCGTACACCTTTATCCGTCTTTGTTTCGCCTATGTTTACTCCGCCGCCTTTCTTGACTGATACTGATCGTTGCACACGAAGTTTGCCGGTATCAAAGTTAAGATCGCTCCATTTGAGTCCGCATATTTCACCGCGGCGCAGTCCGGTCATTATCTCTGTGTAGAAGAAGTCGTGCCAATATTCCTCTCCCTTGATTGCTTCGAGGAATGTATCAAGCTGACTGTCGCAGAGTATCTGCTTTTCTGCGTAATTGCATTTGGGGATCATTGTTCCGTTAGTAGGATTGTTCGGTATCAGATGCTCCCGCACCGCAGCATCTAACGCTTGGTGGAGGATCATATGCACCTTGCGTACCATGCTGTCGGATAGCGTGTGCCCGAGTGTGGGATGCTCACGCACTCTGCCCTCGGTTTTGACTTTGTTGTATAGCTTCTGAATATCAACGGTCTTGAGCGCCGACAGTTGCTTGTCGCCTATGAAGCGCTTGATTTGATTTTTTGCAAGATCGCGGTAGGCTTCAAGCGTTGATTCCCTGACCGTAAATCTCGCGTATTCATTCAGCCACTTGTCGAGCCACTGTCCGAGCGTCATGCGGCTGTCCTCGGTCAGCTCTACGCCTGCATAGGTTTCTTTGAGCGCGTTCAGCTTCGGCATCAGCTCGCTCTGCGTATTCGCGAGGACATTTTTGTATATCGGCGTGCCGTAAGCGTTGTGTCCGACTGTGATGCGTCCTTCCCAACGTCCGTCCGCACGCTTGCGAATCATGCCGTCGCCGTTTGGTCTTCGTTTTGCTATAATATCATCTCCTTTTACTTTTTCATACTACACAATACCACATCTCACCGGATTTATCCAGCGAGTTTGGCATTGTTATCATAAAGTTTTCAATCAATACATAGACATCTCGCCGCGCTTTTTCTGCTCGATCTCACGCTTCAGCTTGGAGTCTACCGCAGGCGCTTTGCTGTCTTCCATCGCCGAGCTTGTATCGATGATGCTGCCGACGTGGCGCATCAGAGCGGTGATGTATCCGCCGAACTTCGGTGGAAGCGGAGCATTGTTTTCCTCGGTGGAAGTTTTCTTCGCCTCTGTCAGCTCATCATCGCTCATCTTCTCGCCGTAATGCACCGCGATGTTCACCACCGCATTGCGGATGGATTTGAATTCCTTGTTCTTCTCAATCGGAATTTTGATCGGGTTCGCATCGGTATAGGTGCGGTTGATCTCGCATTTGCACTTGTACCAGAGATCATACAGCTCGGCAAGGTCCGGCTGAACGGCGAGGAGCTTGACGATTTCATTGACGATTTTCTTCGTGTTCTTATTAAGATAGCCATACTGCTTCTTGCCTTTCGCCTTCTTAAGACGCGCGGTCAGCTCGAGAAACAGCAGCTCCATCGGCGGACAGCGGTAGGAGTGATGCGAGAATTCTTCTACAATCTCCCGCATCCGTTCGCGATATCTCGCGCGAAGATCATCACGTATCCTCGTCTGCTCATCGTAGATGGAGATGAGATCCTGCCTGAAGATGTCGCCGGCGATGGTTCGTTTGATTGTTTCGATGCCTTGCTTGCTCAGGTATGGCTCCTTCGGTCGTGTCGACCAGACGAGCATATGCACGTGCGGATGATCTTTCTTGTCATGATACGCTGCGTACCAACGAAGATTTCCCGGCGAGATTCTCATCGCCTGTGCGATATCATTTCTCCGTGAGCGAAGCAGATTCATCCACTGACTTGCGCTGTTGTATCCAAGCCGTTCGGCATCCTCACGCTTTAATGAGAAGATCAGTCCCCATACATTGCCGGGATGACCGTCGATCTCTGCCTTGACCTGCGAGAGAACTATCGGCACACCTTCGTCAGTGAACAGTCCGTGCGAGCCTCTGCGTTCACCGACATAGTCCGCTATGCCTCCGCGAGGAAGGACTTCAACGCCTTCGCGCGTCGAAATGTATTCCGCATAACCGCCGCGAGTGCCGCCGTTCTTCGGCGTACTCTTTGGCGAATAGTACGGTGCTTTCAGTATCAGTCCTGCCATTCTTCACGCTCTTTCAGCACATGATCGGCATCAATCGTACCGTTTGTACGCTTCACTTGATTCAACGAAAGAGCCCGCATCTCATCAATCGCATCATCGTCGTATCCGTCATACCGAGCAAGGAACCGTGCGAGCAGGTTCTGATCGACCGCAAGCTTGAATAGAATCCGTGTGAGCCTTTCTTCGGTATCACGAATCTTTGCGGATATCACCGACTCAAGTGCCGGTGTGAGAACTCGTTCCACGCTCTCACGACTCTGCCACGCGATGTAGAAGTCCACCGCATCTCTGATGAAATCATTGCGTGATTTCAGTCCGAGCTGTTCAGTCATGCGGTCGCAGGTTGCCCACTGTTCCGGTGTAAGGCGAATACTGTTCGCCGGTTTTTTTTCATTATTTGTTTTTGACATAATTCCCTCCAATTTTATGGTTCTATAGTTAAATAGTTCGAAAGTGCCCGTAAACACGGCATATTTACCGTGCGAGAATGCGGTTTTGGTAAATTTGTCCCCTCGCAAAACGGGATGAGATACAGAATGCCAGCAGAAGACCTGCATCCGTAACTTCTCAAAAGGGGCGCAAATCTGCCGAAATATCCCCGCACGGCGTTGCCGGGCGGTGTAAATCGCCGTATTGGGATGGCTTCGGCTATCCGAAAGCTATCCCTTGAGACACGGCTTTATCCTGCTTAAAATAATCAGCCCCAAACACCGTCAAATCACTTGTTTTCCGTGCTTATCATCGTAGTCGGCAAGCGCCTTTTCAAACTGCGCTTTCGAGAGCTGCTGCTCGAAATGTTTTTCGACTGCATCAGCTATAGGCAGGATCTTGTATTTCAGATTGCCGTTACGTTTAGTCCCGTCTTTTAATGTAACGGTTGTATGCTCGGTTTCTATAAGACCGGCACTTTCAAGCTCTTTCACGTATTTGCGAACTGTGTTCTTGCTCATTCCAACCGCTTTGCCGATAGTGCTGTAGCTTGGATAACACTCGTATGTTGTACGGTCCTCGCATCGAAGCAGAAATGCGTATACGCTGATCGCGCCGGACGATAAGCTGAAATGGAAAAGCTCATTTGGCAGTGTGAAGTAGTTTTTGATGTGATCGAGTTTTGCTTGGTTCTCATAATACATCATCGGCATCCCTCACTTTCCAATGTGAGCATTCACCCAAGTACGTAGATTTTCTTTTGGCACGATCAGCCGTTTGCCGATGCGCACGGACGGGAAATCTTTTTCTCTCATCAACTCGTAAGCGGACGAGATAGATATGCCAAGTAGTTTTGCGACGTTGTCCGCATTCAGATACAGCGGAAGCTTGTCGAATGATTTGTATAACGATTTTTTCAAATAGTTTTCCTCCGTATTTTTTATTTGCTTTAGTTTTCAGAATAACCAATCATTCTTATCACCCCCATATGTTTTCTCAGGCAGCCTTGTTCGAGAAACAAAACTGGCAGTCACTGAACAACACATTAAACACACACGCATAAAACACGTGTAGCTGAATGCATAGCAGTCACTGCCAGTAATTCTGTTATACAAATTTGCGT
>JAZTWV010000002.1:0-33810 GCA_045636145.1 Candidatus Flemingiibacterium sp.
GGTGCAAACACAATATGGTACTTGCAATTCCACTTAGTATGTGATAAACTATTTATGTCATTTATGCTCATCGTAAATGACCTCCTTTGTTGTATTTTTTGTGCAGTTGGCAGACCGCACTTCTATTATACAACAAAGGAGTTTTTCTGTCATTATCAACTATCTAATTCTTACCGAACCACGCGTCCAACGCGTGGTTTTGGTATACAATAAAAAAACAGCCTCGGCAAAAGCCGAGGCTGTTTTGGAGCTGGAAATGGGATTTGAACCCACGGCCTATTGATTACGAATCAATTGCGCTACCACTGCGCCATTCCAGCATATTAAATTCACTGTTGCATTATATAAAAAAATATGGTACAATATAAGCAACACTAATATTATACCCGATTCACCTCATTTTGTCAAGGGTCGGGCAGTAAAAAAACAAAGTTTTTTATTGGAGCTGTCATGAGACTTACGGATATTTCAACCATACGCGAGATAATGGGACGCCATGGCGTGTCCTTTCAGAAAAAATTCGGGCAGAACTTTCTTATAAATCCCACTGTGCCGGAGCGAATAGCCGAGGCGGCGTGCGAGGTGCGCGGTGACGTGCCGCTTGGCATACTTGAGATAGGCCCCGGCATCGGTACGCTTACAAGGGAGCTGTCCGCTCGTGCCGATAAGGTGGTTGCACTTGAAATCGACTCAAATCTTATACCGATCCTTGATGAAACACTTGCGGACTGCGGTAATACATCGGTTATAAACAGCGACGTTATGAAGACCGATCTTTCTGAGCTTTGCGAGAGGGAATTTTCGTCCTGCGGTATGCAAATGTCGGTCGCCGCTAATCTTCCGTATTACATTACCACCCCTATACTCATGAAGCTGGTGGAGTCAAAGCTCCCCTTTGAGACCATCACCGTAATGATACAAAAAGAGGTGGCACAAAGACTTACCGCACCTGCCGGTGATTCCGAATACGGCGCCATTACCGCGGCACTGTCCTATTACGGCAAGACGGAACGGCTCTTTACAGTACCGGCAGGCTGCTTTTTGCCAGCACCTAAGGTGGATTCTGCGGTTATTCGCATTACGCTTCACAAAGAGCCGCCGGTTTCGGTCAAATGCGAGGAGATGCTGTTCAAGACTATACGAGGTGCCTTTGCACAGCGCAGAAAGACTCTCTCAAATTCGCTGACTACCGAGTTTTCACATCTTGGCAAAGAGGGAATAGCATCCGCTATAGCCAAGGCAGGTCTTGAGCCGTCTATTCGCGGTGAACGGCTGACTCTTGAAGATTTTGCAAGGCTTTCGGATGTGCTTTACACGCTTTCCGAGGAAATATCGGAGTAAATTTATTAACAATGTGTAAAAATGTCATAATTCTCCCATTTTTCACTTGCAATTTGCAAAAGAATAAAGTATAATGTATAATGGCGGAGAAATGGTAAACTTTCACCGTATTGCTATGTAAATATTATAAAATTATTGATAGGAGAATAAAAATGGCACTAACCACAAACAAGTTTGTCAACGAGTGGGTTGACGAAATGGCTGCTATGACAAAGCCTGATAAAATCGTTCTTATTGACGGTTCACAGGCTCAGATTGATGCACTTCGCGATGAGGCTTGCTCTACCGGTGAGATCATAAAGCTCAACCAGGAGCTTCTTCCCGATTGCTACCTCCACAGAACTGCTGTAAATGACGTTGCTCGCGTTGAGGGCAGAACATTTATATGCACCACCAAGAAAGAGGATGCAGGAAACATCAACAACTGGATGGCTCCCGACGAAATGTATGCAAAGCTTAAGAAGCTGTACACCGGCGCTATGAAGGGCAGAACCATGTACGTTATCCCCTATTCCATGGCTGAGGTTGGCTCTCCCTTTGCAAAATACGGTATCGAGCTTACCGACTCCATCTACGTTGTTCTCAACATGGTAATCATGACCCGCGTTGGTCTTTCCGTGCTTGAAGCTCTCGGTGATTCTCCTGACTATATCAAGGGTCTCCATGCTAAGGCTGACCTTGACGAGGAAAACCGTTATATCGTTCATTTCCCTGAGGATAACACCATTATGTCCGTTAACTCCGGTTACGGCGGAAACGTTCTTCTCGGTAAGAAGTGCTTCGCACTCCGTATTGCTTCCTACCTCGGACGCAAAGAGGGCTGGATGGCTGAGCATATGCTTATTCTCGGCATCGAAGGTCCCGACGGTGAAGTTAAGTACGTTACCGGCGCATTCCCGTCTGCTTGCGGTAAGACCAACCTTGCAATGCTTATTCCCCCTGCAATCTACAAGAACAAGGGCTACAAGGCATGGTGTGTTGGTGACGATATCGCATGGCTCCGCGTTGGCGACGACGGCAGACTTTGGGCAGTTAACCCCGAGAACGGCTTCTTTGGTGTTGCTCCCGGTACTAACGAGCAGTCCAACCCCAACGCTCTTGCAACCTGCATGAAGAACACCATCTTTACCAATGTTGTTCACAATCTTGATAACAACACCGTTTGGTGGGAAGGTCTTGACAAGAATCCTCCTGCAAATGCAAACGACTGGAAGGGCAACAAGTGGGATTATACCAAGTATGACAAGAAGGATAAGTCCACCTGCGGCGCACATCCCAACTCCAGATTTACCGCTTCTGCGGCTAACTGCCCCTGCCTCTCCTCTGAGTTCAACAATCCGGCAGGTGTTCCGATCTCCGCTATCATCTTCGGCGGCAGACGTGCAAAGACCGCTCCCCTGGTATACCAGGCAAGAAGCTGGCAGCATGGCGTGTTCGTAGGCTCTATCATGGCTTCCGAGACTACCGCGGCTGCTACCGGTGCTGTAGGCGTTGTAAGACGTGACCCCATGGCTATGCGTCCTTTCACCGGCTACGACATGGGTGACTACTTCGCACATTGGCTTGCAATGGGCAAGAAGATCTCCAATCCTCCTATGATCTTCAACGTAAACTGGTTCAGAACTGACGATGAAGGACACTTCATCTGGCCCGGATTCGGTGACAATATGCGTGTTGTTATGTGGATCCTCGCTCGCTGTGCAGGTCAGGTTGACGCTGTTGAGACTCCCATCGGATTTGTTCCGAAGGCTGAGGACATCAATATCGAGGGTCTTGACATCGACGTTGATACTGTTCGCGGACTTCTCGACGTTGATCCCGCACTCTGGCGCGATGAGCTTGCAGGAATCGAAGAATTCTACAAGCAGATCGGCGATCGCGTTCCCGCTGAGCTTTACGACGAGCTTGCTGCTCTCAAGGCAAGACTTGGCTAATAGAAATTACAAAAATCCCAACAGATCTAAAAATCTGTTGGGATTTTTTGTGTGTGAATTATCAATAATTTCTGTGTGGGTTATCGGTAAGACCGAGAAGATAGTCTACGGATACTCCGAAAAAGTTGGCAAGCCTGATAAGCTCGGCGATGCCCGGCTCGCGTTCTACCGTTTCGTATCGGCTGATAGTGTTTTGCGTAGTGTTAAGCTCCATCGCAAGCTTTATTTGCGATATGCCTTTTGATTTTCGTATTTCTCTCAATCTCACTGTGCACTACCTGAAATCAAACCTTTCCCCAAGAACCTCGGCGCATATTTTGCCGGCAAACATTTCGGAAAGCTTCGCTTCAAACTCCGCGAACTTTACAGCCTTGATTGCAAGCTTCAAGGTAACACTGCCGCCGAAATCGCTGGCGTCAACGATAATACCGTATTTCGGAAATTCATAGTTCAGCTTTTGATAAGCGCCGTAATCACACACAAGTCGAAACTCTGTGTAGCATTCGTAGGTGACGATGTGCGCCGCATCAAGAGCTATTTTTGCGCCGTTTGCATAGGCGCGCACAAGTCCGCCTGCACCAAGAAGTATGCCTCCAAAATAGCGTGTCACAACAACACAGCAGTCGGTTGCACCGCTTTTCTTAATGACATCGAGTATGGGTACGCCTGCCGTGCCCTGCGGTTCGCCGTCGTCCGAATATCGCGCGATTCCGCCTCCGTTAAGCTCGTATGCGTAGCAGTTGTGCGTGGCGTCGCCGTGCTTGTGGCGAATCTTTTTTATAAATTCAAGTGCATCTTCCTCGGATTTTATGGGGCAGGCATAGCCGATGAACACAGATTTTTTCTCGGCAAATTCGGCGGATGCCTCCATTTCAAGAGTGGTATGAGTCTTTGGCGTACTCTCGGTAGGAGCTTCAATATTCTTCGTCTTCTTCGCCATTGCTCTCTCCCTCTTTTTTCACACGGTAACGGTCATACTGACCGCGGGTTTTCGCATCTACCGTGGCTCTTACGGTAACATTATCGCTTCCGTAATCAATGTCGATTATCTCCGCCGAAGCGTAAAGCCTGTTGACAACACCTGCATCTGAGTTGGGAATTATAAATACTTCCTCGCTTTTTCCCTCCTGAACCATGATTTCAAGCTTGCGTACCAGCTCATCAAGCCCCTCGCCTGTCAGTGCAGATACCGCTACCGAATTTTTGCCCGGATCAAGGGCGATATGCCCGAAGCCAAGCTCCGCGCGGTCACATTTGTTGTAGACGTACAGAGTTGGCTTGCCCGATGCGCCAAGCTCGGAAAGCAGCTTTTCCGTAACGGCAAGCTGATTCATTGCCTCCGGATCGGAAGCATCAATGAGGATCAGGATTATATCCGAAAATACCGCTTCGTCAAGGGTTGATTTAAAAGCCTTGATAAGATGGTGTGGCAGATTTCGGATGAAACCTACGGTGTCGGTAAGGAGTATGTCAACGCCGCAGGGAAGTGTGAATTTACGTGTGGTGGGGTCGAGGGTTGCAAAGAGCTTGTCCTCTGCCAGAATACCTGCATCGGTGAGACGGTTGAGAAGAGTGGATTTGCCTGCATTTGTGTATCCCACGATGGATACCTTTGCAATGCCGGAACGCTCTCTCGCCTTTCTCTGTGTGGCACGTCCGCGGTCAAGATCGGCAAGCTCGGAGAGAAGCTGCTCTTCCCGACGCTTAAGATGACGGCGGTCGGTTTCAAGCTTCGATTCACCCGGACCGCGTGTACCGATACCGCCGCCAAGCCTTGACAGCTCAGTACCCTTACCGGTAAGTCGGGGCGCAGTATACTTAAGCTGTGCCAATTCTACCTGAAGTTTACCTTCTCTTGAGGATGCGTGAAGCGCGAAAATATCAAGTATCAGCATGGATCTATCAAGCACGCGCACGTCGCAGTCGATACCGTCTTCGATGTTGCGAATCTGCATCGGGGACAGCTCAAGGTCGAATATAACCAGCTTTATATCGTTGTTTTTGCATAAATCGGACAGCTCTATAAGCTTTCCGCTTCCGATACAGGTGCGGTGATTGGGAGCGTCAAGAGACTGCACCATTTTTGCAAATACGCTTCCTCCGGCAGTGTCAAGCAGCCGCTCAAGCTCTGCAAGAGATGTTTCGCACTCGCCGTCCTTCATTTTATCTGTATTTACCGCGACGAGCACGGCTCTTTCAAAATCTTCCATAGGTGTACCTCCAATTTAGAGAGAAAAAAGGGCTTGAAGCCTCAAAAAGACGCTTCAAACCCCCGATAGGCAAATAATTATTTAGCCTGCTCAAGACGCTTCTTGAACTTATCTACACGACCGCCTGCATCGACGAGCTTCTGCTTGCCGGTGTAGAAGGGATGACACTTGGAGCAAATTTCAACCTTCATGTCGCCTTTGGTAGAACGGGTTGCAACGGTTTCGCCGCAAGCGCACTTAATTGTAACTTCCTTGTATTCGGGATGGAGTCCTTCCTTCATGTTTTTACACCTCATTTGTCATTATTTGCATGGATTTTGCCATGCCGCAAATATCATACACCATAGTATAACATACTTTCTCGCAAATTGCAATAGTTTTTCGAAAATTTATGAGATTTTTTTAAAATATATCAAAGACACGGTTAATCCGCGTTGATATCGTCGTAAGCGTTGGTATAGATTCGGGGAATACGCGGTGAAATGCCGCAGATGAGCTCATAGGGAATAGTGCCCATCATAGATGCCAGCCTATCTGCGCGTATACGTTCGTCCGCACCCATAAGCGTGGCTATGGAATCCACCTTTGCTGATGGGATGTCGGTTACATCCACCATAAGCTGATCCATGCACACCCTGCCGAGTATTGGGGCGGGGCAGTCGTCGATTATCACGCTCGCTTTGTTCGAAAGAAGCCTCGGATAGCCGTCCGCATAACCCACGGATATGGTAGCAACGCGCGTTTCGCGGTCTGTTACGAATGTGTGACCGTAGCTTATGCCGACACCTGAGTCAAGCGTTTTCACATCGGTGATCCGTGCACGCAGAGCCATTGCCGGCTTCAGATTAAGAACTCTGGCGGTATCATCCGACGGGTTTAAACCGTAAAGGGAAATGCCCTGACGGACAAGATCGTATTTTTCGGCAAATGCGGCTTCAGTCAGCGCGGCGCTGTTGCACATACTTTTGAAGGTCGGCTCAATACCGCGTTCCGCCAGCCTTGCAACAAACTCATTAAAACGTTCGGTCTGTACCATAGCAGATGCTTTGTCGGCTTCGTCGGCACAGGCGTAGTGGCTGAAGATTCCCATAATTTCAATGTTGTCAAAGGATGCTATTTCCTCGGCAATTTCAACGCCGCGGAGCATTTTCTGCGGAGTAGTGCATTCAATACCGATTCTGGACATCCCCGTGTCTGCAACAAGGAAGCAGGGAGCGGCAGTGCCGCGCTTCTTTGCGGCATCGGAAAGCTTCTTTGCAGAATCGGGTGTGAAAATGCTGGGAATAATATTATCGTACTTTATAAGTTCATCGTACAGGGACGGATGCACTTCGCTTAAAATAATTATATGAGATTTAATGCCTGACTCTATAAGCTCAAGTGCCTCAAAAAGTGTGGCAACGGCAAAATACTGTGCGCCGCATCTTTTTTCAAGCTCAGCGGCAACACGATTTGCACCGTGACCGTAGGCATCCGCCTTTACAACGGCAATTATATTTGCGCCGTACATGGCGGCGTGGGACTTTGCGGCATTGAAATTCTGACGGATCGCCGCAAGGTCTATTTCTGCCCATGCGCGGGTCATGTTTGTATTTGTTCCCATAGTGTCTGACCTTACAGGCCAAGACCCCCTTTATATGTTTTATGAAAATTTATAAATCCATTATCGACAGGGTGTTTCGATATTATTCTTTGTCACCGAAAACATCGTCCCACTGACACTCTGCAAAATAGCGGTGAGCCTTCGGAGAGTAATGTATGCCGTCCGGCAGGAAAATACCGTGTAACTTATCTTCATCGGTGTACAGTTCTGTTTCTTTAAGGTCTATTATGCGGCAGTCGGCGAGATTTTCTGCAAAATCATCAAACACTCCGTTTATGCGCTCCAGCCTGCCGGCATCAAAGTTTTCCGAAAGTGCGCGGTAAAGATAGAACGGAATGTTTTTGCCTGTTTTATCACTGCCAAGGGCGGTGAAAAGTCCCCAGAAGAGATTTTCGTAGTTGGCTTTTGCCTCGTTCAGTGCCTTTGAGCCTGTATAACATTCTGTTTCCCACTGATTCCAATGAAGTCCTATGACCTGCGGCTTTTTGCCGGATGTCATAAGATTCATATATGCAAGGGACAAAATTTCCACAGTGAGCGGATACAGCGAAATATCACACTCGCCAAGCACGCCCGGCTTTAGTTTTGGCTCGCGGAACGGACACCACATATTAGCGTTGTGAGATTCAAACTGTGCTACTCCCTGTGCCCCTACAGATACCTGTATTACATAGAGGTCCGGAAGCCCCGCACCGCCGTCAATGGCATCCTGCCATTTTTTTGCGAACAGGTTGGCAAGAGCGCAGGTGTCATCCTGTGTCTCACCAAGATTCATGCCGCCTGTCGTAAAGCCTGACCATACTACATCGGAAAGTCCGTATGCCTGATTATACTCGCGCGAGAGTCCGTGAACATTTTTTAGCGGTGTGTGGATGATTTCATCATCGGGAAGGCGCGTGCCATGGGCGTGCGCGTTTGACTGGCCAAGGACAATAAGTATAGGAGCGGAATTTTTTTCGAATTTCATCGGACTGTTCTCCTGTCGTTATTTTCCGGAGTCATTTTGACGTATTTCAACTCTGCGTATCTTTCCGCTTGTGGTCTTGGGAAGCTCGTCAACAAATTCCACAACGCGCGGATACTTGTAGGGAGCGGTAGTCACCTTAACGTGAGTTTGCAGCTCCTTTTTTAGCTCGTCGCCCACTTTGTCCTTCCAATCCTTTGCAAGAACGATGGTCGCTTTAACCACCTGACCGCGTACAGGGTCGGGAACAGCCGTTACCGCACATTCAAGCACGGACGGATGTGTCATAAGGGCACTCTCAACCTCAAACGGACCGATTCTGTAGCCGGAGCATTTGATAACGTCATCGTTCCTGCCCTCGAACCAGAAATATCCGTCGGAATCGCGCCATGCCATGTCACCGGTGTTATAAACGCCGTCTTTCCAGGAGCGTGCCATAGCATCGGGAGCGTTGTGATATTCCATGAAGAGTCCAACGGGATGCTCACCTGCATTCTTTATAACGATGGAGCCAACAATACCGTCCTCGCAGGAATTGCCGTTCTCGTCCACGATGTCAATGTCATATATCGGAGCAGGCTTGCCTGTAGAGCCTACTTTTATCTCATCCCAACCGTAGTTTGCAAGAATAACGGTGGTTTCGGACTGACCGAAGCCCTCGTAGATGGTATGTCCTGTTGCTTCCTTGAAACGCTTCACTACCTCAGGGTTGAGCGGCTCACCTGCTGTACCGCAGTGATGGAGAGTGGACCAATCACAGTTAGACAGGTCCTCTTTTATAAGGAAACGGTAGATGGTGGGCGGCGCACAGAATGTGGTGAGTTTAAGATGGTCGATTGCCGCCAGCAGCTTTGCCGGAACAAATTTGTCCGTGTCATAAGCTATGTTTACAGCACCGCATATCCACTGACCGAATATTTTGCCCCATGCGAATTTTGCCCATCCGGAATCGGAAACGGTAAGATGTCTGCCCTCGTCCTCAACCTTCTGCCAATAGTGAGCTGTGGTAATGTGACCGAGAGGGTAGAGGAAGTTATGTATAAGCATCTTGGGCATACCCGATGTGCCCGATGTGAAATACATCAGCATCGGGTCCATATTTTTTGACGCGGCGTCGCCCGCGGGACGAATCCATTTTGCTGATGATTCCGCTGTGAGCTTTCTCATATCAAGAAATTCATCGCCGTAATGCTCTGAAATGCCGTCGCCGACGATACCCACATTTCTGAGAGTGGTGCACTTATCACGACAGCTTCTTATGTGACCGATGATAACATCATCCTCAGCGGCGATTATCATGCGCACCTCTGCGGCTTCACAGCGGTAGACGATGTCCTTTTCTGTAAGCTGGAAGGATGCCGGGATAGATACAGCACCGATTTTGCACAGTGCCACAAGCGTAAACCACACCTCCGGGCGCTGCTTCAGGATAAGCATAACGCGCTCGCCCTTCTTTATTCCAAGGGAGGTGAGGAGATTTGCAATGCGGTCGGACTGTTCCTTTACATCTCCGAAGGAAAAATGCTTTTCCTCTCCGTCGTCATTGAGCCAAATAAGTGCCGGCTTTGACGGCTCAAGACGCGCGTATTCATCAACGATATCATAACCGAAGTTGAAATTTTCGGGAACATTTAATTTATAGTTTTTCTTAAAGTCCTCATATGACTCAAAGTCGATACGGGGCAGATATTTTGATAAAAGATTCATTTTAGTGTTTCCTTTATTTTAGCGTTTCATATTTTCGTTTATTACGGTGAGAAATTTTGATACCGTGCCGATAGCGCGCTGACTGTGCGGGATTGAGGGATTGAAGTAGATAGAATCCCCTGCACGGAGAATGTATTCGTGGTCTCCGAGACATACAGCGACCGTACCCTCAAGCACCATGTTGAATTCCTGTCCTGCATGGGTCACAGGCTCATGGTGTTCGTCGGTGGGGTCAAGTGTAACTATCATAGGCTCCATTTCGCGGTCAATGTAATTATATGCAAGAGAGGTGAATTTGTAGCCTGCATAGCGTTCTACTTCAAGACCGTTGCCCTGGCGCACAAGGGTGTAGTCAACCATTCGCGGTTCATCACCGAGAAGGAGCACAGTGGGGTCGACCCCCATTTCGGTTGCAATAAGGTAAAGCTTTCCTACCGGAATATCGGTCTTTGCATTTTCATATTCATCATAAGTTTCGCGTGTCACGCCTATCTTTTCGGCAAGCGTATCCGCGTCAATATCAAGGATATCTCGAAGCTCGCGCACTCTTGCGGCGATCTGTTCAACCTGAGGGATCATGGTAGAAGTTCCTTTCAAAAAATAATTATTCATTATATTATATCATAAATTTTGACTTAATGCAAGTGTTATTTTGAATAAATGCGGATGCCTTTAAAAGATTTTTGTTTTTTACTTGATTTAATGCACAGTTTATTTAAAATAATAAAATAAGATATCCTCGACAGTTTCCGTACTGCCGAGGATATTGAAATTACGGTATGCAGTAAAAATGCCGCCGTATAACGGCGACATTTTTTATGTTCTGTAATCTTATTCAGCCTTGGGAGCATCAACGGGGCAAGCACCTGCGCAAGCGCCGCACTCAATGCACTCATCAGCGTTGATCACATATTTGCCGTCTGCTTCTGCAATGCAGCCTACAGGGCACTCATCAGCGCAAGCGCCGCAAGCGATGCAATCATCGGAAATCTTGTATGCCATTTAAAATACACCTCCGTGTCAAAAAAATTTGATTACACATATATTGTATCATAAAAAATCGAAATTTCAAGGGGTAGAAACGTAAATTCACAGTCTATTCACAAAAAGCATATGCTAACCGTGTATAAAATATGCAATTACTCTGCCGCCGGTTCCTGTGGCTTTACGCCTTTTCCGCCGATAACCGTAACTTCATCGCGATGATATACCTTGGGCGGAATCATGTCGGCCTTTGAACCGAATCTCACGCGCACAAGCCCTGCAAGAGGCTGTACCTCTATTACAGTGCCATCACCGTCGGGTGTGGAAACGATCTGGTCTGTTTTGGGAGTTTTCTTGAGCTCCTCCTGATAAGTATCATATTCATAACGCAGGCAACACATGAGTCTTCCGCAGGCACCTGAAATTTTTGCGGAGTTAAGAGACAGATTTTGCTCCTTTGCCATCTTTATGGAAACCTGTACGAAGTCGGAAAGAAACGTCTTACAGCAGAAAGGCCTGCCGCAGATGCCGATTCCGCCAAGAAGCTTTGTCTCGTCGCGTATACCTATCTGACGAAGCTCGATTCGGGTACGGAAAACCGATGCAAGGTCCTTTACAAGCTCGCGGAAGTCCACGCGTCCCTCTGCGGTGAAGTAAAACAGCAGTTTTGTACCGTCGAAAGCATATTCCACGTCGATAAGCTTCATACCCAGCTTGTGGTCGAGGATTTTCTGCGAGCAAATCGCAAACGCTTCTTTTTCCTTGACTACATTAGCCTCGTGACGCGCCTCATCTTCCTTTGATGCAATACGGGTAACGGGGCGGAGGGGAAGAACAAGCTCTCTTTCCGAAACTACCTTATTTGTGATATCGCAGACACCGAATTCCGCGCCGCGCGAGGTTTCTACAATTACGGGCGTGCCTTTTGGAATTTTCAAGCCGCATGGATCAAAATAGTATATCTTTCCGCCGGACTTAAAGCGAATTCCAACGATCTCATACTTGGCAAGCTCGGTTTCCTGCTCTGTTTTTGCTTCCTCAGAGGATTCAAGCATTTCGACATCTGCCGGAGATACTGAATTAAGCTCCTCTATGATTTCCGCATCAAGAGAGCCGGCAGTTGTGATATATTCGCTGTATGCGGTCTCCTCCTGTATCGATGCCGCATTATCCGCGCTGTAATCAGTAGTTTCCGGAGCCATGGTCTCGCCTTGTGTGTCATTTCTGCCTGAGTCATGGTTAGGACCGTTTTTCGGGCGGCGGTCGCTTCTTTTGTGGTGGGGACGTCTTGAATGTCCGTGAAATTCGGAGCTTCGCGCATCCTTGTGTTCGGACTTTTGGGGAGCACTTGATATTTCATTATGTGTCTCTGACGGTGGAAGGTCATACCGTCCAGGACGTACACCTATATTTCCACCGTTCTCCGTATTTTGTACTGTGCGCTCTCCCTGAGTTCCCGGCTTTCTTTGGTGTCTGTGGCGGTGATGCTTATGATACGGCTTTCTCTCGCCGTTATTTCCGCCCTCGCGAGGGGTGTTTTGGTTATTTTCCATGATTTATCCCGGTACACCGCCGCCTGAAATTTGGCGGTGCTTCCTTTCTGTAGTTTGTATCTGTTTATTTGGTTTTTCCTGCTCCTGCGGCAGCAGAAGCGGTGTGTATCATTGAAAGAGAAACATTCACGTTGCGGTCAATGGAGTTTGCGGCTTCAGTGAATATTTCTGTCAGGCGAATGAGGACGCCAAGGGCGAATTTGTCCGCCGCGGTGCGTGCTTTTTCCGGAGTTGCATAGAAAATCGGTGCAGGCTCTCGTGTGAGCTTCACATTTATAAGATCGCGTGCCGCATCGGCAAGTAGCAAGTATATTTTTGAAAGCTCGTCGCGCTGTTTGCTGTTTGTCAGCTTTGAAGCATATTCGTAAAAAGCAAGCTCGCTTGCCGCGTTGCGTCTGTCTGCAAGCAGCTCCATATATTTTTCGGCTTTCCTGTAGTATTCAAGACATTCTTCTGCCTTTTTTTCATCCGTAAGGCTCATTGCCATACCCAGACTGCCGCGAGCTAACTTTACTGCGGCAAGGAAAGCATCAGGCGATTTTTCGGCAAGTGCTTTTGCATCGGCACTGTTTTCGCGAAGGTAACTGCATATGGTATCATCAGGCAACCCCTCAATGCGGAGTACGGGAGCGCGGCTTCGAATGGTCGCCAGCAGATCATCCGCATTCTCGCATAAAAGAAGAAACATAACATGATCCGGCGGCTCTTCAAGAATCTTAAGAAGTGCATTCTGCGCCTGAGGATTCATGGTGTCGGCTTTTTTTATGATATAGAATTTTCTTGGAAGATCGTTTGGCGCATACACCGCATCCTCGCGAAGCCTGCGGATAACATCTACACCGATCTGTACCCTGTCTTTATCGGCTTCGATCTCAATGACGTCGGGCGACTGTCCTCTTGCGATCTTATCGCATCTTATGCATTTCATGCAGGGGATATCGTCTCCTGTACACGAAATTGCAGAACAGATAAGCTTCGCAAGGGTACGCTTGCCGCATCCCTCTTTGCCCTCAATAATGTAGGCGTGAGCAAACCTGCCGGAGGCGATGTCACGTGCAAGCCGGGCTGTAAGAACTTTATTTCCGAGAAAATCCGTAAGGCCGGACATTACAGCACCTCCACAGTATAATTACACAAAATATATTATATCAGATTTTTTTTGAATTGTCAACCGAAAATATTTCGGGCATTTCGTACACTTTTATTAAAAAACAACCGTTTTTTTGCATGGCGGAGCCGTTTATACGGGAAAGTTAATAACATAACGTAAATAATCTGCAAAAAAAGATTAAAAATCCGCGAAACACTTGATTTTTTGCACTACTGTGTGTTATAATATACAATGTATAAATATCGACGTGTATCGACTGTTTTATTATCGCTGCCGCAAAGCGGCTCGAAAATCGGCGCGTACTTGTTACGGCTCTGTAAATAATTGCGATATGATACTAAACAGTGCTCACCCGGCGCATATTATATATAGTATTTTAGTGAGGAGCGGTGTTTTTTGAGTGACAACGGTGCTTCAGCCGAAAATAAAAGCATAGCTGATATGCTGCGCATTCGCAGTGAGGCTATGATGTCGCCTTTTGCATTCCGTGAATCCGATTCAAAAGGGCGCGAGATACCCCTTCCGCCATCCGAGGTGAGAAACGAATTTCAGCGTGACCGTGACCGCATAATCCACTCCAAATCCTTTCGCAGGCTTATGCATAAAACGCAGGTCTTTTTAGCACCTGAGGTGGAGCATTACCGCACACGTCTTACACACACTCTTGAAGTGACGCAGATAGCGCGTACAATTGCGCGTGCCCTGCGCCTTAATGAGGATCTTTGCGAGGCGGCGGCACTCGGACACGATCTCGGACACACCCCATTCGGTCACATCGGTGAGCGTGCGCTGAAGAAGTACTGCCTGCCGGAGTTTACGCACTACGGACAGAGTCTGCGCGTGGTGGAGAAGCTTGAACGGCTCAATCTTACCTTTGAGGTGAGAGACGGAATAGTGAATCATCAGGGCGATCATCTGGCGTCGACTCTTGAGGGACGCGTTGTAAAATTTGCGGACCGCATTGCGTACATCAATCACGATATAGATGATGCTGTAAGAGCAGGCATACTTTCGGAATCCGATATTCCGGAGGAGCTTCACAGAATCCTCGGCGCAAACCATTCCGCACGCATCAACACCATGGTAATGAGCATTATCCGCGCAAGCGACGGAAAAAATCTTATAGCCATGGAGGATGATATCAAAGCGGCGACGGATAAGCTTCGTGAGTTCCTTTTTGAGCATGTTTACTACAACGCTCATGTGCTTGCAGAGGAAGAGCGTGCCATGGGACTTATTGTACGGCTCTTTGAGTACTTTGTGAAAAATCCCGGAGAAATGCCGGAGAACTACCGCATACTGCTGGAAGGAGAACCCTGTGAGCGCGTGGTTGCCGATCTTATTTCTGGTATGACGGACAGACACGCCATAAGCTTATATAAGCAGCTTTTTATTCCGAATACATGGAGCGGACTTAATTAAGTCGTGAATACATATGATATCACCGGAAATTATTGAAGAAATAAAATATCGCTGTGATATTGCGGATGTTATATCATCCTATGTGCCGCTGAAGCGTGCAGGATCAAATTATAACGGACACTGTCCGTTTCACAGCGAGCGCACTCCGTCGTTTACTGTATTTCCCGCCACAAGAAGCTTTTACTGCTTCGGATGCGGAGCCGGCGGAGATGTGATAACCTTTATTATGAAACGTGAAAATCTCGATTACCGCTCTGCCCTTGAAATGCTTGCGGCACGGGCGGGGATCGAGCTTCCAAAGGATGAAAAAAGGGAAGATACGGTTGGGGTCAAGCGTGAGCGCATACTGTCAATGAACCGCGATGCCGCAAAGTTCTTCCATTCCTGCCTTTATGATCCGAAGCTTGGTGCTTCAGGGCTTGAATATCTTACAAAACGCGGTCTTACCGGAGCTGTTATAAAACACTTCGGACTTGGATTTGCACCGGACGGATTCGGAAACGTGACCGATCATTTGACAAAAATGGGGTACACCACTGAGGAAATGTCCACAGGATTTCTCTGCGGCATATCTAAAAAAAGCGGCAGACCTTACGATTATTTTCGCAACCGCGTTATATTTCCCATTATAGACGTGACCGGAAACGTGGTGGCGTTTGGCGGACGTGTTATGGACGATTCCGTGCCCAAATATCTTAACACATCCGACACTCCCGCCTTTAAGAAAAGCCGCAACCTGTTTGCGCTTAACTATGCAAAATCAAAGTGTGCCGACAGACTTATACTCTGCGAGGGGTATATGGATGTAATTGCACTCCACGCAAATGGCTTTGAAAATGCGGTGGCGACTCTCGGCACTGCCATAACGCCCGAACAGGCGCGTATAATGGCGAAGTACACAAAGCAAGTGATTATATCCTACGATTCGGACGACGCCGGACAGAGAGCGGCGAATAAAGCCATGAGGCTTCTTTCCGAGGTTGGGCTTGATGTGCGTGTGCTGAAGGTTACGGGTGCCAAAGACCCGGATGAATTTTTCAGAAAAAACGGCAGTACCGCATATGAGAAGTTCAAGCTGCTTCTTGACGGCAGTCGCGCACAGTTTGAGTTTAAGCTTGACGGCGTGCTTTCAAGATACGATATTTCCGTTGTGGATCACCGGATCAAGGCGGCGGCTGAGCTTTGCCGCATAATTTCCGAGGTGCATTCCGCCGCAGAGCGTGATGTTTATATCGGGGTTGTCTCAAAGAAGCTTGAAATTCCTGCTGACAGCCTGAAAAATGATGTAAAGCGTGCCATGAAAGAGCGCGACAGGATGCAGAAAAAAGAGGAGATAAAGGCGGTTATCAATAAAACTGCCGGTTATGGCGACAGGGTCAATCCCGATACCGTTAAGAACACGGGTGCTGTAAACACCGAGGAAAATATTCTCGGCATCCTGCTTCTGTATCCGGAAAATTTGGCGGCTGTAAAAAAAGAAAAAATAAAGCTTTCCGGCGAGGACTTTTTCTCGGATTTCAACCGGAAAGTGTTTGAGGAATCCCTCGCGCGGTGCGACGACACCGGAAAATTCGACTTTTCGCTTCTTAACGAGGTGTTCGACACAGATGCCATGGGTCGGATAATGTCAATGGTGGTGAGACGAAGCAAGCTTCGTGAAAACGGTGCGGAGCTTCTTCGAGACATGATATCAAAGCTTCGCGAGGAGACAAAATACAGAAAAAATGCAGGCGATGACATGGCTCAGATCGCGGACATACTTGCACTTCAGAGAAATAAGCTGAAAAAGCCGTCCGCGGCAGATAAAAAGGATTCATAAGAGCAGAACATCAAGAAAGGATAGATAATATGACTGACAACACAAAGGACTATGAAATGAACGAGGAGCTTGAAGAAAACTCCGAGGAAAATGAAGAAGCGGAAAAGAAAATAAACGTGGGCGAGCTTATCGCACGCGGAAAATCCAAAGGCTCTCTTACTTCAAGCGAGATCGTTGAGGCGCTTGGTGAGGTCGATTACGATATCGACCAGATAGACAAGCTTTATGAGGACCTTGAAAACAACGGCATTGAGGTCAACTATCTTGACAGCCCCGATTTTGCAGACATCGAAAGCGAGGTCGAGCAGTACGAGTCGGCTGAGGATATGGAAAAGATGCTTATGCAGGAGGGTCTTGCCATAGATGACCCTGTGCGTATGTATCTTAAGGAGATAGGTCAGGTTCCGCTTCTTGACAACGAGCGTGAGCTAGAGCTTGCACAGATGATGGCTGACGGTGACGAGGAGGCAAAGCAGGAGCTTGTTAAAGCAAATCTTCGTCTTGTTGTTTCCATCGCTAAGCGTTACGTAGGAAAGGGAATGTTCTTCCTCGACCTTATCCAGGAAGGAAATCTCGGACTTATGAAGGCGGTTGACAAGTTCGATTACCGTAAGGGATATAAGTTTTCAACCTATGCAACATGGTGGATAAGACAGGCGATCACCAGATCAATTGCCGATCAGGCGCGTACTATCAGAATCCCCGTTCACATGGTTGAGACAATCCACAAGGTATCACGTTATTCCCGTCAGCTTCTTCAGGAAAACGGTAGGGAAGCATCCGCGGAGGAGATTGCGGAAAAGATGGGAACCAGCGCCGAAAAGGTGCGTGAGATCATGAAGATCGCACAGGATCCCGTATCCCTTGAAACACCTATCGGCGAGGAAGAGGACAGCCATCTTGGCGACTTTATTCCCGACGATGATTCTCCTGCGCCTGCTGAAGCGGCTTCCTATGCACTGCTTCGCGAGCAGTTAAATGAGGTCCTGCACACTCTTACTCCCCGTGAGGAGCACGTTTTGAAGCTTCGCTTCGGACTTATCGACGGACGCACCCGTACCCTTGAGGAAGTGGGCAAGGAATTTAACATTACCCGTGAGCGTATCCGTCAGATAGAGGCTAAAGCACACAGAAAGCTTCGCCATCCCAGCCGTTCCAAGCGACTCAAGGATTATCTTGACTGATAAATCGTCATTAGTGACAAAAACAAGTTGGAAACTTGGTTGCTATGCACAATTTGCTGTGCACAAATGTAAAAAACGGTATAAAAAAATTGGCGGTAATATACAAAATGATATATGCAAACACCCTTTGAGCGGATTGGGTTGCCTGAACGGTCGGCTTTTGATGAGAAAAATCTGCTTGACATATTAAGAGTTTTGGTGTAAAATATTTAGAGGTATATTTATATATTTTCTGGAGGATAGCAATGAAAAAAAGATTTGTAAGCATGGTGCTGAGCTTGCTTATGTTACTTACAGCAGTTTCCACTGCGGCTTGCGGAGAGGATACAGATGAGGACACCCTCGGTCTTGGCGATAACGTAGCTGAGGCTATGACGCTTTCTATTTGGGGTGTCAAGGGCGAAGGAACCACAGATGAGGCTATAGCGGCTGTTGAGGCGGCTATGAGCAAGATCACTCAGGCGCAGTTCAATACAGCAATTGAGCTTAATCTCTATGATGAAGACGAGTATAAGGATGCCCTTGTTGATAAAATGGATACCATCCAGGCTCAGATAGATGCCGAAAAGGCTGAGGCCGCGGCAAGAAAACAGGCAGAGAAGGAAGCTAAGAAGCGCGGTGAGGAGATCACTAAGGCTGAGACCACCGAAACTACTGCCGATACAGCTGAGCAGACTACTCTTGACGAGTACGGACTTCCCACCACTCTCTATCCGGAGGTTAAGGATAATCAGCTCGATATTTTCCTTATCACAGATTATGATATGCTTACAGAGCTTAATGAAAAGGGCGTTCTTTCATCACTTGATGAGCAGATCTCCGGTTCTTCAAAGCTTATTAAGCAGTACATCCATCCCACTATTATTTCCGCAGGTAAGATTGGCGGAAAGACTGTCGCTATTCCCAATCAGCAGCTTGTGGGTGAATACACCTATATGCTGGTGAACAAAGAGCTTTTTGATAAATACTATTGGGATATAGACAATGTGTCAACTCTTGAGGATGTGTATGACTTTATTCTTGACGTAAAGCGTGAAGAGCCTGAGTATCAGCCTCTTGTCGGTGATGTTTCTCCCATGAACATCAACTATTTCTCCCTTAACGGTCAGAAAACCGTATTCGGTAATATGCTTGGCGTTGATAAGGTATCCGGTGATTCCTTTGAGCCTATGTTCCTGTTTAGTTCCACCAATTGGAAGAAGTATATCAGACTTTACAAGAAGCTTGACATCAAGGGCTGCATTCCTACCGAAGAGTATACCGAGTTTACCCCCGAAACCAAGTTCGGTATAGGTATTATGAAGGGTACTGAGGTTGATCTTGCGAAGTATGCTGACAACTATCATGCAGTAGTTCTTCAGGTTCCCCAGGGCACTACAGAAAACATTTATAACGGCATGTTTGCTGTAAGCACTTATACCAAGAACCTCCAGCGCTCTATGGAAGTGCTCACATACCTCAACACGGAATCGTCTCTGCGCAATCTGTTCGGATACGGTATTGAGGGCGTGCATTACACTGTTGGCGAAGACGACGTGGTTGACGTGATCAGCGAAGACTACAACATGAAGCTGGAGTACACCGGTAACTGCTTTATGGCTTATGTCCCCGAGGGACAGCCTGCCGACTATTGGGATATCGCAAAGAGACACAACACCACGCTTGTTCTCTCCCCCTATTTCCAGTTCAAGATCACTGAGGATATGTTCGACGAGGACATGATGGAGCTTTACCGTCAGATCGTTGATTTCAGTGAAGAGTTCTACACAGTTCTCGATAATGCGATGACCGAGGACGCGGTTGAGGATGCTATTGACTACTATTGGGAGCTTTGTGATGATGACGAAGCTGGCGACGGCAAGTACAACGGTGCCCTTAAGCTTTGGGTAGAGCCCAGTCCTCTTGCAGAAAAGGACGGGGAAGAACCTCCGATGACTATCGGTAAGCTTTACAAGAATTGGGCTACTAAGAGAAGATAAAAGTATTGGGAGGTGTCGTGTTTGCGATACCTCCCGTATTTGATTTTAAAGGTAAGGAAGCTTTCGCAGGTGCGAGGGCACGGTAATTAAAATGAGCTTTGATTTTTATATGCCTACCAAAATTATATCCGGTCGTGGCTGTGTGAAGAATAATGCCAAGCTTATGGCAATGGGAAAAAGCTGTCTTATTGTCAGCGGAAGAAATTCCGCAAGAGCCTGCGGTGCGCTGGCAGATGTAACCGAAGCTCTTGAATCTCTTGGCATTTCCTGGTGCGTATACGATAAGATCATGGAGAATCCGCTTGTTTCCACTTGCTTTGAGGGCGGACAAGCGGCACGCGAAGCAAAGACGGATTTTATAGTAGCTGTCGGTGGCGGTTCGCCGCTTGATGCCGCTAAGGCAATTGCGGCATACGCCTCAAATCCGGATATTGCGCCTCTTGATATTTACGGCGATGATCTTGCTGATCCGCTTCCCATTATAGCGATTCCAACTACCGCAGGAACAGGCAGTGAGGTCAACTATTATTCGGTGCTGACGATTGACGAAAAGAATGTTAAAAAGACCTACAAGAACAGCAAATCATATCCTAAGGTAGCATTCCTTGATCCTAAGTACACCGAATCGCTGGGACTTGATTATACCGTTTCTACCGCACTCGATGCCTTTTGTCACTGTATTGAAGCGTATCTGTCTCCTAAGGCTACGGAAATATCCCGCGGGTTTGCAACTCACGGTGCAAAGAAGCTGTACCGCGTGCTTGCTGACATCGAAAAGCTGTCGGCGGATGACAGTGATGTGCTGGAAGCACTTAAGCCATACCGCGAGGAACTGCTCACGGCGGCGTGTGCAGGAGGAATCACCATCAACACTGCCGGTACGGGATTCAATCATCCGCTTGGATACAATCTTACGCTGTATAAAGGCATCCCTCACGGTCGTGCCTGCGGTGCGTTTATGAGCGAATATGTGGCTTACAATATGAAGCACCCGGAGGGAGCGCGTCTGCTTGGCGAGTTTTGCTCTGCCGTCTGCGGCGACTCGCCTGAGGTTATGGCGGCGAATATTGTTAGATGGTCGAATGTTGACGTAAAGCTCACAGCAGACGAGATAGAGCTGTATGTAAACAATGTAAAGGGCGCAGGAAATTATGCAAACAGCCCTTATGTCATAAACGATGATGAAAAGAAGGCTATTTACGTGAAGCTTTTTGCATAATAAAAGACGCGTACCGTCCCATTCGGGCGGTACGCGTTGAGCTTTAATTTGGGCGGTAAAACAAAATATCAATTTTACCTGCCTGATTTGTGCCGTCATACACCATGGTATCACAGCCACCGATTACAAATCCGGTGTTAAGATAAAACAGACACGCCGTCAAGTTGTTGTCCTGAGCTTGGGTGTAAATTCCGTCGTATCCATGATCACGGGCGATCTTGGCAGAGGCTTCTATCAAGCGTTTGCCTATGCCGTGTCCGCGTACAGCGGAATTCACTTTTAAATCGTACAGATACAAATACCGATTCCACGAGTGACGCAGGATTGCCAGTCCAACACAGCTTGTGCCGTCATATGCCCCCACAAATATGTGCTCGTCAGACATCGCCTCAAAGCTGTAATTCTCGTCGGGAAAGGTCATTTCGCCCATCTCCGATTCAGGGAAAAGCTCTGTTTCATAGCTCCAAACACCGGAGACAAGATGCGGTTTCATTCTGCCCCGGAGCTTGAATGGCTCGTTTTTTATATTGATGTCTGCTTTGTTTTCGGCGGTTATCTGTTTAATTTCTATTGTCACGGCTTATCCCATGTTCTCAGGCAGCTTTTTGCCGCCCATGATGTGAAAATGCAGGTGCTTTACGGTCTGGCAGGCGTCGTCACCGCAGTTGGTGATTACACGGTATCCGTTCTTAAGTCCTGCTGCCGCCGCAATCTTCGGTATCGCTTCAAATATTTTTGCAATTACCGCAGAATTTTCGGCATTGACCCCGTCAGCTGAGGGAATATGCTCCTTGGGGATAACGAGAATATGAACAGGTGCCTGAGGATTGATGTCGTGAAACGCCAGCATATATTCATCCTCATAAGCCTTGTTTGATGGGATAGTTCCTTCGATTATTTTGCAGAAAATGCAGTCCATCGGTGTGTCCTCCTTTGAAATTTATGGATTTAACATTATTATACTGCATGATAGCGTAAATTTCAATACAAATCATAAAATTTACTTAAATTTTTCCCTAAAATCATATATCTCCGTTGACAAACGGCGGTTTTGGGGGTATAATATTATTGTATAAATATTGTTATTAAGGAGAAACCAAAATGAAGGTTACTAAAGATTCAATAATCGGTGAGGTTCTTGATTTTGACCGCGAGACCGCTCAGTTCTTCCTTGAGATCGGTATGCACTGCCTCGGATGCCCTTCTGCGCGCGGCGAGACCATTGAAATGGCTTGCGAGGTTCACGGAACCAACGCTGATGAGCTTGTGGCAAAGATAAACGAATTTTTCGAATCTAAGTAAAAAACAGAATCGGCGCCTCTTGGCGCCGATTCCGCTAATAACGGAAAATGCATGAAATAAAATTAAGCCAAAGGCTTTTGTCTGCGGCAGAGCTTGTGGGGCGCGGAAGTGTTGCCGATATAGGAACGGATCACGCACTTTTACCCATATATCTTGTGCAGAGGGGGCATCCCCGAGCACTTGCTTCCGATATAAAAGAAGGACCCTGTCAGCGTGCCAGAACAAATATATATACTTACGGTCTGCACGGCAAGATCAAGGTCGTCTGCTGTCCCGGACTTGATGCAGTCGATGATTTTAAGCCGGACAATATTGTTATCGCCGGAATGGGCGGCGAGATGATCGCATCAATCCTTGCGGCGTCAAGCTATCCGAAAGCTTCGAAGTGCCGCTTGGTGCTTCAGCCTCAGTCAATGCAGGATGTGCTGAGACGCTATCTTGGCGATAACGGATTCGTTATAGAGAAAGAAACAGTGGTGCTTGACGGCGGAAAATACTATCAGCTTATCTCGGCGGTGTATGACGGAGTCAACCGCCAATTTACCGATCCGGAATATAAGCTTGGGGCACTCAATATTGAACGTGCATCTGACAGCCCCACCGATGCCGATATAGGTTGGCTTCGCGGACAGCTTGCAAATGCCAAACGGCGTATTGCAGGGCGGCTTGAAAGCTGTAATGATACCCCTGAGCAGAAGCGTGACATTGAGCTTGCTTCGGTGATTGAAAAAATACTTTCAAAGGTGGAATAAAAAATGCCAAGTGTACAAGAGCTTTATGAGTTTCTTAGCTCCAAGTTCCCAAAGTCTTATTCCTGCGACTGGGATAACGACGGACTTATGGTGTGCGCAAATCCCAATAGGGAAGTTGTCAGAGTCCTGTGCACCCTTGATGTTACCGATGCGGCAGTAGATCATGCCATAAGCAATAATTTTGACGTTATTGTTTCTCATCATCCGCTTATTTTTTCACCGCTTAAATGTGTCAGCGCCACGGATGCCAAATCCAGACGCATAATGAAGCTTATTTCCCACAACATATCGGTTATGTCCTTCCATAGCCGCCTTGATGCAGCACCCGGCGGACTTAACGATGTGTTTGCAAAGCTTATGGGACTCTCGGACGTGGAAACCGTTGAGGTTGACGGTGAGAGGGTGTGCAGAATAGGAACAGTTGCGGCACCCACCACCTGCGCGGAATTTGCGGCTTTTGCCAAGAAGACTCTTGGGGCGGAGCGCGTGCTTTACGCCGAATCCGGTATGCCGGTGCACCGTGTTGCGGTATGCGGCGGCGACGGAAAGGATTTTGTTAAGGCAGTAAAGGCGGCAGGTGCTGACAGCTACATAACAGGTCAGCTTTCCTATAACATTATGGAAGAAGCCTCGGAAATAGGACTGAATATGTTCGAAGCCGGTCATTTCTTTACCGAGGACTTTATTGTGGGATATCTTACACTGCTGATACTCAAGGAATATACCCAGGTTCAGACCGCATATTTCGGCAGTAATCTTGTTAAGGCAATATAAATATGAACACTAACATGGTCGGATATAACTGCATCATGGTATATTCTCCGAGTAGGGAGCGCATACTTATGTGCAAACGGGTGAAAGAGCCGTATCTCGGCTTGTACAATCTCGTCGGCGGTCATATAGAGCCGGGCGAGGACGGCGAATCTGCGGCATACCGTGAGCTTTTTGAGGAAACGGGAATCAGTAGAGACGATATTACCCTAAAGCATCTTATGGACTTCACGTACTACAACCAAGGCTGTTATGTTGAGGTCTGGTGCGGACGTCTTATTCACGAGGTTGATGTGATAGACGAAGCAAATCCCCTTTGCTGGCTGGATTTCAACCACGATTTTTTCAGCATGGACGAATTTGCCGGAGAGGGAAATATCGGTCATATGCTTGAGCAGATAAAGCAATTCGGAGAGGGATTCCTCGACTGAACAAATAAATAAGGAGAATTACTATGCCATATATTAACGCTAAGGTGAGCAGTAAGCTTACCACAGAAAAAATGACAGAGCTTAAAGCCGCTCTCGGAATGGCTATCGAAGCCATTCCCGGTAAGACCGAAACATATCTTATGGTAGCAATAGAGGACGGACAGAACATTTGGCTTGCAGGCGACAATTCAACCCCCAAGGCATTTTTTGATGTGCGTATTCTCGGAAAGGCTAAGGGCGAGGACTATTCACGCATGACAGGCGTTATTTGCCGTATATGCAGTGAGCTTTTCGGTATTGCCGCAAAGGATGTATATGTGACCTATTCCGAATACTCCGAATGGGGCTGGAACGGCAGTAATTTATAAGGAACTCGTATAGGATTATGATAACAATAGAACAGATAAAAAATAACCCTGCCATCCGTACATATATAGAAAAAGAGGATGAGGCACTTATTTCTCTCGGATATACCGAGCACAGCTTTGCCCACGTGGGGAAGGTGTCAAATACCGCAGGTAAGATTCTCCGCTCCCTTGGATATTCGGAGCGCGAGGCGGAGCTTGCGGAGATTGCCGGATATCTTCATGACATAGGCAATATCGTAAACAGGGTTGAGCACGCCCAAAGCGGTGCTATCATGGCGTTCAGACTCCTTGATAATATGGGTGCTGATCCTGCGGATATTGCGGTTATAATAAATGCTATCGGCAATCACGACGAATCAACGGCAGTTGCCGGAAACGCGGTTTCCGCGGCACTGATACTTGCGGATAAGACAGACGTGCGTGAATCGCGGGTGCGAAATCTCCGCCAGGCGGAATTTGATATACACGACCGCGTGAATTATTCCGTTAAACGTGCCGATCTTGATATATGCCCCGATGCGGGCGAAATAAGGCTGTCGTTAACCATTGACACAAGCTTCTGCTCGGTTATGGAGTATTTTGAAATATTTCTTGGCAGAATGAAGCTTTGCTGCAGTGCCGCAGAGAAGCTTAATATGCGCTTCAGACTTAGCGTAAACGATCAGATACTTCTGTAATTTGCCATTCCACAAAAAGGAGATAAAACAACAATGAGCAACATCAAGGAAATTTTCGCAAGCATGGTATTCAACGACGCAGTAATGCGCGAAAAGCTTCCGAAGGACACGTACAAATCTCTTATAAAGACCATAGAGGACGGTAAAGAGCTTGATATTACCGTGGCAAACGTTGTGGCTAACGCCATGAAGGACTGGGCTATAGAGAAAGGCGCTACCCACTATACACATTGGTTTCAGCCAATGACAGGCATTACCGCCGAGAAGCACGACAGCTTCATAACACCTGTAGGCAGTAATGACGTAATAATGGAGTTTTCCGGAAAAGAGCTTATTAAGGGGGAGCCGGATGCTTCCTCGTTCCCCTCTGGCGGACTTCGTGCAACCTTTGAGGCGCGCGGTTACACAGCGTGGGACCCGACCTCTTTTGCGTTTATTAAAGACAATACACTTTGCATACCTACTGCGTTCTGCTCGTACGGCGGAGAGGCTCTTGACAAAAAGACACCGCTTCTCAGGTCCATGAGAGCTGTCAGCGAACAGGCTGTGCGTGTGCTGAGACTGTTCGGCAGTAAGACCTCTCAGGTCGTAAGCACTGTGGGCGCGGAACAGGAGTATTTTATAATCGACAAAAAGCTTTTTGACAAGCGCAAGGACCTTATTATCACCGGACGCACTCTGTTCGGCGCAAAGCCGCCTAAGGGTCAGGAAATGGACGACCATTATTTCGGCTCTATCAAGCCGAGAGTAAAGGCGTTTATGGCTGAGCTTGACGAGGAGCTTTGGAAGCTCGGTATACTTGCAAAAACCGAGCACAATGAGGCGGCACCTGCACAGCATGAGCTTGCGCCCATATACGGATCAACCAACCTTGCCACCGACCACAATCAGCTTACCATGGAGACCATGAAAAACGTGGCGGCACGCCACGGACTTGTGTGTCTGCTCCATGAGAAGCCTTTTGAGGGCGTAAACGGAAGCGGCAAGCACAACAATTGGTCCATTGCCACAAATGAGGGCGTAAATCTGCTTGAACCGGGCGAAACTCCTGCGGAAAATGCACAGTTCTTACTGTTCCTTTGCGCAGTTATTGCGGCTGTGGACGATTTTCAGGATCTTCTCAGAATTTCCGTGGCAAGTGCCGGAAATGACCATCGTCTCGGTGCAAACGAAGCTCCCCCTGCCATTATGTCCATGTTCCTTGGCGACGAGCTGACAGCAATACTCGATTCAATAGAGCAGGGCACATCATACGATCCTCACACTGAGTCCGTTATGGAGATTGGTGCTGACGTACTGCCCAAATTTGCGAAAGATACCACTGACAGAAACCGTACATCCCCGTTTGCTTTTACGGGAAACAAGTTCGAGTTCAGAAGCGTTGGCTCTGCACATTCGATTTCAGGTCCTAACCTTACACTTAACACCATAGTTGCAGAGGAGCTTTCCCGAATAGCGGACAAGCTTGAAGCGGCAGTGGATTCCGGAGAGGACTTCAACAAAGCTGTAGGTAAGCTCATAAGAGAAATTTATAAACAGCATAAGCGCATTATATTCAACGGAAACAACTATTCCGTTGAATGGGTAGAGGAAGCAAAGCACCGCGGTCTTCTCAATCTGCGCACGACGCCCGACGCACTTCCTTACTTTGTATCCGAAAAGAACATCGCCATGTATACAAAGCACAAGGTGTTCACCGAGATGGAAATGCACTCCAGAGACGAGATACATATGGAGAGCTACTGCAAGGTTATGAACATCGAAGCACTGACTATGCTTGATATGGCGAAAAAGCAGGTAGTTCCGGCGGTTATGAAGTACATACGCGCGCTGTCCGAGACTGCTGTTGCGGCAAAATCAATCGGCATTCCTGCTGACGTGGAATGTGAGCTTGCGGCAAAGCTTTCCTCGCTTGCAGGCGAGCTTCACGACGGTATTGGGGCTTTGGAATTTGCTGTAGGCGAAAGTCACAAGTATACCGACAGCTATGATCTTATGTTCTTTATCCGAGACGAGATCATTCCGACTATGAACAGCGTGCGTGCGGCAGCCGATGAGCTTGAGACCATGGTTGGGGAAGAATATTGGCCTTTCCCAACATATGATGCACTGCTCTTCAATATTTAAAATGCGATAAGGAGCATTATCTTGAAATACACTTCTTTTATATGGGATTTCGACGGTACGCTGTTTGACAGCTATCCTCACACTATAGCGGCGTTTGAAGCTGTTATGAGTCGTGATAAGATGGAATTTTCACATGACGATCTTTGCCGTGCGCTTTATATAAGCTATGGCGAATGCAGACGTCAGTTTGAAATTTCCGACGAACAGTATAACGAAATTCTGGCGCTGGAATCCGATTTTGCCCACCGTCCGGCAGTTACCCCTTTTGCCGGTACTGCGGCAGTGCTTCGCGCTGTGGTTGAATCGGGTGGAAAGAATTATCTTTACACTCACAGAAACCGCCTTGCGTGGACTTACCTCAGACTCTTCGGACTTGACAAGTATTTTTCCGGCGGAATTGACGGCACTATGGGCTTCCCCTTTAAGCCTGCGCCCGATGCCATGAAGCATATTTTGAGTATTAACTCTATCGACCCCGAAGCGGCGGTAATGATCGGCGACCGCGAGATAGACGTGCTTGCAGGAGTAAATGCGGGAGTTGACGGATGCCTTTTTAAGTCTCACCCCATTGAGGGCGACAACACCTGTGCCGCATACACTGTTTTCTCCATGAATGAGCTTGCGGCGGCTCTTGATATACCGCTTGGTGACGGTGACATACTCACAGAAGAAGCGGCGGATATGATCCGAAAAGAGGCTTTGGCGACGGCTCTTGAGCTTTGCGAGGCGGCAAAGCTTTCGGAGGGCTCACTTGTGGTGGTTGGATGCTCTTCAAGCGAGATTACAGGTGAGCGGATCGGCTCATCTTCTTCACCGGAAGCCGCAAAAGCGGTGTTCGACGGACTGCGAGACGTGTTTTACCCTCGCGGAATACACATGGCGGCACAGTGCTGTGAGCATCTTAACCGCGCACTTATCGTTGATAGAAAGCTTGCCGAGACTCGGGGCTTTGAGATAATGAATGTTGTCCCCATGCCCAAAGCCGGCGGTGCGTTTGCATGGACTATGTGGAAGGAACTTGACTGCCCGGCGGCGGTGTGTGAGATCAAAGCGGACGCAGGTCTTGACATCGGCGGCACGCTTATCGGTATGCACCTTAAACGTGTGGCAGTGCCGCTCAGACTCTCGCAAAAAGCCATAGGTCACGCATCTCTTTCGGCGGCGCGTGTACGTCCCCCGTTCACAGGTGGCGAGCGTGCGGTTTACGACGGGACGCTGATGTAAATAAAATGTCTCAATTGATATTGTGTTCCCAATCCAAGGAAACTTGTTCGATAAATAGGAATTTGACGGAGAAAGAAGAATATGAGAGATAAAATTTTTAAAATACTACTCGTTATATTTATTATAGTCCATGCAGCACATCCGATTGTGGAAGCTGCTATATGGGGGTATGCTATACCGGAGTTGCTGTCGGATATATATAATAATGGCGTGATTGTGATTTTGAGTGCAGCAATACTTCGTTTATATAAATCCAAAGATGAGGACAAGTAAATTCCAACCTACTGTTCGGTTTTTAATTGTAGTCTATGGGAACACAAAATGTAATTGGTAAAAAAATAAGGAGCTTTCACCGAAACATCGGTGAAAGCTCCTTTTCTTACATTGATTCAATAATCTTTTCTGCGGCGGCGAGTATGCCAATCTTGCCGCTTTCGTATGTCAGACCGCCCTGCATGAACGCGGTGTACGGGGGACGCATAGGTCCGTCGGCTGACAGCTCGATGGATGATCCCTGCGTAAACGCGCCTGCCGCCATTATGACCTGATCCGTATATCCCGGCATATCCCACGGCTCGGGACTCACATAAGAATCAATGGGAGAGCCGCTTTGGATGCCCTGACAGAACGCGATAAGCTTTTCCGGCGCCCCCATGTGTACCGCCTGAATAATATCCGCGCGGCGTTCGTTCCAATGGGGATTTACGTCAAATCCCAACGCCTCGAATATGTAAGCGGCAAAGTGAGCGGTTTTTATTGCCTGCGCGGTGATGTGGGGGGCGAAGAAGAATCCCTTGAAAAGATTCTTGTTGTTGCCAAGGGTAGCACCGCATTCAAGACCCACACCAACAGTGGTGAGACGGTAGCTTGCAAGCTCCACTGCTTTGGCTGTTCCTGCAATATATCCGCCCGATTCAGCGATTCCGCCGCCGGGATTTTTGATAAGTGAGCCCATGATAAGGTCAGCACCAACCGCGGTAGGCTCTCTCGTTTCGGTGAACTCGCCGTAGCAGTTGTCAACCACCACGTACGCATTTGAACGCGCTTTAACAAACTTAGCCGCCTCGCCTATCTGGTCTGTTGTAAGCGTGGGACGGTTCATGTAACCCTTTGAGCGTTGGAGAAATACCACCTTGACACGCTCGCCGCCCTCTTTAAGCTGCTCTTCTATCGCCGCATAGTCGATGCCGCCGTCTTTAAGGTCCACCTGACGGTATTCTACACCGAAATCGGCAAGTGAGCCGTTTCCGGGCGTTCCGGCGATGCCTATAACTTCCTCTAAGGTGTCGTATGGCTTTCCGGTTATTGAAAGCATGATGTCATTCGGACGAAGAAGTCCGTACAGCGCTATTGCGATAGCCTGCGTGCCGTTTACGATGCTGTGACGCACAAATGCCGCTTCCGCGCCGAACACCTCGGCGTATATGCGGTCAAGTGTGTCGCGTCCCTTGTCATCGTAGCCGTAGCCGCTTGTGCCTGCAAAGCAGGAATCGTCCACGCGGTGATTTTTGAAAGCGTCCATGACGCGCTTGGTGTTTTCAAAGGATATTCTGTCAATATCCGCGAAAATATCGGCAAGCTCACGCTCGGCTTTGGCTGTAAGCTCGCGAAGATCTATACGTCCCATATTTATGATCATGACTTTCGCGTAGCGAAAGTTTCCTTTCTGTGGAGTTTGGGGCTGGTTTGCGAAGCAAAACATTGCCGGGACGGCGATGTAAGCCACAAAACACGGTCTGAAAAATTTATTTTTCAGACTTTCTCCCTTAAAATTTGTTTACTATTTCTTTAAAATAAGCTCCGCGCTCCTCAAAGTTACGAAACATATCAAAGCTTGCGGATGCCGGGGTGAGAATCACAATGTCGCCACTCGCGGCGGCATTTTTTGCGGCATTGACCGCGCCCTCGAAGCTGTCTGCCTCAATGATTTCGGGACTACCGTTGTACCCCTCATAGGAGAGCAGTGCATCCTTTATTTTCGGGGCAGTAGCACCCACAAGCACCACCTTTTTGGTGCATTCGCACAGCGGCTTTGCAAGAGGCGCATAGGGGATGTTTTTATCATATCCGCCGCAGATGGCTATAACCTTTTGCTTAAAGGAAGTGAGAGCCGCCTCTGTGCGTGCCGGACTTGAATCAATGGAGCTGTTGTAATATTTCACTCCGTCAAGCTCGCGGACAAGCTCACAGCGGTGCTCGACTCCGCCAAAATCTCTTGCTATCTCGCACACCGTTTCGGGACTGACAAAACCGCGAGTCAGAGCGATAGCCGTCATGTAATTTTCCACGTTGTGACGCCCGGGGAGCTTGATATCGGCTACAGGAAGTATCTCCGTGATATTTCCGTCAGCGGTGCGGTATACGATGACGCCGTCCTTTTCGTACACTGCCGCAGTGCCCTCCGAGGGAACACATTTGCCCGAGAAGAATACCGTCTGGCAGTCGCCGCGCACTGCCATGTGGCGTGTCAGCTCACATCCGTAGTTGAGCACCGCCCGTGTGCATCCGGCGTGTTTAATGATGTTTTCCTTGGAAACGGTGTATTCCTCCATGTCGGTGTGCCAATTGAGATGATTTGGCGACACGTTTGTTATGGCGGCGGCAAAGGGGGAGGATTTCATCATATGAAGCTGGAAGCTTGACAGCTCCACAACGGCGATATCGGTTTCCTTGAAGCTTTCAATCTCCGGAAGCAGAGGCTTGCCGATGTTTCCGCCGACCCATACTGTAACGCCAGAGCCGCGCTTTTTTTCTTCAAGCTCCAGCATTTTGTAGGTGAGCGTGGTGGTAGTGGTCTTGCCGTCACTGCCTGTTATGCCGAATATTTTGCATGGGCAAAGCTCAAAGAATACCTCCATCTCGGAGGTGAGCACCGCGCCGCGCTTTACGGCTTCCGTAAACTGCGGAAGGTCGCCTCTGATGCCGGGAGCTTTGAAAATTATGTCCTCGGTGAAAGTTTCAAGATAATTTTCGCCGAGAATCAGTGAAACGCCCTTTTTTTCAAGTTCGCAGGCAATATCGCCCAGATTTTCGGCAGTTTTCATGTCCCTTGCGGTGACTTTTGCGCCGCAGGAGAGCAGAAAATCAATAAGCGGCGTGTTTGAAACGCCGATTCCCACAACGGCGGCGTGTTTTCCTTTTATATATTCCTTAAACCTGGTGAGCTTTGACATAGTAGACCTCACTTTATGTTTTAGTGCATACAATACAGTATACCACATTTCGGGCGAAATGTAAACAGCTTTTTGGGGAATTTTTGCGGACGGCAAAAGAAAATCCCACCGCATCGAAACCGATGCGGTGGGGGAGGGGATTATGCATAAAATTTTTTATTCAGCTTGGGTCATTATAATATTCTAATGTCTTCAATAGTATGTCGGGATAAATATATGACGAATATTGCATACTTTCCATAGCATACTTGTCCAATGGCATAGATGTATGCAAGGGGTCATGATTGTCTTCTGGAAGAGTAACTGATGCAAAAAATATTCTACACTTAGGACACGTAAACAGATTGAATAATTCAACAGATTGTCTGTCTACAAACTTTGTACTGTTTTGAGGCGGAGCAGAAGTAGTACCCCTTACTCGCATTTTATATAATGGGTGTTCATTGCAGCAGGGGCACACATAAGCAGATGTATAATAGCGCCAATCACCTTCAAACCGAGAATCATTATTAAAGACATATTCAAGAAGATATGGAGAATAGTTTCCAATCCAACCGCTTTTAATACCAGACGTGATTTCTCTGTTCCATGTAATGAAATTCAAATGACGTTTTTTCACATCATAGGTTCGATTGTTATTATAAGATTTTGTGGAAGTAGTATTAGTATTAGAAGTAATTTTTGCAGTATAAGTAGAAGTTGAAGTATATTTTGAATCATAATTACTGTTGTTTCTACTACTGTTGTTATTGGCCTTATCTTCTTGTTTGGAATTTAGCGCGGATACTATTAGATATATAGATAAAACTACTATTATTAATTCAAACATAAACTATTCCTTCTCACTATTAAGTAGTAAATAAAAATTTAAAGTATTAAGTCGTAGGGCGGATTTAGTGTATTAAATAAAAAATGATATCAGAATAAAAAATTATAAAAAATATAGGGAGTGCAGGGAAATGTTTTTATAATTAAGGTGAAAACTATAAAAAATTTTCTTGGTGTTATATATAACAATTTTTCTGCAATCAGCCCCAAGCGGCCTTCATTAATTGAGGATATGCATCATCCAAAACCCCTACCATACGAATGAGTAACTCCCAAATTGCTTCTTCAGAAGAATCGAAAGGAACAATATCATCTGTTTTTGCAATGATATCGTTATCATTATCCATATAAAATTTTACATAATGATATTTTATATTTAATTCGTTGAGACACTTATATAACGATAAAGTCGGGGATGAAATATGGCATATTTCACTACTTATAACATGTATGTGCTGCTGATCGAAATCGGCTTGATTCTCATCAGAATAAATTGTATACATTATTCTTGCGCTGGTGTTGGCAACTCTATTTTCGAATCTGATAACTTCCATTCTTTCAAAAGTTTTCAGTTCATAATTGATTTCTTCTTGTTCAAATTTACGAGCTATTTTTCTTATCATTCCATTCATTGTACTGTCCTCTTTTATCTAAATTTTATTACATACGAATAACAGGAGTTATTCTACCTATAATTATATCATAATAGTTCCTATTTGTCAAGTAAAATATGTGGTATACTTCCTATAAAGTAATATTCGGAGGTGGTATTATGCTTATTTTTGATTCACATAAGATTGGCAACAAGTTGTTTGCCCTGCGTAAGCGTATGGGAATGACACAGGCAGAGGTAGCGGAAGCAGCTGACATTGCCGACCGAACTTATGCCGACATTGAACGAGGAACTGTCAATATGCGAATAGATACGGTGCTTAAGATTTGTGATGTGTTGCACATTACTCCGGATGAAATATTAACTGAGAATGCACCGTTAGTTTCCGCATACGCTGAAGAATTGTGGGCAAGACTTAATGCCTGCTCTCCAAAAGACCAAGAAACGGCGCTATCTCTGCTTTCAATTTATCTTGAATCACTCGGTGAATAACAAAAACTCCGCTTCCCTTTTG
>JAZTWV010000003.1:0-53544 GCA_045636145.1 Candidatus Flemingiibacterium sp.
ACTTTTCCTGTGGACAAATGTGGAAAAAAATCTGTTGGTATGTGGATAATTATGTTAATAACATTGAAGTCTATATTTTTACCGTTTTGCTGCTAATAAAGTACACTGTTGAAAAGCTTTATTATAAAAGCTTGAAAATAAGATTTCAACAGTATGTTTGTAATTTATAAACGCCCGAAAAGTCAATTTATAAAGATATAGAAAAGATTAGTTACTTTACTTTTCCACAGAATTAACAACACCCTGTTGAAAACCTGTTTATATCATGTAGAAAACTATTTTATCCCAATATTAAGAGTCTTTTATCTCTTTTATAAGCTCATTAACATCGGTATCTGTCTGAGTATTTGCTCCAAGCTCCTTTTCAACTGTTTTAAGTGAAGATATAACAGTTGAATGATCGCGCTTCATGTATTTTCCGATCTGAGGAAGCGACAGATCAGTAAGCTTTCTGATAAGATAGATTGATATATGACGTGCATATGCTATCTCTTTTGTACGTTTATTACCCTTTATATCATCGACTGTGATTCCGTATTTTTTAGCTACCTTGGCTAAAATACGGTCTATTGTAACCTCAGAGGGTTCTCCGTCAGTCATAAGATCGGAGAGAGAGTTCTTTGCAAGCTCTACGGTAATTGAAGCACCTGTTAAAACCGAAAGAGCACCAAGCTTCTTTATAGCACCCTCGACCTGTCGGATATTAGACTTAAGATTCTCTGCAAGGAAGTTAATAACCTCGTTATCAAGAGATATGTTGATGGACGCAGCCTTCTTTTTTATGATAGCCGCACGAAGATCAGCATCCGGCGGCTGTATATCAGCCTGAATACCCCACTCAAACCGGGTTTTAAGACGGTCCTCAAGTGTTTTAATATCCTTTGCCGGACGGTCAGAGGTGAGAATTATCTGCTTGCGATCCTCATACAGCGCATTGAAGGTATGGAAAAATTCCTCCTGCGTTGAATCTCTGCCTGCTATAAACTGTATGTCGTCAATAAGGAGCACATCTGCGGTACGGTATTTTTCGCGGAACTGTTCGGTTTTCTTCTTTGCAATACTGTCAATAAGCTGATTTGTAAATTCCTCGCCCTTTACATAAACTATTTTTATTTCAGGTCTCGTGGATTTTATGTGATTTACAATTGCGTAAAGAAGATGGGTTTTTCCAAGACCGCTGGGGCCGTGGATAAACAGAGGATTATAAGCAAAGGAATCCGGATTATAGCAGGAAGGATCATTTGCCACCGCAACACAGGCCGCGTGAGCAAATTTATTTGACTGTCCTACGATAAAATTATCGAATGTATATTCGTTGTATCCGCCAAGATAGTGAGCCATTTTCTGCTTTAACATCTTGTCTCTTACATCCTGTGGAGTATCGTCGGGAATATCATCTCCGAAATCGTTTCCGAAAGACTGAAGGCGAGGCGGAGTAACTACCCTGTCCGCAAGATTTGTAGGTTCCGGAATGTCATCATCTTTATAGGGCGATTCAGTAACATACATGGCATACTCATCCGGATTATAGGTTTTATCAATAAGGATGACCTTTACAGAAAAGCCTATTACCTTTTCAAGAGCATCGGAGATAGAATCTATGTATTTATTTTTTATTATGATATACTTATAAGGCATATCACATATTATAACAGCCTGAGAATCGCTGACGGAATAGAGGGACAGGCAGGTAAACCACAGATCTGTGACAGTTTGCCCGTATTTTTTTACAAGCTCTTCAAGAGTGAGCTTCCATATATCTGCAAAGGGCTGCATAGGATATTTTTTCCTTTCCTTGTTTTTTATTTTAGAGGTTTTAATAAAATCATCATATATATAATATACCATCAAATATTATACCATAAAATCATTAAAATTGCAAGTGTTTGGAGCAACTTTGTTGAGCATATTTTGTTGTTTTTTTTAAATATTCCGAACTTTTTTTAAAAAAGCCCTTGACAAATACCACCTTTATTGTGTATAATATTAGGTGATATTGTGCGAATTTATATTCACTCAAAAATATAAAGCTAATATTCACCGAAAAAGGTGACAGTTTCCTAAGGTTAAGGAGGTGCAACTATGCTTAGAACTTACCAGCCTAAGAAGCGTCAGAGAAAAGTTGAACACGGCTTCAGAAAGAGAATGAAGACTGCTAACGGCAGAAAGGTACTCAAGAGAAGACGTGCAAAAGGCAGAAAGAGACTCACTTATTAATTCTCTTTTGTCAATGTGTGTATGCAAACAGAAATACAACCCGGCGATTACCGGGTTGTATTGAAGTATGCCGCTTTGAGACTTACTAACAGTAAACCGCCGAAGTTGTCGGGAAATACCCGTATTTCGGGGGTTTTTATTGTATTTACCAAATTGTCGGATCTGTAAACTTGATTTTTAAGGATTAGAGAAAATGAAGCTGCGTGCAATAAGAGAAAATCATCTCTATTCAAAAGCATATTCAAAAGGTAATAAATATGTGGGACATAACATTGTCGTGTATGTCCTAAAGGATTACGCGGCTAAAAGACTTGCAAATGCAAATCCGCAAAAAGAGAAGATCAACCGAGTTGGGATAACAGTAACAAAGAAGCTTGGCGGAGCGGTGGCAAGAAACCGCGCAAAGCGTATTATTCGCGAAGGCTACAGGCTGTGCGATAAAAAGACACCTATAAAACGAGGATTTCTTATAGTTATTGTTGCAAGAGGCGGAATATTGAGAGCAGGAGCTAAAGATATAGAAAATGAGCTTACCGCGGCTTTCAGGAAGCTTTCTATGAATGTGTAATGAATTATTTACCCATACTTATTATAAAATTTTACCGGAAATTTATATCTCCCATAAAAAAACCCTGTTGCAGATTCACACCCACCTGCTCGCAATACGCCCTTGAAGCCTTTGAAAAAAGAGGATTTTTTGTTGGGTTATTTCTGACAGTATGGCGTATTGTCAGATGCAATCCGTTCTGCAAGGGCGGATATGATCCGGTTCCCGAAAAACGAAAATAATTACTTGAAAATTACAGGAAAGGTACAACCGAAATGTTTGATATTATAAACGTACCGCTTGGCTGGATAATAAAGGTTTGTTACGAACTTACTAATAATTATGCTATTGCCTTGCTTCTTTTTGCGCTGGTTCTTCAGATAGTGCTTTTGCCTTTTGGCATAAAGCAGCAGAAGAATTCCGTAAAACAGGCGAAGCTCAGACCGAAAGAGCAGGCTATAAGAAATAAGTACAAGGGCCGCAACGATAAAGCAACTCAGCAGAAAATGCAGAACGAGATAATGGAGCTTTATCAGCGTGAAAACTTCAATCCCATGGGCGGATGTTTGCCTCTGCTTATTCAGATGCCCATACTTTTTGCACTTTACAATGTTGTTGTAAGTCCGCTCAAATATATATGCGGCTTCGGTGCGGATGTAATAAAGGGATTCCAGAAAACTATATACGACTTTATGTCCGCTTCCTCAATGGAAGGCTTCGAAATGTTCGCTGCTGAAAGGACTGTCCGTGAGATCGACATCGTAACAAAGATGCGTGAATTCATGGCAAGCGGCGTTGAATTTATAGGCGAGGGCGGCGAGGCTATTTCAGCAGAAGTGCTTCCCAATTTCAATCTTTGGGGAGATTTTATGGATCTTTCAAAGATTCCCAGCTTCAACTCCATCGGAACAGAGGCAGGCTGGCTTCTCCTTATTCCGCTCTTTACCCTTATAGTAACTCTTGCAAGCACATTTATAACCCGCAAATTTACCTATCAGCCGAATCCCGAAGCTCAGAACGATCCTTCAATGAAGATCATGATGTTCTCCATGCCGGCACTTTCCGTTTATATCACATTTACTATCTCCGCGGCTGTAGGTCTTTACTGGATATTCAGAAATATTCTCACAACAATTCAGCAGATAGTTCTTGCAAAGGCTATTCCGATACCTCATTTTACCGATGCAGACTTGAAGGCGGCAGAGAAAGAGCTTAATATAAAGCCTAAGAAGGAAAAGAAGCAGGTACGTTCACTTCATCGTATAGATGAGGAGGACTACGAGCCGGAGCAGACAGAAAAAAAGGACAGCAAGCCCCAGCTTAAAGAGGGTGCAGACAAAAAAGACGCTCCAAAGCTTAAGGATGAGAGCGACCGCCATATAGATGACGGCGAGAAATCCGAGGGCAAAGAATAAATAATAAAAAAGTAAAAAATCTTATTAGGAAAGGGATGAAAAACTGCTGTGAAACAGGAAGTAATATTTACCGGCAAAACAGTTGAGCTTGCAATATCGCAGGCGGCAGAGGAGCTGGGAATTGAAAAAGATCAGCTTGCATATGAAGTCATAGAGCAGGAAAAATCCGGTTTTCTCGGAATTGGCGGAACTCCTGCTAAAATCAAGGTTCAGAGAACTATTGCCGGCGAGATAGTTGCAAAAGAATTTATAGACACCCTGCTTTCCGATATGGAAATAACCGCAGAGGTCAGTATGACCGCATCAAAGAAAAGCGACAGAGAAATAAGCATAGTAGGTGAGGAAGCAGGTGTTCTTATAGGACATCACGGAGACACACTTGAAGCGCTTCAGTATCTTACCAATCTTGCCGCAAACAAGAGGGAAGAGGACGAATCCCGTGACTATGTGCACATAACCGTTGATGTAGAGAATTACCGTGCAAAGCGCGAAGCTACACTCCGCACCCTCGCACGCAGAATGGCGGCTAAGGTGGCTAAGACCGGCAAGAGCGTAATGCTTGAGCCTATGTCTCCCTACGAGCGCCGCATAATTCACTCCGAGATTCAGGGAATCGAGGGCGTATCCACCAACTCCGTTGGAGTTGACAGCGGACGCAGGGTAGTTATCTATCTTGAAAGCGCAGGATTCAGCGTACCTACACGTAAAGGCGACGGGAGAGGCGACAGATCCTCTAAGCGCTCTGACAGACGTTCAGACAGACGCCGCGACGGTGCAAGAGCATCTTCCAAGAGCGAAAACAAGAAGCCGGCGGCACCTATGTATGACGACGGCGAAAAGATGAGTGCGGAGGAATTGTCCGATCTCATATCGACCTACGGCTCTAAAGAAAAATCGGCAAGAGAGCCTCAGAAGAAATTTAAAGACTTCGACGAGTACATAAACAGCATCCTTGGCGACACCTCATCCGAGGGCGATGCCGATAACTAAACAGATAAAATTATCGCATCGGAGAACCCGATGCGATAATTTTGATTTTGGAGGTAAGGGCATATGATAAACGATACAATAGCCGCTGTTTCCACCGCTTACGGGCGAGGCGGAATTGCGGTTATACGCATATCCGGTGAGGGTGCACATAAGATTGCCGATATGATGTTCCGTCCGGCAAGCGGCAAGAGAATAACCGAAATAAAACCGAATGAATGTGTGTACGGCGACATTATAAAGGGCGGTGTGCGCATTGATGACGGTATGTGCACAGTATTTTCTGCCCCTCACTCATATACCGGCGAGGATATTGCGGAAATAAGCTGTCATGGCGGAATTATAGTCACAGAAAAGGTGCTGGAGGCGGCATTCGAATGCGGTGCACGTCAGGCAGGTGCCGGAGAATTTACACGCCGCGCATTTATAAACGGTAAGCTGTCCCTTTCCCAGGCAGAGGCTGTTGGAATGCTGATAGATGCCGAAAGTGAAGAACAGATGTGGCTTGCGTCCTCACAGGAAAAGGGAACAATGACACGCAGAGTGGACAGCCTTTATGAGAAGCTTAAGACTATCGTAACCGGAGTATACGCAAATGTGGATTTTCCGGATGAAGATTTGGCTGAGCTTTCGGAATCCGAGGTTTTAGAGGAGCTTTACTCCATAGAAAAGGAATTATGCGACCTTAAATCCTCCTACCGCGTAGGAAAAGCGGTCTGTGAGGGCATTAAAACTGTCATAGTAGGAAAGCCCAACACGGGTAAATCATCTCTTTTAAACCGTCTTTTAGGGCGCGAGAGAGCTATTGTCACCGACATTGCCGGAACTACCCGTGATACCATAGAGGAAAGCATCGTATGCGGCAGGGTGATGCTCCGTCTTTGCGACACGGCAGGAATACGTGAATCAAAGGATGCAGTTGAGCGGATCGGCGTTGAAAGATCGATTAAAATGATGGAAGAAGCCGAGCTTATCCTTGTGGTATTTGATCTGTCTCGTAAAATGGACGGTGAAGATGAGGATATAATAAAAAAGCTGAACCCCATCGACTGTCCTAAGATTGCTGTTCTCAACAAAAGCGATCGGGAGACTGAATTTGATAAAAATTTCCTTTCAGAATGCGGTTTTACACAGATTGTTGAAATATCCGCCGCAGCGGAAGATGATGCTGTAAGCGGCGTTAAAAACCTTAAAGAAATAATCGAAAAACTGTATATAGACGGTGAAATAGATTACAACAGCTATGCCGTCATTACAAATGCAAGGCAGAATGCATCGGTAACACGTGCGCTTGACTATGTTAAGAATGCCATCGTGACACTTAAACAGGGAGACACCTCCGACATGGCAGGCTTTGATCTTGAAGCGGCACTTTCAGAGCTGTCTGAGCTTGACGGCCGAAGAGTTACGGAAGAAATCGTAGACGGAATTTTCCACCGCTTCTGTGTAGGAAAATAAAAAAGAGGCTGTCAAGCTTCGCAAAAACAGCCTCTTTGGTGTTACTTTTTGCCTGAGAAAAGAGCGAAAAGGAGAGCGGCAACAGCGGCAATTATAACTACCGCTATAACGATTCCCCATACACTCATACTGCCTGTTACTTCTTCTACCGCATTTTCACCATCGGTAACTACGTTGTCAACCGCAGACTCAACAGGGGACTTTGATGTGTTTTTACCGTTTTCCCTTGAATTATCACCGTTTGTAGTGTTTTCATCGGCAAATTCACCTGTGCCGGAGTTTTCATCAATAAAGCCGTCTGTACCGCTGTCAATGTTTCCGTCATTTCCGGCTGTGCCACCACCCATCATTCCGTTGTTACCGGATGAGCTGTTACCGGTATTGGAATCGGCGTTGGTATTACTTGAATTGTTGCTTCCGTCTCTTGCAATTCCGGCGCTGAATCCCATTGCGGATGCTGATACAGTCATAATAGAAAAGATAACGGCAATAGATGCGGCGCATAAAATAAGCTTTCTGCATAATGAATTTTTCATTTTAAAACAATCCTTTCTTTATGCTTCGGACTTATTATCTCACGGGACAATAAAAATATTCAAAAAATTGAGGATAAACTAACATGGTAGAAAAAAGATTTCAAAAAAATGACAGTGGATTTATATGTAAAAATTGCGGATTCGAGGTGAAGCCGCTTGGTGTAACATCCCGCGATCACTGTCCGAAGTGCCTGTGCTCTATTCACATAGACATAAATCCCGGAGACAGAGCAAACGACTGTCTTGGAATGCTCACACCCGTACAGGTGCTTCCCGATCCCAAAAAGGGATATATAATAGTTTACCGCTGTGAAAAATGCGGCGCGACTGTGAGAAACAAAGCGGCGTATCCTGCCAAGGTTCAGCCGGACGATATAAACCTGCTTATAAAGCTTACAGCAGGAAAAATGTAAAAAATCTCGCCTCCAAAAGAGGCGAGATTTTTTACTGTACTGTACCTACAGTGTCACTGTTTTCGTCATCACTTCTTACAATTTTGCCGTTTTCAAACATACCCTCGAAAACTCTGCCGCTGGTCCAGGTGTATTTGCCGTTTCCGTGCATCTTATTATCGGCAAACTCACCCTCGTACGTGTCACCGCTTGACCAATAGTATGTGCCCTTACCGCTGCGCATATCCGCCTTGAACTCGCCGATATACTTGTCGCCGTTGGCAAAGGAATATGTACCCTGACCTTCTTTAAGCTCGTTTACATATGTGCCGGTGTAGGAAGAACCGTCCGACCATGTGTAGGTGCCCTCGCCGTTTTTCAGATCATTTGCAAAATTACCGGTGTAGGAAGAGCCGTCTGCCCATGAATATGTGCCCTGACCCTCTTTTTTGCCACCAACAAGATATCCCTCATATACATCACCGCCGGCAAAGGTGTATCTTCCGTATCCGGTGATGCTGTCATGGTCGAATGAGCCTGTGTACACGTCGCCTGACGCATAGGTGAGCGTACCCTGACCGTGGCGGTAAAGGGAATCAAGCCCTCCCACATACACGTCTCCGTTTGAATATTTGACGGTATTGGTGTCGGGGTCGATCTCAGCAGTGAGTCCGTTCGAATAATAGAGCTTGCCGGAAACCGGATTTCCGTCTTCGTTTACTCTGCCGAAATACTTTACCGTGCCGCCGTCCTCGGTGGGAAGCTTGATATAGCGTATGCCGGAGAAATACAGCATTGCGGCGGCGATTCCCACGGCAATTGCCGCGATTATGACGATTGTCAGAAAAATGCTGAAAGAACTGCGGCGCTTGGTTCTTTTTGTTGTTTGTCCGTAATTCATATAAAACAGTCCCTCGTTATCAAATAATATTGCTTCTTGGAGCTATGGTGGAGATAAAGTTTGAGAGCATCTGTATAAGCTCCGGAATAATTATAAACGCCACAATGGCTAAAGCAAAAAATGCGGCTATAGACAAGAGAACATTGCCTGCGGTAAGTCCGGATTTGCCGTAGACAGTCTCAGCTCTGCGGATGTTTTCCTGTGGCAGGTAGAAACGGGCATCTGCAAAGCTGTCATTACACAAAACCGCCTCTGTGTCGCCCCTCATGCGGACTATACGCCTGAATGAGCCGTTTTTGCGCAGTGCAAGGCGTACAAGCGGCCCGGAGCATCCAAGCTCTTTTGCAGTCAGTGCCGCATCCTCGGAAAATGCCTCTTTCCCCTTAAGCTTTGCGATTACAGAGCCTAAAACCAGCCTGTTGTAAACAGATATGCCTAAAGCTATAATAAAACCGATAAAAAGTGACCACACGATGATGTTTAAGGTTGTTACGGAATTATTCCCAAGCTCAATGCGCTCACCAATGACAGCACCGAGGGAATCCCGCAGCGATTCAAAAAATTCCATTTAATCACCTGTCTTTCGCTTTGCGAAAGCTTCTTTTATTCGGATGGACGGCAGGGAATAGTGTTATCTCTGCCGCATTTCAACTTGCAATCAGTCCTTTTTGATGATCTCGCATCCGAGGTACTTTCTCAGTACTTCGGGAACAACTACGCTGCCGTCTGCCTGCTGATTCTGCTCAACGATAGCAGGAAGAATACGGCTTGTAGCAAGACCGGAGCCGTTGAGAGTGTGTACGAACTCTATCTTACCGGTGGATTCTCTCTTGAAGCGCATCTGACCGCGGCGTGCCTGATAGTCACGGGCGTTGGATACAGAGGAAACCTCCTTGTAGCCGTCCATGGACGGAATGTGGATCTCGATATCGTATGTGCGAGCCATGGAAGCGGAGCAGTCCTCTGCCGCAAGCTTAACTGTGCGGAAATGGAAGCCGAGACCGGAAACGAGAGCCTCTGCCTTGCCTACAAGCTCTGCGAAAGCATCGTCGGAATCCTCGGGCTTTGTGTACTGCACCATCTCTACCTTGTTGAACTGATGTCCGCGTACCATACCGCGCTCATCTGCACGGTAGGAGCCTGCTTCACGGCGGAAGCAAGGAGTGTAGCTGATGTATTTTCTGGGAAGATCAGCTTCGGTGAGGATCTCGTCGCGGTGGAGAGCTACGAGAGCTGTTTCCGCGGTGGGAAGCATAAAGCGGCGGCGCTCATCCTCTGCGGTGTCAAGCCAATATACATCGTCAGCAAACTTGGGGAACTGTCCTGCGGTGAGACCGCACTCGTAGCCAAGCATATGGGGAACGAGAACAAGCTCGTAGCCGTCGCCGATGTGGGTATCAACAAAGTAGTTGAGAAGTGCCCACTCAAGACGTGCGCCCATGCCGCGGTATATCCAGAAGCCGTTTCCGGACAGCTTTGTTCCGCGCTTGTAGTCGATAAGACCGAGATCGGTACAGATATCAACGTGATTCTTAGGCTCAAAATCAAACTTGTGAGGCTCACCGAAATAACGGATAGGCTCGTTGTTTTCCTTTCCGCCGGGCTTTAAGTCCATATCGGGGAGATTGGGAAGGCTGAGCATGAGGTTGGTGTACTCAATTTCAACACCCTTAAGCTTTTCGTCGTTATTCTTGATGGTTTCGGAAAGCTCCTTCATCTGTGCAAAAATGGGAGCTACGTCCTTGCCCTCCTTCTTAAGCTGGGGGATGGACTTTGAAACCTTGTTCTGCTCTGCTTTAAGAGCCTCATTTTCGGATATCATAGCGCGGCGCTGGGTGTCAAGCTCAAGAATGCGGGCGATTTCATCCTTCGCATCCTTACCCTTGTTGGCAAGTCTCTGTATGCACTCGTCGGTATTTTCTTTGATATATTTGATGTCAAGCATTTTTGTTGTCTCCTTATATGTTATACAAATAAATTTTCAGCATTTTCGTTTCCGAGAAGTCTTTTTATAAGCTCTTCAAGCTCGTCTGAGCTTTTGCAGGAAACGGTTATTGACTTTTTCTGGTTTGAATGGGAAATTTTAACACGATGTCCCAAGGCAACACTTATTTTCTTTTCAAGAGAAGCGTAATACTCACGCTCTATCTCGTTATCCTCGGTTTCATCCGGTTCATCGGGCGCGGAGTTAAGCTTCTTCACAAGGTCTTCTGTAGCACGAACAGACAGCTCGCGCGAAACTACAGTGTCTGCCACTTCGGATATACGCGCGCGGTCGTTAAGACCGAGAAGCGTGCGTGCGTGACCTGCGGAAAGAGTCTTGTTTGACACAAGCTCCAACACGTCCTCAGGAAGCTCCAAAAGGCGCAGAGAGTTGGTCACAGCGGAACGGCTTCGTCCCACCTGCTTTGCCGCCTGCTCCTGAGTCAGCGAATAGTCCTCAATAAGAGATTTGAAGCCGCGAGCTTCTTCAATGGGATTCAGATCCTCGCGCTGAATATTTTCAATAAGAGCATATTCAGCCGCCTTTTTGTCATCCACATCAAGGATAACAACAGGCACTTCTGAAAGTCCTGCCATTTTTGAGGCGCGCCATCTGCGCTCTCCGGCGATTATCTGGTAAAAATCACTGCCTTCCTGCTCTCTTACGATAATGGGCTGAATAAGTCCGTTTACCGCTATAGAATCAGCAAGCTGTGAAAGAGCCTCGGTGTCAAACACCTTGCGAGGCTGATCACGCCGCGGCTCTATCTGTGAAAGCCGCAGTGTACTGCTCTTTTCGGCGTCGTCCATGGAGTTGTCGAGGAATATGGCATCCATGCCGCGTCCGAGTCCTTTTTTCTTTGCTGCCATTAGTTCACTTCCATATGTAAAAATTATTGTCAGAATGTGCGGTCGATTATCTCGTCTGCGATATCAATATACGCCTGTGCGCCCTTGCTGTGCTTATCGTAATAGATAATAGGCTCACCGTAGCTGGGGGCTTCGGAAAGCTTGACATTACGCACAACTCCGGTTTTGAAAAGCTTGTCCGCATAGTATTTTTTCAGCTCATCAAGCACCTGCAAGGAGAGATTCAATCTGCCGTTAAACATTGTGATAAGTATTCCCGTAATTTCAAGGGTGGGATTGTAAAGCTTTTTCACCTGTTTTATGGAAAGCATAAGCTGAGACAGTCCCTCAAGGGAATAAAATTCACACTGCATGGGGATGATGACTCCGTTTGATGCTGCAAGGGCATTGATTGACAGTATGCCGAGAGACGGCGGACAGTCTATGAAGATGTAGTCAAAATCATCGGCTACATCAGACAGCGCGTTTTTGAGAAGCAATTCGCGCCCGTCCTCGTCGATAAGCTCAAACTCTGCTCCTGCAAGGGATATCTGAGACGGAATAACAAACAGATTCTTAAAGCCGGTGTCAATAACGGCTTCTGAGGCTTTAGCTCTGCCTATCATCAAATCGTAGGAGGATATCTTCACCTTTTTTCGCTGTACACCAACGCCGCTTGTGGCATTTCCCTGGGGATCAAGATCCACTAGCAGGACACGCTTTCCAAGCGCCCCCACTGCGGCGGCACAGTTGACGGCAGATGTGGTTTTTCCCACACCGCCTTTTTGATTTGCGAGTGATATGGTATAGGCCATTGCCGCCCTCCGAAATTCTGAAATTCTATACATATTATTATATCAACAAACGGAGAAAAAGTCAATGGTATTTTGTAAATAACTTACGTGCGAAGAAAATTCCTTTCGGTCGAAAAATGTTTCACATGAAACATTTTACTCTGCGGCGGCAAGTGTTTCACATGAAACATTTTTCTCCTTTGGGATCCTGATTGTCAGTTCCACGAAATCATCTGCCTCCACTCGGTCGGATGTAATGTTGATCCCAGCCTGCTTCACCACAGAAATCGCGTGGTCTATGGAGTTGTAAAACACGCGGATATCCTTTAACACCATTTTTTTGGGCGGATTCCTGCGTTTTTCCGAGGAGCTTTCGGCAATGTGCCGCTCCACAAGAGCTTCGGTCGCCGCCACATTAAGACTGTGCTTGTTTATGCGTTCAATAATCATAAGACGCTCGGCGGCGGATGGGATTTTGAGCAAGGCGCGTGCATGACGCTCGGTGAGACCGTAGGACAGTATCTTTTCGCGCTCAGGAAGCGTCAGACGCAGGATGCGAAGCTTGTTGGCTATGTAGGATTGGCTCACTGAAAGCTGCTTTGCCGCATCCTCTTGCGTCAAGCAGTACATATCTATCAGTGAGGCAATGGCACTTGCCTGCTCGAATATATTTAAGTCCTCGCGCTGAATATTTTCTATTACCGCCAGCTCCGCAGAACGCCTGTCATCCACGCTGATTATTATGCAGGGGACTGTGCCGAGTCCGAGGAGCTTGGCGGCACGGAATCTTCGCTCTCCTGCCACTATCTCAAAAAGTGCATCTGTGATGCCGCTCCCCTCTATGCGGCGGACTGTCATGGGCTGAAGTATACCAAAACGGCGGATGCTGTCGGCAAGACGTATAATTGAATCGTCCTCGAAATTCCGTCTTGGTTGATTGGGGTTTGGAAAAATGTGATCCACGGCGATCATATGTATCCTGCCGAATTCTTCTGCCGCATCAAAGGCTTTTTGACGGCGTTCAAGCTCCTTTGCGGCGCGGCGCAGCCGCGCTTTTTCCGCATCAATCTGAATCTGCTCGGCTTTTTTGAATATTTCCTGTATGGTTGTCATTTTTTGTGTTCCTTTCTTATAAGAGTCCTTTTTTGTTGCTCTTATATCATAACACAAAGCGACAGTAAATTTTGGCGAAATATGTACCGTGAAAAATAAAACAGCCTGTCGATATAATCGAAAGGCTGTCGTATAATTTGAAATAAAAGGCGAAAATCGGGGGTTACAGAGGTTTTTTCTTGATTTGTGAGTTGTTTCGCGGATAATTTTTTGGAGTTTCGGAAATTTTTTCAATAACTATCACAGCTCGCGGCTCATCCGCATCACCGTTTATGGGCGCAAGTGAAAACTTGTCGGCACTTACTTGCTTGCTGCCAAGCTTCCTGACAGCGTTTGCCGCTTCGTCAAGCTCCTCCTCAAAATTTGCCTTCATGGCGATAAATTTGCCGCCTTGCTTCACAAACGGCAGGCACAGCTCACACAGCACATTAAGTCTTGCCACCGCACGTGCGCAGGAAACATCGAAGCTTTCGCGGAAGTCCACATCGTTGCCAAGCTCCTCGGCGCGTGCGGCAATACAGGAAATATTCGGGATATTCAACATTTCCGCTGTTTCTTTTATATAATTTATGCGCTTTGCGGTGCTGTCAAGCGCGGTTATCTTGAGGTCAGGCCTCGCAATGGCAAGGGGAAGCGAGGGGAATCCCGCGCCGCACCCAACGTCAATAACCGATGCACCCAGTGGAATATATTTAGCCGCCATGAGGGAATCAACATAGTGCTTCAAAATAACGCCGTCAAGCTCGGTTATAGCGGTAAGATTCATGTATTCGTTCACGCTCAGCATACGCTCGGTAAGTGCTCTAAGACTTTCGGTGATGTTCTCGGTTGCAAATTCCGAAAGTCCGTTTTTTTCTAGAGCGAGAGTAAGCTTTTCGCGAAAAATGTCGTTATGAACGGTCATTTTCATCCGTCCTTTCTCTTTTTTGCTGTGAGAAATAGATAAGCAGTACCGATATATCCGCAGGGGATATTCCGCTGATGCGCGAGGCTTGACCTATGTTTGCCGGCTGGAATTTGTTGAGCTTCTGTCTGGCTTCAAGGCGGATTCCGCTGATTTCATTATAATCAAATGGTGTTGGAAGCCGCTTTTCTTCAAGCTTCTGTGTACGCGCTACCTCGGCAAGCTGACGCTTGATGTATCCTGCATATTTTATGGCGGTTTCTGCCTGAATACGCACACGCACAGGCAATTCGGGGCGGTCGGTATCCACCGCCGCCAGCTTTTCATAAGTCAGCTCAGGGCGGCGAAGCAGGTCGGCTAATCTTATTCCCGTTGAAACGGCGGTTGAGCCGTTTTCAGAAAGAAGTGCGGTAAGCTTCTCGCTCGGTGGGACAGATACAGATTCAAGTCGCTTTATTTCCGCCTTTACTGCCGCCACTTCGGCTTCAAACGCCGCAAATCGCGCGTCTGATATAAGACCTACACGTCTGCCTATGGGAGTAAGCCTCTCAGCGGCGTTATCCTGCCTTAAAAGAAGACGGAATTCGGAACGAGAGGTCATAATTCTGTATGGCTCTTTTGTGCCCTTGGTCACAAGGTCGTCAATAAGTGTTCCGATATAGGAGCTTTGCCTTGTGAGTATCATAGGCTCGTCGCCCTTTATTTTCAGGCAGGCGTTTATTCCTGCAACAAGTCCCTGGGCGGCGGCTTCTTCATAGCCGGATGTGCCGTTGAACTGTCCTGCACCGTAAAGCCCAGAGATGTCCTTAAATTCAAGGGTGGCATATAGCTGTGTGGGGTCGATACAGTCATATTCTATGGCGTATGCAGTGCGCATAACTTCGGCATTTTCAAATCCGGGAAGCGAGTGGAGCATCTGTATCTGCACTTCCTCGGGAAGCGAGGAGGAGAAGCCTTGGATATACATTTCCTTGGTATCACGTCCCATTGGCTCAACAAAGAGCTGATGACGCTCCTTGTCTGCAAAGCGCATCACCTTATCCTCGATACTTGGGCAGTATCTTGGACCAACACCCTCTATAACCCCCGAATAAAGGGGAGAGCGTGACATATTGTTTATTATTATATCGTGGGTATTTTGGTTGGTGTAAACGATGTGGCAGGGTATCTGCTCCATCTGATTTAATGCCTCGCGGTCGGAGTCCACGGAAAATGGGTCTACATAATCGTCACCGGGCTGTAGCTCAAGCTTTGAATAGTCGATGGAGTCTCTGTGCACACGTGCGGGTGTTCCGGTCTTGAAGCGCATCATTGTGATACCCTCGCGCTCAAGATTTGCGGTAAGCTCATTTGCCGGAAGCATACCGTCAGGGCCGGAAGCGTACATAGCTTCACCCACAATTATTTTTCCGCGAAGATAGGTGCCGGAGCAGATGATTGCCGCCTTGCAGTCCCATCTTGCACCAAGATTTGTAACAACGGAAGCGATTTTTTTGACTCCGCTCTCGGTAGTTGTACGTATATCGGTTATTTCAGCCTGTATAAGACGCAGATTCTTGGTGTTCTCAATAGTCTGCTTCATTATTTCTTTGTATTTAGTGCGGTCTGCCTGGATTCGTTTGGAATGTACAGCCGCTCCTTTTCCCAGATTGAGTATGCGGCTTTGAAGCATTACCTTGTCTGCGGCACGCGCCATTTCTCCGCCAAGGGCGTCTATCTCGTAAACGAGATGCCCCTTGCCTGTTCCGCCGATAGAGGGGTTGCAGGGCATATTGGCGATAGCATCAAGATTGATTGTAAACAGCACTGTGGAGAATCCCAGCCTTGCAGAGGCAAGGGCGGCTTCGACTCCTGCGTGACCTGCGCCGATAACGCATACGTCAGCACTGCCTGCATAGTATTCGGGGATGTTTGACATAATAGTTTCCTTTGACTGCTAAAAATAGAAATAAATGTTATTTGTTTCCTGTCCACACTACTTTGTTAAGCAGTACCCAGCCGTGATTTCCCTCATAAGCTGTGACGATACCGCCCGAAGCTGAGCTTAGGTAGTCGAATATCATGGGGATTGTAAACTCACCGCTCGTGTTTATCATTCCCATTTTGCCGTCCTTGCCGATGACGGCAAGTCCCTCACAAAATGGCTCAGCGGTGGTGTATTCGGGTTGTATTACCCACTTGCCGGTGTGATCCATGAAGCCGTAAAGTCCGTCCTTTTCAAGGAGGATCATACCGTTTGAATAAGCTTTTACAGTATAATCGGATGGAACGGGAAATTCTGTGCCATCGGAGCGCAGAAGCACGTCCTCATCGGCGTTTATCTCGCGCCACTTGTGCATATCGAAGTGGGGAGCGTCAATTATTTGCCGTCTTACACGGACAATTCCGTGATCGAAGTAGAAAAATCCGAGAGACTCTGCACCATAAGTGTCGGGGAGCAGATATTGATAATAAACACGCCTGTCAGAGCTGTTGTAGTGGCTGTGGCTTACCATAGTACCGCTGAATATGCGCTCTGCAAAATTCTTTGTTACAAAGGACATGAATCCTTCCTGGTTTACCACCGCCGCCAGACCCTCGCTGAAATTAAACACCTTCAGATATTTCACATCAGTGCGCGGATAGCCGTTTTCATTGGCAAAGGCGTATAGCTTTGTTGCCTTATCATAATACCGCGTGTAATCCTTGTCCGCAGCCTTTCCGTAGTCAGCCGGGTAGTTTATATAAAGTCCTCTGCCGTCCACGGCGTCATCGTAGTCGCTGAGTGTCGGTGTGCCGTCGGATTCAAGATAATAATACTGTGTTACGGTGTTTTTTGGATTGTATCGCGAGGGAGTTTCGGCAATAAAAAGAGGTCTGTCCATGGAATCTCTTGTATATGCCGGTTTGTAGGTCTCAATATCGAAATCTGCCGCGAGTAAGCTTCCGTCGGCGTTCAGTAGATCAACGCCATCGCCCCTGTCGGCAATTATATAGTCCATGTATATTTCAAGGGCAGGGCGGTCCTCGGTTACTTCCGTCATAGTCGTGATATATCCGCTGTATTTGCCGTAGGGGACACGCTCCGGCACTTCTGTGACACGAGTGCCAAGTGAAAAGGCATCAATATCGGCAAGACTCATGTCAGCGCGTCCGAAAGCATATCCCGGTGCCCATTCTGTGTCCGTCACAACATATCCGGAGGCTCTCAGTACATCTGTGGTATAGAGCGGTGCGAGAAACTCCTCAATGGCAGTCCGCTGCGGCGGAATTGCTTCGGTATTGGCAGTCTCGTCAGACGGCAGAGTATCATCGGAAAGCCCCGTATCAGCAATTTCTTCTGCCCCCGTCGTCACCGCCGGACGGTCTATGAACGTGAAATCGTATACGCCGCGTACGTAAGCAATTGCGGCAGTAACCGTAAACGCAAGAAGCACTATGGGAATCGCTCGTTCTGTGATTTTTCTTCTTATATTCATATGGTGTATCCTTTATACCCCGATTATTTGTGATATTTACCGCCGGCAGCGATATTGAAGGCGCGGTAGAGCTGTTCGAGCAATATAACACGCATGAGCTGATGGGGGAAGGTCATCTCGGAGATTGACAGTCTCATACGGCAGGCTGATTTCACCTCATCGGAAAGACCGTCCGAGCCGCCTATTATAAGACATATATCGGAAAATCCCTCGTTTGCTATATCGGAGATGCGGCGTGAAAAAGCCTCGCTTGAGCACTGTTTACCCTCAACGCAAAGCGCGATGTTGTACGCGCGCTCAGGAAGTGCGGCAAGGATGCGTTCTCCCTCGCGCCTTACAGCATTTGCAGTCTCGGCGGCAGAGGGCTTATCTGAAAGCTTTTCATCCTTTACCGATATATTATCAAGCGTACAGTAAGCGGAAAGTCGCTTTTCGTATTCAGCCACCGCATCGGTCAGATATTTCTCTTTTATCGTTCCAACGTGAACGATATGTATTCGAAGCATAGTTTCACCCTCTTTTTTGGTATCACAATCATATCAGCCGTGTTGGGGAAGCGGGAGCGGCTACGTCAATAAATATCTCCCGTCCGCCAAGTGCTTCCAGTGCACTGTGATAGGCAAGCTCCGGAAGATTGTTTTCCTCGCTGAGATGCGCAAGGAGAATGCGCTTAGTGCCTGCCGCCGCAAGCCGTGATACAAGGGAAGCCGCGGCTTCGTTTGACAGATGTCCTCGGTTTGACAGGATGCGGCGTTTAAGCTCATATGGGTAAGGTCCGCACAGAAGCATATTTTCGTCGTGGTTTGATTCGAGTATCACGCTTGGCACACCGAGGAGTGCGTCACACACCTCATCGGTGACACAGCCAAGGTCAGTGGCAATGGCGAAGGTGTGCTCCGCCGTGCCGTCGGTGACAGTATATCCCACGCTTGCTGAGCTGTCATGAGACGTAACAAAGGAGCTTACGGTAAGTGCCCCCACCGTTTCACAGAACAGAAGCGGATGTCTTACGGTGCAGGTGGTGGTATTTTCTGTGTTTTTGGTGCGAAAATGGGACATTGCCGACGGCTCGGTCATATGTATGGGGATTTTGTATTTTTTAGATATGGTTTCAAGCCCTGACACATGGTCGGAGTGCTCATGGGTTATAAAAATAGCTTTGATACGGGAAATATCGCTGTCAAGGCTCCGTAAAGTATCGCAAATACGCTTGCAGCTTATTCCTGCATCTATAAGAAGCTCATCATCCCCAAGACGCGCATATACACAGTTGCCCTTAGAGCTTGACGCCAGGGTGCAGACCGAAAAAACAGGCATTTTATGCCTTCCTTTCTGACTTTTGTGAAGCTTACGGCATTACATCCCACCTAATATAACAGATAGGGCATTCTTCAGAATATCGCCGTAGAAAAGATAGATAATATCAAAAAATATCGCAAATAAAAACGGAAGCAGGATAAGCATTAGTTTTCTTGCGATAGCTTTGTGTCGATTTATTTTTTGGGAAAGCTCCTCTGCCATGTCCTTGTATTCTGCTTTGAACATATCGGGAGTGACCTCTTTTTGAGAGATTCCGTGATTTAAAAGAAGTACGGCAAATATGAGCACTGTGGCGATAGTAAAGTACACGGGCATAATTATCGGGATTCCGCCGATACACAGAAATTCCGCCGCAATAAGCATTTCGTAAATGGCAAATGCCGCAATAGTGGAAAGCAGGATAACAACCATCCGACGCCAATTAAATTCTTTAAGACGCGCCTTAACCGCGCCGCCGGGAGTTGTCCCGACAGGCGCGGTCTTTTTCGCTCTTTTTTTCTTTTTTGCCATTATTCTATGCGGATAGCACCGTAGGGACGGACCTTAAGAACGGTTGTAGCACCCTCACCGAAAGCACCGTCAAGCACTTCTCTGAAATGAGGAATGTCCTCGTTTCTGACAAACGCCTGAATAGTGCCGGCAAAGCCGCCGCCGTGTACACGGTAAGCCGCCTTCTTGCCGTCAAGGGCAATTTCGGCAAGGCAAAGGGCAAGAGAAAGTCCTTGCTCGGTTATATTCTTTGTGGTGTACACATTCTGGAGATATTTGAAGCTGGAGTTTCCGGATTCCATAACACCCCTAAAAAATCCGTCGATATCGCCTTTTTTCAGTGCCGTAGTCTGAGCGGTAACACGCTCGTTCTCGTTTTTGTAGTGAATAGCACGCATAAGGGCGCGATCACCGGCAAATTCGCGAAGAGCTTTTATATTTTTGAGAATTTCGGATAGCTTAACCTCGCGAAGCACCTGCTTGCCGAAGTAAGATGCTATTTTCTTCATTTCCGCAGGGACGGAAGCGTAGTCCTCATTAAGGTCTGCGTGATTTCCGCCGGTATTAACGATACAAAGGCTGTATCCTGCCGCGGTAAGGTCAAATGGAAGCTTTTCGATTATGGGCTCTTTGGGATTCTTGAAGTCGATGGCAACAAATCCGCCTACTGCGCAGGCAGTCTGATCCATAAGACCGCTGGGCTTGCCGAAGAATACATTTTCCGAATACTGTGCGATCTTGGCGATCTCTGCGTTGTCCACTTCGCAGTCGTTGTAGAATCCGTTGAGAATAAGTCCTACCATATCTTCAAACGCCGCAGATGAGGAAAGTCCCGATCCCTTGAAAACGTTTGATGTGGTGTAGGCATCATAGCCGCCTACCTTGTGACCGTATTTCAGAAAGCCTGAGCACATTCCCGAAATGATGGATTTCGAGGTGTAATAAAGCGCTTCATCAACGGTGGGATCGGTAATATCCACCTCATCAATGGGGAAACCCTCGGATTTGATGTTTATACGCATATCCTCGCGTGGGGAAGCGACGGCGATTATATCGAGGTCAATGGATGCGGCAAGAACCTTGCCGTAGTTGTGGTCAGTGTGGTTTCCGGAAATCTCACTTCTGCCTGCAACGGAGAAAAGTGACACTTCGCGTTCTTCACCGAACAGTGCGGCAAACTCCTTTACGGTATTTATGTAGCGCGCTTTTTGAGCGCTGATATTTTCCTTTCCGTAAAGCTCCGTGAAGATGCCTTCATACTTGTCGCCCTCAATTGCGGCAATGATCTGTTTTGTGTTCATGTCATATCGTCCTTTCTTGTAAATAGTTTATATAAGCATTTTGATTTTCGCTGTGCTGCGGAAGGTTATTCTGTAATTGCGCGTCTTGCAAGATCAAGTGCGTTTGATGCGCTTACATACCGTACATATTCACGAGTCTGGAGTCCGTTGCCGATATTAAGCTCACGAACTTCCTCATATCCGTCGCATACGACTCCCACATATACTCTGCCGACTGGCTTTTCAGGAGTGCCGCCGGTAGGACCTGCCACGCCGGTGGTAGATATACCGATGTCTGCCCCGAAGAGCTCTTTTACACCGCGCGCCATCTCTATTGCGGTTTCTCTTGATACGGCACCGTGTGCTTCCAGTGTTTCATGGGAAACACCTACAAATTTTTCCTTTACGCGGTTGGCGTAGGTAACAATGCTTCCGTCAAGAACTGCGCTTGAACCGCTTACGTTGGTAATACGTTTTGCCACATATCCACCCGTGCAGGACTCCGCACAGGCGATTTTCTTGTTCTGACGGATTAGTTCGGCTACAAGAGCCTCCTCAAGACTGCCTGCATCCACACCGTAGATAAAGCCGCCAACCTCTGTTGCCTTTATTTTTTCTATTTCTCTGTCGCACATCTCGGCACATTCAGCCTCGCTTTTTCCCGATGCCGTGACACGGAGCTGTACCTCGCCGTCCTTGGCGTAGGGAGCAACGGTGGGATTGGATGCACCAAGCATCTCCTCGCGCAGAATTGATTCCACACGGGATTCGCCCATGCCGAAGATGTTAACGGTTTTTGAGAAAAACACTCTGTCGGAGAAGCCTCTCAGATACGGTTCAACCTGTTCCGAGAAAAGCGGCTCGCACTCGCGGGGCGGACCGGGGAGCATTATGATAATTTTACCTTTTTCCTCGTCCTCCATGGCTAGCCCCGGAGCCGTGCCGTAGTCGTTTTTAAAGACTATCGCACCCTCCGGCATATATGCCTGCTTTTTGTTGTTTTCGGTCATGGTAAGACCACGCTTTTCAAAACGTGCCATCATGCGCGATAAACTCTCCTCGTGAAGATACATGGAACGTCCCATGAGCCTTGCGGCGGTCTCCTTGGTGAGATCGTCGTAGGTTGGACCAAGACCGCCCGTCAGAATAACAAGATCGCTTCTTGAAAGCGACAGTGAAAGAGCCGACTCAAGCCTTTCAGGGTTGTCCCCAACAACGCCTTGGTAGTACTGATTTATTCCAAGTGCCGCCAGCCGGCGAGAGATAAATGCCGAATCGGTATTTACTATGTCGCCAAGCAGCAGCTCAGTTCCCACCGAAAGAATTTCGGCAGAGCGTATTTTTATCATATACATATCTCCTTTTTGCGCTGTGGTGAACTCCCCATTGAGGGTTAATTATTATTTGCCCTCGTAGAGCGGATATTTGTCACAGATCTTGGTAACTTCAGCGCGAATGTAATCGGCGGAGTTTTCAAAATCGGTTGCGGTAAGCTTTATAAGGTGTGCGATGGTGCGCATATCATCCTCCTTAAGACCGCGGGAGGTAACAGCAGGAGTACCGATACGCACACCGCTTGTTACGAAGGGAGATTCGGGGTCGTTGGGGATAGCGTTCTTATTAACGGTGATATATACCTCGTCAAGCTGCTTTTCAAGCTGCTTGCCGGTGATACCCATAGAGCGAAGGTCAACCAGCATAAGGTGATTGTCAGTACCGCCGGATACAAGGTCGAAGCCCTCGGCAACAAGAGCGTCTGCAAGAGCCTTGGAGTTCTTTATGATCTGCTCCTGATATGCCTTGAATTCAGGCTTGAGCGCTTCGCCGAAGCATACTGCCTTGGAAGCGATAACGTGCATGAGAGGGCCACCCTGTGTGCCGGGGAAAATAGCCTTGTTGATCTGCTTTGCAAGCTCCTCACGGCAGAGGATAAGACCGCCTCTCGGACCGCGGAGAGTCTTATGAGTGGTGGTGGTAACTACGTCCGCATAGGGAACAGGAGAGGGATGAAGTCCTGCGGCTACAAGACCTGCGATGTGAGCCATATCTACCATGAGATATGCTCCCACTTCCTTTGCGATCTCGGAGAGACGCTTGAAGTCGATGATTCTCGGATATGCGGATGCGCCGGCAACGATAAGCTTAGGCTTGTTTTCTTTAGCCAGGAACTCTACCTTGTCGTAGTCGATTCTGCCGTCGTCCTCAACGCCGTAGGGAACGAAGTTATAGAGGATGCCGGAGATGTTTACAGGGCTTCCGTGGGTAAGATGACCGCCGTGAGCCAGATTCATACCCATAACGGTATCGCCGGGATTGATGAGCGCAAGATATACAGCAGTATTTGCCTGTGCACCGGAGTGAGGCTGAACGTTTGCGTGCTCAGCACCGAAAAGCTTGCAGGCGCGCTCAATAGCGATATTTTCAGCTATATCAACGCACTCGCATCCGCCGTAATAACGCTTTCCGGGATAACCCTCGGCGTATTTGTTGGTAAGTACGGTGCCCATAGTCGCCATAACAGCCGGAGATACCACATTTTCCGATGCGATAAGCTCAAGACCTCTCTGCTGACGTGCATATTCCTTCTCTATAGCTTCGCCTATTTCGGGGTCGAAACTTTTTATAAATTCCATGTTTTCCTTAATCATTGCAAAAACTCCTTAACAGTATAAATATAATTACTATAATTATACCTCATTTTAACATAAATTACAATGAGCATTTTGTAAATATTCTTCATCTTAGTATGCAATATTTTAGTAGTTATAATGACAGAAGAAATTTCCCTGTTACTACGCGATAATTTCTATTGACAAAGAGCCGGCACTGTTTGATCATATAATTGGAATTTTTCATAATCGGTATTATTGTCATGACAAATAAAAACAAAAAATCCCGGTTCATTTTCAACCGGGATTTTTGCGCAGTATATATTTATCTTCTGTTATACTCCGACTTCGGGTTTACAATCTCGCGCCAATCAAGACCGCCGCTTTCAAGTGCGCACACCAGCACCTCGGCTGTGGCGATATTCGTAGCAACGGGCACATTGTATACGTCGCACATACGAAGAAGATTGTGCGCTTCCTCGTCATAGGGAGAATCCGTGGAGGTATCTCTGAAGTAAATAAGCAGATCTATCTCATTGTACGCAAGGCGGGAGGTTATCTGCTGTGTTCCGCCCTGAGAGCCTGACAGCAGACGTTCTATATTAAGACCTGTGGCTTCTGATATATACTTGCCTGTTATACCTGTAGCGCACAGATTGTGTTTACATAAAATTCCGCAGTATGCTATGCAAAACTGTGTCATAAGTTCCTTTTTCTTGTCGTCCGCGATGATAGCAATTTCCATTAAATTTGATCCTTTCCTAAAATTTTAAATCTGTTGTCATATGTTTTCAAGAAGTCGTTTTACCTGACGTTTTGCTTTCATTCCGCGAAATCCGTGGAACAGCGGTACATACAGGCCGCAGAGTCTTGCGGCTACATTGTCGAATGCCGCCGCGGCATTGACGCCGCGAAGCTGACAGGCAAGCTTGCCCGTTTCCGCACCCAGCATAAGCTGATGCTCGTGGGGAATAATTCCGCAAAGCTGGATAAACGATCTGTCAATTATTTCATTTATACCCGGACGGTCTCCCGTAGCAGCCCCCTCAAAATCGAAGCTGTTTATAAGCAGTCGTCTGTCGGATATTCGGTTGTTCTTAAGATATTCTCCTGTCTGACCCGCCGCGCGAATGCTGGAGGGTTGGTGAGATGCTACGATAATGGCACTGTCTGCCCTGGCAGATTCAAGAACTGCCGGAACTCCGAGGGAGCCGGGAGTGTCGAGTATTATGTTATCAAACGGTACAGCCTCAAGCGCACTGTCGATAATGCCGGAAAATTCCTCAGCTGTTATATCACGTCCGCCCTTATAGGGAGCTGCCGCAAACCACAGATTTTCCGAGCGTTCATCACGAATAAGCACCTTTTCGGTTTCAACGCGTCCCTTGGCGGCGTCGTAAAGGTCGTACATGATCTCGTTTTCAACGCCCAGCATAAGGTCAAGGCAACGCATATCAAAGTCGCAGTCGGCAAGCAGTACACGGCGTCCGCGCCGTGCTAACGACATGGCGAGATTCGCCGCAACGGTGGATTTACCAACGCCGCCCTTGCACGAGGTTATAAGAGTTATCTTAGCCGTACCTTCCGCCTCCCACCTTATCGGCGTCGGCATCCTTGGCCGTCACTGCCGTTTAGTCGTGCCTCATCCCAACAGGACAAACAAAAACAGTACCGGCGGTTTTTTGGACTGTCGGAATCGTTTTTTATCGTATATTGGTAAATGTGACACTAATATGATACCATGATTACATACTTTCTGTCAATACCTCACAGCAAATTTTCCTCATAAAAACTCAATTTTTACATTTACGACAAAAATATTTGACATTTTTGTGCGCTTCGTGTACTTTCCGGTATGGTATATCCGATTTTACCAAAGCAAAACCGCGGCAGTGGAATATCCGTGCCGCGGAATGCATTATTTGCTCATCAAATATTCATCAATGGCTTTTGCCGCTGTTTTTCCTGCTCCCATGGCAGAAATGACCGTAGCGGCACCTGTTACGGCGTCTCCGCCGGCATAAACGCCGGGTTTCGTGGTAGCACCGGTGGATTCTTCCACAATTATGCCGCCTCGCTTGTTCACTTCAAGCCCTTCGGTAGTGGATTTTATAAGAGGATTCGGGGATGTGCCGATGGAGATTATCACCGTATCGACTGGAAGCTCAAATTCGCTTCCGGGTATGGGCACAGGAGACCGTCTGCCGCGCTCATCAGGCTCGCCAAGCTCCATTTTTATGCATTTTATACCTGTGACGCAACCGTTCTTCGGGTCACGCTTATCCTCCGGATTGCGGTAGCCTAAAATCTCCACGGGGCTGCTGAGGAGCATAAATTCGATACCCTCCTCCATGGCGTGCTCCACTTCCTCACGGCGTGCCGGAAGCTCTTCCATGGAACGGCGATAGATGATGTACACCTTTTCTGCGCCGAGACGGAGTGCGGTACGCGCCGCATCCATTGCCACGTTTCCGCCGCCCACGACGGCAACCTTGCCGCCCTTGGATATAGGGGTAACGGGATCGTAAAGATACGCCTTCATAAGGTTGCTTCTGGTGAGAAATTCGTTTGCGGAGTAGACTCCCTTCAGATTTTCACCGGGAATGTTCATGAATGAGGGAAGCCCCGCGCCGGAGCCGATAAATACGGCTTCATATCCCATCTCGAAAAGCTCGTCGACTGTCAGCGTTTTGCCGATTATATAGTTTGTCTCGATTTTCACTCCCATTGCCGTAAGGTTGTCAACCTCTTTTTCTACTATAGCCTTTGGAAGTCTGAATTCGGGGATTCCGTATACAAGGACACCCCCGGCGGTGTGCAGTGCTTCGTACACCGTCACCTCGTACCCCTTTTTGGCAAGATCACCTGCACAGGTAAGTCCCGACGGACCTGAACCCACAATTGCCACTCTGTGTCCGTTCTTTTGAGGAATTTCGGGCTTTTTGTCAGAATGTGTGTTATGATAATCTGCCACGAAACGCTCAAGTCTGCCTATTCCCACAGGCTCACCCTTTATACCGCGCACGCATTTTGCCTCACACTGTGTTTCCTGAGGGCAGACGCGTCCGCAGACGGCAGGGAGAGAAGAAGAGCGGTTTATTATCTGATATGCGCCCTCAAAATCTCCCTCCTTTATCTTGCCGATAAAATCGGGGATGTGTATATTTACGGGACAGCCGGAAACGCAGGGCATATTTTTGCAGTTAAGACAGCGTGCCGCCTCGTCAAGGGCGGTGGCTTCATCGTAGCCGAGAGCAACCTCCGAGAAATTATGCGCTCTGACCTCAGGTGTCTGAGATGGCATAGGGTTCTTCTTGGGATTCATATTTGCAGCCATAATACTTTCTCCTAATTATGCCTTCTTAAAAAGATTGCAGGCTTCCTCATAAGCGTGGCGCTCAAAATCACGAAACATAGAGCCGCGCTCCATAGCGGAATCAAAGTCTACCTCATATCCGTCGAAATCCGGACCGTCAACGCAGGCGAATTTCGTCTTGCCGCCGACTGTAAGGCGGCATCCGCCGCACATTCCCGTGCCGTCTATCATTATGGGATTCATTGATACCGTACAGGGTATGCCTGTAGGACGGGAAGTTTCCACAACGAATTTCATCATTATAAGCGGACCTATGGTTATGATCCTGTCGAATTTTTCGCCGGATTCAAGCATTTCGGCAAGGGGCACGCAGACATTGCCCTGCCTACCGTATGAGCCGTCGTCCGTCATGATATGGAGTCTTTTTGATGCGGCTTTGAACTCATCCTCAAGAATTACAAGGTCTTTTGACCGGAAGCCGATTATTGATGTAACCTCACATCCCATCGAGTGAAGCTCTTTGGCAATGGGCATTGCGATGGCGCATCCAACGCCGCCGCCAACGATGCACACCTTTCGAAGTCTCTCAAGCTCTGTGGGAACACCGAGAGGGCCTGCAAAATCCTGTAGGCTGTCGCCAACTTCCTTTGCGGCAAGCTTCAGTGTGGTAGCACCCACTATCTGAAATATTATTTTTACCGTTCCCGCGTCACGGTCATATCCTGCGATAGTGAGAGGGATACGCTCGCCGTCGGAATCGGTGCGAAGTATTATAAACTGTCCCGGACGGGCTTTTTTCGCCACTGCCGGTGCTTCAATATCCATCATGCAAACGGTGGGATTGAGGCTTTTTTTTGTTATGATCCTGAACATGGACAAATCTCCTCCGGAATCATCGACTGTAATTACATACTATTATACCATAGCTCGGCGTGTGTTTGCAATAGCAAATTATTATAAATTCGGACTTCTTCACCCACCAAAACGGCAGAATTTGACATAATCTCCGCCAAAAACGCGCTGATTTGATATTATCCACGCTCATACGAGCGAAACAGTGCCGAAAATACAAACACCAATCGACATTGTGTGCTGCCTGCGTTTTGGTATAATTATCGGGAAGACAGCCGCGCATTGCGGCATAAAGGACGGTAAAAATTATGGCAGTACAAAAATTTATAATGAAAAAGCTTGCAGGCGTGTTTGGAAATGCCGCGGCAGGCGAGGGTGAGGAGTTTTTTGATTCGGGCCTTATTGATACGGTACATATTGTAAAGGGAATCGGCGCGGCGGTGATGGCAGGAATACTCGGCGCATCAAGCGGTGTTTTCTCCTGCTATCCTTTCGGAATAGCATATCTGTGCGTCGCTGACAGGTATGTGTACTTTTCCTATTTCGGACTGCTCGTATCGGCGCTTACCAACCGCGGATATGCACTTCCAATGGCGGTGGTGTACACGGTTATTCTTATGCTTCGGTATGCTGTGGGGCGGATTGCCACCGAAGATAGCACAGACAAGCTGCCGGGCGTGTTTGAGAAGCTTCGAAGCCGAGCACGAAAAAGCGGCGCGGGTCCTGCCGTATTCGGTGAGGCACTGCTTATCCGTGTGGCAATAGCCTGCTTTGCGGCGTTTGTATTCGGACTGTACCGACTGATAGCAGGCGGATTTTTGTACTATGACCTGTTTGGGCTTCTCGGCGGATTTATTATTTCACCCCTTGCCGCGGCGGCACTGGGCGGACTTTTTACAAAGGACGAGCAACTGCCTAGAGCCGGCACACTGTCACGTGCGGCACTTGTATTCATGATAGTATTCTCCCTTCGTGGATACAGTATTATGGGATTCTCACTTGGATTTGCGGCGGCTTTTTTTATCACAATGTGGGCGGCATCCTCTGTTGGCGGACTCAAGGGATGCGCTGTGGGTCTGCTTCTGGGTCTTGCCTGCGGCACACTTGATACGGTGGGCGTGTCGGGTGTGGCTTCCGCCGCCTATTCTATCGGAGCTGCGCCCTGCATCATTGCAGTGGCAGGACTTTGTATGGGGGCACTTTGGAGGGTATCCCGTGCGGCGGCAGTGGCGGCGGCTTGCTCGGTGGGAATCTCTCTTGGACTTATGGTTGACGGATACGGTATACTTCCGAGACTTCTTCCGGATATTTCAGCCGCGGCGGCAGTGTTTATGCCGCTTTCCCATTTCGGCTTTTTGCCGCGCCTGCTTATTTTCTCTGAGCCTGAAAGGGCTTCGGGCAGTGAGGAATTATCTCTGCTTGAAAAAAAGCAGACGGATACAAATGCAAGAATGAATGCTCTGTCTGAGGCGTTTTCCCATTTGTCCGACACTGTATATTCGCTGTCGGACCGAATGCGCCGTCCGGGGGTCGCGGACTTAAAGCAGGTTTGCGACGGAGCGTTTGAGGGCTTCTGCCACAAGTGTGCCATGCAGTCGGTGTGCCTTGAGAGGGAGTGCTCATCCACTCTTGATGCGCAGAGCAAAATAACCGGCGTGCTTTATAAAGCCGGACGGGTGGGAATAGAGGACGTCCCGCAGTATTTCCGTGACCGGTGCTTCAATATACTGCCCATTATTGACGAGATAAATATTTCCACAGCGAAGCTTATAGAGCGACTCATAAAGAACGATAAAACCGAGGCTTTTGCGCTGGATTACGAGGCTATGTCAAAGCTGCTTGCGGCGCAGATAGATAAAAACGATGCTGAATATAAGGTCGACACGGAGCTTACAAAAAAGCTCCGAAAGTCCCTTAAATATATGGGTATCCATGCTGAAAGTGCGCTGTGCTGCGGCTCACGAAAAAAGCAGGCGGTAATCGGAGGTGTGGATGCGGCAAAGATGAGAATGGGGGCGCGTGAGATACGGCAGGCGGTGGAAAATACCCTTGAAGTACCCATGGCGGCGCCTCTGTTCAACGTAGAGGACGGCGTTGTCACCGTAACCCTTGAAGCACGCCGCAGATACAGGACAGAGGTTGCCAAAGCCACAAGTATAAAGGAGTCGGAAAGTGCCAACGGAGACAGTGTTGCCGTATTTGAAAATAAAGAGGACTATTTTTACACGCTCATATCAGACGGCATGGGAAGCGGCAGAGAGGCGGCAATTACATCAAAGATATGTGCGGTGTTTATTGAGCGGATGCTGTCAGCCGGAAACGGACAAAGCGTGACGCTTGAAATGCTCAACGGCTTTATACGAAGCCGTGCCTGCCGTGGCAGTGAATGCTCGGCTACAATAGACCTTGCCGAGATTGACCTTATAAACGGTAAGGCGAGCTTTGTTAAAAGCGGGGCGGCACCGTCCTTTGTGCTCCGCTCTGGAAATCTTTATAAGCTTCAGTCGAAAACCCTGCCCATCGGTATAATGCATGAGCTTGATGCGGAGCGCATAGGCTTTGAGCTTATGGGGGGAGATGTGATAATCATGCTGAGCGACGGCGTGGCGCAGTCTCTTGAGGACGGAGTGTGGCTTGCCAATCTTCTGACCTACGAGTGGGAGGACGATATTGATGCCATGGCGGCAAAGATTCTTGACAATGCGGTTTTGACAAACAGACGCAGTGATGATATGACAGTGGTGGTCATACGCATTGCGGAAGACGAGGGAGAATAATACTGTTTTTGGTACTTGACAATTTGGAGGCGGTTTGATATAATATCGGTATCAAAAAAAGAAAAGGATGCACCCCAAATGGCAAGTAAAAAAACAGCTCTCGCACAGGAATTCTGCGAGAGGCTTGAGAAAATATACACGGAGGCACAGTGTGCGCTTGAATCGGGCGGAGAGGCGTGGAAGCTTCTCATTATGGGACGGCTGTCGGCTCAGTGCACAGACGCCAGAGTAAACATCGTTTGCCGTGATCTCTTCGCGAAGTACCCAACTCTCGAATCCGTTGCGGACTGCCAGCTGTCCACACTTGAGGAGATCGTGCGCCCCTGCGGACTTTACAAGACCAAGGCAAAAAATATAAAGGATGCCTGCATAATGCTTCGTGATGAATTCGGGGGTGTGCTTCCCGATACCATGGACCAGCTGCTGCGGCTGCCCGGCGTTGGCAGAAAGATTGCAAATCTGCTCCTTGGGGATATATTCGGAAAACCTGCCATCGTTACAGATACCCACTGCATCCGTATATGCGGCAGGGTGGGACTGTATGAGGAAACGCTTAAAGACCCTGTGAAGATAGAAAAAATACTCGTTCCTCTAATAATTCCCGAAAAGCAGTCGGATTTTTGTCACAGGCTGGTTATGTTCGGAAGAGAAATATGTACCGCAAGGTCGCCGAAGTGCGGCGAATGTCCCGTATCCGATATATGTAAGCATAATAAGAAAAGCTTGCCGAAATAACGGCAAGCTTTTTGCGTATCTGTGAAGATGTGATAAACGGACAGAGGACGCCGCTCCCTACGGTGTAAACCCTCTCCGTCACACCATTGGTGTGCCACCTCTCCCGGAGGGCGAGACTTTGATACAGAGGCTCTCCCTCTGGGAGAGCTCCCGCGAAGCGGGTGAGAGGGCAATTGGTATGTTCTATATCGTTTGTTCCCATACCAACGAAATTCCCACCAACCCAAGCCGCCGAAATGGTGCGGGGCCATGCAGGCGGCGCGAGTAGTGAGCATCGACGGGAAACGGCGGGAGCAAGCCCCCGCCCTACGGAGGTGTAGCCCAAATAATTCCCATGTATAAAGTTTTTTTGCGGATGCTTTCAGCACATCGCAAGCGATGTGCTCAAAAAAAGCGACCGTACTCCTTTTCACTCCACCCCAAGCGTCAGGGATGCAAGATTGTCCGAGGTGAGCAGGCTGTCCATGTTGTAGAGAATCAGAACGCGGTCAGCACCGATTTCCTCTGCGAGATCAAGCACCGAGGGATTTCCTACAAGCGGCTTGTAATAGCGAAGGTCTATTATTTCAAGATCAAAATGAACGGCAAGGAAAGGAGCGGCGGAATGACCGAAGCTGTCCTTTATGAGAAGCAGGGTTTCGCGCTCGCCCGAAAGAGAGCTTGACTCCGACGGATATATCCGAACACGGGCATTATTTCCGCCGATAAATGCGCTGTACTTGTCCTTTTTGTCAAGATATGACCGGTCATACATTCCGAAAAAAGTCTTTCCGCCAACAATCTCGCATACTAGCGATTCGTCGCCACTGTAGCGGAAAAATTCCATGACGTCGGGTGATACCCACTTCATGCCTGCCTTTGACCATGTGGTTCCGTAGAATTCTTCCGATACCGTCTCGCGGGTGAAAAATTCAAGGGGGTGGGGGGTCATACCGTATGTTGCCATTATCTCGGCGTATGCGTAATATGCACCAAGGGTTGTCCAGTGGTGGTCGGTGCGGTAATATACATACTCACCCATTGTGGCACGCACTCGGAGAGGAGTCAGCAGGTCTATTTGGGGAATGCCGCCGTAATTTTCAAAAACACGTCCGAAGGTGGTGTCGGAAATATCAAGAGCAGGGTAAAGAGCAGGAGCGTAATTTATAAGAACGTCCTGGGAGCGTCCTGCTATTGCCAGATGCAGTGGGATGTCCAGCTTTTCAGTAAAAATCTCGATGGCAGCAAGATTTTTTTCTGCAAAAGCTAAGTCCGGCGTGTCATCTTTGGCAATAATATGTCCGTCTGTCCCAAGAAGTACCGAATTGTTCTCCGCCTTGCCGATTGACGTCTCAATGGCGGCTTTCAGTCCCACAAAGGTGTTTCTGAGGGGCATCTGATCGGTGCAGTACCGTGCCGCATCGGCGGTGAATCTGCCGTCTGTCAGCGATGATACGGTAAATTTGGGCGCGGTCTGAAGATAGCGGTTCTCCTCCTCGGAATATTCCTTGTCGGGGAGTATCAGCATGGCGGCGGAGAAGCCGTATATGATAATCAGCAGACTAAGGACTGTCACAATGTCCCATAGGCGATGATTTTTCTGTTCTTTCATCGTTGTTGACCTTTCTTAATATGCAAAACGGGATTTTCGTTAAAATCTGAAATAAAGGAATGGATTATACGAGGAATCCACAAGATATGCAAGGCATACAAGCACCGCCGCGATGCCGCCGCACGCGGCAATGCCACGGCAGAGCGAATATTTTTCCGTCAGCGTATAGTAAAGCTTTTTCGGCAGAGGGGTACACGCAATGATAAGCACCGCGAAGAATGCAAGATTTCGTACAAGGTTGTATATATCAAGCTGACACACGAAGCCTGCGGTGCCAATACCGAACATATTTCCGAGATATACCGCGCCTGCACCCAGGTCCTCAAACACAAACAGAAGCCATCCGAAAAGGACGAAGAACAGAGTATAGATGTGTGAGATGACGGCAGGAGCTTTTTCGAGAAGCTTTAAGAGGAACAGCTTTTCTGCCATGAGCAGAACGAAATAGTAAAGCCCCCAGAGAATATAGTTCCAGCTTGCACCGTGCCAGAAGCCGGTAAGAAACCAGACAACAAGAATGTTGCGTATGTTTACAAGCTTGGAACAGCGATTTCCGCCAAGGGGGATGTACACATATTCCCTGAACCATGTTCCAAGGGAAATATGCCATCTGCGCCAAAATTCGGTGATGCTTTTTGAAATATAGGGGTAGTTGAAGTTTTCGAGGAACCTAAAGCCGATCATTTTGCCAAGACCGATCGCCATATCCGAATATCCCGAAAAATCGAAGTAAATCTGGAAAGAATAGCATATCATACCGATCCACGCACCCATAACAGTGCGCTCATCGGTGGGGAAATCCCGGAAATATTCCCATAGCTGTCCCGCTGTGTTGGCAAGAAGCACTTTTTTGCACATGCCGGCAATAAAAGTGCGTGTTCCCTCAGCAAAAAGAGAGATGCTGTGTGTGCGCTCGGTAAGCTGGTCGTCAACATCCTTGTAGCGGACTATAGGACCGGCAATAAGCTGAGGATAAAGGGTCACATATGCGCCGAATGCGGCTATATTTTTCTGTGCGCGGGTGTCGAGACGGTAAACGTCGATAACATAGGAGAGCGCCTGAAATGTGTAGAACGATATTCCGATGGGAAGCTCCAGACCGAGAAGGGGGAGCTTTGAGAGTCCGGGAATAAGCCTTAGATTTGTTATAAAGAAGTCGTAATACTTGAAAAAGCCGAGAATGGCGAGATTAAACACAACCGCGGCGCAAAGCCACTGCTTTGCACGCTTTTTGTTTCCTGCGGCAAGTCCCTTCTCGACGAGCAGACCGAAAATGTAGTCCGCCGTGATGGTGAATATCATGAGGAACACATATACAGGCTCGCCCCAGCCGTAGAAGATCAGGCTGAAAAGGAGCAGGACGGCATTTCGTGCTTTAAGGGGGACTATAAAATATACAAGCAGAGTGGCGGTCAAATAAAGAAGCAAAAATTCAAGACTTGAAAAGACCATATATTAAAGTTACCTTTCGGCGATATTGTCGGTTATTATAGTCCATTATACTACAGGAAAACAATCAAAGCAAGCATATGTGTGAAAACAGTGTGTAAATTTTACATTTTTTTTGCGCCACGGCGCAAAAAAAATACCCCCGATACGTTTTGGTATCGGGGGAAAGGTGTGTAATTATACGCCCGAATAAGCGGCAAATCCGCCGTCGACGGGAACTACAACGCCGTTGACAAAGCCGGAAGCCTTGTTGTCAACAAGCCAGAGAAGTGTGCCGATGAGATCGTCGGTCTCGCCGAAGCGACCCATGGGGGTATGATTAAGTATCTTCTCGGAACGAGCGGTGAGAGAACCGTCCGGATTGAAGAGAAGTGCGTGATTCTGATTGGTACAGAAGAAGCCGGGAGCGATAGCATTTACGCGGATTCCAACCTTGGAGAAGTGAACTGCAAGCCACTGTGTGAAGTTGGAAACAGCCGCCTTTGCACCGGAGTATGCGGGGATCTTGGTGAGAGGGGAGAACGCGTTCATGGAAGAAACGTTAAGAATAACGGTGTCGCCCTTCTTAGCCATGTCTTTTGCAAATACCTGAGTGGGAAGCAGAGTTCCGAGGAAGTTTAAGTTGAATACGAAGCCGATACCGTCGGGATCGAGGTCGAAGAATGTTTTTACATCCTCGGCAGTGCTCTCAAGATCTTCGGGGAAGAGGTATTCCTTGGTGGTTGTTCCCTTGGGGTTGTTTCCGCCTGCACCGTTGAGAAGAATGTCCACAGTGCCGAATTTTGCGAGAATTTTTTCGCGTGCAGCTTCAAGGCTTGCCTTGTCGAGCACGTTTGCCGCAACTGCCATAGCAGTACCGCCCTCCGCTGTAATAGCGTCAACGACTGTCTGAGCTGCTTCTTCTCTGAGGTCGCATACGGCAACCTTAGCGCCGCAGGCAGCAAGAGCCTTGGCAAATTCGGAGCAAAGCACACCGCCGCCGCCTGTAACAAGCGCAGTCTTTCCGGAAAGATCAATGTTAAAAGGTAATTTCATAGTATTTCTCCTTTCGAGTAATAGCTTTACGTATATTTTAACTTATACGAATGCGAAATGAAAGAGATTTCTATGATATTTCAAATTTTTTTACTTTAGTATAAAAAATCACACATAAAAGCATTTGAAAATTATATTTTTAACCCGACCGATAATAGAAGGTATGTGCCGACTTACAGTTTCGAAATCATCTCGCCAAGCCCCTTTACGGTGCAGTTGGCAGGATCGTCTGCGGTGGTTATGGCAAGATTCAATTTAACGCCGACATATTCGCTGATGCCGGGTAACGCGGCACCGCCACCCACAAGGATTATACGGTCTACACTTGATGGGGTTTCGCCCCGATAAGGCAGATTTTCCATAAGTTTTGAGAGGGTATTCACAACTCCGCCGATTTGTGAATTACAGCATTCAAGCAGAACATCCGAGGATATTTGTACACGCTTCGGCATACCCGTTGAGCCGTCAATACCCGTAAATACGGCATCCTCGGTTGCTTCGCAGAGTGAAAGCCTGTGCTTTGCCTCTCTTGCGGAGCTTTGAGTTACGGCAAGACCGTAATTCCTGCGAAGATGCGACATTATGCCGTTATCCGCCGCATCTCCTGCACCGATCAGCGTTTCGGCGCGCATAAGCTCTCCTGAGCGTATATACGAAGCTTCGATGCTTCCGGCACCGATATCGCAGATAACAGTGCCGCTCAGTGCTTCTGCTTCATCCGGCTCAGGTGTAAATCCGCTTCCGAGAAGAGACGCGAGAGAAGAATCCACAATAGACACATGACCTGTGCGGCAATCTGACAGTGCCCTTTTTAAAAGCTCTCGGCTTGCAGTACCAAGACCGTATCTGGCGGATGCTATAATATGTTTTTTTGCGCGCGGTGCGGCAATTTCAAGAAAACGGTCAAGAATCTCCGCCGCTAAATTGAAATCCGTTATACTGCCGCCGCTCATGGGACGGCGTACAGTAACCGTACCGGGGGCGCGTGCGCTGATAAGAAGCGCCTCTGTGCCAACCGCCACTACGTTGCCTTTTGTATCAACTGCGGCAACGTTCGGCTCGCGCAGAACGATACCCTTGTCGCGGTGGAATATTCTTACCGCCCTTGTTCCGAAATCAACTCCCAGATATACAGACATATTATTCACTTACCTTTCCGATATAGTCATCGGCGTGGAGTCCGAAATCACGTGCCAGCATTTTTCGCATAAGGGAGATCGGGAGTCCCACAACGTTGTAGTAATCGCCGTGAAGCTCCGAAACGAAGATTCCGCCGAACCCTTGGATGCCGTATGAGCCGGCTTTGTCCATAGGCTCACCGGTGTCCACGTAGTATCGTACCTCGCCTTCTCCAAGCTTTGCAAATACCACCTTGGTTTCCTCCGCTTCGCATACCGCGATTTTTTGTCCGCCGATTCTTCCTATAAGCGCAATGCCGGTGAATACCGAATGCTCGCGGTCGGATAGGGACATAAGCGTATTATATGCGTCGTTCGCATCTTTAGGCTTGCCCAGCACCCGAACTCCGTCAAATACCACTGTGTCTGAACCAAGCACGATGTAATCTCCCTCAATATGAAGCTTGTCTGCCACAGCCTCAGCTTTGCGCCGTGCAAGCTCACATACAAGTGCATCAGGCGGCATTTCGCCTTCAATATTTTCGTCGCAGTCCGATACGATCACCTCAAAATCCATGCCCAGCATGGCAAGTATCTCACGGCGGCGAGGGGAGTTTGAAGCTAAAATGAACTTAGGGGTCATTTTGCAAGTGCCCTCCCTATAATGAGTGAGAGTATGATAAACAGCACCACTGCAAGAGTCAGATTTATGCTTATTGCGAATGTGAGCTGTATTATGCCAAGATCAAGAGTCAGCGGTGAATTCATGCCGAAGTCAATGCCGAATGCCAGCCACGACACCGCGGGAATACTGCGGCACAGATTGCCTGCAAATGTGCCCACCACAATTCCCACAAGCACAAGGAATGTATTGTAAAGCTTGCTTTTTGCCATGATATATCTCCTTTGGTTATACTTTTCGATGAAATCAGTTCTTGCCCGTTGAGCCGAAGCCGCCGGCGCCGCGCGATGTCTCGTCAAGCTCATCTGCTTCTATAAACGCGGCGTGCATGACGGGAACGAACATAAGCTGTGCTATGCGCTCACCGCGAACAATGGTGTAGGGAGTGCCTGAGCGGTTAATAAGAGATACGGAAATTTCGCCCCGATAATCGCTGTCAATAACCCCGATCCCGTTTGCAAGAGTAATGCCGTGCTTTGTGGAAAGTCCGCTTCTTGCGGCGATGATCGCCACAACGCCGAAGCTTTCGGGAGATATGGCGATGCCGGTGGGAATTACTGCTTTTCCGCCAGGCTCAATGGTTATATCCTCGTCTGCCGCGGACCGAAGGTCCACCGCCGCAGACCCCGGAGTTGCGTATTCCGGAACGGATATGCCCTCTCGCAGGAGCTTGATTTTTACCTTTATATCGTTCATTTTGCAATTCTCCTTATTTTTCCGTTTTTTGGGGATACACTTCCCGAAATCAGTGCCGCCGCATATTCACGGGACTCGTCTGTGAAAATATAATGTCCTCCGACGATGCGGTAACGGCAAAGCTCGTCTTTTTTGTCCTCCATGTACAGGGGAACGCTGTTGTACATGATGTTGCGGTGCTTCCATGCGCGTGTGATGGGGAAATCCGTGCCCTTGCGGTCGCGTATGGTGAGAAGCCCTCGCTTTTGGCATTCTTCGCAGGAATAGAGGTCGCGTATCGCACATTTTTCAAGCGTCATAAGCGGAATCCTACCGTACACTACGGGAGCAAGTCCGAGATCACGAATTTGGGGAAGCGTAAGCTCGGGGGATGCCATGAGATCGGCAAATCCGAGATCTGCCATGACCTCGGCGGTGTATCTGTTGAAGATGTTCAGCCTGAAGTCGCCCTGAACGGTCATTCCTGCTTCCTTTGCCATGCTGATGTGACCGATGTTTGATACAAGTGCCAGGCGGATTCCGGCATTATATGCTATCTTCAGCATATCCCGTATCTCCTGCGCCTCCGAATCAAATATTACGGGCGGAATTATAACTCCGCTGACATGATCTGTCATGTGAGGGGCGAATTTTTCAATCGGGATATATACCGTGTCAAACTCCGCCGCGTTTTCGGGGATATCCTCATATGAAAGAAATCGCGCTGTTTTTGCCTTGGTGAGAGACGGTTTCTGCGGCTCGTAAAGCTTGTGGGGAAGCTTCGACTCTCTTGTGGGCATAAGCCGCGCCGATATGGCATCCACAGCCTCACGGCGAAGTGCGTTTATGGCAGACAGGGGCAGAATAAGTCCGTCGTCAAGCTTTATACTGCCGCTTCCCATGATGAACGGAGTGTTTCCAAGCTTTTCAAGGTTTTTCATTACCGACTCGTATGTTAGAGGTTGATTTATTGCCTGTGTTGGAATCTCACCCTCTACGGTGACGGAAATTTCCCCAAGCTCTGCCGTAAGGCGGACAGGCTTGCCTGATTCTGCGATGAAATGCATATTCAGGGGACGGCGGCGGTCTTTGATATGCTCTTTGTAGTCTGCGGCTTTTGTGCCTGTCAGGGCGGCGGTGTCGGACTTATCCGAATCCGTGCGCACGCCGAGCATATTCTTATTTGTTTTACCTGTGAAATATCCGTCGGTAAAGCCGCTTCTTGAAAAGAGAGCCTTAAGCTTTGAAATTTCCTCCGGTGAAGCGTTTCTTCCCTCGTCAAGAAGCTTTCTGTATATACTTGTAACGCCAAAAACGTATTCGGGGGATTTCATGCGTCCCTCTATTTTCAGGGATGCCGCACCGAGGGACAGAATGTCCGTGATGTGAGATGCAAGGCACATATCCTTAAGGCTGAGGGCATATGTGTCGGGGCAGTTCTTTTTGTCGCTTCTGTAGGGGAGTCTGCAAGGCTGGGCGCACTCACCGCGGTTTCCGCTTCTGCCTCCGATAAGGGAGCTTGCAAGGCATCCTCCAGATTGGGAAACGCAGATAGCTCCGTGTATAAACAGCTCTGTTTCAATAGGGGAGCTTTTGCAAAGGGAGGCAAGGTCGGAAAATGACAGCTCCCGTGCCGCCACCATTCTTGAAAATCCCATATCTGCAAATATTCTTGCGGCATCGGTATTGTGTCCCATTGCCTGAGTGCTTGCGTGAAGCTCAAGGTCGGGGAAGTATTTGTGTATGAGCCGCGCCGCCCCAAGGTCTGCCACGATAAGGGCATCCGCCCCAAGGGTGTACAGCTCCTCAACATACTTTAAAACGTCGTACATTTCACGGTCGTGCACCAAGGTATTAAGTGTGATATTTGTTTTTACGCCGTAAAGGCGGCATTTCCTTATAGCATCTTTTAGTGCGTCGCCTGAGAAATTCTTGGCGTTTATACGGGCGTTGAACGCCGCTCCGCCGAAATATACGGCATCGGCACCGCCTGCAATGGCGGCATCGAGGGCTTCGGGGGAGCCGGCAGGTGCTAACAGTTCAGGAATGTGTACGTTTTTATACATAAGTGTTCACTTTCCGGTTTTAGTTGATATATTTTGTATGTAACCCCTTGCAATTTCTTTAAATACAAGGTATAATATAGACATTAGGATGTACCTACATTATATTATAATATAAAACACGCGATTTGCAAAGACTATTTGCGAAAATTTTTAAAAAAATTCCAAAGGAGATATACCAATGAAAAAAACAGCTCTTATTTTGACAGCCCTTATCCTCTCCGCATCTCTTGCCACCGCTTGCGGCGTTAAGAACGAAAGTGCGGTTTACACAGATGTTCCCGAATACACCGAGGGCGTGGCAGACGCTTCGGGCTATGAAAGCACATGGAGCGGCATTAAGTTTACCCCATCCGAGAATATTACCATGTCTGACGAGGCGGAGCTTGCTGAAATCGAAGCCATGGGTGACGGTGCTGTATATGAGATGATGGCAACCGATAACACCAATTACGATACAGTGCTTGTGAGAACCATATCTGCTCCCGACGGTATGAGCTTCGAGGATTATCTTGCCGCTCAGCTTGAGAGCATCAAGGCGCAGTATGAAGCGAACGGACTTGCTGTCAGCTACGAGGAGCTTGACAACCGCGTGTTTGGCGGCAGAGAATATAACGGCTCGCTGTACACTGTCAGCATGAACGACACGGCAATATACCAGTGCGTATACCATGCAATGCTGGGTGATCGCATCTGCGAGGTGTATTTCACCTATTCCGATGAGGCGGCATTCAACGGTCTTCTTAACTGCTTTGAATAAGTAATTTTCGGAGAAAAAGAAATGAGCATTCTTGATAAAAGCTCCAGAATCGTTGTGAAGATAGGCTCAAATACCCTGACTCATCAGACGGGAAATCTTGATCTTCGCAGAATGGAGCTTCTTGTGCGGATATTGTCCGATTTTAAAAATGCAGGACACGAAGTGGTGCTTGTAAGCTCAGGCGCGGTTGCGGCAGGCATATCCAGACTGAATCTCGGACGCCGTCCTGAGAGCACAGAGGAAAAACAGGCACTTGCCGCCATCGGTCAGGCAGAGCTTATGCAGGTGTATGAGCAGTTTTTTGCCACATACGGTCATACCGTAGGGCAGATGCTTATGACAAAGGACATAATCGACAACGACGTGCGCCGCACAAATGCAAAAAACACATTCCGCGAGCTTTTGAAGCTTGGATGTGTTCCAATTGTAAACGAAAATGACCCTATTTCGGTTGAGGAGCTTAAATTCGGCGGAAACGATACTCTTTCCGCCTATGTGGCACTTGTATGTGGAGCGGATCTTCTTATAAATATGTCGGATATCGACGGTCTTTTTGACAGTGATCCGAGAAATAATCCCTCGGCGAAGCTTATTGACCGCGTTGACGTTATAGACGATACCGTTATATCCTACGCCGGCGGTGCAGGCACTGACCGCGGTACGGGCGGTATGATTACAAAAATAAAGGCGGCACAGCTTGTTACAGAAGCCGGAATCCCCATGCTTATAGTAAACGGTAAAAATCCGGAGGTGCTTTACGACATTTGCGACGGAAAGCACGTGGGTACATATTTCGCCGCAAGAAAGTAGGACAAAATCGGCACAGCGCAGGTACAGGGGAGTGATGATATGCAGATAACATTTGACACGAGTATTCAGTATATGCGCGGAGTGGGTGAGACCCGTGCCAAGGCACTCCTGCGGCTTGGTATATCCACTGTGGGCGATCTTCTGTATCATTTCCCCAGAGCCTATGAATTTCGCGGAAACGTAAAGCCGCTTGCCGCCGCCGAGAACGGCGAGACGGCGGCATTCATTCTCACAGCGGCAACCGATGTTAGAAATGCCGCGCTGAAGCGCGGAATGACTCTTGGCAAGCTTCGGGCGTTTGATGAGTCGGGAAGCTGTGAGATCGTCTTTTTCAATCAGCCTTACATGAAGGATACCGTCGTAAAGGGCGGTGAATACCGATTCTACGGAAAAATCACCAAGGAGGGCGGCAAATGTATGCTGTCCTCTCCTGTGGTTGAGCCTATAATCGAGGGCAGAGAGCTTTTGCCTCTTGTGGCAGTATATCCGCTGACGTCAGGAATTAACCAGAAGCTTCTGGCGAAGCTTGTTTCGGAGGCGCTTTCGGCACTTGGCGACAACATTCCCGACATTCTTGGTGCGGAGATATGCGAGGAGAATAATCTTTGCGGCATTGGAACGGCTCTTCGTGGGATACACGCTCCGAAGGATTTCAAAACCCTTGAGAGGGCAAAAAGACGGCTTATATTTGAGGAGCTGTACCGTTTTGCTCTCGGAGTGGGAGATGCGAAAAAGAGGGATGTCACAGCACCGAAGCTTTCCGACATGGATATAACCGCTTTTGCCGAAAAATTCCCCTATCCCCTTACGGGCGCACAGATACGCTCTATAGGCGAGATCGCCATGGATATGGCGTCCGGCATTCCCATGCGCAGGCTCGTGTGCGGTGATGTCGGAAGCGGCAAGACCGCGGTTGCCGCGGCGGCGGCATATCTTGCGGTGAAAAACGGGCATCAGTGTGCACTGATGGCACCCACCGAAATCCTCGCTGTGCAGCATTACAACGAGCTGTCGGAGCTTCTCGGCGGACTCGGTATAAAATGCGGACTTCTTACGGGCAGTACCAAAGGGACTGCCAGACGAGAGCTTCATGACTCACTTAAATCCGGCGAGCTTGGTGTGCTTGTGGGTACTCACGCGCTTATTGGTGACGGAGTAAAATTTTCGCGTCTCGGACTTGTAATATGCGATGAACAGCACCGCTTCGGGGTTGGTCAGCGTGAGGCACTTCTTATGAAGGGCGGCGGCGATTCCTGCCATCAGCTTACTATGAGCGCAACGCCAATTCCGAGAACGCTTGCCATGTTTTTATACGGCGAGCTTGATATGTCGGTGCTTGACGAGATGCCGCCCGGCAGACAGAAAGTGGAGACCTTTGTTGTTAACGAGAGCTACCGGGAACGACTGAATGGGTTTATACGAAAGCAAAAAGCGGAGGGGCATCAGACTTACGTTGTCTGCCCTGCGGTGGAGGAGCTTGGAGCCGGAGAGGTGTCCCAGGAGGACATACGCCTGTTTGACTTCGGCTACGATATAAACGAGATCATGCGCCCGAAAAATCCGCCTAAGGCGGCAACTGTGTGGGCAGAGACGCTTTCGGAGTCACTTCCGGAAATGAAGATAGCCTGCGCACACGGAAAAATGAAGCCGGCGGAAAAGGATGCGGTCATGTCGGAATTTTCGGCAGGAAGCATTGATGTTCTGGTATCGACCACGGTTATTGAGGTGGGAGTCAACGTCCCCAATGCCACGCTTATGATAATCGAAAATGCGGAGCGATTCGGTCTTTCTCAGCTCCATCAGCTTCGCGGCAGAGTGGGACGGGGTCGCGCCAAGTCTTACTGCGTGCTTGTTTCGGATGTTGGCGGCAAAAGCTCGGCAAGAGAGCGGCTTGAAGTTATGCGCACCACCTATGACGGCTTTAAAATAGCCGAATATGACCTTGGCGAGCGAGGTCCCGGCGATTTTCTCGGCTCGGTGGATGCGGAGGTCCGTCAGCACGGCGATCTTCGCTTCAAGCTTGCAAATCTTTGTGAGGATACAGACCTTTTTGATGCCGCTGTGCGTGCGGCGAAGAAACAGAAGGAAAGCATTATATAATTTATATTTGGAGGATATAAAGATGAGTATTTTTGATGTTATGCTTGTAAGATTTCGTGATTTTTTGGCGGCATTTCTTACAGTGGGGCTTTGGAAGCTTGCTCTTTGCGCCGTTGTTATAGTGCTTGCACTGCTTATTAAGAGTGCTGTGAGCAAATGCGTATTTAAAGTTATCAAGAAAAAGAGCAAAAACGGTGACAGTGCTGTAGGCACTGTACTTGACATAATCGACCGACCTGTTCAACTGCTGGTTATCACGGCGGCAATCTACATATGCCTTGGCATACTGGGTATTACCGGAACATTCTCAGGTATTGTAACACAGACTATAAGTACCCTCATACTTGCGGCTGTATTTATGGCACTGGCTAATGCGGCAGATCACATTGAAGAGCTTCTTGGGAAAGTTACCGATAAAACGAATACTCACATGGACAACATAGCGGCAAAATATATTTCGGCTATAGCTAAGATTGCCGTATTCATTCTTGGCGCACTCTGCATACTTCAGGTTTGGGTAGAAGATATTACCGGACTTATCGCCGGTCTGTCCATCGGCGGCGTGGCGGTTGCGTTGGCGGCACAGGACATTGCCGCGAACCTTTTCGGAAGCATTACCGTTATGCTTGACCGTCCTTTCGATATCGGAGAATATATTGAGGTTGACGGAGTTGCCGGCACGGTTGAGAGTATGGGAATGCGTTCCACTCGCATCCGCACTCTTGATCATGCATTGATAATCGTTCCCAACAAGACTATGAGCACGGCAAAGATCACGAATTGGACAAAGATTGACCGTCGCCGCGTAATCTTTAATATCGGGGTTACATATTCCACTACCAAGGCTCAGCTTGAGGAGCTTATTTCGCGCATAGAAGCAATGCTGAATGAAAGGGATGATATTCGCAAAGAGGGCATATTTGTTGGCTTTGCGGAGTTCGGCGACAGCGCACTGCTTATCTCTGTGCGCTTCTACACCCTTACCGGTGATGTTGGAGATGCTGCCGTAATGCGCCAAAAAGTGAATTTTGCCATTATGGATATTGTTAATGAAATGGGACTTTCCTTTGCATTTCCCTCACAGAGTGTTTATATCGAATCCATGCCTAAGGCATAATCTGCTTGCTGCTGAAAGGAAATAACCATGATACAACCGCTTGCCGATAAGATACGCCCCATTAGCTTTGATGATATGGTGGGGCAGGAGCACTTAGTGGGAAAAAACGGAGTGCTTCGCCGCATGACGGACTCAGGGCACATAACCAACATGATATTTTTCGGTCCTCCCGGAACAGGCAAGACTACAGCCGCAAACATTGTGGCGGAACGCTCCGGAATGACCTTGCGGCGTCTCAACGCCACCACAGCAAGCCTTGCGGATGTCAAGGAGGTCATTGAGGAGACGGGCACCATATACGGAAGCGGCGGAATACTTCTTTATCTTGATGAGATACAGTATTTCAATAAAAAACAGCAGCAATCTCTCCTTGAATTTATGGAGGACGGGCGAATAACGCTTATTGCATCTACTACGGAAAATCCGTATTTCTACGTATACAACGCGATTATTTCTCGCTCTGCGGTATTTGAATTTAAACCGGTATCGCCATCTGACATAAAAAAGGCACTTGTGCGCACACTTGAACGGCTGAATGCTGACGAGGGTGTGGCTGTGCGGTGCGGTGATGAGGCGTACGATGTATTGTCGGGCTCTGCCGCAGGAGATGTACGGCGCAGTATAGGTTTGCTTGAAAACGCATTTTATCTTGCGGCGTCCGGTGACAGAGAGATAACAGTGGAGCTTATCCGCTCCTTTACGCCAAAGGTTGTGGGAAACTTTGATCGGGCAGGGGATGTACACTATGATCTTTTGTCCTGCTTACAAAAATCCATACGCGGCTCGGACCCGGATGCGGCGGTATTTTATCTTGCAAAGCTTCTTGAGGGCGGAGATCTTATTTCGGTGTGCAGGCGGCTTCAGGTAATTGCAAGCGAGGACATCGGGCTTGCCTACCCCATGGCGGCGGTCATCACCAAGTCCTGCGTTGACAGTGCGAGGGAACTTGGGTTGCCGGAAGGTCGCATACCGCTTGCCAATGCGGCAGTGATGCTTGCCACTGCGCCGAAATCAAGTAGCGCGTATTCGGCTTTGGCGGCGGCAAATGCGGACATTGCGGCAGGCAAGGGGCAGGTTGTACCAACTCATCTTCGCAGTCCCAATTTTGTTGGTTACAAGTACCCCCACGACTATCCCGATCACTATATTAAGCAGCAATATCTTCCCGATGATCTGAAAAACGCCCGTTACTACGAGTACGGTGACAACAAGGTCGAGCAGGCGGCAAAGGCTTATTGGGATAAGGTGAAAAATAGGTAAAGGTGGAGTTAGGGGATACGCGCTGTTCTTGAGCACATCGCAAAACGATGTGCATAAAAAGCTCCGCAAAGAACTTTATACAGGGGAAGTGCATACCGCTAAGGCAACACAAATGCTAATCGTTTGGGCGCACTACTCGCGCCGCCTGCATGGGTCCTCACCATTCCGGCGGCTTGGGTTGGCGTAATCGGTTGTGTGGTAAAGGTTGATTGTGATGCATCTGTAGGGGCGACGTCCGTGGCGTCCCGTTCACTGTTGTCTATACCAAAATCATAGCAAATTACGAATAACGGAGGATACTTTGGGTACATTTAAGATTCTTGCTGTAGGGGACGTTGTAGGACCTGCGGCGGTGAAGCACATAAAGGAAAATCTGTGGAATTTCAGAAATTACCACAAAATAAATATGGTGGTCTGCAACGCGGAAAATGCCGCTCTCGGCAACGGTCTTGATCCGGCAAGTGCTGACACGCTTATTGCGGCAGGCTGTGACATACTTACAAGCGGCAATCATATATTCAAAAAGAGAGAAATAAGGGCATATCTTGATTCAAGCGATACCCTTATTCGTCCGGCTAACTATCCTGCCGGAACGGCAGGCAACGGTTACACGCTTACCAATATTGACGGTTGGCGAGTGCTTGTTATCAACGTGCTTGGCACTATATATCTTGAATCCCTCGCTTGCCCCTTTGACACGGTTGAGCGCATACTTGAACGTGAGTCGGGGAAGTACGATTTTGCCGTTCTTGATATTCACGCAGAAGCCACAAGCGAAAAAATAGCCCTTGGACGTTATTTTGACGGCAGGATAAACGTGATTGTAGGTACGCATACCCATGTACCGACGGCGGATACTATGATCTTGCCGAAGGGAAGCGGATATGTTACCGATCTTGGCATGACAGGGCCTCACGACGGTGTGCTTGGCGTGCGCGCTGACATTATTATCGAAAAGCTTCGCACCAAAATGCCTGTGAGATTTGAGCTGTCAGACGGTCCTGTGGATGCGGATGCGGTGATGTTTACCATCGACACGGACAGCGGTAAGGTTACAGAAGCGATAAGGGTGAATTTTTAAACAGTTCTCGACGGTGTTTGCGTTTATGAGACGAATGACATCTGGATTTTGTAGGGCAGGGGTTTGCTCCTGACGCTTATACTTAAACAAAAAGAAGCTCCTCCGCAAGGATGCGGAGGAGCTTTCGTATATTACTTTTTCAGCTTAGCCTGTGCCTTAAGTCTTGTGGGGGTGTCAAGTATCGCCTTGCGCAGACGAATGGACTTGGGTGTTACCTCCATAAGCTCGTCCTCGGCGAGGAATTCAATAGCTTCTTCAAGGCTCATCTGCTTGTGGGGGGTAAGAATAAGCGCTTCGTCAGCACCCGATGAACGGATGGAAGTAAGATGCTTCTTCTTACAGGGATTAAGTGCGATATCGCCTATCTTCGGCGATTCACCAACGATCATGCCCTCGTAAACGGGGGTCTGAACGCCAACAAACATCTGACCTCTGTCCTGGGTCTGATAGAGACCGTAGGATGTGGTTTCGCCTGCCTCGCTTGCAACAAGTGAGCCGGTGTAGCGAAGTGTAATGTCTCCGCGGTAGGGCTGATAGCCGTCGAACACGGAGTTTATGATACCCTCGCCGCGGGTGTCGGTGAGAAATTCGCTTCTGTAGCCGAACAGGCAGCGCGCCGGGATCACATATTCGATTCTCATGCGGCTTCCGTGAAGATTCATTTCAAGCAGGTCGCCCTTGCGTGCGCCAAGCTTCATTATAACCGAGCCTTCGCTTCCCTCAGGCACGTCGATTGTAACACGCTCCATAGGCTCGCAAAGCTGACCGTCTATTTCCTTGTAAAGCACGCGCGGCATGGAGCAGGTAAGCTCATATCCCTCGCGGCGCATATTTTCAATAAGGATGGAAAGGTGCATTTCACCTCTGCCCGCCACCTTGAAGCAGTCGGTAGTTTCGCCGTCGGAAACTCTGAGCGAAACGTCACGCAGAAGCTCCTTGTAGAGTCTTTCACGAAGCTGACGGGAGGTGACAAACTTGCCCTCGCGTCCTGCAAAGGGGCTGTCGTTTACCGAGAAGGTCATTTCAAGTGTCGGCTCGCTTACTTTTACAAATTCAAGAGGCTCAATGCAGTCAACGGCACAAACTGTGTCGCCGATTGTAACATCTCCTGCGCCTGAGAAGCATACGATGTCACCCATCTTTGCGGTTTCCACAGGGATTCTCTGGAGACCGTCTATCTGGTAGAGAGAAACGATGCGTGTGCGCTTGGGTGCGTCACCTGTGTGGAAGTTCGCAATTGCAACCTCCTGGCCAACCTTGAGTCCGCCGCGCTCAATGCGTCCGATTCCGATACGTCCAACGTATTCGTTATAGTCGATTGAGGAAACAAGCATCTGAAGCGGCTCTTCGTCCTCGCCCTCGGGAGCAGGGATATATTCAAGAATAGTGTCAAAGAGACAGCGCAGATCCTCGCCTCTTTCCTCGGGGGAGAGGGAAGCTGTTCCGTCACGTCCGCAGGCGAATACCATGGGAGAATCGAGCTGTTCGTCGGTTGCGTCAAGGTCGATAAGCAGCTCAAGCACCTCGTCGATGACTTCGTTAATACGTGCATCGGGCTTGTCCACCTTGTTTACCACAACGATAACCTTGTGCTTAAGCTCAAGCGCTTTCTGAAGCACAAAACGGGTCTGAGGCATAGGACCCTCTGCCGCGTCAACCAGCAGAAGAACGCCGTTTACCATTTTAAGTATACGCTCAACCTCGCCGCCGAAATCCGCGTGACCGGGGGTGTCGATGATATTGATCTTTACATCTTTATAATGCGCGGCGGTGTTCTTTGCGAGAATTGTAATGCCGCGCTCTTTTTCGATGGCATCCGAGTCCATTACTCTGTCCTCTGTAGCCTGATTTTCACGGAATATACCGCCCTGCTTCAACATCTCGTCAACAAGAGTGGTCTTGCCGTGGTCAACGTGGGCGATTATTGCTATGTTTCTTAAATCGTTTCGGATCAATGTGATCTCTCCTTACAATATAAATTTATCATTTTGCAATCATACTATTTATTATACCACGAATCCGCCGCCCGTGAAAAGTGTTATTTTTTACAATATTTTTGCCGTTTTCATTTGCTTTTTTGATATAGAGCCTGTTTTTAAGGCGTTTTTTGCATTTTTGGGATGAAAATGCACGCTTTCGCGAAAAAATAGCACCGCCTGCGTGGAATTCACGCAGACGGTGCCGTTTTTGTGCCTTATTTGGTAAAGCTTTATTCTACTGTAACCGATTTTGCAAGATTTCTCGGCTTGTCGATGTCGCATCCCCTTGCCGCCGCCGCATGATAAGCGAACAACTGGAGCGCGCATACCTCGGGGAGGAACGCAAGCTCAGTGGATATCTCAGGAAGGCGGATGATGTGATCCGCAGTGCCGTCAGCAACCTCGATGCCTGCGCCGCAGATCATAAACGTTTCTGCTCCGCGTGCTTTAGTCTCTCGGATGTTGGAAACCATTTTCTCGTAGAGATCGGGAACGGTGCAAAGCGCAACTACGGGAACTCCGGGGGTGATAAGAGAGATAGTGCCGTGCTTAAGCTCGCCTGCCGCATATGCCTCGCTGTGAATGTAGGAGATTTCCTTCAGCTTCAGTGAGCCTTCTGCCGCAAGATGGTAGTCGACACCTCGTCCGATGAAGAAAAGGTCCTCGCAGTCAGCGATGCTCTTAGCAACAGCCTCGATTTCTTTCTCCCGTGCGATCATCTCTGCGACGGCTTCGGGAGCACGGTCGTAAAGCTCCGAAACCCGTTTTGCCGCATCCTCACTCGAAAGCTTGCCGCGGACAAGACCTGCTTCCACAGACAACAGGTAAAGGAGTGCTGTCTGAACGGAGTAAGCCTTTGTGCTTGCAACGGCGATTTCCGGTCCTGCCATTGTGTAGAGAACAAAATCTGCCTCGCGTGCAATGGACGAGCCGATGACGTTTACTATGGCAAGTGTTGCCGCGCCCTTTTTCTTTGCAAGTCTCAGTGCCGCAAGGGAGTCTGCGGTTTCACCCGACTGCGAGATGATAAGCACAAGGTCGCCCTTTCCCACAATGGGATCGTTGTATCTGAACTCGGATGCGATGTCAACCTCACAAGGGAGCTTTGCAAGAGAGTTAAGAAGTCCCTTTGCCACAAGTCCGGCGTGCATTGCTGTTCCGCAGGCGATTATGTGCATACGGGATATCTCCCCTAAAACAGACGTATCAAAGCCGTCACCCGAAAAGTCCGGGAGACCGTTCTTTATACGGCTGTGGAGAGTGGTGCGTATAGCATTAGGTTCCTCATTTATTTCTTTTATCATAAAGTGAGGATATCCGCCGCGCTCCGCAGCCTCTATATCCCAATGCGCAACTTTAAGCTCCTTGTTTACCGGCTCGCCATCCTTCCATATTTCAGCCGCTGAACGGGTGACTTTTGCGATCTCACCCTCGTCAAGCTGATAATAGTCTCTGGTGCGGCGAAGGATTGCCGTAATGTCGGAAGCGATATAGTGTTCATCCTCGCCCTTGCCGATTATAAGCGGAGAGCCTTGCCTTGCCGCCCATACGGTTTCCGGATCGTCTGCGAACAGTATGCCAAGTGCCCAAGAACCCACAAGTCTTGATGTCATGCGCTCTATAGCGGCGCGTGCCGTAAGCTTTTCCTTTACATAATAGTAATCAAGAAGCTTTGCGGCAACTTCCGTGTCGGTTTCGCTCTCGAATGTGTATCCGAGACCGATCAGTTCCTCTTTCAGCGCCGCGTAGTTTTCAACGATTCCGTTGTGAACAAGGCGCAGAGAAGGTGTGCCGTGAGGATGCGCATTTATATCGTCGGGTGCACCGTGGGTCGCCCAACGGGTGTGACCGATTCCGCAGTGTGATTCCGGGGTCACCTGCATCAGTGCTTCCACATTTGTAAGTCTGCCTGCAGCCTTCACTGTATTAAGCTTTTTACTTGTGTCGAAGAATGCTATACCCGCAGAGTCGTATCCGCGATATTCCAGGGCGCGCAGGCCCTCGATAAGATGATGTACAGAATTATCTTTACCTATGTATCCAATGATACCACACATATGTTTTTCTCCTATAATCAAAAGCCGCATGTGCGAAAAGCAAACTGTACTGAATAGGCACAGGCTGCCCATACGGTTTTTGCCGTAATATAATTTTTTGTTTTTTGTTTTTTGTTTTATCCGATGCTTTGTCTTCCGCAGTTACCCACGGCTTTTGTTCTCGGACTTACGACGGACGTTTGGTGTCCGCCGGAAAAATTTCCGCCGAATATTTCGATTATTTTTCTCCTCGTCAACCGCCTTTTGACGGTCCCGGCGCTTAGGTGTTTTATCCTCACATTATTTGTAGCTTTCAAGCTGCTTCTTTATACGCTCGGCGGTATTCTCGGCTATGCTCTTTGCAAGCTCGGAATCTTCGCCCTCTGTCATTATGCGTATAAGCGGTTCGGTGCCGGAAGGTCTTGTAACGATTCTTCCTGTATCACCCATTGCCTTCTTGGCTTCGTCAAGAATTTCCTTGACCTTGTGATCTGTATAGAATGCCAATTTTGCTTCGGCAGACACACGGATGTTTACAATGAACTGAGGGAATCTTGTCATAGCCTTTGCGGCATCACTGAGTGTCACTCCGGTGCGCTTTAGCTGAGAGAGAAGCTGGATTGACGTAAGCTGACCGTCGCCTGTGGTGGAATAGTCGCGGAATATAATGTGTCCGGACTGCTCACCGCCCAGATGATAATCTTCAAGCAGCATTTCTTCAAGCACATATCTGTCGCCTACTTTTGTAGCTTCAAAGCGGATTCCGTTTGCTTCGCAGAATTTTGTGAAGCCGAAGTTGGTCATGATGGTACCTACAACGGTGTTCTTGTTCAGCTTTCCACGCGCCTTCATGTCGAGTGCGAGGATTGCCATTATCATGTCGCCGTCAACGTCATTGCCTTCGTTGTCAATGCAAAGACAGCGGTCTGCATCTCCGTCATAAGCAATACCGGCATCAAGACCGTGCTCTGTCACGTAGGCTCTTAGATTGTCAAGGTGAGTAGAGCCGCAGTTTTCGTTGATGTTTACTCCGTCGGGATCGCTCGAAAGAATAACAGCATTTGCACCGAGACGCTCAAAAAGTTTGGCCGCTGTACGGCTTGCCGATCCGTTTGCGCAGTCAACGGCGATATTCATGCCTTCAAGAGAGCAGTGCACGGAGCTTACAAGATGGTCAATGTAATCCTTGGGAGCATTTTGTGCGCGTGTTACACGTCCTATGTCACGGGATGCCGCAAGCTTTGGTGCGGGCGTGCCGTCAAGCACAATTGATTCAATGCGCTCCTCAAGCTCATCTGCCAGCTTGAAGCCGTCTTCGTTGAATATTTTTATGCCGTTGTAATCGTAAGGGTTGTGCGAAGCGGAAATCATGATGCCTGCGTGCGCCTTGTATTTGCCGATAAGATAAGCTACGGCTGGGGTTGGCACCACGCCAAGATCAATAACATCCGCACCTACCGAGCAAAGTCCTGCTGTGAGAGCAGAGGCTAGCATCTCGGAGGAGAGTCTTGTGTCCATCCCGACGAGCACGGTGGGGAGATTACGTCTGCCGCTTGAAAGAACCTCTGCCGCCGCGCGTCCTATCTGCATAGCGCGCTCACAGGTCAGTTCTTCATTGGCAACTCCGCGTACACCGTCAGTACCGAAAAGTCTTCCCATGGGTTGTCTTCCTTTCTAAATACTAATGTTTTTTTACAATGTTGTCGGAATCCTTGTAGATGGAATCCGGCGGAACAACACCGCGAACTCTTGACAGCGGGTAAATATTGGAATTTTTGCCCACTATCGTTCCCGGACAGAGAACGCTGTTGCAGCCAACTTCCACGTTGTCGCCCAGCATTGCGCCGAACTTCTTTCGTCCGGTTTCCATGACCGTTTCGCAGCATTTAACGGCTACCGGCGTTTTGTCACTCTTGACGTTGGACGTGACTGCGCCTGCGCCCATATGAGATTTGTATCCCAGAATGGAATCGCCCACATAGTTGAAGTGCGGCACCTGTACGCAGTCGAACAGAATACAGTTTTTCAGCTCACAGGAGTTTCCCACAACTGCATTCTTTCCTATAATAGCAGATCCGCGTATGTAAGCACAGTGACGTATTTCTGCACCCGAATCAATGATACACGGACCGCCGATGTAGGCAGTTGGTGCGATTTTTGCATCCTTTGCGACAAAAACACCGTCACCGCGGTCTTCGTACAGGTTAGGGTCGAGCTTTTTTTCGAGTTCAATGATAAAATCCTTGATACTGTCAAGCAGTTCCCACGGAAAAACTCTTTGCTTGAAGAGATCAGCGGCTATCGTGTGTGAGCAGTCGTAAAGGTCGCCCACGGTTGGGATGAAGCCTTCATTCATTATGTTGTATCTCCTTTCTGCGGCAAAATACCGCGTATTTGTCCAAAATCGGGCAATATATATTATATCATATGTAGAAAAGAATGTCAAGTCGCCTGATTTGGGTTGAAAATAGTTTACAAACAGGGGTTTGTATATAAAAGCACCACAAAACTTTATTTTGATTGATTTTCAATGGATAATTTATACAAACTCGCAAAAAAGATAAAAAAGGGTATTGACAAAAGGGGAGGGATGTGATAGAATAAATAAGCTGTCCGCGAGGGAGACCGAGCGGAGTGAGAAAAGTTTTGAAAAAAACTTTTAAGAAACCCCTTGACAAGGCGGAAGAGATATGATATAATATCAAAGTCGCCCGAAAGAGGGAGGCAGCGAGTTGGTCCTTGAAAATTGAACAACAAGAGATTAGGATGAGTACAAAGAAGTGAGGCATCGAGAGATGCTGAATGGAAGATGTATAAACGATAACAAAGAAATCTCGACAATTCTTTTGAACACGA
>JAZTWV010000004.1:0-28999 GCA_045636145.1 Candidatus Flemingiibacterium sp.
TGGGAGCGTTCCCGAGCGGCCAAAGGGGGCAGACTGTAAATCTGTTGTCAGTGACTTCGGTGGTCCGAATCCACCCGCTCCCACCAAAAATCCCACGCGTTAGCGTGGGTTTTTACTTTTTCACTTTTCACTCTTCACTTTTCACTGATTCCGTGGGATTTTTGGAAAGTTATAGGTAATAATGAAGAGTGAAGAGGTGTAGTTGATTTTGCTTCTCAAGCGATGATGCCATTCGGGCAGTTCAGCGGAGAACACAGCAAATTATTTCACCAAATAACAGAGGTTTTTTAGCGAGGTATAAACGTGAGGGCAAATTACCATACCCATACATTCCGCTGCCGCCATGCGGTTGGCACCGAGCGGGAATACATCGAAACCGCCATTGCACGCGGACTGACAACCTTAGGCTTCGCCGACCACTGTCCGCAGATTTTTCCAACCGACGACTATTATTCAAACTTCCGTATGTACCCACAGGAGCTTGAAGGCTATTTTAAAACGCTTAGTTCCCTGAGAGATGAATACAAAAAGGAAATCGACATTAAAATAGGGCTTGAAACCGAATACTATCCGGAAATTTTTCCGAAATTTCTGGATTTTATCTCACCGTATGATTTCGACTACCTGATACTCGGTCAGCATTACATTGACAATGAGTACGATACCCACATATATTCTGGTTTTGTGCACAGTGAAGAAGAATATCTGAAAAGATACGTTGACCAAATACTTGAAGCTATAAGCACAGGAAAATTCTCGTATATTGCCCATCCCGACCTTTTCCCATTTGACGGGGATGATGAAACATGGAAAAAACACTATCTCCGCCTTTGCGAGGGGGCAAAATCGAAAAAAATCCCTCTTGAAATCAACTTTCTCGGTCTTGCGAGTGGCAGACTCTATCCCAGTGACAATTTTTTCGCTCTTGCCAAAAGTGTGGGTAATGATTTTATTCTCGGATGCGATGCCCATGAGCCGGACGCCATAATAAATCCGATTACTTACGCAAAAATCAATGATTTTTGCGCAAAGCACGGTATTACGCCGCTTGAAGACATTGAGCTGAAAAAGCCGCTTGCGTAAATCAAGTTAAACATAAGCCTCACCGCACATTTTTGCGGTGAGGCTTTCTCTATTCGCCTTTTATTTCATCGTTGATTCGGCTTCCGTCATAAAGAAGCTCTTCAAGACGTCCGGGGTCTCCATTTTTCATAGCGTCGGCATATTCAAGCAGATTGCCGGCAAGCCTTTCTATCTCAGAAACAAGACAATCACGGTTGTCCATAAACAGCTCGCTCCACATTTTTGCGTTAAGATGCGCTACCCTTGTGAGGTCGCGGAAGCTTCCTGCGGAATAGCCGTTATGACGCCGCGCCGTGGGACTTTTAACATATGCGTTTGACAAAACATGAGCAAGCTGGGACGTATACGCGATTATTTCGTCATGCTCCTCGGCACTTGTAACGTTGACAGACGAAAAGCCGACAGCTTTAAAAAATTTCACGGCAAAATCAAGCCGCTCAACATCAATATCGGACGGCGGAACAAGTATCATGGTAGCATTTTTGTAAAGATTTTCTCTTGCCGCAGTGAAGCCGGAAAACTGCGTGCCTGCCATGGGATGACCGCCGATAAATGTAAATCCGTACTTCTCTGCCGCGCAAAATCCCACACTGCATACTGTACGTTTTACTCCGCCAAGGTCAAACACATAGGTCCTTTTATCTATCATGTGGGCGTTTTCTTTGATAAACTCCACGCTTATTCTGGGGTACGCCGCAAGAATGATAACATCGAACATACCGAGCGGCGGCAGCTTATCTCCGCCGTCATCGCAGGCACCAACAAGTATCGCCTTACGAACAGAGTCCATGTCAACGTCATATCCGTACACATAATGCTCGGTATAATACTTGACAGCCTTCGCCATTGAGCCGCCGATAAGTCCGAGACCGCATATTAAAATCTTCATTTTGAAACTTCCCTCGTTACTTTATCTTTGCAAGCTTAACAGCCGCCGCTGCCATTATTTCCTCACGCTCATCGTAATGGGTGAACTCGCCACAAATAAGCTGGTAGTCCTCGTGTCCCTTGCCTGCAAAAAGTATGCAGTCGCCATCTCTGGCATTGTCTATTGCATACCGCACTGCCTCACGGCGGTCAACTATCGAAACATACTGACACGGACTTGCCGCCACCGTCTTTTCGATATCCGCAATAATTTCCTCCGGCGGTTCATTATCCGGATTGTCGCTGGTGATTATGCAGAAATCCGCAAGAGAAGCCGCTACCTCGCCAAGCTCTGCACGACGGAGCTTGGTGCGTCCGCCAACCGAACCGAACAGCACAACAAGGCGTTTTGGCTGATAGCGGCGTATGGTTTCAAGCGCCGCACGCATGGACAGCTCATTATGTGCATAGTCCACTATGCACACAGCCCCCGGCAGTGCCTCCACAAGCTCAAATCTTCCCTTAACCGCAGATTTTTCAAGGGCGGTACGAATAACATCTACGGGTATCTGCATACGCTGTGCCACCGATATTGCGGCAAGCGCGTTGTACACATTGAACTCTCCCGGCATACGAAGCTCGTATTCCGACGAGCCGATAACGGTGTGACAGTTAAATACCGTTCCCAAAATATTACCGTGCTTCACAAGCCTTATACCGTCAGCATAAACATCGTGTGGCGCGGCTTTGTCGATTCCGTATGTGATATTTATGGAATGGGCATTCTTTACCATTTCGGGATAGTGAGTGTCATCGGAATTAAAAATTCCGTAGCGGCACTGTGCGAACATCTGCGCCTTGCAGGACATATAATGTTCAAAGGTCGGATGCTCAACTCCGCCAATATGATCGGGTGAGAGATTAGTGAACACACCGATGTGGAAATGGATTCCCACTATGCGGCGCATATAAACAGCCTGGCTTGATACTTCCATTACCGCGCAGGAAACGCCGCTCTCCACCATTTTCCGAAACGCCTTGTGGAGCTCGTAGCTCTCAGGCGTAGTATTTTTGGTAGGTGTTCTCTCACCGTTGATTACAATTCCCGTAGTGCCGATATAAGCGGTATTTATGCCGCCCTCGTTAAGTATATCGGAAACGATTGACGCCGTGGTGGTTTTTCCCTTTGTGCCGGTGATGCCGATAACCATAAGGGAGCGCGCCGGATACTCAAAAAAGGCCGCCGAAGCAAGTGCCATTGCACTTCGGGTATCATCTGCTACAATTTGAACGGCATCCGCCGGAAGCTCCAAAGCCCTCTGTACCAAAAACACGCGGCATCCGCGCTCATAAGCACCTTTGGCATAATTATGTCCGTCCGACACCGCACCGACGAGGCACGCAAACAAAACACCCTCACGAGCAATGCGTGAATCGTACACGATGTCTGATATCTCAATATTTTCGTACTCTGCCCCACTTGGTGTCACTGTATATTCAAAGTCGGCAAGAATTTTTGAAAGCAACATTAAAAAGCTTCTCCTTATGTGTTGACACCGGAATTATATCATCCGGTCATATATGCTCTGCTTACCGCAGGCTTTTATTGTAGACAGTGCGAGACATTCAAGGGAATCCACATAGAATCCGCCAAGCTTCTCGCTCTTTTTTATAAGAGACAGCTCCGTGCATCCAAGCACCAGCCGCTCACATCCAAGGGATCTCATGCTGTGAGCTATCTCGTAAAAGCTCTCCATATTTGCAGGCTTGCCGCACTTTATCTGATCGTATATAAGCGACATCACACGCTCCTGCCGCTGTGCATCGGGTATCACGCATTCGATGTCGTGCTCACTGCAATACCGCTGATAGGTGTTGGAGTCAACAGTGCCGTCAGTGGCAAGCAAGCCGAAACGGCGCACGCCCTCCGATTTGAGGGCGTTTACCGTCTCGCCGATAATATTAAGTATAGGTACATCAACTACCTTAGCAAGCTCATCATAAAAATAATGTGCAGTATTGCAGGGGATGGCAATAAGATCAGCACCGAACTGCTCCAATTTCTTTGCATCCGGTATCATGGCATCAAGGGGATTCTTATCTGATGTGCCTGTGATGAACGCCGTTCTGTCAGGCGTTGTGGCGCGGCTTGAAATCACGATATCAATATGATCCTGGTCACATTTGGCATCGGTAAGCGAGGTAAGAAGCTCATAGAAATACACCGTTGCCATAGGACCTACGCCACCAAGTATGCCAAGCAGTTTTTTATTCTTTTCCATAATACTTATTAAACTTTCCGTAATGATTGTATCCGTGCATCGCAAGGAAGAACACACGCATAGGATTCATAAACGTGTCGGGGCGATACCATAAGGATGCTCCCGAATGTCCTGCCTTCACAAGTGCTTTAGCCTTTGCGGTCATATTTTTATCGCGGCAGTATTCATACACTACACCTTTAGGTACACTGTGCCAAAAGGCTTCTCTGTCGCAGAAATAAGTATCTCCGAGGTCGTTGCCGAGAACGAGATCCTCAACAATATACCGAGCCACGTTGCAGCCTGCCGTAGTTACATAGTTATTGCTTCTGCCAAGGCGCAGATTTATCTCAAACGCCCTGAATGTGTTGTCTCTGGCATCGTACTTGATATCGAAATTGGAATATCCCACAAATCCTATATCTTCAAGATACTCCTTGAATTTTTCCATAAGCGGACGGTCACATTCGCTGATTATAGCACAGTGGTTTCCGAGTCCCTTCGGCGTATGCTCTTCAAGGAGCACATGACCGAGGCACATCATCTTTACCTTGCCGTTTTTATCGGAGTATGCGGTAAGTACACGCATATTGGAATCATCGCCGGGTATCATGTCCTGAAGGATTATCTTTTCGGGATAACCGGAGGCATAGATACGGCGTATGATTATTTCCGCCTCTCCTGCGGAGGAAGCAGTATAGACCTTTTTCATTCCCTCAAAAGGATGCTTCCAATATACGGCACTTGCAGACGGCTTTATTATGATGGGATATTCAAATCCAAGTGCCGCAGGATCAAGCACAGACGGGAAATCGGTGTCAGGCTCAACCACAGCGGTTTTGGGATAGAGAATCCCGAAACGGTCGCAGTCGGTGTAGAAATTTGCCTTGTATGCAAGTCTCTCAAACAGCTCTGCGCCAATATACGGCACTATATATTGAGGGCGCAGACGGTCTCCGTAGTGTATCAGCATATCCGCGTAGTCGTCTGTACATCCGAAGGCTATAAGAGTATCACCCTTGTGCTTCTCTGCAAAATCAAGCAGGGTCTTTACCATTACATCCGGATCGTCCAAATTTTCAACAGCAGTGAATTTTATGATTCTTGTGTATTTTGTAGCACCGATGGCGTATCGTCCGAAAGCATAGGATTTAACGCCATATTCCGCATGAAAGGCGCGCGCCACATTATAGCAGTTAAGATCCGCGCCAAGCAGTACGGGAACAATTGCAGACTTCCCCATTTTTATATTACCGTGCCCTCTTCGGGCTTCCTTTATTTGATATTATGTTAAAACCTGCCGGATCATGCCTCGGCGATGAAGAAACGGCGATACCATACAAGGAAAACATACACCGTCCAGATTCTGCGGCCGTTGTTGGCTTTACCGTTTTTGTGATCCGAAAGCAGCGTGACAAGCATATCGGTATCAAAGAACTGCTTTGCCGCATCGCTTTCAAATTCAGCCTTTACGAGGTTGTAATACCTGTCCTCGGTGAGCCAATGGCGTATCGGCACAGGGAATCCCATCTTCTTTCGGTCAGCCCACTCGTCAGGCAGTGTGCGGTTTGCCGCTTTTCTGAAAATATACTTGGTGTTTTTGCCGTTTATCTTGTATTCGTGCGGAAGAGCCTGAGCCTGCTCCATCACCTTTTTGTCAAGGAACGGCACGCGAAGCTCAAGGGAGCTTGCCATGCTCATTTTGTCCGCTTTAAGAAGAATGTCGCCCGGCATCCACAGATTAAGGTCAAGATACTGCTTCTTATCAAGCTCGCTCTTGTTTTTGACCCGTGCATATATGGGTGCGGTTATTTCCTTGGTTGACGGACCGTTACGGTACTCCGGCTTCAGAACACGCACTGCGTCCTTTTCATCCCACACCATAGCCTGTCCGATAAAATAATCCTCAGGATTGCCGCTTGACTTGATTATAAGATCATGCCCCTTGAAATAGGGCAGCTTCTTTGCCACAGCCGCCGCGGCAATGCGGATAAACTTCGGAAGCTTCTTGTATTTTTTCATTATGCCGGCTTCGTCATACCACTCGTATCCTGCATATATCTCGTCAGCACCCTCGCCCGAAAGCACCACAGTAACGTGCTCCTTGGCAAGTTTTGCAAGAAAATACAGCGGCAGACAGGACGGGTTTGACTGCGGCTCGTCCATATAATACTGTATGTCAGAGAGCGCATCAAAGCACTCCTCAGAAGTGATCATTTTGCGGTAGTTTTCAACGCCAAGCTTGTCCGACAGCTCCTTGGCATAATCGGTCTCGTTGAATTTGTCATAATCAAATCCCACGGAAAAGGTCTTGTCCGGCATGAGGCAGGCTGTGATATAGCTTGAATCAACGCCGCCGGAAAGGAACGAGCCAACCTTAACGTCGCTTATTCGATGTGCATTTACCGATTCATGTACAGCCTTGTCTATCTCGTCAACGTATCTGTCAAAATCGCCGGGAATCTCCGTAAAATCCGCATCCCAATAACGCTTTGTCCGAATACCGTCATTTTTATCAAGCTTCAGCGCAAAGCTGTGTGCCGGCGGAAGCTTGTAAACGCCCTCAAAGAATGTTTCGTCAAGAGCGGAATATTGAAAGGTAAGATACGGACGGAGCGCATTTTTGTTGAGCTTTTTCTCAAACGCCGGATGCTCAAGGAACGCCTTTATTTCAGAGCCGAAAAGATAGTCGCCGCCTGCCGTTCTGTAATAATAGAACGGCTTTATGCCGAAAATATCCCTTGCGCCGTAGAAAATACGCCTGTTTTTATCATAGATAACGAACGCATACATACCGCGAAGATGAGAAGCAAGCTCCTCGCCCCATTTTTCATATCCGTGCACCAAAACCTCGGTATCCGAATCGGTTTTGAAGATATGTCCGTCAGCCAAAAGCTCCTCTTTAAGCTCCATAAAATTGTAAGTCTCGCCGTTGTAGACGATAACCACGCTTTCATCCTCGTTAAATATAGGCTGTGAGCCGCCCTCAAGGTCAATTATTGACAAACGGCGAAATCCCAGTGCTACATCATCATCTATGAACTCGCCTTCGGAATCGGGGCCGCGATGTACGATTCGCCCCATCATTTTGTTAAGTATTTCTTTTTTATGTTCAAGCTTCCCTGAGAAGCCTACAAATCCGCACATATTTTATCTCCCAAACGGAATTATTGTATCTGTACCATTATATTGTACCACATTATTTTCAAAAAATAAAGAGGAACGGCACAAATTCTGAAAAAAATGCAAAAACGCCCATAAAACGCGCTTTAATCATCTGGAAAAACGGTCAGTTTTGTTTCTTTGTAGCCGTCAATGCCCGATTTTTGAAGCGCACCGAAGATACGGTGGCGAAGTCCCTTGTTATTTCGCTCAAGATTGGCAAGAAGTTGCTTCATGGACTCCCTCTCCGTGTTTTTGTCCGCAGGACAGGGGGATTCGATAACAGGAAGCGGATGACGGTTTACAAAATATCGCACGTCCTTCTCCTGGGCATAAATAAGCGGACGAATCATGGTAAGATCCTTTCGGGACAGATATGTGACCGGCGAAAAAGAGCCAAGCCGTCCCTCGTAGAAAAGATTAAGCATAAACGTGTCCACAACATCGTCAAAATGATGCCCAAGCGCAAGCTTATTGCATCCCTGCCGCTTGCATTCATCGTGAAGAGCACCGCGTCGCATTTTTGCGCACAGCGAGCATGGATTCTTTTCTTTTCTCACGTCAAAAATTATCCTTGCAATCTGGGTCTTTGAAACCACATAAGGTATATCAAGCTCGTGGCACAAGGCTTCAATGGGGGAAAAATCCATTCCCTCAAAGCCCATATCCACAGTTATTGCAACAAGCTCAAATTTTTTCGGATAAAACCGTCTTAGCTCCGCCAAAGCGTAAAGAAGCGTCAGCGAGTCCTTCCCTGCCGATACGCCAACTCCTATACGGTCGCCGTCCTCTATCATTTGGTAGTCGTCAACAGCGCGGCGTGTAAAGCTGAGAATTCGTTTAATTTCTTTCATATATCGTCATCCATTCCGAATATAATGTAATGATTATTTGTTTTGGAGGTATACTATGCCAAAGGTATTTATAGATCAAGGTCACAATCCCGTAAATCCAAACGCAGGAGCAGAGGGAAACGGCTTTCGGGAGCAGGATATCACCTACCGGATCGGTGTTGTCCTTGCGGATCTTCTTAATAACAATCCGGATTTTGAAGCACGTCTCTCAAGAAATTCTCCCACCGAGCAAATAGGAACATCCAATGCATCGAGTCTCGCACAGCGAGTCCGTGAGGCTAACGAGTGGGGGGCAGATATTTTCTTAAGCCTGCACACAAACGCCTATACGTCACCGTCTGCCACAGGAGTGGAATCCTTTGCGTACCGTGAGGGCACAAACGGCTTTCGACTTGCCGAGGACGTAGCAGATGAGCTTGCCATCATAACGGGACTCCCCAACCGCGGCACATTTGTGCGTCCGTCACTGTATGTGCTTCGCCGAACAAGGATGCCGTCCGCACTCATTGAAATGGGATACATAACAAATCCCGGCGATGCGGCACTTATGACTGAGCAGCCGGAGCTTTTTGCCCTTGGCATCTACAACGGCATATTGGAGTATTTTGGTATGTAAGTTATTTTAACAAATGGGAAAAATCAAGGTAGGAACTATAACAAAAAAGGAGTCAACAATGGCAGACTTCAAGCCTACCTATAAAGAAAATGTCGCATATCTTGACAACGTGTTCGGAGTTGGCAAAAACTATGATTTTGTGGGGCGTGAACGAATCTTCGCAGGGCATAACGCCAGATTTTATTTTATCGACGGCTTTGCCAACGCCACAGTCATGGACAGACTTTTTATATACTTCGCCGAGCTTTCTGATATTGACACCGTAGAAGATGCCGAAGACTTTGCGGCAAAGCATCTTCCCCATACAGAAGCCACTATTCACTATGACGTTGATAAATTCATCTACGCCGTAATGAGCGGCACTATGGGTATTATAATTGACAGCATAAATTCAGTTGGCATAACCATAGATACCCGGATGTACCCCATGCGTAGCGTAGGGCAATCGGAAAACGACCGCGTGCTTCGCGGTGCACATGACAGCTTCACGGAGACTATAAAGCAAAACACCACCCTCATCCGCCGCCGCATACGCGACACGGGACTTACTTTCAAAAGCTTCGTCATAGGTGAAAGCGCAAAAAACGACGTGGTGCTTGCCTACATCGACGGAAAAGCGGACCAAAAATACGTGGATATGCTCATAAAGAAGCTTAACTCCATAAAGGTAGATGCGCTGACCATGGGTCAGCAAAGTCTTGCGGAATGTCTTTTGCCGCGAGGTTGGTATGACCCTTTCCCAAAATTCCGTTTTACGGAGCGTCCGGACAATGCCGCCGCTCATCTGCTTGAGGGAATGATCGTGATTCTGTGCGACACGTCCCCCGAAGCTATGGTCCTGCCCACCTGCATTTTTGATTTTATGCAGGAAACAGACGATTACTATTTTCCGCCGCTGACAGGCTCATATTTACGACTTCTCAGATACGTGGTATTTTTGCTGACACTTTTACTAACACCAACATGGTATCTGCTTATAACAAATCCTGATTGGATACCCGATGCACTTAACTTCATCCTCGTTGACACGGAATGCAATATGCCAATCATTCTACAGTTGTTTGTCATCGAATTTGCACTTGACGGCTTAAAGCTTGCGTCCATGAACACGCCAAGCTCCCTTAACAACACCTTCGGCGTTGTGGGCGGTCTTATACTCGGTGATTTTGCGGTGCAGATAGGATGGTTCGTGCCCGAAGTTATCGTATATATGGCATTTGTCGCCATAGCAGGATTTTCGCAGTCCAGCTACGAGCTTGGGTACACCTTCAAATTCATGCGGATGCTGCTGCTTGCTCTGACTGCCATTTTTGGACTTGGTGGATATATCGGCGGTATCGTTCTTATAATCGTCCTTGTTGCCTGCAACAAGACCGTTAACGGAAGAAGAAATTACCTCTATCCGCTGATACCGTTCAGCGGAAAGGCATTAAAACGCCTTATAGTAAGGGAGCGTACTCACTCATCCGAAAAACTGCCGCACTGAATTTAAGCTTGTCGGGTACACCCGACAAGCTTATTTTTATTTTGTTATTTTATCTCGGTAGACGCCGCCATATCGGTGGTGCATATCTGGAAGAATGTTTTTCCGCGGTTCACAAGCAGTTCCTCGCCGGATTCTGTGAACAGCTTAATGGGAGTATCGGGCGTTGCCTTCTCCCACTTTATCTTCTCATATCCGCCCATGCTGAGATAATATCCCTCTCCGCTTCCCTCGGTAACAACGTCCATATGCTTATAGCTGTCGTTGGTAGCGGTGGTCTTGCAGTACAGAACTATAACGTTAGTAAAGGATATCTGCTTTCCGGCAGTATTGTCCATGTGCCGCTCGCCGTTAAACTGCCAGCGGTAGTACACGCCCTCGTCCTTGTCGTACTCAAAATAGGGCTTGTGAGCCACATGATATGTAACGCGCAGGTAGTTCGCATCTCCGCCCTCGGGAACACGAATGGTATCGTAAGGCACAAAATCAAGGGGTGAATCGAAATTTTCCGCAAGGTCGGTATTGTATTTTTTATACTTAATGCCGTCTGCAATCTTCTCGCCTGTGGTCATAAGACTGTGCTCATATCCCATGTTTGTCTGCCGCCATGTGTCGCGGTAGAACATATTAGGAATATACATATTAACGCCGTCAAGATTGTTTACCTTGCGGTCGCGTATCTCAACATACGCCTGATTGCTTCCGCCGGCGTGAATGTATATGGCATTGTGGTTTGCGGCAAAGTCAAGATAATATTCACGGGATGAGCGCACCGAGCCGATGACAGGAAGCTTCTCGTAATCGGAAACAACCATCATAAGACGGGTATATCCGCCCTCAACTATGCACTCATACATTACATCGGCATAGGATATTCCCTCCTGCGGCGTTGCAACCTTGATATTGTTTATCATAATAGCCGCAGGACGGCGACCCTCAAAGTCCTCTGCCGCCTCAAGTCCCGTAAGGGGATTTATAATTTCCGGCTCGTATGGTGCAGGAGCGGTGGTAACAGCTTCGGTTGTAACCTCCGCTGTAGTTTCATCGGTTACGGCAGGCGGAACAACCGTTTCTATGTTGAATACATTTTCATCAGCCGCAGTTGTATCAGATGTGTCATTATCAACAGGCGGCATATCGGTCGTGCAGGAAGCGCACATTGCAAGCGATGCCGCAATAAGCAAGGTCAGCACTGCGGAGCTAAGCTTATTTTTATAATTCTGCATAGTTTCCCCCATAAGTACAATAATTATTAGGTTGAAGCTCGAAATTCAAATATAACCACATATTATTATAATATCAAATCGCTCCGTTGTCAATTGACAAACTGCCGAATATGAAAAAAGAATATGCATATTTCGTGTTATACCAATATTATTTACAATTTATGTATAGAATTTATCTTTTATTTGTGCTAAAATATTATTACTTATATAATTTGACACGGAGGAATTTACGATGGAAAATATAATTGGCAAAGATAAATATATAATGTACCGCGGAAAGCCGCTTGTAAGAGAGGGTCAGCAGATATACTACGGAAGCATGGATGATAAGTATGTGCTCTTTCTCGGAATCATGTCAACCAAAAAAATGGGAGATCAGGACGTACCGGATCAGGTTTTGATACAGATACAAAGCACCGAGGACAAAAAGGTAGTTAAGTTCGGTATGAAAAACGGACTTTACGAAGCCTTTGAGTACGGACTTATCTGGCTTGACACGGAGCTTAAAAAGGCATAATAAAAAACGGCTTTTCATTCATGAAAAGTCGTTTTTTATATCTTATTCCTCGTCGGGAATAAGAGTAACCTCTTCCATTACAACATCATGTACAGGCTTGTCTCTGAAATCGGTGTCAACGCCCGCAATGCGGTCAACCACGTCCATACCCTCGGTAACGAAACCGAATGCCGCGTACTGACCGTCAAGGAATGTGGCATCTGCGTGGCAGATAAAGAACTGCGAGGATGCGCTGTCCGGCACCTGTGTACGAGCCATGGAAATAACTCCGCGCTTATGTGAAAGATCGTTCTTTACGCCGTTTGCCGCAAATTCACCCTTGATATTGTCGGGAGAACCGCCCATACCTGTACCGGTGGGGTCGCCGCCCTGAATCATGAATCCTGCAATGACACGGTGGAAAATAAGTCCGTTGTAAAAACCGTCTTTTACAAGCTTCTCAAAATTTGCCACTGTGATAGGAGCTGTGGTGGGATCAAGCTTCACCTTGATGATTCCTCCGTCAGCCATTTTGATCTGTACCATTTTTATAGTCTCCTTATTAAAAAATAATTTTATACATGAAAACGTTTGCGAAGCTCATTTTTAGTCCTTCTGTGAAGAAAAACGAGCATAACAAGAAAGCATACCGCAGACACCCAAGCCGAGATCACTACGGGCCACTCTATGTCTGAATATCCGAATATCCATAAAAGCACCGAAAGCACTCCCAGCACAGCTATTACAAGTATATATATTATATACGCGCGGTATTTCATAGGCTTTATGAGTATCATAAGCGTTGTGGCAACAGCCGCCGCCATAACAAGGAACGGTATAACGTAGTTTACCGACCACCTGTAGTAACCCGTAAGATAATCTATCAAAAACACCACACTGCTTATGGAAAGAAGCTGGCAGAGCGTTATTGATGCAGGATTTGGGGTATATTTAAGGACATTCATCGCGCTGATCCAAAGATAAGCTATACCGATAACCGTTATGTACGCCCAGGGACTGCCCGTTGGAACAAGATGGTCCACAAGCAGGCTTACGCCAACAAAAAACACCGCAATAAAGGTTATGAGGCGAAGAAGAAGTCCTCTTGTGAAGCCGCTCTTAATATATGGATAGTCAAGAGCAAAGTCACCGTCTGTTATCTCGGTTTCCATGTCACAAAGCGGACAGCGCGGTATGTCGTTTGAAAGTCTTACACCGCAGTGTCGGCATATTCTCATAAACCGGCCTCCCCCTCACTCTTTTTTTGCTGTTTTTTTACTGTTTTCTGCTCTTTTTTTCCGGATTTCGGCTTATCTTTGGCTTTTTTCTCTTTTTTATGCCTTGCAGGCTTTTCTCTTATGGGTTCACTCGTTTCATTTGAAGATACCGTAACGTCAATTCCCTCTTTCACAAGGTAGCTCAGCAAAAACTGCTCAAAGGAATTGTCATCAACAGTTGAGGAAAACGCGAGCGCAAGATTATTTTTATAAGAGCAAAGCGCTGTTTTCTTAGGATGGGTCTGAGAGCCTCCGATAATCACCTCGAAGCGCTCCACCCGATCCGAAATCACATCAGGAAGCTTTATTCGCCCAAGATTAGAAAATGTCAAAGTATACCGTTTAGCACTGTTTTTGTATATAATCCGCATAACTATATCTTTAATAAACAGCGGCACATACCGTATACCGGGAATACGTTCAATATTTACATGAGAGGTTATCTGTCTCTCAAAGTTACCCCTGTCAAGCTTTCTTGCGAACTGCCCTTTTACTGAGGACAAAATCTCATCAAAAGAAGCATTTCTCCCCGGCTTTACGCCGATGTTCATGTGACCGAAGAAATTTCGCAGTGTACTTGACTCAAACATTCCGCGAAGATTCACGGGTATGCTTATGACAATTGGACGGTTTTTAGGTGAGCGTCTGTATGACGTATTGTATATAGAGTAAATAAGAAGTGCACACACATACTCGGAAAGAGTTGCAGAATGTGATTTTGCAAGCTCAAGCATTTTGTCAGCCGGTATAATCGCCGTAAGCACCCCAAGACGGGTACCGTCGTATCTGTATCCATTTATGCGGAATGCATCTTCCTCACGCTCGGCGGGCTTTTCATCGGAATCTTTAGAAGGTGCATTTATAATAAAGCTGTCCTCGTCAAAATCCCGTGTCAGCTCATCGGACTCGTTTCGTATAAGCTCCTCCGGCACTTCCGCACCGTCAAGGAGATTATAGTAGCAATATACGATAAGCCGCATAAAGCTGAGAGCTCCCACCCCATCCGAAAGGGCATGATACAACTCAAAATTGATGCGCTTATGATAATACGTCACCCTAAAAAGGAATCCGCGCTCTTTTGCACGATATATGGGCTTGCAGGGATATGCGTGCTCAGGGCGAATTTTCGGACGCTCGTTATTTACGTCAAAATAGTACCAAAACAGTCCCCGGTGAAGCTTCACCGAAAATGACGGCATTATGGAAAGAGCTTTTTCCACTGCTCCCTGTAATATTTCAGGCACAACCTCGTCGGAAAGCACAGCACTGAATCTGAAAACATTTGGGGAGCGTGTATTTGTGATTGCCGGAAAAAGCTTGGCGGCATTGTCAAGTCCATCCCAATAGCTCTCATCAATTCCGCTGTGAGGAGCGCGTTTTTTTCTATTTGCCATAATTATGCCACTCCTTTCTGACGGTTATGACGTTTTGTACCATTTTGGATTGAAAGCAAATTCTTCAAAACCATACACAGTTATTATACTATACATACACATAAATAACAAGGGCCATTTTGTTAATTTTAATTTTTTACTCCAAATTACCGTTTGTGCTCCTGCGCAATACGACTGCCGTCACTGTAGGGCGGGGCCTTGTGTCCCGCCGCTCCGAATGGTGAAAACTTCACGATACGGCGGGAGCAAGCCCCCGCCCTACGGTGGATCATTTCGTACATTTCCGGCAGAAACACTTTATCAAATTGGTACATAGTTTATACTGTTACGATATCTCCCCGGAATCACAGTATTCCCCGAACACTATTGACACAATGCGCTTCTTGTGGTATAATTTAGCGTGAAGACAATACTTGGTCGGAGGTAAATATAATGCTTGAAACAGGTATAAAACATACAAAGTGTGAGACCGTTTGTGACAATAACACCGCCGCATCCCTTGGAAGCGGCTTGCTTCCCGTCTACGCTACACCGGCGATGATACTTCTCCTTGAGGCTGCCTGCGCAGAAGCTGTAGCACAGGAGCTTGACGAGGGTTGCACCACGGTTGGAACAAAGCTCTCTGTTGAGCACGTTTCGGCGACGCCTGTAGGCATGGAGGTGCGCTGTGAGTGCGAGCTTGTTGAGATTGACCGCCGCAGACTTGTGTTCAACGTGGAAATTTTCGACAAGGCAGGGACTATAGGAAAAGGCACACACGAGCGTTTCATCGTAGCATCTGAAAAATTCATGGAAAAGACTAACGCAAAATCTCAGCTTTAACAATAATTTCAATCTCACTTCATAAATTGTTTCAAAGTCTTTTTAACAAGTTCACATAAAAAGCGTAAAATAATTATTAAGCTTCAATATATAAAACTTATGGAGGAAACGATTATGGATATCAGAACTATAGTTAGCAGCGCGGCTTCAAAGCTTGACAGTCTTGCACGCATCGCTGTAAAAAAGGGCGGCGAGGCTGCTGAATCCGCAAAGCTTAATCTCGCGCTCAGATCAGAGCAAAAAAAGCTTGACACAATGTTCACAACTCTCGGCAAGCTTTTTTATGAGCAGGTCAAGGGCACGGACGTGCGTACACAGGTAAAAGCACAGATCATGGAAATTGATGAGCAGAAGTTAGTCATTGAGGAGCTTAAGCTTACTATCGCCGAAGCCAACGGTAAGGCAACCTGCACTTCCTGCGGAAACGATATCGAGATTGACGCTGTATACTGCCCCGTTTGCGGAAGCTCTCAGGCTACCAAAAAATGCGGTGAAGCCGCAAAATCCGCCGATGCCGAAAATCCGAATGCGAAGCCTCTCAACGCTAATGACTTCGTAACGTTTTTCAAAAATACCACAGACAGATATTTTACAAAATAACCGCACAGACAGGGGGCATTTAACAGATGCCCCCTCACCCGTAAAATATATTGACACACGCATAAAAATATTTTCAAAAACCTATTGACAAACCCCTCTGAATGTGCTATAATATTGTTTGTGATGAAGAAATGGCCGGGTAGTTCAGCTGGTTAGAACGCTAGCCTGTCACGCTAGAGGTCGTGGGTTCGAACCCCATCTCGGTCGCCATCACGCTGCTATGGCTCAGATGGTAGAGCGCATCCTTGGTAAGGATGAGGTCATCAGTTCGATTCTGATTAGCAGCTCCAAAAAAGCACTGTGAGAACAGTGCTTTTTGTTTTCTCACCGCACTCTTCCCTTGCGTCTTGGAATCATGTTTCCTGCCGCTCGGTTTGCAAATCCTCTGCCGCTCACCTCGGATGCATCAGCAATTATTACAAACGAGTTCCCGTCGCACTCCGCGGCAAGCTGCTTCAGTAAAAATATCTGTCGCCTTGCCACAACGCACATGAGCACACGCTTAGGCTTACCCGTGTATCCTCCAACAGCTTCAAGCACAGTCACACCGCGGTCAAGCTTCTCGAATATCAGCTTTGTCAGCTCCTCGGCTTTGTCTGTGACTACAAACGCCTGTCCGGCACGCTGTGAGCCTGAAATCATCATATCAAGAACTTTTCCGGCAGACCATGTGCATATAATTGAATAGAACAGTCCGTCAAGGCTTCTTGTAAAAAATGCCGCGCCAAGAATTATCACAAGATCGCAGAGCATTATAATACTTCCCGTGGAAATGCCGCGCCATTTTAGTTTTACAAGGCATGCGACAAGATCCGTGCCGCCCGTTGTATATCCGCGCGAAATAAGTGCGCCCGTACCGGCTCCCATACAGGCACCGCCGAGAATAGCGCAAATAAGAGGGTCAACCTCCGGGACAGGAAAAAACATAAACAAATCCACTGACAGGGACGTTGCCGCAAGCCCAATAATCGTGCGGCCAAGAAAATGCTTCCCGAAAAAGTACGTGTTTGCGATTATAAGAGGAATATTAAGAATAATAATGGTAAGTCCCACGGGTGTGCCGAAAAACATATTCAGCACAGTGGAAATGCCTGTCATTCCTCCAAGGACTATGCCGGCAGGAAGCAAAAACATATTCATTGACATGGAAAACAGTACAGCACCTAACAGCACCACACTGATTTCACCCACAATACTCGTATTACTCTTATGTTTTTTGGTCATGGCAAAAACTCCTTTACTTCCAATGCACCACTAAATCTGCACGGAGGCACTCAATGAAACCAATATATAAAAGGTTGACAGTAATTATCGCTTTAGTACTTGTAGTTCTTATTATTTACATAATGTGGGAAAACCAAACAATCACTGTGAGCAAATATCAAGTTTCATCAAAAAAGCTTCCCACAGAATTCGACGGATTTTGCATCGTGCAGGTATCCGATCTTCACTGTGCAGAATTTGGCGAGGACAATAACCGACTTCTGTCGCTCATCAAAGATGAAAAACCGGACATAATCGTAATTACCGGCGATCTTTTTGATGCAAGGCGCGGAGATAGAGAGATCGGAGCTTCTTTTGCATCCGAAACCGCAAAAATTGCCCCTACGTATTTTGTAACAGGAAATCATGAGTTTGCAAATGATGATTTTGATACACTTGAACCGTTATTATCGGATGCAGGCGTTTTTGTACTGCGAAACAGCAGTATGCAGATATATCGCGGTGAAAATGCAATCACTATTCTTGGCATTGACGATCCGCACATTATGAAAGAGGCTCTTATTGCCGAAGAAATCACCGGGGATGAAATTATAACAAACGAGCTGACAGCGGCACTTAAGGGTGTCAGCGGTTATACCGTGCTTCTCGCCCACCGTCCGGAGTATATAGACAAATATGCAGAGCACAGCGTAGATCTTGTGTTCAGCGGACACGCTCACGGCGGACAGTTCCGATTCCCCTTGATCGGCGGTCTCTATGCCCCCGGCCAGGGAGTGTTCCCCAAATATACCGAGGGTGTCCACGAATACGATGATACCGTAATGGTAATAAGCCGCGGACTCGGAAGAAGCTCATTTCCGTTTCGCTTTGGGAATCCCCCGGAGCTTGTAGTGGTGACACTTGAGTGCGAATAACACGGAGAAAGCGTAAAATGAACAAAAACATTATACTAATAGGCATGGCAGGCTGCGGAAAAAGCACTGTTGGCGTGCTTCTTGCCAAAACCGTCGGATACGAATTTATTGATACCGACCTTATTCTTCAAAAGCAGGAATCGAAGCTTCTTCAGGACATAATAAGCATAGACGGTCTTGATTATTTCAAGAAGGCAGAGGATACAGCACTTCTCTCGGTAGACACCACACGCTCCGTTATTGCCACAGGCGGAAGTGCCGTATACTGCGAGAGCGGAATGAAGCACCTTAAAAGAAACGGTGTCTGTGTATGGCTTAAGCTGCCGTACGAAGAAATTTTCAGACGTATAAGCAACATAGCAACCCGAGGAATCGCCATAGCACCGGGAAAAACCTTGGAAGACGTCTTTTATGAACGCGAGCCGCTTTACAAAAAATACGCTGACATCGTAGTAAACTGCCCCGGCGATCCGGAGGCTACTGTTGCACACATTGTAGATAAACTCCACTTAGCAAATCTGATACCTTAAACGTAAAAAAGCGCATCTGCCGTCTGGCAGATGCGCTTTTTGCGGACTCATTCACCGCGTTATTATTTAAGATATTGCCGCAAGCTTGGCGAGTTTTACAGGCTCATCCTTGTAGCCGAAAAGCGTTGCATAAAAGCTTGGCGAGATAAGTGTGATGCGGTATTTTCCGTTCTTCATACGGTCAACGCCCTCTACGTTATAGCGGACTCCGCCGCACATTATCTGCACATATGTAGTCTTATTGAACATACTTTTACTCAGCCGCAGTTTTCGTATCACCTCATCGGTGAGAATTATATTGTCGATATCAATACTCTCTGCACAGATTCTGTTCTTTCGCTTAGTCATCTCCGCGATGGTCAAAACATTATGCGGTACTTTGGTTTTCATACGCCATGTCTACCTTTCCATCATAAAATGCTGCACGCCGCCACATACGGCACACGACTTTTCTTGCAGTTCAAACGTCCTATGTATTTCATTGTCATGAACTTTTATAAAATTAAAAATTCTCTTTAATTATTATACCACGCTTTTTTTCGTTTGTCAATAGCTAATATAAAAAATAGTGAATTTTAGATAAATATGTATAATTTGCGCCACATTTCATAATATTTGCCGCCTGATAACATTATATGAAGCTCGCCGCAGCTTTCTTCACAGATTTTGCAAATCGGCAGTACTGTGAAAAAAGCCGCGGCAAGCTTCAAAACTAACGTCTCATTGCTGTATCGTCTTCGATGGCTGCGTCTGTCTCTCTGAAAAGAAGCGAAATGCACCATATGGCGGCAAGACCTACGAGTGTATATATTATGCGAGCTACAAGTGAGCCTTGTCCGCCGCATATCCATGCTACAAGGTCAAATTTAAAAATGCCTATACTGCCCCAATTAAGTCCTCCGATAATCGCCAAAATAAGCGCTATCTTATCAATCATGGTTTTGATTCCTTTCATTCATACAATAAATTTTGTACACGCTTAGTTTTGCCTTTATATATTCTTCATATTCATCAGAAATGAATTTTTATTTTTATCAAAAAATGCGACAAAATAATCATCCCCTGCGGTGTATAATGGTTACACCGCATTTTTTGAGGGAGGTGCTTTAATGGCTCACACAATATACGCTGATTCCCTGCTTGCGGTCAATTTTTCCATGGATTTTCTCGCACTTTACATATCGGCAAGACTAATGAATATGCTAATCCGCCCATTAAGGCTTGCCGCCGGAGCCACAATCGGCTCCCTGTTTGCACTTGCGGTAATAATAGCGGAATACTGCATTCCACACCAAATATTTACGGTTATTTTGATAACAGGAAGCATATTATGTGCGCTTATAATGTCAGCGTGTGCTTTCGGAGGTAAGATTGTGCGCACGGCTCTGACATACGGTGCCGTAAATATCGGTCTTGGCGGAGTTATGACTGCGCTGTACAGCATCGTAGGCAGAGTCTCCGACGGGGTAGGTGCGGTGAATGCATCTGCCAATCCCACATCATCGCCGCTTACTTTTATAATAATATCCCTGATGAGCGCAGGAGTAAGTCTGATGTACGGAAAATTCAAAAAACAGTCAGCCGACAGACAACACATTTTGGCAGACATAAGTATATTCGGAAACAAATTTTCACTTACGCTGCTATGCGACACAGGTAATCTTCTCCGTGATCCCTTTGGCAACAAGCCTGTACTTGTAGTATCTGCAAAATCCTTAGAAAATAATATACCGCCCGAACTGATCGGTGCTGTATATAACATAGGCAATATTGTTACGTTGCCTGAGCCTGTAACAAAGCGTATCAGAATGATTCCGGCAGACAGCGTTACAGGCGGCGGAATGCTGATCGGCTTCGTGCCCGACTACATATGCATTGACGGGAGAACTGTTGATGCCCTAATAGCAATATCGGCACAAAATACAGACTACGGAGGCTGTGACGGCATAATTCCAAAGACGCTTATTTACATTTAGAATGAAAGGATCGGTATATGTATGAAAGCAATACTCAGCAAAAAAGGCTTTATACACAAAATAATATCAAGAATTTTGGAACTGTTTGCCTCTATACGAAAAAAAAGATTTGATGGTATTCGCGGCATATACTACATAAACGGTGCCGCTTCCCTGCCACCGCCGCTGTCGGCATCTGAAGAGACATCTGCACTCATAAACCTTGAATCCGATTCCAACGATATCGCGGCAGATGCTCGCACAAAGCTCATTGAGCACAATTTAAGACTCGTCGTATACATAGCAAAAAAATTTGAAAATACGGGACTTGGGCTTGAAGATCTGATATCGATCGGCACAATCGGACTTATTAAAGCGATAAATACGTTCCGTGCTGACAAAAATATTAAGTTAGCAACATACGCATCGCGTTGTATAGAGAATGAAATTCTGATGTACATCCGAAAATGGTCCGGAAAGCACGATATATCAATTGATGAGCCGCTTAGTGTAGATTGGGACGGCAATGAATTGCTTTTATCGGATGTTTTGGGAAGCGAGGAGGATGATGTTTCCCACGGGATCGAGATGATAGAAGAAAAAAGAACCATACGTGATGCACTGAACAAGCTTGACGAGCGCGAGCAGACCATAATAACGCTTCGCTACGGTCTAAACGGTACACGAGAATTCACTCAAAAGGAAGTAGCGGACATGATGGGAATATCCCAATCATACATCTCCCGGCTTGAAAAAAAGATTCTCACAAGACTAGGCGAGGACCTAAAAAGCAAGGTTTAGCAGCGGCGCTGTTTTAATTTAGGGTGTTTCGTAAAAATAATGCGATCAAGTGTCACTACAAATGCTCAAACAGTCATATTACGGAAATCGCGCGCAACATCCGCTTGAAAAATTGCCTTTTTTCAATGAAAAAATCTAAAATTATCTTAAAAACCCCTTGACAAACAGAATCTGTTGTGATATAATATTATCCGTTGGATATCTGGGTGTGGCGCAGTTGGTAGCGCGCTACCTTGGGGTGGTAGAGGCCGCAAGTTCAAGTCTTGTCACTCAGACCAACAAAAAGGGAGATGGTAAATCTCCCTTTTTGCTTTATGTTATAAGGATTTTTCCGCACTCTCGGGTGCGGATTTTTTGTTTATACGGGTTCTCAAAACCAGACAAATTTCGGTCAAATTTATGGCTTGGTACATAGTTTGGTACATAGTTTCAAAATGCACTTTTCAAAAGATGGTAGACGCCATTCATCACAGATACCCGAAAACAGCCACTTTACGCTGTTTTTTTGGTACAGAAATTACCGTTTAGGTAGAGAAAAGGAGCAAAATTTTATGGCAAGCATCACACAAAAGTCAAACGGAACATATCTAATCCGCATTTCCTGCGGCACAGATGCCGCAGGAAAGCCCATCAGCAAGTCGAGGATATTCAAGCCCTCGAAGCCAAATCTGACCTATCAAAAGCTCAATCGAGAGATCGATGCATTTGTCAAGGCATTCGAGGAAGAAATTTCTCTTTACGGAGTTGACGGCAAGCCGGACAAGATTCGCTTCGCCGAATTCTGCAAAACATACTTGGATGTCAAAAAGAATTCTCTATCCCCAAATACCTTTCAGTTTTATGAGCGTATTATAACCGATACACTTGTTCCAATGTTCGGAACCTTATGGCTTAAGGACATCCGAACATACCACGTCCAGCAGTTTATTCATTATCTTACCAACGACCGTCCACGCGGAGATGGCGAGGATGGCACTCTTTCCGCTGCAACCGTTAAACGTTATACTACTGTTCTCCGCTCTATTCTTACATTAGCATACAATATGGAGTATATCGAGGAAGATATCGGTTCTGCAAAGCGATTGATATTTCCCAAAATAGTAACCAAAGAAATAAATGTATATACGATTGATGAAGTAAATGAAATGCTGTCTGCCGCTAAAACCGAACCGCTTCATATACGCGCACTTATTGAGGTTGCTTTATTCACAGGTCTGCGGCGTGCTGAAATAGTCGGACTCAAGTGGAATGATATAGACTTCGATGAACGATGTCTTTCTGTAAGACGAAGCATATATAAGCTTAAATCCACCAAAGCCAATGAAAAAGATACTAAGAGCGACTATTCCAAGCGTATCATCGCAATTCCTGAACGATTATGCGAAACTCTCAAAGAATACCGTATCCACCAGGATAGACACGCATCATTTCTCGGAAGCGCGTGGAAGAATCTCGGATATATCTTTACCGAGGAAGACGGCTATGTGATGAATCCGCACACGCCTACGAAACAATTCTCAAATTTCCTCAAACGGCACGGTATCCGTCATCTGAAACTGCACGGACTTCGCCATACTTCGGCAACTATGCTTCTCGCAAGCGGATGCGACATAAAAACAGTTTCGGTCAGACTCGGACACGCGGATATTGAGACAACCAATATCTACGTTCACGCCCTTGAAAGCACGGACAGGCGCGCCGCTGATACATTCGATAAAATATGTTCAAACAAACAATAGCTTGTATACGGAGGAAAAAATTATGAGTGAAGTAATATGTTTAATCAACTATACAGTTAAAACAGGAGGACTTAATGAGAAAAATATATACGTATAAGGACGGTAACAAGTATCCCGTGGAGGAGTTTTTGAGGGGCATTGATGAAAAGCTCCGAAAGAAGCTTGAAATTCAGCTTGTATATATATGCGATGAACGTAACCCGTTTACAGAGCCATATGTCAAGCACTTCTCTATAGTCAAGTACCGTCAAATGTACGAAGTACGTGTAAAAGCTGCAGAAACGATGCTACGCATCATCTTTTATGAGAAAGACGGTAATATTATTCTGCTCCATGCGTTTCGTAAACGTGACCGTAAGGATACTGAAAAAGCACTTGTTAATGCTTTTCGGATACTTGATAGAATTATAGATGAAAACGGCAGCATCCCCGACGAATACATAAAGTTAATAGATCACGCTGCACTTATCAAATAGTCAACTTAACGGTAATCCGAATAAAACGGATTACCGTTTTTATTTTAGGAGGAGTTATGAACAAGCATCTTATCCATCGCTTGGTGGTCCCGCCTTAGTGATACATCATCTTATAAGAAAATATTGCCGATTACCGGCAAAAGGAGAAAAACATGAAACAAACTTATTTTCCCGAAAAGGATAACAAGAAAACTTATCGCACCTATGCCATAGTGATCGGCATATTACTCATTATCGCCATTATCGTCGTACTTACCCGTGGCTGTGAATTTGGCAGCACCGTTACCGTTGATACCGACAATATTGATGTTACAGATACATCTATTACCGATATCGACATTCCCGAAACTTCGCCCACTCCCGGCATTGTCTACGACACCGGAGCCGTTGAGGGCGGATGGGAGACCGTGGACGCAGATAAGGTCATAGAAAACCTCAACGAAAAGGTTGCGGACGGCATGATCAACATCTCAATGAACACCTCCCCCACCTTTATAGACGGTACGGCTTCCGGCAATCTGATGATAGTCAACGAAACCGTAAACCGCTATCCCCAGGTTGTGGAGATAACCCGAAACGATAACGGCGAAATGATATATAAATCGGGCGCAATACCAGCAGGCAGTAAGATCGAGAGAGCACCTCTTTCGGTGAATCTCGATGCAGGAACCTATGAATGTACAGCCATGTTCTACAATGTTGACCCAAACACAGGCGCATACCTCGGCTGTGCAGGTGCAATCATACACGTTACGGTTCAAAATTAACCCATAAACCAAATACAAAACCAAAAATATTTAAATTTCAAAGGAGAAACTACTATGAAAAAGTTCGTATCTGCTATTCTTTCCCTTACTATGCTTCTTACCCTTTCCGTTGCCGCATCCGCAAATGAAGTCAATACCGACGGCGGCTCCGCTACTACCCCAGTTTACCTTTCCTCCACCGTTGACGGTTCCGAAGACGGCGAGCCTGCCGCAACTGCTATGTCCGTAACCGTCCCTACCGCACTCCCCATGGCAATGAGCCAGAGCGGTGACGTTACCGGTGCTGATAGCTGTCAGATTATCAACAACTCCTTCGGTGCAGTACGCGTTAAATCGGTTTCCATTACCGCAGGTGACGGCTGGTCGTTGACCGCTTTCGGTGACAAATCCGCCCTTGCAAACGAAAAGGTTGATGCCAATAAGCTCGGTTTTGCAATATCCATCGGCGGTGGTATGCAAGTTGAAACCGACGACAGTAACGCTGATTCCCAAATTCTTATCTCCGCTCCCATTGACGGCTGCTACATGAGCGGCGTGGGTAATCCCAATACGAATTACGCTACAATCGAGTATAGCGCAATCGTAACATCTCTTTCTAATGAAGTTACCAACGCGAACATTGCAAACGTAGTGTTCATCATCGAGTGGGATACAGTAGATTAACTATCTGTCATCCCCAAAATTATGCAAAATTTACCGCATTTAAAAATTCTTAAAAGGAGGTTCAAATGAAAACGATACGCAAAAGCACACTCATAAAATCTGCCGCTTTCATGCTGTCTCTTGCACTTATCTTCGCAGTACCTATTCCTGTATCTGCTAACGAGATCACGTCAAACGGTGGTACTGCTACCGTCCCTGTGAGTCTTACTACAACCAACGGCGGTATAGACGACGATGGCAAGATCATACCTACGAAGTTAAGCGTAGTAGTGCCTACTACATTGCCTCTTGCTATGTCAGATAATGGGAGTATCGTCACCGCAACCGACTGCAGGATAATCAACAACTCCTACGGTGCGGTTCGAGTGAAAAAGGTAACCATAACCGCTGCACCGGGTTGGAATCTTACCCCGTTCGGTATGAAATCCACAATGGCCTATGAAAAGGTAAACTCCAACAAAATCGGATTTGCCTTATCCATCGGAGGCGGTAAACTAGTAAAAACCACATCTGAGGCCGATACGCAGGTGCTCATTTCCGCCCCAATAGCCGGATGTTACATGACCGGCATCGGTGACAGAAGCGGAAACACTGTAGATATCGATTACTCCGCCATTGTAACACCCGTATCACGTGGACTTAACCATGCAACCGTGGCAAACGTGGTATTTGTGGTTGAATGGGACACGGTTAATTAAAAACGGTACATAACCGCAGTAATCTTGCTGCGGTTATGCGGATAATGAATCATTTTCAAATCTGAGGCATAGTGTCTTTCTCATGAATGATGTGAAAGGCACTATGCTTATATAAACATTAGAAAGGAACGGTCATAGCTATGACACATAAAAAGAACCATAAAATTCGCATTATATCCATTGTTCTCTCTGTCATTCTTCTTATAAGCATCTTCCCCATAGCCGTATCGGCAGCAAGCTGTGAAAACTGCGGTGAAAACAGCAATTATACCGTAGAATATGAGTATTGGACGGACATCTATCACACAATCCGTCATTGGTGCGACAACTGCGGTAAGGACCAAAATATGGGAGGTGCCGCTGACAGGCACTCATTCTCTCATTACAATATCAAATACGATATCTGCGAGGACTGCGGATACGAAATCGACTGCGAATGTGGTGAAGGCGATAGCGAATGTTATCACGACTATACCTACACTGAATGGGACGGATGCGATTGGTATGAATACTGTGACGACTGCGGTGAAGAGGTGGACTCCGGCACAGAGCACGGCGAGTACGAATATGAGGAATGGGAATATTACAGCTTCGCACGCCACCGCAGATTTGTTTACTGTGTTGACTGTGAAATGGGCGAGTACGAATATGAACGGCACGATGAGGAGATCGAATACTATTCTTACGATGATTACGATCATGAAATAGTTGAATACTGTGCCGGCTGCGATGAGTATCTCAGCGAGCCAGAGTATGAAGAACACACCTTTTACTACGGCTCATGGAAAGATTATGACGGTGACAGACACCGCCGCAGAGTACGCTGTGAATACTGCGACTATTCGGAATACGAATACGAAAACCATAATGTTGTATACGGAGATTGGCTGTCAATTTCCGATACCCAACACAGCAGAACAGCCGAATGTGACTGTGGATTCAGCTCCACCGAAACGGATTCGCACGACCACATAACAGACTACAATCCCGGCGACAAAGATCTACACATCGTAACATATGAGTGTGAGTGCGGTAACTACTACGAAGAAGAGGAAGCACACGTTGATAACGACAGCGACGGCAATTGTGACCTTTGCGGTACGGAATATGATACCGCACATTTCTCCGTAACACTTCCTGCCGCTCTTATCTTAACCGTATCCGAGGACGGCACCGTGTATGCCGCTATATCAGCTATGATAGTCAACAATTCTACCGGAGACATTACTGTTACCGATATCACACTAAACGCTGAAAACGGCTGGACTATCATCCCATTTGATACCGATATGGCAAACGAAAAGGTGAACACCAAGCTTATAGGCTTCCGCATCAACGGCAGTAAAAGTATCGCCAACGGCAAAAGCGAAGACCTTACCCTTAACGACGAATGGATCATCCCCACCGATGACGTACTTACCCTCGACTACGATGCCGTAGTGTCCGCAGTTTCCGAACCCGTCGATGAGCAGGTGCTCACCGTCGTATTTATCATAGGTTGGGCAAAGTGATAAATGTCGTACTTTGGCTTGGGAATGCAAAATGTCCGAACGAATTTGCAATGACATTTGCGCGAAAAGATATTCGTATCGTTGGCGATGGCTTCAACAGCGCAGACGATTTTTGGACGTATGTTTCATCAATCGAGGATGCTGTTGATGTGATAGTTATAGCTGAACATGTAATGCAAAGCTTAGATCAAGCGTCATTACTGCGCAAATTAAAGGCTGCCTTTCCAAGCAGTCGTATTGTCCTCATTTTTCAAGGATACCGTAATCACTATACATCTCCACAAACAGCGGAATACAAGAGCACTTATGGTATTACCGATATAATATTTGAGGGTATCGGGTTAAGTGACGAATATTTAGCCGATGTGATACGAAAAAGGTATCCTTAATTTTTTGTGGAGCTACATTACAGCCTCGCGATGCTAAAAAGGAGATTTATATGAAAAACAAATTAAAAAAACTGTTTTGCCAATTACTACCGCTTGCCGTATTTTTGGCAGGAATGCTTACCGTTCCTACATTTGCGGTTGATGATATGTGGGTAGTTGCCGACAGAATTATCGTTGACGTCTACAATCATATTGCAGGAATAAGCACCGTGCTTGCAGCTCTTATGACTACCGTGTGCGTTGTAGGTATGAAGCTTTCAAACAATCAGCAAAAGGTAGACCAGAGTGTTGACTGGCTCAAGCGTATCTGGATTGCTTGGGCTATTATCAACGGTATCGGTGCGTTCCTTGCTTATGTAAGACCACTTCTCGACGGACTTGCGACTATTAAGCCGTAATGACCCATAAAATTTCAAACTGAAAATACAATAATAAAAACACGCTCGTTATTTTCATTTAAGTGATTAAATGATGATAATAAATCTTGTTATAATCATTTGACTTGACAAATGACAACAATGATGGTATAATATACTTGTTATTTTCAGTTTGGAGGTAAAACAATGAAACGATCAGGCGAATATGTATCTAATCTTTCAGGCGAAGCAACATACAAATCCTTCCGTCCGTCACCGCTTCCTCCTGAAATCGAGATAGATGCAGAAATGATAGAGCTTTTGACTTCTGCTACAAAATCGCTTTCTGCTCTTGATACAATGTCAACATATATTTCCAATATGAACTTGTTTGTATCAATGTATGTTCGTAAGGAAGCACTTCTTTCTTCTCAGATAGAAGGCACACAGGCAACTCTTGAAGATGTGCTTGATCCTATGGTAGAAAAGAATGCAAATCAGAATGTTGCGGATGTTATAAACTATATCAAGGCTACGGAGTACGCTCTTGAAAGAATAAAAACACTTCCTCTCTGCTCAAGGCTCATAAAAGAAACTCACGAGGTTCTTCTTGGTGGCGTCAGAGGTGAAGAAAAGAACCCCGGAGAGTTTCGTATATCACAGAACTGGATTGGAGCTCAGGGCAGTTCTCTTAAAAATGCAAGATATATCCCACCGAATGTCGAGGATATGACAGAGGCTATTTCGGATCTTGAAAAGTATATCAATTCAGATGATGCTCTTGATGTTCTTATACAAGCGGCGCTTATCCATTATCAGTTTGAAACTATTCACC
>JAZTWV010000005.1:0-54177 GCA_045636145.1 Candidatus Flemingiibacterium sp.
GACTTCCTTAGCCTTTTCGCCGAAGATAGCACGGAGAAGTCTCTCTTCGGGAGTAAGCTCAGTTTCACCCTTAGGTGTAACCTTACCAACGAGGATATCTCCTGAATGAACCTCTGCACCGATGCGGATGATACCTCTGTCGTCAAGGTCCTTGAGTGCGTCATCACCGACGTTGGGGATGTCTCTTGTAATTTCTTCAGGTCCGAGCTTTGTATCTCTGGGCTCTGTTTCGTATTCTTCAATATGAATTGATGTGTAAATATCGTCGCGCACGAGACGCTCGTTAAGAAGTACCGCGTCCTCGTAGTTGTAGCCTTCCCAGGTCATGAAGCCGATGAGGGCGTTCTTGCCGAGGGAGATTTCGCCGTTATCGGTTGCGGGACCGTCGGCAATGACCTGCTTCTGTTCAACACGCTCGCCCACATCAACGATGGGCTTCTGGTTTACGCAGGTGCCCTGATTTGAGCGCTTGAACTTAATGAGATGGTAAACATCCTTTGTGCCGGAGTCGGTACGGATAACGATCTCGTCAGCGCATACCTTTTCAACATATCCGGCATTTCTTGCACATACAACAACACCGGAGTCAACGGCTGCCTTGTACTCCATACCGGTTGCAACGATAGGAGAGTTGGAAACGAGGAGCGGAACTGCCTGCTTCTGCATGTTCGAACCCATGAGCGCACGGGAGTTGTCGTCGTTTTCAAGGAAGGGGATGCAGGCGGTTGCAACGGAAACAACCATCTTAGGTGAAACGTCCATATAGTCCGCTTCTTCTGCGTTGAATTCGATGATCTCGTTTCTGCGGCGTCCGGAAATACGCTTGTTTACAAAGTGTCCGTTTTCATCAAGAGGCTCGTTAGCCTGTGCTACAGTATAATTATCTTCCACATCCGCGGTCATGTATTCGACCTCATCGGTAACTATACCGGTTGCCTTGTCGATCTTGCGGTAAGGTGCTTCGATGAAACCGTAGTTGTTGATCTTAGCATAGGTGGAAAGATAGGAAATAAGACCGATGTTAGGACCTTCGGGAGTCTCGATAGGGCACATACGACCGTAGTGGGTGTAGTGTACGTCGCGGACCTCGAAGGATGCACGGTCACGGGACAGACCGCCTGGACCGAGTGCCGACAAACGGCGCTTGTGCGTAAGCTCGGCGAGAGGGTTGTTCTGATCCATGAACTGTGAAAGCGGAGAAGAACCGAAAAATTCACGGATAGCTGTGACAACGGGTCTGATGTTTATAAGTGTGTTGGGGGTGAGAGTTTCCGCATCCTGGGTTGTCATGCGCTCTTTAACGGTCTTGTCCATACGGGAGAAGCCGATGCGCAGCTGATTCTGCAGAAGCTCACCAACGGAGCGCAGACGACGGTTCCCGAGATGGTCGATGTCGTCCTTTGTTCCGATATCATGAGCAAGGCAGGTAAGATAGTTGATGGATGCAAAAATATCATCCTTTGTAATATGCTTCGGAGACAGCTCGGCAATTCTTTCACGTGCCAGCTTCTTAAACTCGTCGATATCTCCGCCAACCTCTTCAAGAATCTCCATCATAACAGAGAGCTTGACCTTTTCGGTGATGCCGATATCCTCAAGATCGCATCCGATAACATACTTCGGCTCAATCATGCCATTGCCGAATACCTTGACCTCGGTCTCGCCATCCTCAAGCAGCAGATATACTTCGTTGACACCTGCATTCTCAATAGCCATAGCCTTGTCGTTGTCAAGAAGCTCATTTGCATCAAAGAGGAGCTCGCCCGTGATGGGAGAAACAACAGGACGCGCAAGAGCGTGACCGGCAATGCGCTTGCCAAGAGCCAGCTTTTTGTCGTACTTATAGCGTCCGACAGGTGCCAAGTCATAGCGCTTGGGATCAAAGAAAAGATTATTGATAAGAAGCTGTGCGCTTTCAACCAGCGGAGGCTCGCCGGGACGGAGCTTTTTGTAGATTTCCTTAAGAGCCTCGTCGCCAAGGGAGGTATGATTCTTGTCGGCTTCAGCCTGCATCATATCCTTGTCCATGGTTGCGATGAGCTTGGGATCCTCACCGAAATATTTAATGATCTCATCGTTTGCTTCAATGCCGAGGGCACGGATGAGAACGGTAACGGGAATCTTGCGGTTTTTATCTATGCGTACATAGAAAATATCGTTGGCATCGGTCTCGTATTCAAGCCATGCACCGCGGTAAGGAATAACGGTAGCCGTATAGATGACCTTACCTGTCTTGTCGATAGAGGTCTCATAATATATACCCGGAGATCTTACGATCTGGGATACGATAACGCGCTCTGCACCGTTGATTATAAATGTACCGTTGTCGGTCATCAGTGGGAAGTCGCCCATAAATACCGCTGACTCTTTAACCTCTCCGGTTGCTTTGTTTGTAAGGCGTACCGTAACGCGCAGAGGAGCTGCGAAATTGGTGTCGCGTTCCTTGCACTCCTCCTCAGGGTACTTAGGGGTCGGGTCGATGGTATAATCAATGAATTCGATAACGAGATTGCCGGAATAGTCGGTAATCGGCGACACGTCACGCAGCACCTCGCGGAGTCCCTCTTCGAGGAACCACCTGTATGACTTCTTCTGCACCTCGATAAGATTAGGCATCTCCAGAGTGTCGCCTATTTTAGCGAAACTCATTCGTTCAGTCTTGCCGAGCATCGTGGGGTTGACCACCATAGAAACTATCACTCCATTCAACAAAATTGACATCCGGGTATTCATGCGTTTGTACCGCTTTGCGGCACAAAACGTATTTCACGCCCTGCGGTGGCAAATAAAAAACTACAGGTAAAAGTTGCCGAATCCCTACATAGGATCAAATGTTACTTGTTTTTGCGGAAATCCACCTGTAATTTTATACAATAATTGCCTGCACTTCTGCGCATTTTTTGCCATCAGAGAAAAAGTGCGCATACTCAAAGCGATTATAATGCAGTGTATTATTATATCACAGGTCTTTTTATTTGTCAATAGGTAAAATGAAAGTTTTTTCCAAGGTTTCGAAAAAAATTTCAGTTATCGGAAATGGCAGTGTGTTTTGCCGGATACAAAGAGAAAAAGGTGCCCAAAAACAGACACCTCTTTCTCCCTAAAAAATCTTTCAATATTTAAATGCATATTTAAGTCTGCATTTTGTTGAAATTTCATGCATATAAACTCTCTTGGCGAATTACCGCCGATTTTCTGTTTTGTTTCTAAAATTAAACTTCGAAAAGCATTGTTTTTTGCCTTCACAGCGAAAAAATCAATGAATTTTTAGGCTTGACCACTAAAAAATAAAATATTTTTTGAGAAATTTTCAAAAACCCTTTGATATTTTGAAAAATTTGTGCTATGATATATCGAGAAATGCTGTTTATACAGCACAGGGCTCCCGGCTGCATCAGGCTAAAACTGTACAGTCAAGGCCTAATGCAGAAGATTTTGAAGGAGGTGAACAGTTTGCCGAACATTAAATCCGCAAAGAAGCGCGTTAAGGTTATCGAAGCTAAGACCATGCAGAATAAGATGCTCAAGACCGCGCTTAAGACTTCTATGAAGAAGTATGAAGCAGCACTCGCTTCCGGTGATAAGGCTGCAGCCGCTGAAACTTATAAAGCAGCAGTCAAGAAGATCGACCAGGCAGTAGCTCAGGGTCTTCTCCACAAGAACAACGCCGCAAGAAAGAAGAGCAACTATACTGTAAAGCTCAACAATCTCGGTGCGTAACTGCTCTTAATATGTAATTTTGGTGATGAAGCTTTTTTCATCACCTTTTTACTTTAGTGGTGCTCCATACACGACCGTATACATCCACTGCCGTGCGGTAGATATCCTCGCCCGATGTGATATCGGCAAGCAGAAAACCGCAGGTGCTGCCTACGGCACTGATATCAGCTTTCGAGGAGCGGTGACGGCTGAGATTAAAAAAAGCAAGTGCCTCCGACAGCCTTTCGGTATCACTGAGAGCCATTTTCGGAGTGTCGCCGAGACGAATATACACAAAGCTGTCAAGACATCCGTCCGAGGCGGAAAAAGTCATGCGCAGATTTTCACTTTCCGCCGTAAATACGTCCCCTGCTTCTGACAGAACGGGAGTGAGTGTGCCTGCGTTTGTTCCGAACATTGCGGCGATTCCTCTTTTGGCTAACTTTTCGCTGTATGCAATAACCTCGGGCAGAGGTGCCGAGACGGACTCCGATTCTTCTTCCGGAAGATTTTCAGTGATGGCAAGACTTACGTTTTGAATAGCTTTTGCTATTATGGTTACGGCTTCGCTGCTGTCGGTGTAATCCAAAGCCGCCAGCAGTGAGAATGTATCTGAAAATGCGTGAATATTCACGTTTTCACCTTTACGCATTTGCTTTGACAGCGATAACAGGGGAGTCACATCGACCTGTGATGGCAGGGCGGATACTGCATTTTCAAAGCGCAGTGCGGCGGCATACCGTTCCTCGGCTGACTGTGCCAAGTCCCATTCTCTGAGCGCGTCTGAACACAATGTTAGTGTGCCGCGGCAGTCGTCAAGCTCGTTTTTATGAAGTCTTGTGCCAAGATGCGTTGCCACAAGTCCGAGTACGAGACAAAGAACCGTAAGAGAAATTAAAAAAGTGTATGCTATTCGCGTGTCACGGAGATTCTCGTTGTCGCTTCTGAATTTTCTCATGGTATACCTCGCTTGTGCCGGGGGCGGCGTACTTTTTATCAAATCTATTGTACCCCGAAAAAATCAAATTATTTTCAGTGGAGAAAAGAAATGAATGAAATTTCTTCAAATAAAAGTATAAATATAGTCCTTGTGGAGCCTGAGATACCTCAGAATACAGGCAATATTGCCCGTACCTGTGCCGCAACCGGTGCGGCACTTCATCTTGTGCGCCCTCTTGGATTTGAGATAGATGACCGTAAATTAAAGCGTGCCGGACTTGATTATTGGGACAAGCTTGATATTACATACTACGACGGACTTGACGATTTCTTCGGCAAGAATCCCGATGCGGAGTTTTTCCTATTTACCACCAAGGCAAAGCATTGCTACAGCGATATAGTTTACCCGAAGCGAGTGTTCCTAATGTTCGGCAAGGAGACAAAGGGGCTTCCCGAAGAGCTTTTATATGGGAATCCCACAAGATGTGTGCGTATACCCATGCGTGACACACTTCGCTCACTGAATCTGTCAAATTCGGCGGCGATCGCCGTGTACGAGGTACTGCGCCAGCGCGGCTTTGAAGGTCTGCGTGAGGACGGAGAGCTGACAAAATACAAATGGGATAAATGACACGGCAGTAAACAGGTCAAATTATATCCCCAATGTTAAATTTCAAAAAAACTCTTGCATTATTATAAAAAATCTGATATAATATATTACCGTCGGGCAAAATGACCCGATAGTAAACGACAAGCTATAAAATAAGGCCATACCGGCCGGGGAATCAGCGGTGCCTTGTAACCTGCAATCCGCTATAGCAGGGGTGATCCCATTAGTAAGGGCTGATTTTGTGTGGTCTGCACATGGGATTTTATATGTTGAAGGATGGGTCTTACGCAATCGGAAGCCGTGAACCATGTCAGGTGGGGAACCAAGCAGCATTAAGCGGTCGCTCCGATGTGCCGTAAGGTCGCCTGTCCGGAGTATATGCCCATGTTCACGCACATAGGCGCAGTTCGAGCTTTTGGTGTATGGCCTTATTTTATAGCTTGTCCTATTTTTTAGAGCGAGGTGACGGAAGAAAATGCATCAGGCACTGTACAGAAAATGGCGTCCGCAGAGCTTTTCCGACGTCTGCGGTCAGGATCATATCACCGCTATACTTCGCTATGGGGTTGAAAATAAAAAAACATCCCATGCCTATCTTTTTACAGGCTCGCGCGGAACGGGAAAGACCACCTGCGCAAAGATACTTGCCAAAGCCGTAAACTGCGAATCGCCCGTAAACGGCGATCCCTGCGGTAAATGTGCCGCTTGCCTTGCGGCAGATAGGGGAAGCTGTATTGATATCGTAGAGATGGATGCCGCATCAAACAACGGCGTTGACGATATCCGTCAGATACGCGACGAGGTGGAATATCTTCCTGCGGAGCTTACCAAAAAGGTGTATATCATCGACGAGGTGCATATGCTGTCGGCAAGCGCATTCAACGCGCTCCTAAAGACCCTTGAAGAGCCGCCGGCACACGTGATGTTTATTCTTGCCACAACGGAGCTTCAGAAAATTCCGGCAACTATCCTGTCACGCTGTCAGCGTTTCGATTTCAGACGGATCTCAAGCGATGTTATCGCGGCAAGGCTTGAACATATTGCGGCGTCCGAGAAAATAGAGCTTGACCACGAGGCGGCATTTATGCTTGCTCATCTTGCTCAGGGCGGAATGCGCGATGCAATATCTTTGCTTGAGCTATGCTCCGGTGATGACAGACCTGTCACCACATCCGTGGTTGAGGAAATTGCAGGCACAGGCGGCAGAGATGTTATCATTAAGCTGCTTTCTGCTGTATGTGACAAGGACTACGACACCATATTCGGTGAGATCGGCAAAATGTTTGCATCAAGCAAGGACATAGCCGTATTTTGGCAGGACCTTATCGGTTTTTACCGTGATATGCTGGTAGTGAAATCGACCAAAAACTCACGGGAGTATCTCGACCTTTCCGAGCGTCAGTACGGGGAGCTTACCACTATTTCGGGTCGGTTTGCCTCGGAAACGCTTATATATCACGCAAAGCTACTTGACGAAGCCCTTGTTTCCATGCGTCAGTCAAGCGCATCCAAGCGTGTCATTGCCGAAATGACCCTTGTGCGTATGTGCGACGAGCGTTTTTCAACAACAAATGAGGCGTTGGCTTCAAGAATTACGCTTCTTGAGGACAAGCTGAAATCCGGTGCATACCGTGTGAATACTTCACCTGTACAGAATGATGAAGTGCAAAAAAACGCAGTCATGCCAAAGTCCGAAGTAGAGAAAAAACGCGCAGAAAGTACGACGGACAAGGCTTCAGCCGAGACTAAAGCACCTGTAAAAAAAGAATACAGACAGCTTTCCTATTGGGCAGAGCTTGTGCAGAAATGCTGTGAGCGTGATCTTATGCTTGGAAGCCTGCTTCGTGAATCCGCCAAGGGATTTACGGTCAACACGGATGAGCTTCTGCATATCCGCACCGGCAACAGAATGGCACTTACCATTATTACCAATATGTTCTCGGAGTTACTTGAGATACTTAACACTTTTGAGGACGGCAGGCTTACGGCAAATGACGTGAAGCTTGAATATGTTCCCGAAAAAAAGGATGACAAAAACAAAGCGCTCGATGAGCTTGCCGGCGCATCGGACGAAATCAATTAACAATATCGAAAGGATAACAGTAAAATGAAAGCACGTTTACCAAAGGGTATGGGCGGCGGTCCCCAGAATATGAACGCAATGATAAGACAGGCGCAGAAGATGCAGGCTGACATGGAGACTCTCCAGGAGGAGCTTGATGCACGCGAGTATGATGTGTCCGCAGGCGGCGGTGTTGTCACCGTTAAGATAAACGGCAAGAAGGAGATACTTAATATTGGTCTTAAGCCCGAAATCGTTGATCCCGACGATATTGAATCTCTTTCCGATATACTTGTTGCCGCAGTTAACGAGGCTATCAAGAAGGTTGAAGATACAAACGCTGAGGAAATGCAGAAGATCACCGGCGACATTAACGTTCCGGGGCTGTTTTAATTTGCCATGGCGGAATATATTCTTCCGCTGGAACGGCTTATTGAGCAGTTCAGAAAGCTTCCCGGCATAGGTAAAAAAACAGCCGTAAGACTTGCTTTTGCGGTGCTTGATTTTACAAACGAGGAAGCTGAAACTTTTGCCGATGCTGTGCGCGGCGCGAAAGAGTTGGTGCGCACCTGCTCTGTTTGTCAGAATATTTCCGACGGAGATATTTGCCATATATGTGGGGATTCCGAGAGAGACCATTCGGTTATATGCGTGGTGGAGGATGCAAAGGCGGTAATGTCCCTTGAAAAGGTCAAGGAATACGGGGGCGTTTACCATGTGCTCCACGGTGCTATTTCTCCAATGGAGGGTATCGGACCGGATAAGCTCCGTATCCGCGAGCTTATAGCAAGGCTCGGGGACGGCACGGTAGACGAGATAATCATAGCCACCAACCCAACGGTGGAGGGCGAAGCTACTGCTATGTATCTGACAAAGCTCATAAAGCCTCTCGGAGTAAAGGTGTCACGCCTTGCCTACGGTATTCCGGTGGGCGGAGAGCTTGAATATGCCGATGAGGTTACTCTTATGCGTGCCATTGAGGGCCGCAGGACTATGTAAGTATAGTTAAAGTGAACAAATTTAGATAATTTTTCTATAGCTATTGACAAATCGGATAAAATAATATATAATTAGTTAGTTGCTACTTTGTGCAGCTTCAAAAACGGAGGTATGTCATGGCAATAGATATGCGAAAAATTCTCTCCGGGGAAGTTGATAAGCTTACGATAGCACACAGCTTTTCACTTGCCGATGATGAATTTCCTTTTGACACACAGGTAGACGGCGTAGTTTTTACAAAACCCGCAGAAGTAACGGGCGAGATCGTGAATATGGGCGGATACATCAGCCTTGAGTCAACGATCAGCGTGGAATACGATACCGAGTGCGCGCGATGCTTAAAGCCGCTTTCACGCCGCTTTGAGACCTCGTTTTCACGTACGGTGGTAAACCGCGGAGAGCTTGTTAATACTTCTTTAGAGGATACCGACGACTATATAGAGATCGTTGACGGTATGCTTGACATTGAGACGGCTTCAGCAGAGCAGCTTATGATGGAGTTCCCCACAAAGGAGCTTTGTTTTGAGGACTGCAAGGGTCTTTGCCCCAAGTGCGGACAGGATCTCAATGAGGGTGAATGCGGCTGTGTGAAAAAAGAAATTGATCCAAGGCTTGCAATTTTGCAAAAACTACTTGAAAAATAATAATATTTGATGTATAATATAAAGTGTTATACAGTTAAGGAGGTGTCGTGAAATGGCAGTACCGAAGAAGAAAGTCTCCAGTGCGAGACGTGATAAGAGAAGATCTAACGTATGGAAGCTCGAAATGCCGGGTATGACAAAGTGCCCCAAGTGCGGTGAATACAACCTCGCACACAGAGTTTGCAGAGCGTGCGGAACCTACAAGGGTGAGCAGGTTATCAACGTTGACTAAGTGAAAAATCACGCTGTCTTTCGGACGGCGTGATTTTTTGTGTTTACTTGACAAACCTCACCTTATGCTGTAAAATATATACACCACTCTCACCGGAGGTTTATATGAAAATAACTCTTATCTGCCGCGACGAGTCGTGGCTGCATGACGATAATGCCGACGTGGCAGTGCCATTTGAGCTTACGGCTGACGCGGAGGGTGTGACCGTACAATATTACCCTGCCGCACAAGATATTACAGATGAATTTGTCCGCATCTTCGGTGAAAATGAGGCTTCAATACTGTCAAAGTCCGCCGTGGCGTGGGCGTGCGAGCATTTCGGAGCTTTCCTCGCTGACCACGGATTTTCATTAAGCCCCGATTCCGAGGACTATTATATAAATTACACTTTGCCGGCTGAGAAACGTGAAATATCAGCCGAGGTCTGCCGCCTTACGGGCGATGAACCGTATTTAGACCTTACAGAAACCGATATTTCGGGTCTGTGCGGGGATAGATACATTGTTTATGCCGCTGTAGTGGATAATAAGATTGCGGCGGTGGCAAATACGGGCGAGCCGATTTTTGATGACACCCCAGAAGCTGTGGAGATAGGTGTCGACACCGCAGAAGAGTACCGCGGACGGGGACTTGCCAAAGCCTGTGCGTCGGCTTTGATTTCGGAGCTTGCAGAGCTGGGACACAGCGCGTTTTATGAGTGCGCTTCGGGAAATACGGCGTCCATGGCACTTGCAAAAAGTCTCGGCGGCGCGGTTGCCTGCAAAAAAATATACATCGTCGGATTTAAAGACGAGTAACGGAGGAAATTATGGCATTTGACGCAGGAATGGTATCTGCTATAGTATACGAGCTTAATACCCGTATAATCGGTGCGCGTGTGGAGAAGGTCACACAGCCTGAAAAGGACGAAATCGTCCTTCTTCTGCACCTTGGACGCGAAAATATGCGCCTTGCGCTGTCGTCCGGCACAAACAATCCCCATTTCAACATAACCTCCACCGTAAAAGAAAATCCTGCCGCACCGCCGATGTTTTGTATGCTTCTTCGAAAGCACCTGACGGGAGCGCGAATATCATCGGTCGCTCAGCTTGGCTTTGAGCGTGCGGTGGAGTTTGCATTCGATTCCTACGATGAGATGGGATTTGAGACTAAAAAATATCTTGTCACCGAGACTATGGGCAAGTACAGCAACATCATTTTGCTTAACAATGAGAAAAAGGTTGTAAGCGCACTTAAAATAATTGACCTTGCCACAAGCAATGTAAGACAGATACTTCCCGGCTTCCCCTACGAGCTTCCGCCGGAGCAGAAAAAGCTCTGTCCGCTTGAAGTTTCGGAGGAAAAATTCCTTTCGGCTCTGGAAGCTTCGGAGGATATGCCTGCCGACAAATTCATACTGTCAAGCTTCTACGGCTTTGCGGCGGTGACTGCACGGGAGATAGTCTGCCGCGCCACGGGCGAAACGGATACGCTGATTTCGGTGTGCGACGGCGGCAAGCTGTGCGATGCGTTTATGTATGCGGTGAACACACTGAAAAACGGCACTTCAGAGCCGTGGCTTGTGTCCGACAAAAGCGGAAAACCTATAGAATACCTGTTTTTTGAGCCGCGCGAATACGGGTCGGATTTCGAAGTGAAAAAGGTGTCGGATTTCGGCGTTTTGCTTGATGAATACTTCGGCAGACGTGACCGCGCCGAGCGTATCCGTCAGCGTACAGCCGATATTTTCAGGCTGCTCACCAATGCAGAGACAAGACTTCATAAAAAGTTAGAGCTTCAGCACCGTGACCTTGAAGCCTGTGCGGAGAAGGATAAATTCAAGCTGTGGGGCGACCTTATAAAGGGAAATATTTACCGTCTCTCACGTGGAATGGAGTCGGCGGCACTTGAAAATTACTATGACGATAACTGCCCCGAAATAATTATTCCTCTTGATAAGCGACTGACGCCACAGCAGAATGCGCAGAAGTATTATAAGCGATACAATAAATCAAAGACAGCCGAAATTGAGCTTGCAAAGCAGATAAAGCTGGCGAAGGCTGAGCTTGAGTATATTTACACCGTTTTTGATTCGCTTACACGCGCCGAGAGCGAAAGCGATATTTTAGAGATACGAGAGGAGCTTCACAGCTCCGGCTATGCGTCCAGAATGAAGAATTATTCGGCAAAGAAGCTGTCTGCTCCAAAGCTTATGGAGTTTAAAACAAGCGGCGGATACAGGGTGCTTTGCGGAAAGAACAATCATCAGAACGACTATCTTACCACCCGTATGGCAGGAAAGCTTGATTATTGGTTTCATGTAAAGAATCAACCCGGCTCCCACTGCATTATGTTTACCGATGGGGAGGAGCCGTCCGAGCGGGATTTTACCGAGGCGGCAATGATAGCGGCGCACTACTCCAAGGTGAGCGAGGGCGTCAATGTTCCGGTTGACTATACGCTTATACGCAACATACGCAAGCCCGGCGGCTCAAAGCCCGGATTTGTGACCTACAGCACCAACTATACGGCATATGTGACGCCGGATGAAAGGGCAGTGGCGGAGCTTCGCGTAAAATAGCGGACAAAAGAGAGCCTTAGAGGCTCTTTTTTGCGTTTTACGCCATATGATAGTGAAAAATAAGATAATTTCTTCATTATTAAAAAAAAATTTTCAAAATATCGAAAAAAACTCTTGCAATTTCCGTCGATACGCGCTATACTATAATGTGATATATTATTATGTAGGTTTTACTCCAACGAGTTTAAAAATACATTTATCCGAATCAAATGCGCAAAGAAAGGAATAATTGTTATGAATGACATCATTTATTGGGTATGGCTTGCGCAGAAAAACGGTGCCGGACACGCCGATGCTGTGAAAATGCTAAAGCATTTTCCCGGCGGCGCACAGGAAATATATGAAGCTCCATACGAGCGAATTGCGGCAATCAAGGAATGCAGTGAAGGATTTATAAAGCGGCTCACAAATCACGACCTTTCTCAGGCGGAACGGGTACTTGAATTTTGCTTTATGAACGGCATACGGGTAGTTCCCTGTGCTTCACCAAACTATCCCAAAAGATTGCAGAGTCTTCACAACAAGCCTATAGTCCTCTATGTGCGCGGAATGATAGAGGACCTTAATGAGCGGTTTTGCGTGAGTATTGTCGGCACTCGTAAAATGTCAAATTACGGTAAACACATAACCTTCACGCTTGCCCGTCAGCTTATAGCTTACGGTGCGCTGATAATAAGCGGTGCGGCATACGGTATAGATTCTGCCGCCAACAGCACGGCGGTATTCCTCGAAGAACCTACCGTGGCTGTGCTTGGGTCTGGTGTAAATGTTCCGTATCCCCCTCAGAATAAGAATCTGCTTGACTATATTGGCACGCACGGGATGGTAATAAGCGAATTTGAGCCCAACACACCGCCCTACGGACGCAATTTCCCAATAAGAAACCGCATTATAAGCGGACTTGCCGATGCGGTGATAGTTGTGGAGGGCGATGCTAAGAGCGGTGCGCTTATTACCGCGCGTCACGCCGCAGATCAGGGGCGCGTGGTCTATGCTGTGCCGGGAAATATAGGCGCTCCAAACAGTGTCGGGCCTCTCAGAATGATAAGAGACGGCGCAAGGCTCGTAACCTGTGCCGAGGACATAATAGAGGATTTTGCAGACCGGTTTGATCTTAAAAAGCTTGACCGCATAACAAAAAACGATAAGTATCTGCGGTATGAGTACAATTACAGCATCCCGCAGCATTCCGAAAACGTGCCGATTTCCACCGCACAGCAGGATAAGATGGGCGGTCTCAATGTTCCGGCTGTAAGACGAACATCAGAAAATACCGCACTTCCCGATGTGCCTGCACCGGAAGATTACCGTGGGCTTTCGGGAATACCGGATGACGGTGAGTACGATGTTATTCCGGCGTCGTTAGCGGAGCGGTTCGCAGGCGCAAAGAAAAAGAACGAATCACGCCGTAAGGAGAAGAAAAAAGATACGTCTGAGAGCAGTGTGCCATCGGAGCGTGAATGGATACTTGAAAAGCTGTCCGATACGCAGAAAAAAGTGCTTGCGGCATTCCCCGGTGATGAGGCAGTGACCTCAGATAAGCTTTTAGTTAACGGACTTGAGATCGGTGACGTGTTGGCGTCGCTTACCGTGCTTGAGCTGTATTCTGCTATCGAAGCATTGCCCGGCGGTTTCTACCGCAGAAAAATATAAATTAACCCAAGAGAAGGAGAAATATCTCAATATGGCAAACAACCTTGTGATCATGGAGTCGCCCACAAAGGCGGGTACGGTGAAGGGATACCTTGGCTCAGGCTATAAAGTCGTGGGCTGTACGGGACATATCCGCGATCTTCCCAAAAGTACCCTTGGCATTGATGTGGACAACGATTTCAGTGCAAAATATATTAACATCCGCGGTAAGGGAGACCTTATTAAGTCCCTTAAAAAAGAGGCGAAGAATGCCGATAAAGTATTCCTCGCAACGGACCCTGACCGTGAGGGTGAGGCTATAGCGTGGCATCTTTCCGAGGCACTTGCGATTCCGGCGGAAAAGATCAAGCGTGTTACATTTAATGAAATTACAAAGAAAGCCGTAAAGGCAGGCATGAAGAGTCCCCGAGGCATAGATATGGGACTTGTAAATTCACAGCAGGCTCGCCGCATACTTGACAGAATCGTTGGCTACAAGCTTAGTCCCTTCCTCTGGAAAACCATCAAAAGCGGTCTGTCCGCAGGACGTGTTCAGTCTGTTGCAACGCGTATAATTGTTGAGCGCGAGGAGGAGATCCGTGCCTTTAATCCGGAGGAATATTGGAGCATTAATGTAATGCTTGAAAACAAGAGCCGAGGTAAGATAAAGGCGAAATTCCACGGAAATGAAAGCGGTAAGCTGGAGCTTCATTCCGAGGCTGATGCAATGAGGGTCGTTAATGCGGTGGACGGTAAGGAATTTACCGTAAAGTCCGTAAAAAAGGCGATCCGCATGAAAAATCCTGCACCTCCGTTTACAACATCGACTCTCCAGCAGGAGGCTTCACGCAGACTCGGCTTCCAATCACAGCGTATAATGCGTGTAGCTCAGGAGCTTTATGAGGGTATCAATCTCGGAAGCACTGCCGGCGGAACACAGGGTCTTATCACATATATGCGTACCGATTCACTGCGTATTGCCGATGAGGCGGCAGAGGCGGCTCGTGACTATATAGTTGATAAGTACGGAAATGAGTTTTACCCTAAAGAGCGCCGTATTTACAAAACCAAGGCAGGTGCGCAGGATGCCCACGAAGCCATCCGTCCCTCAAACCTTGCGTTTGAGCCGGACAAAATAAAGAAGATGCTTACTACCGATCAGTACCGTCTCTACAAGCTTATCTGGGATCGCTTTATGGCGAGTCAGATGGCATCGGCGGAGCTTGATACGGTAACAGCCGATATTGAAGCCGGCGGATATATCTTCCGTTCAAGCGGATATACGGTAAAATTCCAAGGTTACATGACTCTTTATGAGGAGTCTGAGGATTATGTTGCGCAGAGCGCGGCTGACACCGATACTCCCGAAAAGAGCATAAGACTTCCGAAGATAGATGAGGGCGATAAACTGCGCCATGATGCCACACATCCGGCTCAGCATTTTACAGAGCCGCCCCCACGCTACAACGAGGCATCCCTTGTAAAATTCCTTGAGGAGCGCGGAATCGGACGCCCCAGCACCTTCGCTACCATCATCACCACCATTATCACCAGAGGATACGTGGTGCGCGACGGCAAATCCCTTAAGCCTACAGAGCTTGGCGAGCTTACCACAAAGCTGATGGTTGACAGATTCCCGAATATCGTAGACTATGAGTTCACGGCAAATATGGAGACCGAGCTTGACGACATTGCAAACGGTGACAGCACAGTAAGCGGTGTGCTCCACGGCTTTTACGATGATTTTGCAAAGAGCCTTGAGGTTGCCGAGAACACTGTAGACAAATCCGCGTATGCACCGCCTGTTGAGGAAACGGATATAATCTGTGACAAGTGCGGCGCAAAAATGATAGTTAAAAACGGCAGATACGGAAAGTTTGCGGCTTGTCCCAATTATCCCGAATGCAAAAACACAAAGCCTCTGACAAAGGACGGTGCTGTCATGGAAGAAAAGACCGAGGCGGCACCGGATATGGTCTGCGACAAGTGCGGAAGTCCTATGGTGCTTCGCGCAGGCAGATTCGGAAGCTTCTATGCCTGCTCACGTTATCCGGAGTGCAAGACCACAAGACAGATCACCAAAGAGATCGGTGTGGCTTGCCCCAAGTGCGGAGCTAAGGTCGTAGTAAAGAAGGGTAAAAACCGCTCCGTATTCTACAGCTGTGAGCGTTATCCCGAATGCGATTTTTCCTCGTGGGATATGCCCACAGAAGAGAAATGCCCGATGTGCGGCGATATGCTTTACCGCAAAAAGGGCAAAGCATACCTTATTTGCAAGCATGACGGATGCGGCTATAAGAGAGAAGTTGAAGTGGGCGATGACAATGCAGAACAGTAATCCCGTAATAAATATTGTGGGTGCAGGTCTTGCCGGCTGTGAAGCGGCGTGGCAGGCGGTAAAATTGGGCGTTAATGTGCGGCTTTACGAGATGAAACCCCACAAATATTCACCGGCTCACCATTCGCCGGGATTTGCTGAGCTTGTGTGCTCAAACTCACTGCGCTCAAATGTGATATCCAATGCAGTTGGTGTGCTCAAAGAAGAAATGAAGCTGCTTGGCTCTTTGATAATCGAAGCGGCGTATGCATCTGAGGTGCCGGCAGGCAGTGCCCTTGCTGTGGACCGCCAGCTTTTTTCGAAGTATATCACAGAAAAGCTTCGGGAGCATCCCCTTGTTGAGATTATTGAGGGCGAGGTCACAGAGATTCCTGACGGAATCACGGTTATTGCATCAGGACCGCTCACTTCGGAAACCCTCTCGAAGTCTATAGGCGAGCTTATAGGCGAGGATTATCTCAGCTTTTTCGATGCCGCCGCACCTATTGTAAGCTTTGAATCGATCGACATGACAAAGGCGTTCTACGCCTCGCGCTACGGCAAAGGCGAAGCCTCATATATCAATTGCCCCTTTACAAAAGAGGAGTATGACCGCTTCTACGAGGCACTTATCACTGCCGAGGAGGCGGAGCTTAAGGATTTTGACCGAGAAGGACAGCTTAAGGTGTTTGAAGGCTGTATGCCTGTTGAGGTTATGGCGAAACGCGGACACGACACACTGCTTTTCGGGCCTATGAAGCCTGTGGGCATAACTGTTCCGGATACAGGCAAGGAAGCCTATGCCATAGTTCAGTTAAGGCAGGAAAATTCCGCTAAAAGTATGTACAATATCGTTGGATTCCAGACTCACCTTAAATTTCCGGAGCAAAAGCGTGTGTTCGGCATGATTCCGGGACTTGAAAATGCGGAATTCCTACGATACGGCGTAATGCACCGCAATACCTTCATGAATTCGCCGAAGCTTCTTGACCAAGCGTATATGTTAAGAAGCCGCCCGGGGCTTTTCTTCGCCGGACAGATGACGGGCGTTGAGGGATATGTTGAAAGTGCATCCTCAGGACTTGTGGCAGGACTCAATGCGGCAAGGTATGCTCTCGGTCTTTCGCCCATGACCTTCACAAACGAGAGTGTTATAGGCTCTCTTGCCTGCTATGTAGGTGATGAGAGCGTTGAAAATTTCCAGCCTATGAACGCAAACTTCGGACTTGTGAGGGCACTTGATAAAAAGGTTAAGGGCGGAAAAAAGGCACGCGGCGAGGCTATGGGAATGCGCGCCATAGAATATATCAAAGGCGTTTTAGCGGAGGACGGCGCAAATGATGAAGCTGACAGTTGAGGATTTACTGACAGCTTGAAAAACGTGATACGAAATAAAAAACAGGAGATTTCTGATGGAAAAGCTTCCACTCTCCCCGGAGGGACTTGAAAACAGGATCGGATACAAATATAAGGATATACAGCTCCTTTTGACTGCACTTACCCATTCTTCATATGCCAATGAGTGCAAGCCGAGAGGGGAGACGGTGCAGTACAATGAGCGACTTGAATTTCTTGGCGACTCGGTGCTGTCCATAATAGTCAGCGACTATCTTTTTAAACATTATCCGAATACTCCTGAGGGAGATCTTACGAAAATACGTGCCAGCGCGGTATGCGAAAAAACGCTTGGCAAGCTTGCGCTTGACCTCGGACTTGGAAAATATATGCGTCTCGGTCACGGTGAGGAAATGGGACACGGACGTGAGAGGATATCTATACTTGCGGATGCATTTGAGGCACTTCTTGCATCAATGTATCTTGATTCCGGCTCACGTGATGCGGTTGAAGCATTTCTTCTGCCAAGGGTAATACCGGAGATAAAGCAGTTTATGGAGAACGGCAAAAACAAGGACTACAAGACCCTTCTCCAGCAGATAGTTCAGCAGGAGCGCGGCGAGATACTTGAATACGTTCTCATAAGCGAAAGCGGTCCTGACCACGCCAAGACCTTTACCGTTGAGGCGCGGCTTAACAGCAATGTTATCGGTCACGGCAAGGGCAAGAGCAAGCGAGAAGCAGAACAGCTTGCGGCAAAAGAAGCTCTTGTGCTGTTCGGAGACAGATGAGACATATAAATATACCAATTTTCATTCCCCACATGGGCTGTCCCAACGACTGCGTTTTCTGCAATCAGCGGCGCATATCCGGAAAAAACAATTTCGACATTCGCGCGGTGCCATGTGAGCTTGAAACTGCCATCTCCACGGTTGATTATGATAACTGTGAGGTGGAGATTGCATTTTTCGGCGGAAGCTTTACGGGAATCGACCGTGGTGATATGCTCTATCTTCTGGGGCTTGCCAAGGGATATGTGGACGCGAAAAAAGCATCGTCCATCCGCCTGTCAACAAGACCGGACTATATAGACGGCGAAATACTTGACATCCTTTCGGCACACGGCGTTACGGATATTGAGCTTGGACTTCAAAGTATGAGCGACTGCGTGCTTTCAGCATCAAAGCGCGGACACACCGCGGAGTGTGCCAAAAACGCTTGCCACATGATAAAGGAACGCGGCTTTAATCTGGTAGGGCAGATGATGGTTGGTTTACCGAATTCAACCCTGTCCGACGAGCTTCTGACGGCAAGGGAGATAGTATCTCTCGGATGCGATGCGGCTCGCATATATCCAACGGTGGTTTTCTGTGAAACAGAGCTGTGCGATATGATGAACCGTGGGGAATACATACCCTTGGAGCTTTCCGATGCCGTTAATCGCTCGGCTGAGGTTTTATCGGTGTTTGCGGATGCAAACATACCCGTTATACGCCTTGGACTTTGCTCGGCGGACAATCTTTTTGAGCCGGGGACTATCGCCGGCGGTGCTTATCACAGCGCAATGGGCGAGATGGTGTACTCGGAGCTGTATTATAAAAAAATACGTGAGTATATAGATGGCCATGGTCTTGCAGAGCGGATATCGGGCAAGGATATAACTCTGTATGTCCCATCCGGCGAGGTATCAAAGGTGTCGGGACAGAAGCGGAGCAACAAGCAAAGACTCCAAAATGAATACAATGTAAAAAGTGTAAAAATCATTGAAAATCCGTCACTTTTGTGGTATAATGTTCTAATAGAGATTTAATGAAAATACAAGGGAAAGGAGAAAACCAAATATGTATTTAAAATCACTTGAGCTGTTCGGTTTCAAGTCCTTTCCCGATCGCACCGTGCTTAATTTTGATCGGGGCGCAACTGTTGTCGTCGGACCGAACGGAAGCGGCAAATCCAACATTTCCGATGCTATGCGCTGGGTACTTGGCGAGGTGTCCTCAAGACAGATACGCGGTACAAAGATGGAGGACGTAATATTTGGCGGAACGGATGACAGAAAACAGATGAATTTTGCCGAGGTTTCGGTAACATTCGATAATTCCGACCGCCAGATGGATACACCCTATGATGAAGTGTCCGTAACACGCCGTTATTACCGCAAGGGCGAGAGCGAGTATTTTATAAACAGAAAGCCTGTAAGACTCCGCGATATTCATGAGCTTTTCATGAATACGGGCGTTGGACGTGAGGGCTATTCCATAATCGGACAGGGACGTATTGCCGAAATAATCTCCCGAAAGAGCGAGGAACGCCGTTCCATTTTCGAAGAAGCGGCAGGTATTTCCAAGTACCGCTACAAAAAAGAAGAAGCGGAGGGCAAGCTTTCAAGCGTTGAGGACAATCTTACAAGACTTCGTGATATTATGTCCGAGCTTGAGGGGCGAGTGGGGCCGCTTGAGCGTGAATCCGAGCGTGCACGCAAATATCTTGAATATTTCGAGGTGAAGAAGCGTGACGATGTTGCTCTTTGGATATACGACATGGACAAGCTGTCTTTTGATCTCAAAGAAGCGGATGACAAGCTGAGACTTGCCAAAAATGAGCTTGATATAGTTACCGAGGCACTTGAATCCCTTGAAAATCAGAACGAGCGCGTTTTTGAAGCTTCCCAGGAATCAAAATATAAGCAGGAACAGCTTCAGTCGGGTATAGAGCAGGCGAGAAATGAATCCCATGAGCTTGACAGTAAAATAAAGCTTACGGAAAACGATATGGCGCACAGGGCGGATCAGATATCGGAAAAATCCGATGCAAAGGCAAGATTCGCGGAGCGCCGCGCACAGCTTGAAGCAGTTCTTTCGGAGAAAGAAGCGGCTTTGAAAGCAGCAAAGGACAGTGCCGAAGCGATTTCAGGTGAGCTTGAAGCCCTTGATGCGAAAAACGAAGACGCAAAAACAAAACGCGATACTCTGCGTGCACGGCTTGAAGCTGAGCTTGCGGAGATAAAGAGCGGTGAGGAGCGACTTGTTGATCTTCGCATCCGCCTTTCCGTGCTTGACACTACCGAAAAAACCGACAGTGACAAGGCGGCATCCCTTGCTGACGAGATAAAGAAATATTCCGAAAGCTCGGCTATGCTTGAAGCACGCGCCGACAAGGCTGACCGCGTTATTGCGGATTACCGCAAAAAATGCGATGAGCTTAACTTAAAGATTGGCGAGGCAAACTCCGAGGCGGAAAAGCTTAAGCGCGAAAAGCAGGAGCTTATTGATAAATCAAACGAAGTATACCTTGAATACACGGCTAAGAAGCACCGCATTGATGCTATACGCCGTATGGAGGAGCTGTTTGAGGGTTATTCCCAGAGTGTCCGCTTTGTTATGAGCGAGTATGACGCAGGACATATAGAGGGGACAACCCGAGTGTCCGATGTGAATGCTGTTGGCGGCAGGATACACGGACCGGTGTCGCGACTTATAAACGTGAGTGCGCGGTATACTCTTGCTATTGAAACTGCGCTTGGCGCAAATATCCAGAACATCATCGTTGACGATGAAAACACCGCAAAGGCGGCTATTCGCCACCTTAAAAACAAGAACGCCGGCAGAGCTACATTTTACCCAATAAGCTCCATGAAGCCGCGCTACAGTCAGATTCCGGAGTCCGAATGTCAAAGGTACGAGGGATATCTCGGCACTGCCGACAAGGTCATAGAATTTGATGAAAAGTTCGGCGGAGTCATAAGAAATCTGCTTGGAGCCACTCTCATATTTGACAACATCGACAACGGCGCGGCAATGGCGAAGGCTACGGGCTACAAGGTGCGTGTTGTCACCCTTGACGGTCAGGTCATAAACGCAGGCGGTTCTTTCACGGGCGGCTCAGCAAAGCGCGATTCCGGTATGCTGACCCGTCGGACAGAAACCGAAAAGTTAAAGCGCGACTCCGATGCTCTTTCCGAAAAGCTGGAGGAGCTGAAGCGTCAGCAGGTTAAGTGCGATAACGCCATTGGCGAAAAGACCAAGGAAGCATCGGGAATATCTTCCCAGATTGCCATGCTTCAGTCGCTTATGGGAGCTGAGAATACTCAGCTTGAGGTCATCAGAAGCCAGCTTGGCGGCGAGAAGAATATGCGCGCGTCTCTTGAGCGCGACCTTGAAGCTGTAAAGACCGATGCGGCTGTGCGTGCCGACGGCATTGTAAAGCTTAAATCGGAGGCTGACGAAATCGCGGCAAGAGCCGAAGCACTTTCGGCAAACAGAGAGACAGGCATCTCGAAGCTTGGTGAGCTTGAAGAGACTATTGACGAGTGCGAGCGGCTTCGAAGTACGCTTCTTGTTCGCCGTGCAGAAGCGGCAAAGGATGTGGAGCTTGCGGAATTGGAGCTTGAACAAACAAGCACAAGACTTAGCGAAAACGCATCCGAGACGGAGGAAAATGACCGTCTCAGTGCCGCCCTTGCAGAGGAAAATATTACAGCGGCGGCAGAGCTTACCACCATGCGCAAAACTCTCGACGAGCTTCAGGCATCCGTTGAGAGCCTTGAGCGTGAGCGTAGTGCGGTATCCGCGAAAAATCTGGAATATGAGCAGAAGCTTAATCAGCTCCGCGCTCAGATACGCGAGAAAACAAGCAAGCGCGAGCTTTGCTTTAGAGACCACACCCTTGCGGAGAACCGCCAGAAGAATCTGTCCGACGAGCGTGACAAGCTGACGGAACGGCTTTGGGACGATTACGAGCTTACTTATTCAACCGCCAAGGAATGCGGATATCCTACAGTTACCGAGGAGAATTACAAGGAACTGCATACCGAGCTTACCGAGTACAGGGCAAAGCTTAAGAATCTTGGCAGTGTAAATGTAAATGCCATAGAGGAATACGCCGAGGTAAAGAGCCGCTTTGACTTTATGTCGGAGCAGATAGCGGACCTTGAAAAATCAAGGGACAATCTTCTTGAAATCATCGTCAAGCTTGAAACGGAAATGCGTGAGACCTTTACATCCGCATTCTACGAGATCGACCGCAACTTCAAGATAGTGTTCAGTGAGCTGTTCGGCGGCGGTACGGCGGAGCTTTCCCTTACCGACCCGGAAAATGTACTTACCAGCGGCATTGAGATACGTGTTGCGCCGCCCGGAAAGGTTATAAAGAGCATGACGCTTCTCTCCGGCGGTGAGCAGGCATTTGTTGCCATTGCGCTGATATTTGCTATCCTCAGAGTTAATCCGACACCTTTCTGTATCTTTGACGAGGTTGAGGCGGCGCTGGATGATGCCAACGTATTCCGCTTTGCGGATTATCTCAGCCGTTATGCCGCAAGAGGTCAGTTTATTGTTATCACGCACCGCCGCGGTACTATGGAAATAGCCGACCGCATATACGGCGTTACCATGCAGGAGCGCGGTATTTCAACTGTTCTGCCCCTTGATATCAAGCAGGCAGAGGAAAATTTGGGAGAAACGAAGTAAATGGGATTTTTTGACCGACTTAAAGAGGGTTTATCCAAAACAAAAAACGCTATATTCAAACAGGTGGACAACCTTTTCAGGAGCTTTGTCAAGGTGGATGAGGATATGCTTGAGGAGCTTGAGGAGCTGCTTATCATGGCGGATGTGGGGGTCAATTCCACAGAGCTTATCATCGAGCGTCTCCGTGAGCGTATCAAGGATGACCGCATAACCGAACCTGAAGAATGCCGTGTGGCACTCCAGGAAATACTTGTGGGAATGATAGGCGACGGCGAGCCGCTGAAGCTTGATACCACACCAAGCGTTATACTTGTTATAGGCGTCAATGGCGTTGGCAAGACCACCTCCATTGCCAAAATAGCAAATCGCTTGAAGTCGCAGGGAAAAAATGTGGTGCTTGCGGCTGCCGATACATTCCGCGCCGCGGCTATAGACCAGCTCCAGGTGTGGGCGGACCGCGTTGGCGTTGAGCTTATCAAGCACACCGAGGGTTCAGACCCTGCCGCGGTGGTGTTCGATGCCGTTTCTGCGGCAAAGAAACGTTGTGCCGATGTGCTTATCGTTGATACCGCAGGCAGACTTCACAATAAGAAAAATCTTATGGACGAGCTTGCCAAGATAAACCGCGTTATTGAACGCGAGCTTCCCGGGGCATCCCGTGAGACACTGTTGGTGCTTGATGCAACAACCGGACAGAACGCGGTTAATCAGGCAAAGGAATTTAAGAACGCGGCGGACATTACAGGTCTTGTTTTAACAAAGCTTGACGGTACTGCAAAGGGCGGAATCGTATTCTCCATAAAGGAGGAGCTTGATATTCCCGTGAAATTCATCGGTGTGGGTGAAAAGACCGACGATATGCAGGAATTTGAGGCTAAGGATTTTGTTGATGCGCTGTTTGAGGCGTAATGGAGAAATAAGTATGATAAAGCTTGTTCTGGCATCGAGAAATAAGAAAAAAATAAAAGAGCTTGAAACTTTACTTGGCGATCTTTCGTCTAAAGTGCAGGTTCTGTCCCTTGATGACATCGGATTTTTCGATGAAATCGTTGAGGACGGCGACACCTTTTCCGAAAACTCGCTTATCAAGGCATCCGTACCGGCAAAGCTTGGCTATATAGGCATTGCGGACGATTCCGGACTTACGGTGGATGCCCTTGACGGCGCACCGGGCGTTTATTCCGCAAGATATTCGGGAGAGGGCGCGACGGACGGAAAAAACAACCAAAAACTGCTCTCAGAGCTTGAAAATGTGCCGGATGAAAAGCGCGGCGCGCAGTTCCGCACTGTAGTTACCTGTGCGTTCCCCGACGGCACTGATTTTCAGGTTGAGGGAGTATGTGAGGGCACGATTCTTCGCGCACCGGACGGTGAGGGCGGATTCGGATACGATCCCCTCTTTTACTACGCTCCTCTTAAAAAGACGTTTGCCGCACTTTCTGCCGATGAGAAGAACGCGGTCAGCCACCGCGGCAAGGCAATGCGTAAATTTATTGAAAAATTCAAAGAGTATTTAAACACAACGGAGAATACAAATGCTGACAAGTAAACAGCGCGCCTATCTTCGCGGTATGGCGCAGTCTTATGATACTATATTTCAGGTTGGCAAGGGCGGTATTTCGGACAATATGTGCGAGCAGATATCAAATGCCCTCGAAGCGCGTGAGCTTATAAAGCTCAGAGTGCTTGAAAACTGCGATTACAATGCCAAAGAGGCGGCAAATGAGATCGCCGAGGCGGTAGGCGCAGATGTGGTTCAGGTGATCGGAACAAGATTCGTTTTGTACCGTGAGTCGGTTGATCACAAAAAAATTGACTTATCTCTTGTAAGATAACATGAGTGCTGAAAAGGAACGGCTTGGAATCTACGGCGGAGCTTTTTCACCTATTCATTCGGGGCACGTGAGGGCGGCTTATGCTTTCCTTTCTGAAATGAAGCTTGACCGCCTGCTTGTAGTCCCCACCGCACTGCCTCCGCATAAGCCTGCCATTGAGGGGGCATCCGTGGAGCATCGGATCGCTATGGCAAAGCTGGCATTTTGTGATTCTGCGGCCTATAAAAGCGGTAGACTCGCGGTGTCGGATTTTGAAGCCGCAAGCGGCAGAAAAAGCTATACGGTCTATACCCTTGAGCATTTCGCCGCACCGAAACGGGAGCTTTATTTGCTTGTGGGAACGGATATGTTTCTTACACTTGACAAATGGTATCGCGCCGAGGATATTTTCTCTCTTGCAGACATTGTTTTGATGCGGCGTGAGACGGACAGGGACAATATTCCGCGAGTAGTGGCAAAAAAGGCGGAGTATGTAAATAAATTCGGGGCGCGCGTCCATATTATCGCTGAGCCGCCCATCGTTATTTCGTCAACTGAGCTTCGCGAGGAGCTTCGAGGTATGGCAGACACCGATGGATTTATTCCGGTGGCTGTTGCAAAATATATTACAGAAAACGGACTGTACAGATAAATTATGATAACTAAAACACAGGAGCAAGCTCTTACTGAGCTTCGCATCCGTATACGCTCGTACATGAGCGAAAAACGCTTGTCTCATACATTGGCGGTTGAACGTGAGATCGCCTCTCTTTCGGGCATATATGCCCCCGAGGACGAATTTTCCCTCAGGGTCGCCGCACTGCTCCACGACATAACAAAGGAGATGCCGTTTTTAAGACAGCTTCAGCTTTGCGAGGAGCTTGGCATAAAATATACCGAGGATGAGACATTTACACCGAAAATATTCCACGCAAGAACCGCCGAGGTGCTGATACACCGCGATTTTCCCGAATATGCCGTAGACGAGATATTATCTCCCATAAGATGGCATACTACCGGTCGAGAGAAGATGACTATTTGCGAGATTTTGCTGTTTCTTGCCGACTATATTGAGGATACACGCACATTTTTGTCATGTGTTGAGCTTCGGCAGTTCTTCTATGACGGTCTTGCGGCGGCAAAAGATGATGATAGCAAGCTTAAGCTTCTTCGCGATACAATAATTCTGTCGTTTGACATGACAATAAATGAGCTTGTTTCTGAAAAGAAGCCCATACACGCCGATACGGTAAAGGCGAGGAACTATTTTGTACTTCATGGCGAGGTGAAGAAATGAATCCGCAAATGAATAAAAGACGTCCGAAAAAGCACCGTCTTCCGGCATGGAAGATTGCGCTCATAGTGTTGACGGTGGCAATCTTTCTGACTATTGCCGGAGTTGCGGCGTTTCTTGAGGTTTACCGTCCGTCGGTTGATACGGATGTTCCGCCGTTTGTCGTTGACACTGTGGATCACGCCGATATGACAGGCACCGGTACAAATTCCGACGATACATCGGATTCCCCACCGTCCGGAAATGTTTATGTTCGTGATACCGAAATAGTTAACTTCCTTGTAATGGGACGCGATAAGGACGCATGGAACACCGATGTCATGATGATAGTTAACTTCAATATGCGTGAGGGAAGCCTCAGCGTTTTACAGATACCTCGCGATACCTACACCGAGATGGACGGTATGCACGGCAGACTCAATACCATGATGAAAATCAAGCGTAATGCGGCGTACTATGAGGATAAATCCCTGTCTCAGTCAGAGCTTCTGAGGGCAGGTATGCAGGGTACGGTTGAGGCGCTTGAGAGAAGCCTTTGCATACAGATTGACGGTTATGCCATTGTAAATCTTGAGGGCTTCCGGAATATTATAGATGTGATCGGCGGAGTCTACATGAATGTGCCCTATGAGATGCACTATGACGATCCGGATCAGGACCTGTACATCCATCTTTCGAAAGGACCACAGCGTCTTGACGGAAAGGAAGCCGAGATGTTTGTCCGCTTCAGATCCGGATTTATTCAGGGCGATATCGGCAGAGTCAATGCGCAGAAGATATTCCTAACCGCGCTGTTTAAACAGCTTAAGACGAATCTTACCCTTACAACAGTGCCTCAGCTTGCGGAGCAGGTGATAAAGTATGTTACAACCGATGTGCCGCTTGCGGATGTTATAATCTACGCAAAAGAGCTGTTGGGCGTTGATATGGGGAATGTGTCAATGATGACACTGCCCGGCACTGACTGCCGCGCTTCTTCTGGAGCATGGTATTACATCATGAACCGTGCGGACACGCTTGATGTGATAAACAATTACTTCAACGTATACAATCTTCCCGTCACAGATGATATGTTCGACCCAACCTGCGCCTTTACAAACGAGGATTCCACGGCATTTTCCAAGATATATTATGCCGAATCCACCGGAGCTGTTGTGGAAACCGCAGACAAGATTGACGAGGACGGCTTGAACATCCCAACATATTAAGTGCCCATAATTACAGGACGAAAGGAAAAAATATATGGAAAACAATTTGGATATGATAACCCCCGAAAACCATCCGGAGCTTGCAAATGCGGAGCCGCTTGAAATAGCAAAGACTCTCGTTCATGTGCTTGACATGAAGAAAGGAAGAGATATAAAGCTTCTTCGTGTGGCTGACCAGACTATTATTGCCGAGTATTTCGTTATATGCGGCGGTACGTCAAATACAAATATAAAAGCACTTGCAGGTGAGGCTGAATATAAGCTTGGACTTTGCGGCGTGACACCTCACCGTATGGACGGCTATTCCGAGGGCGAATGGATCGTTATTGACTTTGGCTGTGTGATGGTGCACATCATGAACCGCGACAGCCGCGATTTCTACAAGCTTGAAAAGCTTTGGAGCGAAGCTGAGCCTGTGGATATTTCCGATATTTTGGTAGAGTAAAAAATATTTAAATAAAGAGGATATATTATGAAATACGATTTTAGTGCTGTTGAAAAAAAATGGCAGGACAGATGGGATGCCGAGGGCGTGTTTAAAGCAACTGAGGACCATTCAAAGCCTAAGTTCTACGGACTTGTTGAATTCCCTTATCCCAGCGGTGCAGGTATGCACGTGGGTCACATCAAGGCTTATTCCGGTCTTGAGGTTGTTTCCAGAAAGAGACGTATGCAGGGCTACAATGTGCTTTTTCCCATGGGATTTGACGCATACGGTCTGCCTACCGAAAACTATGCTATAAAAACCGGTATTCATCCCCGTAAGGTTACGGACATGAATATCGAAAAGTTCACTTCTCAGCTTAAGCGCGTAGGCTTCTCCTTCGATTGGAGCCGCGTTATTGATACTACTGAAGAGGACTATTACAAGTGGACTCAGTGGATATTCAGGAAGATGTTCGACGCCGGACTTGTTTTCCGCGCGACCACTCTTGTTAACTACTGCCCTCACTGTAAGTGCGTTCTCTCCAATGAGGACTCACAGGGCGGCAAGTGCGACATCTGCCACAGTGACGTTATCCAGAAATCCAAGGACGTTTGGTATCTTCGCATTACCGAGTATGCAGACAAGCTTCTTCAGGGTCTTGACAAGGTGGATTACCTCCCCAACGTTAAGCTTCAGCAGGAGAATTGGATAGGACGCTCCGAGGGTGCTTTCGCAAACTTCAAAATTGCCGGCACTGACGATGTTCTCCGCATCTACACCACAAGATGCGATACCATGTTCGGCGTTACCTTTATGGTAATAGCTCCCGAGCATCCTATCATTGAAAAATACCGCGATCGCATCACCAACATAGCGGCACTTGACGCCTACAAGGAAGAATGCGCGAAAAAGACCGAATTTGAGCGCACCCAGCTTGTAAAGGACAAAACCGGTGTACGTATTGAGGGTCTTACAGCTATAAATCCTGCTAACGGCAAGGAAATCCCCGTGTACATTTCCGACTATGTAATGATGGGCTACGGCACAGGTGCTATCATGGCGGTGCCGGCTCACGACGAGCGCGACTACGACTTCGCAAAGAAGTTCGGTATTGACATAATAGAGGTTATAAAGGGCGGAGATATCGAAAAGGAAGCCTATACCGGCGACGGCGAAATGGTAAATTCCGACTTCCTCAACGGCATTGCGACAAAGAAGGAAGCAATTGATACCATGCTTAAATATCTCGGCGACAAGGGCGTTGGCGAGAAGGGTATTCAGTATAAGATGAAGGACTGGGCGTTCAACCGCCAGCGTTATTGGGGTGAGCCTATTCCGATAATCCACTGTTCGCACTGCGGAATGGTGGGCGTTCCTTATGAGGAGCTTCCGCTTAGACTTCCGAATGTGGAGAACTTTGCTCCCGGTGAGGGCGGCGAATCTCCTCTTGCAAAGATTGAGTCTTTCGTAAACTGCACCTGCCCCAAGTGCGGCGGCGCGGCAAAGAGAGAAACCGACACCATGCCTCAGTGGGCAGGCTCGTCATGGTACTTCCTGCGTTACTGCGATCCGCACAACGACAAGGAATTTGCATCTAAAGAGGCACTTGACTATTGGATGCCTGTAGATTGGTATAACGGCGGTATGGAGCACGTTACACGTCACCTTATCTACTCCCGCTTCTGGCACCGCTTCCTTTACGATATCGGTGCAGTACCGGTTGATGAGCCTTACGCTAAGCGTACAGCTCAGGGACTTATTCTCGGTCCGGACGGCGACAAGATGTCAAAGTCTAAGGGTAATGTTGTAGACCCTAACGATGTTGTGGATAAGTTCGGTGCGGACGTTCTTCGCGTGTATGTACTCTTTATGGGTGACTATTCCTCTGCAACTCCGTGGAGCGACGATTCTGTTCGCGGATGCAAGCGCTTCCTTGACCGCGTTGCAGGACTTTGCGATATGGTAAAGGGCGAGGGAGCTACAGCAAAGCTTGAGTCCTCTTTCCATAAGACTGTTAAGAAAGTGTCCCTTGACATTGAGGACATGAAATTCAACACAGCGATTGCAACTCTCATGAGCCTTATTAACGAGATTTACGAGTGCGGATCGCTTACAAAGGACGAGCTTGGCGTATTTGTCCGCCTGCTTTGCCCCTTTGCTCCTCACATTTCCGAGGAGATTTGGGAGAGCCTCGGAAACAAGGGACTTTGCGCAGTTTCCGAGTGGCCGGCGTGGGATGAATCCAAGACTATTGATTCCACCGTTGAAATCGCGGTACAGGTAAGCGGCAAGCTGAAATTCACCAAGGAGATTCCTGCGGACACATCAAAGGATGACGCTATAGCACTTGTAAAAGCAGATGAGCGCATGAAGCCGTTCCTTGAAGGCAAGACCATTGTCAAGGAAATCAGCGTTCCCGGAAAGATCGTAAATATAGTAGTAAAATAAAAATCATCGAGGCTGCCATCAAAAAAGGCAGCCTTGATTTTTCAGATACGGCGAGGCTGTATTTGTTTTGGTGCAAAAAAATGAAAAAATACTGCTCAAATTTTATATAACTACTTGACATCGGCGGTATTTTATAGTATAATATTTTGGAGATAAAAAAACACTACACTGTTTATCTCGGAAAACTGTCAGCAGTTTTCTGTGCACTTGCGGAGGGAGGGAATTTAGAATGGCAGAAGTCAGAGTAAAAGAGAATGAATCGCTCGACAGCGCTCTTCGCAGATTTAAGAGACAGTGCGCAAGATCCGGAGTTCTTTCCGAGCTTCGTAAGAGAGAACATTACGAAAAGCCCAGCGTAAAGCGCAAGAAGAAGTCTGAAGCAGCGAGAAAGCGCAAGTCCAAGTAATACCGCAAGTTATGATTATGGTTAAAGGGGAAGATGGAAGCATCTTCCCTTTTAATTTTGCTGTTTTGTGGGGGAAGTACGGTATTTATATCAAATTCATCTCAAAAATGTGATTTGAAGTACTGCGTATTACGGAAAATAACTAAAAAGACAGATTTGTGCTGAATTTGCACACGATTTTCAAAAAAGCCTTTACATTTTGAATTTTCGGTAGTATAATTATGACAGGTGTTGCGAAAAGACGCCTGAAATGCTAAAAACATTGATTCATTTATGTAGGAGACCTTGAAAATGAAGAATGGAAAAATCGGATATGCGGTAGTGGGACTTGGTGTTGGAAAAGCACATGTTCAGGCGGCTGCCGAATCTGAAAACTGTGAGCTTGTGGCTGTGTGCGATCTTATACAGGAAAAGCTTGATCGGGTGGTTGAGTCATATCCCGGCACTAAAGCTTATCTTAATTTTGATGAGCTTATATGTGATGCCGAGGTTGATATTATAAGCATCTGTCTGCCCTCTGCCATGCACGCGGATTTTGCCGTTCGGGCAATGGAGGCAGGCAAGCACGTTCTTGTGGAAAAGCCTATTGACATAACCGTTGATGCGGCTTTGCGCATTGAAGATGCACGTCTGCGCACGGGCATGAAAGCAGGAGTTATTCATCAAAACCGAAACAATGCGGTGATGAAGCCCATAAAAGAAGCGATCGATGCAGGGCGGCTTGGTAAGATGGTCCTTGCAAATTTTGCGGTAAAATGGTATCGGGACGCCAATTATTATATCGGCTGGCACGGCACATGGGAAATGGACGGCGGCGGCTCGCTTATGAATCAGGCGGTTCATACCGTTGACATTATGCAGTGGCTTATGGGGGATGTGGCAAGTGTACATTCAACTATGGGTATCTACGACCACGATATTGAGACTGAGGATATGACGGCTTCCGTAATCACTTTCAAGAGCGGTGCCGCGGCGACATTTGTTTCCACGACCTGCGCATATCCCGGAATCAGCACGGATATCCAGCTTTACGGCACCGGCGGTACTATTGAAGCTGACGCGGATATACTGAAGCGGTGGAAGCTTCGCGATTCTGACGATGAGGATGAGGAAGAGGAGGATATGCTGGAAAAATACGGCGGCGGAAACAGAGCTGTGGAAAAAGCAGATCCCACCGTTATAACGGGACACAAATCCATGGTAGAGGATATGGTTCTGGCAGTTATCGAAGACAGAGATCCCCAGATACTTCCTAATGAGGCAATAAAGAGCGTGCGTATTGTAAATGCTATCTATGAATCTGCACGCACAGGAAAAACAATATATTTGGATTGAAAAAACGATCCCCACGGATTATGAATTCCGTGGGGATATTTGTTTGATTACTGCGGCGATTTACAGATATCTTCTGTTCTGCGGCGTCGTTTTATAAATGCATCAGCTGCAATAAGTCCGAGCAAAACCGCGTGAGATGCCGCAGATACCGCGATGCCGTAGGTTACGCACCACGGACGGTAGCGAAGCTCTATAGTGTGAGTACCCTCTGTAAGCTCAACCGATGTGAGGGCTTCGAGAATCGGCGCGGTTTCGGTCTCAACACCGTCTACATACACTTTCCATCCCTCGTCGTAAGGAATAGTCAGCATAAAGGAGGTCCTGTCGTCCGGTACAGTAACTGTGCCGCAAAAACGGCTGTCTGTGAAATCGGCGATATCATATCCGTGCTCCAAAAGCCGCGGCATTACCTCGCGGAACAGCTCCTCATCGAGATAATAGAAATAATCCGTGCCGCTTCCAATATAGATGTCGTCCTTGTCAAGCGTAAGTGTGACGATTGCCTTTTCGTCCACGGGGAGACTGCCAAGAGATACGATTCGGTGAGTTTCATTGGTGAAATATTCGCAGACATCCTCTCCGTTCAGCTTCAGCTTCGCATCACGCCTGTAATCGCTTGGGAAGTATACGAACACTTCATACTCGTTCACGGGCGTAAATTCGTATGTCAGCTTGCCCTCGTAGCCGGTCGTAACCTTTTTGTATTTCCGGTGTCCTGTAACATAGGACATATCAAGGTTGTCTGTGGTGGGGACAAGATTTTTATACGGCTTGAACAGCAAAAGGGTATCTTCTTCGCCGAGCATTGATGATACAAGCTCATTCATGCGCTCAAAGGGGGAATCGTATGCGTCAAGGTCAATGTCCGCCACCGTCGGCGATACCATATAGCCGAGAGGGAGTGCATATTTATTCTCGTATACGGCGGTAAGATTTTCTTCATCCCTCCATATAGCCTCGCCCCACAGCGGATTTATTTCAGTTTCATCGTCAGACAGTAAATATTTAACCGACAGCAGACTGTCAGATACGGGAGTGCCGCCAAGATACTTTGACCAATGTGATTTTGAGGCATAGCCCATATCCTGCAAAAAATCAATCTGAGACTTGTTAAGCGTAGAGGTGGAATTTGAAAGTCCGCGCAGATTCAGCGCGAAATTATCGTTTGTCTTGCGGTGCGCGGTTTTTTCGGTACGGTAGAACGAGCTGTCATTTTCGCTGACAAACTCTGCGGCAGGCGTCCATTTGTCAATAAATGTGCGGTAGGATGTGCGCGAGCTGTAGTGAACATCATCGTCAAGTGACACTACTTCCGCAAGACCGTTGCAGAACAGCTCCAGCATTACAAACACAAGAAGTATGGACGGTACAGCCCCTTCAAGCCATCCGCGCGTGCATCCCGAAAGCAGTATCATATAAATTGCGATACATCCGATTCCGAACCATATTCCCATAAGGTCATCGAGATTCTCATATTCCAGCTTTTGAAGAATCACGAGTATCAGTCCGAGCACTGCACCTGTACCGAGTATGGTACGGTTGTCGATTTTATTTATGTGCTCAAATGCAAGATATGCCATGAATATTATTATGAAACAGAACATGAAGCTGTAACGGTAGTTGAGCCAATTGGGACGCTGGAAGCCGTGCCATATAAGATCTATTGTGCTTCCGTTGAAGCTGAAAATAAAGAAAGCCATCATAAGACCGCAGGCGATCTTTTTTCTCGGGGATATTTCCTTTATGAGGTAAAACACGGGAAGCATTATGAGAGTAAGCGTACCCGAAAATACGAATGGCAAGCCTTCGGGACGGACTGTATCGTAGGATGCCGGATACATTTTTGATATCAGGTCAAGAAAATCAAAGCGCTGTCTGAACTCATAGCTCGGCTCTGAGAATGTGTTCTTGCCGAAGCTCAGCGAATAGTATGCCGGGATTATTATAAGCGCCGCCATGCCGATGGCGATAACCGAGAAAAGTGCCACTCTTCCAAGGGATTTTATAAAATGCCCTCTTTCACCAAGAGGATTTCGCTCATCGGGAGTCAGCGAGAAATAACAGAAGAAAAAGTATGCCGCAACGCCGATGCACACCATATATCCGATGTAGAAGTTTGAAAATACCGCCGCAGCTAAGGTGAATACGTAAAGCTTGAATTTGCCGTATTTTATAACAGATTCGATTCCAAGGAGAATGAGGGGAAAGAACAGCACGCAGTCTATCCACATGGTGTTGTGCTGCATTACCACGGCGTATGAGGTCAGGGCATATATTATCGAGAAAATCACCTCATGCACTGCCTTTGTGGGATGAGACTTGTGCAGATATACGCACATATTAAAGCCTGTAAGACCGCACTTTAAAAGAAGGATGGTATATAGGGATTCGGTTATCATTCCTTCCGGAAACAGGGCGGTTATAAAAGTAAACGGACTTGCGAGGTAGTATGCCACAATACCGAGAAATTCGCCGCCGAGAGCGCGCTCAAAGGAGTAGAGTATTCCCTGCTCACCGCGGAAAAAATCGCGCATTGCTTCGAAATAGTAAACGTACTGTCCGTTGAGGTCAAGCACCAATACGGAATTTTTTCCGAAGGGGTAAACCTCGATTGCGATATATATTAGTGCCATAATGAGCACGGGAAAGAGAAATGCTAAGAAAATATGGTTCATACCGTCAAAGGGTGATGTGAGACGGTGCCACAGTGTGTGCCGAGAGTAAGGTGTGCCCGTGTCTGCGGTGGTATCTATATTGCCTGATACGTTATTATCCATTGTATGATTCCTTCCTGAATTACGGCTGTATTCAGCAGTTTTTGTCCGACTCATGTATTATGCGGCGGATGCCTTTTTCAAGCTTGATTCGCGGCATGGTAAGATCTCTGCCGCAGGACTCGCATACGATCCTTATATCGCTTCCAACCCGCAAAACGCGGAAATACACGCTTTTTTTGGAGCAGGGATGCGGCTTTTTCATTTCAAGGATGTCACCCACCGATATCTGCGGTATAGTTTGCATCTTTCTTACCTCCGAATACCTATCATGTCTTATAGTATACCACAATTTGGAGCAGTTGTACAGAGGTTTTGTAAAAAACATATTTTGATCTTGTTGAATTGTCACCCATCATTGACAATTCAACAGTAGGGGTATATATTTTGGGATTTTCTCTTGATTTTGACTAAAAAATGTGATATACTAATAAAACGTGCATAAATTCGGCATAATTTTTAATGAGAGGGGCACTGTTACTTTGATATTCGGAAAGCACATCAATCGGTACTACTTAAAATATGCACCGTCGCTTATTCTCGGAATCGCGGCGCTTATATTGGTAGACTATTTTCAGCTTATAGTTCCGGAGCTTTACAGAATGGTGGTAAACGGGCTTAATAACGGCGTGGTGAATTTTGACGGCGTTATTACAGCATTCGATATGGACTTTTTGCTTGACCATATCTGTCTGCCCCTGCTTGGAATAATACTTGCTATGGTAATCGGACGTTTTTTATGGCGTATTTGCTTTTTCGGAGCAGGTATAAAGGTGGAGACGGATCTTCGCGGCAGAATGTTTGACCACTGCAAGGAGTTATCCCAGCAGTATTACCACAAAAACAAGGTCGGCAGTATGATGTCCCTGTTTACAAACGATCTTGAAACCGTACAGGACTGCTTCGGCTCAGGAATACTTATGCTTGCGGATGCTCTGTTCCTCGGTGTGCTTGCCATTATAAAAATGGCAGGAATGAATATTCTTCTTACCGTTTTGTCGCTTATACCCATGGTATTTCTTCTGAGTGTCGGCACGATAGTTGGCAAGAGCATGACCGATAAATGGGACAAACGCCAGGAAGTAACGGCGACGCTGTCGGATTTTGCGCAGGAGAGCTTTTCGGGTATTGCCGTAATAAAGGCTTTTGTCAAAGAGACGGCAGAGCTTATGGCTTTCAGAAGGCTCAACAAAGAAAATGAGGGAGCCAATGTTGAATATGTTAAGGTGTCAACGCTTCTTAATATTTTCGTGACCCTTTTTGTTGAGTCCGTAATATGCGTTATTCTCGGATACGGCGGATATCTTGTGTATGCGGATGTTTTCAATGCAGGACAGCTTGTGGAGTTTATCGGATATTTCACAACTATAGTCTGGCCTATAATGGCGGTATCTGAGCTTATAGGCATGACCTCGCGAGGCAAGGCATCACTTAAGCGTATCAGTGATCTTCTTGACAGTGCTCCCGACGTAATTGACCGCGACGGACTCTCTGCGGGTGATGCTATTCGCGGCGAGATCGAATTTAAAAATCTCACATTCCGTTATCCCGACGCGGACTTTGACGCGCTTCGTGATGTTTCCTTTAAAATAAACGTGGGTGAGAATGTCGGTATAATAGGAAAAACAGGCTCAGGCAAGACCACGGTGGTGGACCTTTTGCTCCGCACATACAATGTGGCGGACGGTACGCTTTTCCTTGACGGAAAAGATGTAAATACCATACCGATACATACTGTACGAAAGTATGCGGCATATGTTCCCCAGGACAATTTCCTGTTCAGTGACACCATTGAAAACAACATCTCCTTTGCTTCCGACAGTAAGGATGCAGAGAAAATCGAAAATGCGGCTGTGATGGCAGATGTGCACGATAATATTATGGGGTTTGCCGACGGCTACAAGACTGTGCTCGGGGAGCGCGGCGTTACCGTATCCGGCGGACAGAAACAGCGTATTTCCATCGCACGCGCGCTTATGAAGGACGCATCCATACTTATACTTGACGACTCGGTTTCGGCGGTTGATGTTAAGACGGAGAAGGTCATACTTGACAATCTGCGCAAAATAAGAAAAGGTAAAACCACCATACTCGTAGCTCACCGTATTACCACTATAGAACAGATGGATAAGATAATCTTTATTGACGACGGCTGTATTGCAGGTGTGGGAACTCACACCGAGCTTTACGAGAAATGCGAGGATTACCGCAGAATGGTAGAGCTTCAGAAGCTTGACGAGGAGAGGGGTGAGTAAGCATGATGGAATTTTATCCGCTTCTTGTTGTGGGCGGAGTTATCGGGGCACTGTCCATAATATTTACAGCGGCGTATTTTTCCATAAAGGACCGCAAGGAAACTATCGGCTTTGATAGATACATGAAGGACTCCGAAATAACAAAACGCCTGCTTCTTTACGCAAAGCCCTATCTTAAGAATTTTATTATCGTGCTCCTTGTTATGCTGTTTTCAATCGCTTACGATATTATCTCGCCTCTGATCGTGGGAAATATCGAGGAGATGATCAAGGACGATTTTGAGCTTCCGAGGCTTTTTGCCGCTGTAGCTGTGTATGCGGCGATACTTGTAGTATCACTTATATGCACCTACGTGCAGGCGATAATTCTGCAAAAAACAGGACAGAAGATCGTTTCAAATATAAGAGAGGATTTATTTGTTCACATCGAATCGCTGTCCCACGCACAGCTTAACACATATCCCGTGGGCAAGCTTGTTACACGCGCAACAAACGACACCTACGCTCTTTCCATGATGTTTACAAATATTATTGTAAACCTTGTAAAGAACAGCTTCATAATTATCGGCGTGCTGACGGCTATGATGTGCCTTAATTATCAGCTTACACTGATGGTCTTATGCTTTGTGCCGTTCATTGTGCTGTTCACAGTCATATTCAGAAAATTCTCCCGCCGCGCCTACAGACGTGTAAAGGACGGAACTACGGATATAAATACGTTCCTCTCCGAAAATCTTTCCGGTATGAAGATAATACAGATATTCAACCGCGAGGATTTCAAGATGGCGGAGTTCGACGAAAAAAATAAGGCACTTGGCAAATCCAAGCGTCAGCAGATATTCGTGTTCGGCATCTTCCGCCCCTTTGTATATATGCTGTATATCTCCTCTGTTCTGTGCCTTTTGTATCTTGGCGGACGGGGGTACATACGAAACGTAAGCTTCCTCGGACAAACCATCTCCGCAGGCACGCTTGTTACGTTTTATATGTACATCTCGAAATTTTTCAACCCTATCCAGAATCTTGCGGAGCAGTTCAATTGGCTTCAATCCGCTTTTGCGTCTGCGGAGAAAATATTTACTATTTTGGACATAAAGCCTGAGGTAGTGGACGACCCCGATGCCATAGAGCTTGAGCACATTGAAGGAAATATAGAATTCCGTGACGTGTGGTTTTCTTATGTGCCCGATGAATGGGTGCTTCGCGGCGTATCATTCAAGGTGAATGCCAAGGAGACGGTGGCATTCGTAGGCTCTACAGGGTCGGGCAAAACCACGATTCTCTCACTCATCTGCCGCAATTACGACATACAAAAGGGTCAGATACTCATTGACGGGATTGATATAAGAAAAATCAAAATATCATCGCTTAGACGTCATTTCGGACAGATGCTTCAGGATGTGTTCCTGTTCTCCGGAACTATCAGGAGCAATATTCTGCTTCGGAGCGAGGGTATATCCGACGGTGAGGTTATGGACGCCTGCCGATATGTCAACGCCGACAAGTTTATTGATAAGCTGACGGACGGTCTTGACGAAGAAGTGCGTGAGCGCGGCAACAATTTCTCTGCCGGTCAGCGGCAGCTCCTCTCCTTTGCCAGAACGATCATACACAAGCCTGCGGTAATGATACTTGATGAAGCAACCGCCAACATTGATACCGAGACTGAATTGCTTATTCAGGATTCACTTGAAAAAATGATGAATATCGGTACTATGCTCATCGTTGCTCACAGGCTTTCAACAATACAGCACGCCGATAATATCATTGTGCTCTCCCACGGTGAGATCGTTGAGTCCGGCAACCATCAGGAACTGCTTTCTAAGAAGGGCAGATACTACGAGCTTTATATGATGCAGTATAAAAAGAACGAGCTGATGGGAAAAAATAAATAAAATTCAAACCTCCCCTCTTGACAAACGGGGAGGTTTATGATATAATACATTTAACAATTAGACTAAATGTTAAACGAGGTGATGAAGTGGGAATACAAAATACGCTGAGAGCACTTGCTGACCCTACGCGCCGGGAGATACTCAATCTTCTTAAAGGCGGAAGAATGTCAGCCGGCGATATAGTTGACAAATTTGACGTTACCGGAGCATCCATATCGAGGCATTTGTCTGTACTTAAGGATGCGGATCTCATACGCGACGAGCGAGAGGGAAAGTATATTTATTACCAGCTTAACACGTCGGTGCTGGAAGATGTTATGCTGTGGATCTCGGGTTTGAAAGGAGAAAATGATAATGGTTGAATTTCTTAAGAAAAACAAGTGGAAGCTTATAATATCCTCGCTTCTTATACTGCTTCCCATAGTTGTGGGTGTCGTAATGTGGGATAGCTTACCGCCACGCATGACTACGCATTGGGGTATTGACGGAACAGGAGATGCCACAAGCTCGAAAGGCTTTGCCGTGTTCGGGATGCCGCTTATTTTGCTTGCGCTTCACCTGCTTTGTCTGCTTTTTACCGCGTGTGACAAAAAAAGCCGTGCTCAGAGCAGCAAGGTCCTCTCCTTGTGCTTCTTTATTGTACCGTTCATGTCGCTGATTGTAGGTGGAATTATCTATGCCGAGGCACTGGGGATGGAAATAAATGTGGTCAGCACTATAATGGCACTTATGGGAGTTTTATTTATCGTTATCGGAAATTATCTTCCCAAGTGCAGGCGCAACCGGTTTATCGGTGTGCGAATCAAATGGACGCTTGAAAATGAGGAGAATTGGAACAGGACTCACCGCTTTGCAGGTCGCATATGGACAATTGGCGGACTCTGTATTCTCGCGATGATGTTCCTGCCCCCGATGGTTGTTGCATTCACATTTTTCGGTGTAGTTGCTGTTATGGTGCTCGCCCCTGTTTTTTACTCATGGGCATATTACAAAAAACAGCTAAAAGAGGGCAAAGATGAGCCTCGGTCTGAAACCGAAACGGACAAATGACCTACAAAAGTTTTACTGTATCATATATTGACAGAAATGTACGATTATAGTATAATATTTATGGGTCGTGGGAAGTTTCATGGATGATATTTCGGGTGCATACGGAATATTCGCTAAATTATATAACAAAAGACTGCCCCACAATTCGTGGAGCAGTCTTTTATTAATTCTTGGAGCAGGACGAATATTCTGCGCAGAGCTTCAGTGCACCTGCCATCATGCCGTATGCTTCGAGAGCGCGTTTGTGGCGTGACAGTGCTTCCTCGCGGCTTCCGGCATACGTTGTGCGACCACCGGAGGCGGCGCACCATGCCTCGGATGTGGGACGTCTGTTGCTGTGTGTTATATTTATGTCTTTTGTGCGGTTCATATCGGTGCCTCCTCCAGCTTGTATGTACTGTATATATTGTAACACAAAAAATGGGAATTATCAAGCAAAAATACAGATTATCACAATAAAATCGTATGCTGTTTTTCGACACGGAAAGTCGTATACAGTCAAATTTTCATCCCGAAAGCAAAGCGGTTTGGGACTAATATATAATATGCGGAGAAAAACGTCCGCAGCAAGATGATATGTTATGAGAAAAGTGGATTTCAACGATAAAAACTGCAAAGAGATATTAAAGGAGCACTTCTCCGACGAGAGGATGCGGGATAATATGAGCGATGAGGAGCTGCTTGCACTGCTCCTTTCCTTTACAAGCGCGAAAGGACGTCTTGATACCGTGATGAAGGGACTGTACGATAATTTCGGCTCATTCAGACGATGTTTTCTTGCGGATTATTCCGATATTATGCGTGTTGAAGGCATGACTCACCACGGAGCTATGCTAATATTGCTTGCAGGCAAGCTTGCCTCTGTCAAAGAGGAAAAATACTGTGTGGGGCGAAAGGTCGATGATTTTTGCGACCTGTTTCTTCACACCATGAAGCCGTCGCGAAAGGAAGAATTTTGGGCGGCGGTGCTTGACGCAGAGGACCGCCTTGTTGCTGTGGAAATGCTTTCGTCCGGTGTGCAGGGAAAAATAAGCGTTCCCCTTGCGGACATTTTGCTCTTTGCAACGTATCACAATTCAAGAAAACTTATCGTAGCTCACTCACATCCCGACCTTTTCGAGGCTAAGGCATCCTCTCACGATATGAGAGCGATGGTGACGATAGGAAGCTCGGTTGGCGCGATAGGGGTAAAGTTGTACGGTCAGGTTATAGTTGCCGGAAAAAATGCCAGATTTTATCCCTATGACCCGAAACCGATGGAATAAGTAAGTCCCATAAGCAGTGCTGACAGAAGTCCTTGTGCAAGCTTCCTTTTAAAATAGTGATTCATAGAGAGTCCGCTGCCGGACAGCACTGAGGCTGTCTGCATATGCACCGAAAGTCCTGCAAAACCAACAGCAAAGGCGCATATTGCCGCCGAGGTTGCACCGGGATAGGTGCACAGCCGCTGTCCTGCCAGAGTAAGCTCAAAAAAGGATGCACAGAGTGCGGCGGCATACTCACCTGCGGTATACATCGAGACGCGGCAGGCGGCATCTCCTATAACGGCAAAAAACACCGCAAAGGAGCATATTTTAAGCATGGTAAGTCCGCCTTGTGTTACAGATTCCGTCAGTGTGTCAGAAAGGGTTGGTGCGGTGTGTTTTATAGGGGACGGAGCATCAGATTCAGGCTTTTTTCGGCATATACAGCATATGACAATGGCGGCGGCAAGCTGACAGAGATAGAGCCGGATGCCAAATCCGGCGTTTTTATACATAGCTATTCCGAGAGTGCCTATGCAAAATGCAGGACTTGCGTTGTTTGCCGCACCGAGAAGCTCCTCAGCTTCGTTTTTTTGTAGTATTCCCGATTCATACAGCTCACGCACGCATATAGCACCTATGGGGAAGCCTCCCACAAAACCCAGAAGCAAGGCGTATACCGCTTCTTTTCGTATGCCGAGCAGTTTGCCGACAGGTCCGCCCATAAAGCTTGATATGTACAGGGACAGTCCCGAGCGGTTTATTATGCCAACAAGCACTATGAACGGGAAGAGGGATGGGATAAGCCCCGTGGAGCATATTGCAAGCGACTTTTTTACAGATTCTGCGGCGAGTGCAGGTGCTTTAAAAAAATATCCCATTACAAAGATACAGGCAATCCAAAGAAGTGCCGTATCGACACGCGGGACTTGGTATTCTTTTGATATACGGCGCGTTATTTTTGCGGTCATTATAATAATCACAGCCTTTAATTCATATTATTAAACCGACACTGTAGTTGGCTTCATTAACAATTATGCTTGGTCGGGGAGTTAATATGAGTAAAAAAAATAAAAAACCGTTCTCACAGCGACTGTGTGAAACGCTTGATATACCTGTCGGTACTTTCGGGAAGATTTCATTTATCGAGGCGGTAGGAAACCGCGAGCTGTGCGTTGACGGCTGTGAGGGACTTGTTACATACACCGATGATTTGGTTATACTTATTCTGTGCGACGGACTGCTGACGGTCAGAGGGAGCGGGCTTGAGCTTCGCAGCTTTTCGGGCGGTCGTGTGTCGGTAAGTGGAGTGATATCAAACATCTGCTACGGCGAGGAAGGTCGGGTGGCGGATGACGGCTAAGATTATAAATTGGTTTTTCGGCTCTCAAAGCTACCGCATATCCTCCGAGAATGCCAATGCCGCGGCACATACGCTTACGCTGTCAGGTGCTGATGTCCGTAAAATGCGCGTGGTTGACGGTGCGCTGTATTTTACGCTTCCCATGCGTGACTGCAAGGCAGTGGAGCGTATTCTTGAAAATAAAGGTATCAGCGCAGAATGCGTTTCCCGTCACGGACTTTTGTATCTTGTTCACCGATATCGGCGCAGGTGGGGAATACCTGTAGGAATCCTGCTGTTTTTTGCGGTACTGTGGCTATCCGAACAGTTTATATGGACCGTCGATGTATCGGGAAATACTGACATACCCTCTGATGTTATAATAGAGCGGCTTGACGGACTTGGATGCGGAATCGGCACGTACATACCAAAGGTGGATTTCGACGACCTCCATAACAGCTTTTTGCTTAAATACGACGATATCTCATGGATATCCGTTAACGTGAGAGGAACGGCTGCGCACATAGAAGTGCGCGAAATGAAGCTTCCCGACAGAATAATTGATGAGGATGCCCCTCATAATTTGGTTGCGAGGGAAGACGGTATTATCGAATACATGGAGATACTGCGAGGCACACCGGTTGCGCGCACAGACGAGCTTGTGCGTCGCGGCGAACTGCTTGCATCGGGCATTACAGAGGGAAAGCACGGTCTTATGTTCTCCCATGCCATGGGCAGTGTGATGGCAGAGGTGAAGCGCAGTGCTCATATTGAAGTTCCTCTTGAATCCTACGTGCTTAACGCTACGGGCAATGAGTACAGTGAAAAATATTTGAACATTTTTGGAATTTCACTTAAATTTTTCGAAAACACAGAGAAAATGTCACAAGAATATGATAAAATAGAATATGAGATGTCAAACAGACAAAAAAGACTTCGTGTTTTTGATACCGTAGAGCTTCCCATAGCTACAAGCGAAATGGTTTTTTCGGAATATGAGCGTGTGCCTGTCACCCTTACCGAGGATGAAGCCAAAGCGCAGGCATACCGCAGGCTGAGGGATGAGTGCGCGGCACTCACTTCGGGGTGTGAATTGGTTTCGCGGAAAATTTCCGCAGGACTTTCGGGGAATGCTTATATTATCGACTGTGAGCTTACTGTCGTCTGCGACATAGCCGAGGAACGCCCCATATATAGGGACAACTAATATACAGGAGAAATAATATGCCTGAAAAAATAATACTGACAGATTCACCGGAACAGACTGCTATACTGTTCGGTGAGCTGGATGCCAATCTTGAAAAATTGGAGAGAGCCTTCGGGGTCACAATAAGGTCTCGTGACAGTGTAAACACCAGCGGAAGCGCGGTAAGTGTAAACGGTGCCGACCTTGCCGCAGTGGAACGTGCGGTGGATGCCCTTGGCTATCTTAAGCGGATGGCAAAGCTCAATAATGCTCTTACCGAGCAGAATGTGGATTATGTTATTGACATGGTAAGTGACGGAAAGAAAAATGAGCTTTCCGAGCTTGACGACGATGCTATCTGCCTTACCACACGCGGAAAACCCATAAAGGCTAAGACCGTCGGACAGAAGAAGTATGTAAATGCCATAAAAAAGAATACCGTTGTTATGGGAATCGGCCCTGCCGGTACAGGTAAGACGTTTCTTGCCGTGGCAATGGCTGTGACTGCGCTGAAATCAAAACAGGTGGAACGCATAATCCTGACCCGACCTGCGGTTGAAGCCGGAGAAAAGCTGGGATTTCTGCCGGGCGACCTTCAGAACAAAATCGACCCGTATCTGCGCCCTCTTTACGATGCGCTTTATGAGATGCTTGGCACGGAGGCGTATCAGAGATATATTGAGCGCGGCGTGATTGAGATAGCCCCCCTTGCATATATGCGCGGACGGACTCTTGACGATTCGTTTATTATATTGGACGAAGCACAGAATACCACTCCGGAACAGATGAAAATGTTCTTGACCCGTCTCGGCTTCAACTCCAAGGCGGTCGTTACGGGAGACCTTACGCAGACGGACCTGCCTTTCGGTAAAAAGAGCGGTCTTGCGGAGGCGGTAAAAATACTTGAGGGCATTGACGATATTGCAGTGCACCGCTTCAGTGAGCACGATGTGGTACGCCACAGACTTGTTCAGAAGATAATTTTGGCATATGAAAATTACGATAAATCAAAGCAGAAGTACAAAATGAGAAAGGACAATGAGCAATGAGACACTATATTCATTTTACAAACGAGCAGGACAAAGAAAACGTAACCGCCGAGCTTCGCTGTCTTGTAAAGGCGGCGATATACGCATCCCTTGCATACGAGGATTTTCAGTGCAGTGCGGAGGTCTCCGTAACATTTACGGACGATGAGGGCATACACGAGATAAACCGTGAGCACCGTGATACCGACTCTGCAACGGACGTGCTTTCCTTCCCTATGATGAGTGAGGACGGCGAGTATGATATCAATATGGGAAATGAAGCCGTTATACTCGGCGACATCGTAATCTCGCTTGAGCGTGCACGCGCACAGGCGGCAGAATTCGGTCACAGCTTCACACGCGAAGTGGCGTTTCTTACCGTACATTCCGTGCTTCATCTTCTCGGATACGACCATGTAACCTCCGAGGAGGATGAAAAGGAAATGTGCCGGAAGCAGGAAGCAATCCTCGAATACATGGGAATTACAAGGTAAAATTTCGTTATAGACAAACGGCAGTGCTTGTGGTATAATTGTAATATATTGTATTACGGCATAAAGAATATACCAAAAGGATATAAGAAAATGACAAAAACAGGCTTTATAGCTATAGTCGGACGCCCAAATGTGGGTAAATCAACTCTTCTTAACGCCATTCTCGGCGAGAAGGTATCCATAGTTTCAAGTAAACCCCAGACCACGCGTAACCGAATTACCGGTATACTTACAGAGGGAGACAATCAGTTTGTTTTCCTTGATACTCCCGGTATGCTCTCTCCCAAGAATAAGCTGGGCGATTATATGGTCAAGACCATCAATTCCGCAATCGGCGAGGTTGATGCGGCGATTCTTGTGGTGGATGCCGCAAAGTCGGTGTCCGATATTGAGACCTCTCTCCTTAAACGCTTCAACAAGCAGAAGATACCGGTTATACTTGCAATAAATAAGACCGATACGGTCAATGCCACCAAGGTTGCGGAGTGTATTATGGCGTATTCGACGCTGTGCGATTTTGCGGCGGTGATACCCATGTCAGCCGCAAAAGGCGAGGGCGTGCATATTGTTACCGAGGAGGCAGGAAAGCTGCTTCACGAGAGCGGCTGGTTTTTCCCCGAAGATATGTATACCGATCAGCCGGAGCGTGTGCTTGCGTCGGAGATCATCCGCGAAAAGTTGCTTCGTACCCTTAACGATGAGATTCCCCACGGTACAGCGGTAGTTATTGAAGCCTTTGAAGAAAAGAAGACCATTATCAAAATAAGAGCCGAGATCTACTGCGAGAAGGATTCACACAAGGGAATCATTATAGGTAAGGGCGGCGCGGCACTTAAGAAGGTAGGCACATGGGCGCGAGAGGATATGGAAGCCTTTTTCGGTACTCAGGTGCATCTTGATCTTTGGGTTAAGGTTAAGGAGAATTGGCGCGATAATGCAGGACTTTTAAACAGCTTCGGCTTTACAGAGGAATAAATGCTGTACACCGTAAAGGGGCTTGTCCTCCGTGAAACGGTGGTCAATGCCAATGCAAGATATATAAACATACTCACAGCCGAGCACGGACGTATTTCGGTTATGGTGCGCGGTGCCGTGAGACTTCGCGGACGTTTTACGGGATCAACCAAGATTTTCTGTTACAGCGAGTTCGTGCTCTACGAGAGGGACGGCAAATATACTCTCAACGATTCTACGCTTATTGAAAATTATTTTAATCTCTGCGAAGATTTCGATAAAATGACGGTTGGGACATATGTGCTCAATACTGCCGAATATGTTGCAAGCGAGGAACAGCCCGAACCGGAGATGCTCCGTCTTGCCCTTAACACTCTGTGGGCACTTACTCACTATAAGGACAAGGATCTGCGGCTTATCAAAGGCGTATATGAAATGCGCCTTGCCGCCATCTGCGGCTTTGCGCCCAATATAGTAAACTGTCAGGTGTGCGGTCACGGCGTTGAGGATGAGGATATGCTTCTTAACGTGATGGCAGGAAGCATGACCTGCAAAAAATGCGCGGACAAGGTTCGAAAGCAAACCTTTATTGAAGATGAGCGGACAGTTGATAAGATGAATACCGCTCAGATAATACTGCCGCTCACTCCGGCTTCCGTTCTTGCCATGCAGCACGCAATATATGCGGATATGCAAAGGCTGTTTTCCTTTACTCTCGCCCCTGAATGTATACCCGAATTTTCCTCGTCCTGCGAGAAATATCTTGAAAACCACGTGGATCACCGTTTCTCGGTGCTTGATATGCTGGCGTGGTAGCTTTATGCTCCCGAAAGGAATGTTATAATTGAGTAATTACAAAAGAGCGATAAAAACGCTGGAATACGATAAAATACTTTTAATGCTTGCAGAGCGTGCTCCCACCGAGGGCGCACGGGAATTGGCACTTGCCCTGAGACCGGAAAATGATCCTGACCGCATCATTCGTATGCAGAGGGAAACTACCGAAGCAAAGGCAATGCAGAACATCAAGGGAATGCCCTCCTTCGGAAGAGTCAAGGATGTGTGCGATGCCGCAGAGCGTGCGGCAAAGGGCGCGGTGCTCAGTCAGAGGGAACTTCTTGATATTGCCAATGTTCTTCGCACATCACGCTCGCTTCTTGAATACAGCCGGACAGATCGCAGAGAGAGTGCTTCAATCGACAGCATATTTGAGCGGCTTATTCCAAATAAGAAGCTTGAGGACCGCATATATACCGCTATCGTTTCCGAGGACACCGTTGCCGATGAGGCAAGTCCGGAGCTTTCGTCCATCCGCCGCAAGATGAAGAATACAAACAACCGCATCAAGGACTCTCTTCAGAGCTTTGTCAGCGGTGCGTATTCCAAATATCTTCAGGAAAATATCATAACCATGCGTAACGGGCGGTATGTTATCCCTGTTAAGGTTGAGTGCAAAAACGATGTGCGCGGTCTTGTTCACGATACCTCCGCATCGGGGGCGACTCTGTTTGTTGAGCCGCTTTCCGTTGTTGAAGCAAACAACGAGCTTCGTGTGCTTCAGGTTAAAGAGGCAAATGAGATCGAGCGCATATTAACAGAGCTTTCAGCATTGTGCGGCGAGATAGAGCAGGCTGTAAAATTAAATTATAGAAACATTACCGAGCTTGCATTTATATTCGCAAAAAGTGAGCTTTCCTTTAAGCTTGACGGAACGCCTGCACGTATCACGGGCGAGCGCCGCATGAATCTTGTGCGTGCGCGCCATCCTCTGCTTGATCCTGCAAAGGTAGTGCCCATTACGGTGACGCTTGGCGGAGACATGAGCACCGTGGTTATCACGGGTCCCAATACGGGCGGCAAGACCGTTACCATAAAAACTCTCGGTCTGTTTGCCCTTATGGCGCAGTCCGGACTTCATATACCGGCTTCCGACACATCCGAGATATGCATTTTTGACGATATATTCGCCGATATCGGCGACGAGCAGTCTATTGAGCAGTCCCTGTCCACATTCTCGTCCCATATGGTCAATATAGTGGGCATCACCGAAAAAGTGAATGAGCGTTCACTTGTGCTCATTGACGAGCTTGGTGCAGGAACCGACCCCGTAGAGGGTGCGGCGCTTGCTATCGCGGTGCTTGAAAAAGTCCGCTCGGTTGGCGCACTGTGCGCGGCAACTACCCATTATGCGGAGCTTAAGGCATTCGCTCTTGAAACTCCCGGATTTGTAAATGCATCCTGTGAGTTTGACGTTAATACTCTTAAACCCACATACAGCCTTATTATAGGAACACCGGGTAAATCCAATGCTTTTGCCATTTCCTCGAAGCTTGGACTTTCCGATGCCATCGTAAACCGCGCAAAAGAGCTTGTCAGCGAGGAAAACAAGCATTTTGAGGACGTAATCGAGAAGCTTGAAGCAAGCCGGCTTGAAATGGACAGAAACCGTGCCGAGGCTGAACGCCTGCGTCGGGAATTTGAGGCATACAAGGCGGAAAGCGAGAAGAAAATCGCCGACCAGCTCGCCACGGCTGAAAGGGAGCTTGAAAAAGCTCGCTCACAGGCTGTATCTATCGTGGAAAGCGCGAAAATTTCCAGTGAATATGTGATGGAACAGCTTGAAAAGGTGAAAAAGGAGCGCGAGAGCGCAAATCTTGCCTCTGCGCTTGAAGAATCCAGACGCAACATCAGAAAGCATCTGCGTGAGAGCGACAACAAGATAAATCCCGTTATCGAAAAGGTGGCAGAGGATTATGTGCTGCCCCGTCCCCTTAAAAAGGGTGACGATGTCCTTCTTATAAACATAAACAAGAAGGGCGTAGTCCTTGACGATCCGGATAAGGACGGAAACGTTAATGTACAGGCAGGTATTATCAAGACACGTACCAAGGTGTCAAATCTTATGCTGCTTGACGAGAACAAAGTGACCTTTACCGATGCCCAGAAAAAGCAGATCGCGGCGGACAAGTACCGTGTGACAGTCTCAAGGGATTTCAAAAATGAAATTGACCTTCGCGGCCTGAACGGTGACGATGCGTGGTATATGGTTGACAAATACTTCGACGAGGCACACATTGCAGGTATTCACTCCCTCCGGCTTATTCACGGCAAGGGAACAGGTGCACTTAAAAATGCCCTGTGGCAGTATCTCAAAAGAGACCCACGTGTGATATCCTACCGCTACGGCAAATACGGCGAGGGCGATCTTGGCGTTACGGTAGTGGAAGTAAAGTAACCTTTTGATATGTCATATATAAGTGCTATTTGCAAGCGTTTATTTGCCGCAGGATTATTACTGATATGCTTCACGTCTGTATTTACGGGATGCGATAATGACGGAATTGATCTGTTTGTTTCAGGCGATACCTTCAAGCTTTCTCTTGAAGATGAGTTTGACTACGAAAGCTATCTTGAGGAGCTGAAAGACAGGGCCGATTCGGCTGCCGCACTTAACACTGAGTCTGTTCCATATGAAAGCGTGCCGGCGGCGGATACACCGTCACACTTTGAAACATCTGTATCCGATGATACCTCTGTACTCGAAAATGTGGTATATTGGGTAAAGACAGGCGAGGTATGGCATACAAGGATCGACTGTTCAAGCCTGTCACGTTCCAAGGATATAATTTCGGGCAGCGTGGAAACGGCTTTGCAGAACGACAAAACACGTGCCTGCAAGCGGTGCGCAGGCTGATACGTTTTAAAAACATATTAACCTGCGATGTCTAAAACATTAACGAAATATAAATTTACAATCAAAAAGCCATATGATTGAAAAAAAAACGATATTAAATAAAAAAAAGACTTTATTTTTCGGAAAAAATTTGCTATAATTAATTATAAAATGAATTTATAATTGCAAAGGAGGAATTGTCATGCCTGAAAAAATGATTCTCGGTGCTCAGATGTACACCATCCGAAAGTTTGCTTCAAACAACGAGGATTTGGCTCGTTCTATGGAAAAGATTGCAAAAATCGGGTATAAATACGTTCAGCTGTCCGGCACAGGCAAGGATGTTACGCCCGATGCAATTGCCAAGGCATCCAAGGATACAGGACTTAAGGTGGTACTCACTCATACCGATATGCAGAGGATTATCGATGAGACCGATGCCGTTATAGAAGAGCATACGCTTTATGGCTGTGACTGCATTGGAATCGGCGGCGGATATATGTTCAAGCCCTTTAATGACGAATCGGTAAAAATAATTACCGAGTCGCTCGCTCCTGCTATTGAGAAGATAACAGCTGCTGGCAAGACATTTGCATACCACAATCACAGATTTGAATACGGCACCGGTGCAGATGGGAAGCTTTTCCTCGATGCCCTTCTTGAGAAATCGCCTAAGATGATGCTTATTCTCGACCTTTACTGGGTACAGTCCGGCGGTGCTGATCCCGCTGTGGATATTGAAAAATACGCCGACAGAATATACACTACTCATTTCAAGGATATGCGTATCGTTGAAAACGAACAGAAGTACGCAGAGGTTCTTGAAGGCAATATGAATTATGACAGAATTGTTGAAGCGTGCTTGAAGTGCGGCGTTAAGCGTCACATGGTAGAGCAGGACGATGTTCTTCCCGGTCAGGATCCCTTTGACTGTCTTGAAACAAGCTATAGGAATGTTATGGCACGTTACGGACAGTATTTCGAACAGTAATATTTAAAACGAAAGCATAAACGGGAGGAAAAAGAAAATGGCGACGTTTGTACTCAGCGCATTCGCTGATGAATATTCAAAGGAATTTGACAAGCAGCTTGAGGGCCTTAAAAAGCATGGTATAGGATATATGGAGATCCGCGGTGTTGACGGAAAGAACATTTCCGTCCTTTCTGAGAAAGAAATGTATGCTGTAAAGGCGAAGCTTGATGCGGCAGGCATTAAGGTATCCTCTATCGGCTCACCTATTGGTAAGATCGAGATCGGAGACAATTTCGAAGCTCATCTGAAAACCTTCAGGAACTGTCTCAAGGCAGCAAATATTCTCGGTACGGACAGGATGAGAATTTTCAGCTTTTACATGGCTGACGGTCAGAGTCGCGAGGAAGCACGTCCTCAGGTTATGGCACAACTTAAGGTTATGCTTGAACTCGCAAAAGAAGCAGGTGTAACCCTCTGTCACGAAAACGAAAAGGGTATTTACGGTGAATCTGCGGCTTGCTGTCTTGATATTCATAAGGAATTCGGCGGCGAGATCAAGCTGATATTTGACCCTGCAAACTTTGTAATGGATTACCATGAATCCTATCCGGAAGCATACGAGATGCTCGGCGATAAGATTTATTATATGCATATCAAGGACGCAAACGAGGAGCACTGCATTTGCCTCCCGGGTGAAGGTATCGGCGGTCTGCCTCGGATCCTTGCTGATCTTGACAAAAAGCACGATGGCGAGCTTATACTTACACTTGAGCCTCATCTTAGGGTGTTCGAGGGCTTCAATGATCTTGAAGCCGGTGCAAAGACCAAGATGCCTAATACATACGCTACAAGCGAGGAATCTTTCGCTGCCGCGGTAAATGCGCTTAAGGGCATTATCGCCGATATACAGAAATAGATTATGACCATATGTGCTGCCGCATTTATGCGACGGCAATTTTGGCGTTGAATGCTAGATAAAAAACGATTAAACGAATATTTTTGGAGGAACAAACCTATGTCAAAACTGAAAATGCTTGCCATTGACCTTGGCGCGTCCAGTGGACGCGGTATTGTGGGAAGCTTCGACGGAGAGAAGATATCGCTTGAGGTGAATCACCGTTTTCCCAGCGAGCCTGTGACGGTTGCCGGAACGTTCACTTGGGATGTTCTGCGTATTTTTCATGAGATAAAAAATTCTATCAGAAAGTGTGCGCTCTCTGAGAATAAGGATATAAAATCCATCGGTATTGACACGTGGGGTGTTGATTTTGGTTTTATTGACAAAAAAGGTAAGCTGATGGCAAATCCCGTACACTACCGTGATGCCCGTACAGAGGGGATAATTGACTACTGTGACAGATTTATAAAGAAGGAAGAGCTTTATGGCATTACCGGTCTGCAATTCCTTAACTTTAACACCTTATATCAGCTTGCCGCTTCTATGCGCGATGAGCCGGTATATGTGAATAACGCAGACAAAATGCTGTTTATCCCCGACCTGCTTAACTACTTCTTGACAGGCGAAAAGTTTGCTGAATATACAATAGCCTCAACGGGGGCAATACTTGATGCTAAGGGACGCTGTATATCAAAAGAGCTTCTTTCAAAGTTCGGTATACCCGAAAGCCTTTTTGCACCAATTGTACAGCCGGGAAACAGAATCGGCAAAATCCTTCCGGAGATACTGGATGATGTGGGTGACATTACAGCCGATGTTGTAAACGTTGCGGCACACGATACCGCAAGCGCAGTGCTTGCTGTTCCGGCAAAGAGTGATGACTTTATCTACCTAAGCTCCGGTACTTGGTCCATTATGGGATCTGAGGTTAAAGACCCCATAATATCCGATGCTTCATTCAAGTACAATTTCACAAACGAAGGCGGTGTTGAGAACACTATCCGATTCTCAAAGAACATTACCGGTCTGTGGCTTAAGGAGGAATCAAAGCGTCAGTGGGCACGTGAGGGTAAGGATTATACCCATGACCAGCTCTCCGATATGGCGATGGCTTCAAAGCCTTTTAGCTGTCTTATTGACCCTGACCATCCGCTGTTCTCGGTTCCCGGAAATCTTCCAAAGCGTATTGCGGAATACTGCAAGGAAACAAATCAGCACGTTCCCGAGAATGAGGGAGAAATCATGCGCTGTATCTTTGAGTCGCTTGCACTTCGTTACCGCTATACGGTTGAGTGCATAGACGAACTTAAGGGTCACAAGACTCCGTTTATAAATATTGTGGGCGGCGGTACAAGAGAGGATATACTCAATCAGTTTGCGGCGGATGCCTGCGCACGTCCTGTATATGCAGGACCTGTTGAAGCTACCGCTATGGGTAATATTGCGGCACAGGCAATCGCGGCAGGTGAGCTGAAGAACGTTTCCGAAGCACGCGAGGTAATTGCAAATTCCACGGAAATCAAGTGCTTTGAACCTAAAAATACCGAGGCATGGGACGCGGCATACGAGTGCTTTAAAGCACTTATAAATAAGTAATTTATTAAGGAGAGTAATATTATGAACACACAGAAAGCTTATGAGCTTGCAAAAGAGCTTTACGCATCCATTGGCGTTGATACAGACAAGGCAATTGCCAGACTTAAAGAAATTCCCGTTTCCATGCATTGCTGGCAGGGAGATGATGTACGCGGCTTTGAGAATCCCGACGGAGATCTGACCGGCGGCATCCAGACTACAGGTAACTATCCCGGAAGAGCAACGACCATTGATGAACTTCGCGCGGATTATTCGAAGGCAACATCACTGATTCCCGGTAAAAAACGCATAAATCTTCACGCGATCTATCTTGATTCCAACGGCGAGAAGGTTGACCGCGATAAGATAGAGCCGAAGCATTTTACCTCTTGGGTCCAATGGGCGAAGGAGCAGAAAATAGGTATGGATTTCAACTCCAGCTGTTTCTCTCATCCCCTCAGTGCCGACGGATTTACACTTTCCCACCATGATGATGCGATACGCGCATTCTGGGTAGAGCATTCCATTCGCTCCCGTGAGATCGCAGAATATATCGGTAAAGAAATGGGTGAGCCTGCGGTTACAAACCATTGGATTCCCGACGGATTCAAGGATATTCCCGTTGACCGTTACGGTTACCGTGAGCGTCTTATTGATTCCTACGACAAGATTTTCAAGAATCAGAAGCGCGAATACAATCTCAATGCGGTTGAGTCCAAGGTGTTCGGCATAGGCGCTGAATCCTGCACTATCACTTCTCTTGAAATGTGCATGGGATATGCCATTAAGAATAACCTTCTGCTTACACTTGATACAGGTCATTTCCATCCTACAGAGGTTGTTTCCGATAAGATTTCATCCGCTCTGCTGTTCCTTGACGACATTCTTCTTCACGTGTCTCGCCCTGTTCGTTGGGACTCTGACCATGTTGTAATCTTCGACGATGAGCTGAAAGCAATCGCGCAGGAGATCACACGCCGTAATTTTGACCGCCGTGTACATATCGGTCTCGATTTCTTTGATGCATCCATCAATCGCATCGCGGCTTGGGTCATCGGTACGAGAAATATGCAGAAGGCGCTTATGTACGCACTGCTTGAGCCGTCTGAGAAGCTCATACAGCTTGAGCTTGAGGGTGATTACACCTCTCGCCTTGCGCTTCTTGAGGAGCTTAAATCCTATCCGTTTGCAGCGGTATGGGACTACTACTGCGAATCTGAGGGCGTTCCGGTGCGTGATGAGTGGCTCCGCGAGGTTAAACAGTACGAAAAAGACGTACTTTCAAAAAGATAAGATAAAAATATCTGCAAGAAAGTGCTCAAGTCCGAGAAACGGACTTGGGCGCTCTTTTTTGGCGAGAGGGGGGTTATATCAGTTTTCTTGGCTCCTGGCACCCACAAAACGCAT
>JAZTWV010000006.1:0-33871 GCA_045636145.1 Candidatus Flemingiibacterium sp.
TACCGACATTGATATTCGTGATTGGCACGAAGTTTTAGGTTAAACGGAGGACTCTCATATGAAGACATTTCCAAAGGATTCACGGGTAATATTCATCGGCGACAGTATTACCGCACAGTGCAAATACACAACAATGGTTGCCGATTACTACGCAAAAAATCTTCCGGAGCTTAATGTAAAATTTGCTGTAGGTGCTGTTTCGGGAAGCACACTTAACAATGCTATCAAGTTTTTCGATACTCTTGTTCTTCCCTTCAAGCCAACCCACGCCACTGTATTCTACGGCGTAAATGACTGCGGACTCGGATGGCTTAACAATCCGGATACTGCTCTCCGAGATGAAAAACTCAAGGCTGCATACGATAAATACAACGAAAACCTTGAAACCTATCTCGATATGCTTATTTCCCATAATATCACCCCTATACTCATTACCCCTGCCCCCTACGCGGAATTTATTGAAGCAGAATCGGTCCCTTGCAAGCACGGCAGTCGGTTGCTTTACGAGTATGCCGAGGTCGTGCGTGCCACCGCACGCCGCCGCGGACTTGAGCTTATTGATTTTCACGCCCGTATGAGCGAGCTTTACATGACTGAGAGCGACTACGCTTCCCCGGACAGAATTCATCCCACCGAGCTTGGTCAGTTCAGACTTGCGGAATGCTTCCTGCGTGCACAGGGTCATGAGCTCGGCGAATTCAGACTGCTTTCGGACTTCCTTGCGGATGAGCACCTTAATGCATGGCGTACCGCGACCTATAGAATATGCAGAATATATGGTATGTACGTCAATGTAATGCCCGAGCTTTACGATAAGCCTTTGTCCGAGCAGATTGATATAGCAAACGAATACGTAATCAACCGCGAATACGGCGCAAACAATGCACGCCGTGATTTTTCAACAGAGTTTGTTATCTTGAAGCCTCGTGAAGAACAGCTTTGGGCACGTCTTGCGGAAATTAACGGAGACTGATATGACTAATAACTCTATCGGAATAATCGGCGGTGCAGACGGTCCTACCGCTGTCTTGGTCACAGGCGAGCTTCTGCCTACAATTCTCATTGGCGCGGCTGTTATACTTGTTGGAGCACTTATTATAACAGCGGTTGCTGTAAGCCGCAGGAAATAGCAAAAATCGAGTGGTATAGGGGCGAATTCCATATTCGCCCGACCATTTACACACAAAAAACGTGCTTTCGGAAAATCCGAAAGCACGTTTTTATGTATCTTATTTCTTCTGAAGCAGGTGGAATGCAAAGCCTGCAATCTCATCACTAAAGTAGATAGCGTTGAGACCGCCCTTGTCGTTGTATTTTGCGGAATCAGCGTTAAATTTGATGCCCATATTCTCAAAATAGAACACCGCACGGTCAATAAAGTTTGTGCCGATTGCAATGTGCCCGTTTGTGCCGTATCCTGGAGCATACATAAGCTCGATCTCGGTTCCTGCGAAAGCACCGCTGTTGCCGGGCTTTGCGGCAAAACCGAACATTGTCTCGATCATGGTAAGAGCGGATGTTGCCTGCTCTTTGTTAGCACAGTTTATGCCGATGTGCTTAAGCTCAAAGCCAAGCATCTGCATAACAGCATTTCTTGTAAGCTCGGTGATCTTATCCCACTCACCTGCATTCATGAGGTCAGCGGATACCATGTAGCTTCCGCCGCAGGCAAGGATCTTACCAAACTTCAGATAGTCAAGAATGTTCTTCTCGTTAAGTCCGCCGGTGGGCATGAACTTAAGGCTTCCGTAAGGTGCGCTCATGGCTTTGATCATGGGAAGACCGCCTGCCGCCTCTGCCGGGAAGAATTTTACAACATCAAGACCAAGCTCAAGTGCCGCCTCGATGTCAGAGGGATTTGCACAGCCGGGAGTTATCGGCACGCCGATCTCGGTGCAGTGCTTTACAACACGGGGATTAAGTCCGGGAGATACGATAAACTTCGCACCAGCCGCAACTGCGGCATCAGCCTGCTCGGGAGTAAGTACGGTGCCGGCACCAACAAGCATATTGGGGAACTCGGTGGTGATGCGCTTGATCGCCTCAGCGGCACACGCGGTACGGAATGTGATCTCCGCCACAGGAAGTCCGCCCTTGCAAAGTGCGCGTGCAAGCGGCACAGCATCATCAACATTGTCGATCTTTACTACGGGTACGATACCGTAGAGACCGATTTTCTTAAGAATCTCGTTCATTTTTTATCCCCCTTTTTTTATTTCTTATTTATAGAACGCCTTTATAGCTTTATGCACCATGTATACATCATTCTTTGCTACAAGCTCGTATGGCGCGTGCATGGATATAACCGGCACACCAAGATCGATGGTGTCAATATTGATGTTGGCAATATATTTAGCAACAGTTCCGCCGCCGCCAAGGTCGATCTTGCCAAGCTCTGCCATCTGCCAATCAACACCTTCCTCGTCGAAGATTCTGGTGACAAACTCAACAAACTCACAAGATGCATCGGATGTTCCGGACTTTCCGCGCGCGCCGGTGTACTTGGAAAGGACAACACCGTGGTTGAGGAATGCGGTGTTGCGGCGCTCAAACACCTCAGGGAAATTAGGGTCATACGCCACGTTAACGTCAGCGGACAGGCACTTGGAGTTAGCGCGTACAACTCTGGGGTTGCCGCCAAGGGCAAGCGCGATCTCCTCGATAATATCCGAAAGAAGCGCGCACTGCATACCGGAAACGCCGTCGCTTCCAACTTCCTCTTTGTCCGCGATGATATTCATAAGCGTGTGCTCGGAATCCTCGGATTCAAGCATAGCGGTAACTGACGGATATGCGCATACTCTGTCGTCATGACCGTATGAGCCTATCATAGAGCGGTCAAGACCGATATCACGCGCCTTAAGCGCAGGAACGGCGCAAAGCTCGGCACTGATAAGATCAGCCTCTGTACAGCCGTATTTTTCGTTTAGGAGCGAAAGAACGGTAAGCTTTACCTTGTCGGATGTCTTTTCGTCGTCAAACGGCTCGCTTCCTGCAAGGAGATTGAGCTGTTCGCCTGTAATCGCTTCGCCTACGTGCTTCTGATACTGAAGCTGTGCAATATGAGGTGCAAGGTCGGAAATATAGAATACAGGATCGCTCTCATCCTCACCGATGCATACGGTAACATCGCCGTCCGGCTTGCAGATAACGCCGTGAAGTGAAAGAGGTGTTGTCACCCACTGATATTTCTTGATGCCGCCGTAGTAATGTGTCTTGAAGAAGCACATTTCGGAGTCCTCAAAAACAGGACGGGGCTTGAAATCAACTCTGGGGGAGTCAATGTGAGATGCGGTGATGCGGATTCCGTTTTCAATGGATTCAGAGCCGAGCTTAAACATAAAAAGGCTCTTGTTTCTGTTGTTAAGGTAGTATTTTCCGCCGCGCTCCAGCTTGTCACCCAGCTTATACGGCTTGTAACCCTTTTTTTCGATCATTGCGATAGTTTCGGTAACAGCCTCACGCTCGGTCTTGCTGTTGTCAAGGAACTTCTTGTAGCCCTCGCAGTATTCGGTGACAACGTCCTTTTCTGCGTTCTTTGATTCAAAAGTGTTTTTGGTTTTGTAAACAAGCTTCTCGGAAAGAAGCTGTCCCTGTGTTTTTTCGTCCATTTTAATCTCCTTATAAAATTATTCAAAATATAACCGGCGGTATACGGAGACCGCCTCCATGACACGCTCAACGTATTGGCGCGTCTCGTTTATAGGTATATAATCAAGCGTCTTTCCGTCGGTACTGTACTGCACATCAGAAAGCCATCCAGAAACCCTGCCGTAGCCTGCGTTATACGCGGCGGCGGCAACCTCCCACGAACCAAACTGCCTGTAAAGATAGGACAGATACCACGTGCCGCGGTCAATATTGACAGACGGCTCATAGATTCGCTCCGCCATTACCTCCTCACTGATCACATCGGCGATCCACTCATTAGTGCTGTCGATTATCTGCATAAGTCCCTTTGCTCCCACGCGTGAGGTTGCGGCAACGTCAAATCCGCTTTCCGTATGTATAACGGCAAATATCATCTCGTCCGGCACGCCGTACTTGTCAGCGCAGGCGGAAACTATCTCCCCGTATTTTACGGGATAGCGGTACATAAGAAGTTGATCCCGAAGAAATCCCGTCCATGCGAGATAGGCAACCGCACAAAGCACGGCGACGGCAAATAAAAATTTAAATACCCTACGCAAAGAAGTTTATTTTTTCGAGGATGTTGTTCACTTGACCCTCCAGGACATCCAGCCCTTGATTGTTGTAGACTGTAAAATCGCAGGTGTCAATAAAGAACTGATTTGACTTCTGCGAGCGGATACGCTTCTCTGCCGTCTCACGGGTTATGCGGTCACGGGAGATAATGCGTCTGATACGCACTTCCTCGTCGGCAATAACACCGACAGTATAGTCGCAGTGACGGTCAAAGCCCGATTCAAAAAGCTGTGGTGCGTCAACCACCGCAAAAGAGTCGCCGTCGCGCTCACAGGCGCGGAGCCATTCGTTCATGGCGTCGATGATATGACGGTGAGTGATCCGGTTGAGAGCCGCGTGCTTTACCTCGCGCTTTTCGGGGTCTTCTTCGCCAAAGACAATGGCCGCAAGACCCTTGCGGTCAAGCTTGCCGTCGGGAAGCAATATATCCTCGCCGAAATAATCCACAAGCTCACATAGACACGGCTTGCCCGGAAGACAAACTTCTCTTGAAACCTTGTCAGTATCAAGGCACTTGATGCCCTGAGATATAAAGCAAAGGGAAACCTCGCCCTTGCCTGCGCCGCTGCCTCCGGTGAGACCGATAACGCGCATATTGTTTATCATAGTCTTTCTCCTTAAGAGTTAGTTTATTCTCTCGCACATCTCCGCTTTTTTGCTTACATCCGAGCGGTACGCCGCTTCCATTATGCGCTGAACATATGCTCCATCGCTAAACGACGGGTCTGTAGGCTTTCCGAAATGCACCGAATCAAGAAATGCGTACATTGAGCCAATGTGACCGCGAAGCCATCCGATAGGTGCTTTGACACCGGGGAAAATTCCGCCGGGCGCAGGATATCTTCCGCAGCATTCGATTCGCTTGAAGCCGCACTCGCCGCCAAGGTCTCCGCTCTTATCGGTGCAGTCGTAGAACCACAGCCAATTAGGCTCCATAAGATCGAATTTCAACGCACCCTTCTCGCCGTAGATTTCAAGGGTAAAATCGTCGTTTGTGCCTGTGGCAAGCTTTGATGCAATAATTGTTCCCTTTGCCCCACACTCAAGCTCGGCAATCATGTAGAACGCCTCATCGGCGTTGGTCTGCCACTCCGAACCGTCCATGCCTCGCCTTACGGGATATGCTATCTGTGAAGTGCCGTAAATATTCTTAAAATCACCGCAGAGGTGATATACAAGATCGATGGCGTGGCTTCCGAGATCAAACAGCACACCGCCGCCGCAAACCGTCTTATCCTGCTTCCAGCCGGCATTTTTCATAGGATCGGTGCAGGAAGCGTGGAGAAAAGCGCACCTGAAGCTGATGATGCGCCCAAGCCGCCCTTCTGAAATAAGCTGTTTTGCACGCATAATGGGCGACAGGAAGCGTGTGTTGAACACCACCTGCGCCGTGATTCCGGCGGCCTCTGCAAGCCTTGATACCTCGCTTGCCTCCGCCTCGGATATGCACAGCGGCTTTTCACAGTATATGTGCTTCCCTGCGGCTATAGCCTTCTTTATGGTTTCAAAATGTGCAATGTTGGGAGTGGTGATGTCGATAATGTCGATGGCAGGATCGCTTATCATTTCATCCTCGGAGGTGTAGACTCGCTTGAATCCAAACTCCCTCGCCGCCGCTTCTCTTGTTTCGGGCGTGCGTGTATATACACCGTAGAGCGATGCCTCAAAAGGCAGATCACGGTAAAAATATCCAAGACTGTCGATAGCAAAGGCGTGTGTGCGCCCCATTGAACCGAAGCCGAGTATACCAATATTCATGTAGTACTCTCCCCTATAAAATATACATGGATATTATATCAAATTTTATGGCAGAATACAATAGTTTTTCAAAAAATTATGCGATATTTGGGCATAAAATTTGTGTGGGACGATGCAAACATCGTCCCACACAATAAACTGCGTATTTTTCCCCTTACGTCGACCAACCGTAGATGCGGTGATCCGATTCAAACACCGTTTCAATCCGGTCAATGCGATACTCGCCGTCACCAAGCTCTACTGCTGTGAATCTCTTTTCGAGTGCCACCACAGAACGCATTGGATCGGCAAAGTATGTGACCTCGATTATATGTATGCCACTGGCACTTGACAGCGTTTTGACCTCGCATATCTGCCCCACTCCGCCGTGACCGTAATGTTCTATCTGCCCCTCTGATGTGTACTCGTTCTCAAAATCCGTAAAGCCGAAATATTTCTCGCTGTAAGCCTTGTATTCTGCGCCCGTGAGAGTGCCGTTTATTCCCTTCATGCGGTTTATGTACCCGAAGAAGTCCAGCAAATGATGTGCAAAAGCGGGATTTTCGGGGTCAAGCATATCCTCGCTGTACCAGCCGCCGTAGCTTGCTGCAAACATATAGACCCACTTTTCGACATCAGACATTACGCCGGCAACGGATGATGCGGTTACGGGAACAATCTCCATTTCAACACCAAGTCCCTCAGAAATCGTTATCACATACTGACCGTCGGGATAACGCTCCATTTGGCTTCCCGAAATATTTGCAATCATCCTGAGCGTATACGCACCGTTTAAATGCGGATAAGGATTTGTCAGCGTGTAGTCACTGACCGTCACGCCCTCCCACACGGAGAGTAAGCCTTCCTCAACGCCCATGCATTCTTCAAGGGTCGCAATGTCGTTCTCAATAAATGCGCGCGTGCAGATAAGCAAGTATTGGTCCTCGTATAAGCCGAGCTTCTTATAATCGTCAAGGCTGGTGACGGTGAACGGCTCGTCGCATCCGGGATAGTTCAGCTCCGCCCTGTCGAAGCCGCGGAAGCTGCGATTCGGTATGTCAGGAATACCTGTGCCGCTGTAGATGCGTCCTTTTAAGCTGTAGAAGCCGTAAACGGAAAAATATGCATCCTCTGTGTTCGAAAGCACTTTGCAGAATATGTGAAGCTGATTTTCGTCCTCGGAAAACTCGTATTCTATACGGTAATCGTCGAAATACGCCCTTCCCCGTCCCGTGGGGTCAGCAACCGCGTACATTTCCTCTATATCGGTAATAGGCGTGACTCTTTCGGCGGTAAAATCGAATATGTACGCCTCTTTTTCATCATACACCACGGCGCAGTTATCACTGTCGAAGCGGTAGACCTCGTGGTCAACCGAAAGCTCCGAAAATAGCGTGTCTATCTCGCCTTCAATCGAATTTTCGGGAATCCCCGTGTCAGGCACCGGATTGTTGGTATCCTTAGGAGATTTATCAATAACTTTTACCGTAGAATCCACAAAATCCGGCGGATTGTATCCGAAAAGACGCTCTCTGAGATCCGTAATCTTCCCCGACATCCACGGTGTGCAGGAAGTCATTGTAAACATAAGCACTGCGGCGAGTAAAACAAGTGCGCTGTATCTAAATTTCAAGGTCATCCCTCCTTAAAATATCTATCTACACAATAAGACGAAAAAACTCTCCCACAGTTTCAAAAACGAGGGAGAGTTTACGTTTTATTTACATTTTGCCAAGTCTCATTCGGCAAGATTTTGCTTGCGCTGTCTTCTTATGAGCGAAAGCAGTATGAATGCGGTTATCGGGAATATAACTGCCGCAAATATTCCTGCCTTAAGTCCCACATCTCCGCCTACCGTATCTGCCACAAAGCCTATCATTCCGGGACCGAGCGAGCATCCAACGTCTCCTGCAAGCGCAAGGACCGCAAACATGGTAGTTCCGCCAAGGGGTACACTGCTGCTTGCCACGCTGAGCGTACCGGGCCAATATATGCCAACGCACAGACCTGAAAGTCCGCATCCGCAAAGGGACAGCACCGGACTTGGCGAGAGGACGCACATGAGATATCCCACAAATATTCCCACAGCGCAGTATTTCATGAAGCGGATGAGATTTATCCGCTCACCAAAGATTCCGTAAAAGGTGCGCGAGAGAGCCATCATAAGTCCGAACATACACGGACCAAGAAGATCGCCCACAGTCTTTGAGACTCCCAGTCCCGTTTCGGCGAACAGCGACGACCACTGTGCAATTCCCTGTTCCATTGCGCCGGCGCAGATCATGATAATAAGGAAAATCGGAAATCCCCGAAGCCTGAAGATTTTAAAAAATGAGCCTTGATTTTCCTTGTCCTCGGCAAGGGGGGCTAAAGGAACTAAAGCGAAAAGTATGCAGTTAAAGAACGGAATTGCCGCCCATATCCACGCCATTATACGCCAATTTTCGATTCCTGCCAAGACGAAAAAGAGGGTTGATAAAAGCACGATCGCAAGGTGTCCCCAGCAGTAGAATGAATGGAGCAGACTCATAGCCGCGCTTTTATTCCCAAGCGGAAGCGCCTCAACAGTGGGACTTGCCATGACCTCGATAAATCCGCTTCCAAGGGAGCAAAGCGTAGTTGCTAAAAACAGTCCGAGGTATGGCGGAAATATCTTAGTGAACACCGCAAGACCTGCCATTCCGAGAAAAGACGTGATGTGTGCAATCACAAGTCCACGTCTGTGTCCGATTCGGTACGCATATTTTACACCTATGGCATCCACCACCATCTGCACGATGAAGTTATAGGAAATAAGCAGAGTTATCTGCTCAATGGATACACCAAATTCTTCAGAATATGTAACAAAAAGAAGCGGACTGAAGTTGTTTACGATAGCCTGTATAAAAAAACAGAGATAACAGGATATCAGTGTATGCTTGTATGTAAGTTTCATTTGTCTCTCCGATTGTATAAGTTCATCAGATTTTCCACCCTCGGTGGAGCTGTCGCCGCAGGTAATTTTTAGGGTAGATTCAACGCGCCAAGAGGACTGCCAAATGCAGTCCTCTCTGCTATACTGTTCAGTTAGGGATAATTCCGTCGCCTTCAACGCTTGTTATGGGCACATCACGAATGCTCATGAGGGATTCCGCTTCCTCATCGGTCTCCGGCTGTACTACTGCGATTCCTGTGCAGTCGGTTGCAGACGCCACAGAACCGTGGAGAAATGCATCCTCACAGGGGTATTTTGATGGAAATTCCAAGGGCTGTGCCGGATATGCGCCGAGAAAATCATCCGACACACTGCGAAGGATCTTAACCTTCGGTACATTCTTTTTCATAGACTGCACCTCACGCCTCGATCTGCTTTGCGAGGAATGCCGCGGCAGTGCCTATAAGCTTGTTTTCCACGTCGCCCTCAACCGGCTCCGCATCGGGAATGTGCACCGAGGCAACACAGCCGATAAGGTCTCCGTCGGCAATTATGGGCATGGCGCAGGAAACGGCGGCACTGTTAGAATCAGAGGTGATTCGTACCGGCTGTGAGCCTTCAAGATAGCGATAATTGCCGCGTCCCTCGATAATGTCCTCAAGCTCGCCGGAAAGCTTCTTGTCAAGGTATTCCTTTCTTGGAAGACCTGCGCAGGCGATTACCGCATCACGGTCACATATGACTACCGCCATACCTGCGATTCTGTAAAGAGTCTCCGCATACTGTGCGGCAAACGCGTTAAGCTCACCAATGGGTGAATATTTTTTAAAAATGACCTCACCTTCGCGGTCGGTAAATATTTCAAGGGGGTCGCCTTCACGGATTCGCATAGTGCGGCGAATCTCCTTAGGGATAACGACACGACCCAGATCGTCGATGCGTCTTACTATTCCTGTTGCTTTCATAGTATATATTCTCCTTTTATATAAGCAAATGCTACGACAATAGTATCTGTAAGGAAAGGAGAATTATACTTGGATTAAACACATAAAAAAGCTAATTATCAATTACAAGTTTTGACATTGCAAAAGCTACCTCTGCACGCATGGCGGGTGCATTTGGCATCAATTTTTCTTCTCGTATATGGATGATACCGTTGGAATTGCACCATTTTACAGCTTCAAGTGCCCAATCCGAAGTATCGCCGGCATCTGGATATGCAAGGATTCTTCGTTCGCCAAAAAGCAATCCGCCTTTATTCATTGCATACCTATAAACCATAGCTGCAAGCTGCTCACGGGTGATCTCACCGTCAGGATTAAACTTATCGCCTCCGATTCCGTTTACTATGCCTTTTTGTGCTGCCCACACAACAGCATCTGTATACCACGTACCCGGCATAACATCAGAGAATGGATTTTCTATAGTCGGAGCAGGAGAATTTTCCATTCGCCACAAAACTGTAGCTATCATCGCCCTTGTTGTAGTATCATTTGGAGCGAATGTATTTTCGCTGTATCCGCCCATCAATCCTGCCGTAATAACATAATCCACCGCTTCATGATACCATGCATTCACATCTATATCACTATAAGCTCTCGCAGGGCAAATATGTACCTGTGGGTCAGCAACAGGTATATCCGGCTCTGAATATTCATCTGTTTCGACTTCAACATCCTCGGACTCTGAAGCAGTTTCTTCCTCAATCTCTTCTGTTTCGGCTTCAGTATCTTCTGGCTCTGAATCGGTTTCTTCCTCAGCTTCTTCTTTTTCTTTAAAGTGTTCAACTGCACCCTCGTACTTTTCCGCAAATTCAACAGACACAGTCACATCATCTTCAGGCATGTTAAAATAATATTCCCCATCGTCTTCAAGAACGCGCACCCTTATATCAGAATTACAAGGCTTTATCTTTATGCTTTCAAGCTCTGCACCTCTTTCCGGGGAAACATATATATATACCTTACTGTCCTTTCGCGCTTCATACTCGGACAACTCAACTTCACCAAATTCACCATCGTACACAAGCTCCGCAGTGTACTGCTTATAGATTGAAATTTTCTTAAAATCGACCGTTAAATCAATTCTCGAAGCAGGCATTGTAACACTGTATCTGTCAAGGATGCTGTCATATTCGTATTCCATAAACTCTGATTCTTCTTCATTAAAGAAATACACTTCATCAATGGCATATCCTGCCTTAGGCTCAATATAGAAATATACCGTTTCGCCTTCTTTAGCATTACCCTTCGATTTTTCAACCGAGCCTTGTTCTTTCTCGTAATTAACATCTACTTTATATTCTTTTTCGTAATACTCATAGTTTGCTTCAAGAATAACATTAAACTCAGGCATACGAAATGTAAATGTACCGTTCTCCTCTTCATCCGCATCCTCTATATCGTAATAATTCTTGTAATAGTAGAATTTATAATTAACGTCACTTACGAATTTTTCGTTATCAGAATGAGTCTTTACTGTTACTATTTCGCCGGGAGCGAATTTTATAGGTTCGCCGGGTTCATATTCATCTGTTTCAATTTCAAGATACGGTTCGTCTGAAGACTTGATAGTAACCGAATATTTTTTTATTTTCGCTTCATATTCCACATATACTGTGGTATCGGCGGCAGGCATGAAAAAGCGAAAACTGTTTTCTGAAGTTAGTGTAATACTTCCGCTTCCCGCTTCGCTTTCGAATTTGCCTCTTTTTATACGCTTTTCGGGAAGTGGATCGGCGTATACATACACTAAACTGCCGACACTTGCCATCTCGGGCGAAATGTTAAAGACAGCTTCATCCTCGTTGCTCTCTATAGTGATGCGGTATTTTTCACCATCTGAGGCAAGAACCGGAACAAACAAAGAAAAAGCCACCGCAAAAAATATAATTATCGAAAATATTCTCTTCATAGAATCCTCCACTAATACTACAAAACATCATTTAAACTCTACACTCCGCAGATACAACCCCTCCGGCGGCGCGGTCATTCCGGCGCGGCTTCGGTCGCAGTATGCGATAATGTCCGCCATGTCGGACGGCTCTGTTTTTCCTGTCGCAGTATCAATCAGCGTGCCAACGATAATGCGCACCATGTTGTAAAGAAATCCGTCGGCGGCAATGCGTATGCGAAGAAGCTCGCCGTCCTCTATAATATCAAGCCGTGTCACATTCCGCACAGTGTCGGCAACATCCGAGCCGTTTGCCATAAATCCCGAAAAATCGTGACGTCCTATAAAAGCTTTCGCCGCCTGCCGCATACGGGCAATGCCGTCCGCCGGCAACGGCTTCGGAAACTGCCACGCGCGGTCAACAAGGAACGGATCGGGAATGCGCGACAGGTGGATAAGATACTCGTATTCTTTCTCCAAAACATCATGGCGCACGTGAAAATCCTCCGGCACTTCCACAGCCGAAATTACGGATATACGGCGGTCAATAACGCTGTTGAGCGCAAAGGGCAGTCTGTCCGTTGGGATATCCTTATCCGTGTCAAACGTGGCATAGTAGCGAAGCGCGTGCACGCCTGCATCGGTGCGTGAGCATCCCTTAACGGCATAGCGCACGCCGTAGATACGCTCAATTGCATCCTGAAGCGCAGACTGTACGGTTTCCCGTCCCGGCTGTACCTGATAGCCGGCAAAGCCTGTGCCAACATAGCAAATTTCAAGCAGTATTTTCATAGGCTTATTCCCATGGGAATCATGTTCAGTGCCGCCACAGAGGCGATAAACGCCGCCATAACAAGCACCGCCAAAAAGTCCCGTGCGGCATATTTAAGCTTTGTCATTCGGGTGCGTCCGTCGCCGCCGCGGTAACAGCGGCATTCCATGGCTGTAGCAAGCTCATCGGCGCGTCTGAAAGCGGAAATAAACAGCGGTATCAGTATGGGCACAAGTGCCTTTGCGCGGCGCATGAGACTGCCCGATTCAAAATCCGCACCTCTCGCTTTCTGCGCCGACATTATCTTGTCGGTTTCCTCAATAAGCGTTGGAATAAAGCGCAGAGCAATAGTCATCATCATGGAGAATTCGTGCACAGGAAGCTTTATTTTGCGAAGGGGCGCCAAAAGGCGCTCAAGTGCATCTGTCAGCATGATGGGAGATGTTGTATAAGTCAAAAGGATGGTGGTTCCCACAAGCATTGTGGAGATACGAAGTATCATCATAATCGAATACACAACGCCCTCAAGATAGATATTGATTTTCCAAAAGCTTACAAGAAGCACGTCACCGGTTGTAAAAAACAGGTTAAAAAATGTGGTGAATGCCACGATGAAAACAAGTGGCTTCATGCTCTTTATGATAGTTTTCCACGAGATGCCGGAAATAAACACAAGTATAACTGCGCTTGCCGCAACCGCCGCAAAGGCGATCATGTTCTTTGCAAGAAACACACCCACAATGTATGCTATGGTCAGGATTATCTTCATTCGCGGATCAAGCTTGTGAACCACGGTATTTCCGGGGAAATACTGTCCAAGCGTAATGTCTTTTATCATTTGCTACCTCCGGAAAGAAGCGCGAGTATTGCGGATTTTGCGGCTTCTGTTGTATAGATTCCGTCGGGTATATCAAGACCGCGTTCTTTTAGCTTATTGCAAAGCTCCGTAATCTGCGGAACGCTGAGTCCTACGCTTGAAAGCGCCGCAGCATTCTTAAATACCTCCGCAGTGCTTCCCTGCATGAATATCTTCGCGTGATCCATTACAACTATCTCGTCGGAGTATCTTGCCATGTCCTCCATTGAGTGAGACACGATGATAACAGTGTTCTTCTTCTGCCTCTGATAGGAGCGAATGCCGCCGAGAATCTCCTCGCGGCCCTGCGGATCAAGTCCTGCCGCCGGCTCGTCAAGCACAAGCACCTCCGGCTCCATTGCCATGATTCCGGCAATGGCAACGCGGCGCTTCTGACCGCCCGACAGATCAAAGGGGGATTTTTCAAGCATTTCGGGAGAAATTCCGCAGAATATTGCCGCTTCCTCAACGCGGCGCGAAACCTCCGCCTCGTCAAGCCCCATGTTCGGAGGACCGAAAGCGATGTCACGGCGCACAGTTTCTTCAAAAAGCTGATATTCGGGATATTGGAACACAAGTCCCACCTTGAAGCGAAAACGGCTTATTTTTTTCGGCTCTGCCCAGATATCCTCGCCCCCCACAAGCACAGTTCCGGATGTGGGACGCGTAAGTCCGTTGAAAAGCTGTACCATAGTGGACTTTCCCGAGCCTGTGTGACCCATCAGTCCCGTTATGACACCTGCCTTTATTTCAAGTGAAACACCGTCAAGGGCAGTCTTGCAGAACGGCGTATCGGGCGAATATACATATGTTACGTTTTTTAATTCGATAGCTGTCATTTATGGTCTCCAAACAACTTCATTATCTCGTCGGCGCAGTCGTCCGCCGAAAGCTTGGCTATATCAACAGGAAGCCCTGACTTTTTAAGCTCGTTTAACACCTCAACGGTCTGCGGAACATCAAGACCGATCCGCTCAAGGTGAGAAACGTGACAGAACACATCTTCCGGCTTTCCGTCAAGCTCGATCCTGCCGTCATTTATAACCACCACTCTGTCGCACATAGCCGCCTCGTTCATATAGTGGGTAATATGAAGCACGGTTATGCCAAACTCGCGGTTAAGGCGTATTATGGTGTCCATAACCTCGCGCCGTCCCGACGGGTCAAGCATGGCGGTGGATTCATCGAAGATTATGCACTTCGGCATCATTGCTATAATTCCAGCAATGGCGACACGCTGTTTCTGACCGCCTGAGAGCTGGTGAGGCGAATGACGCGCAAATTCAGTCATTCCCACGGTTTCAAGGGCGTAGTCAACGCGCGATCTAATCTCGGAAGGCTCAACGCCTAAATTTTCCGGTCCGAAAGCGATATCCTCCTCAACAATTGTGGCAACAAGCTGATTGTCGGGATTCTGGAACACCATACCCACATTTCTGCGGTTTTCAAACAGCTCATCCTCGGAAAGGTCAGGCTTTGTTATTTCAAGACCGTCCACAAATATTTTACCGCTTGTGGGCGTAAGTATGAGATTTATAAGCTTTGCCAGAGTGGATTTTCCCGATCCGTTGTGACCCAGCACAGCAACAAGCGATCCGCGCTCAATGGTAAGATCAAGATCGCGGAGCACCTCTACATCCGAGCCGTCATCCTCAGAATAGGAAAAATTCAGTTTTTCAACTTTAATAAATGGATCGTTCATATTACAACGCGTAAACGGATTTTACGCTTACTCCTCGTTATAGTTTCCGATAAAACGGAAATCGGACAGCTCGTCGGACAGCGCACAGATAAGATTAAATGTGTGCTCATCGGTCATTGAGCCGTTAAAATCAAGATGGAATCGGTATTCAAAAGGTGCTTTCGGTATTGGACGGCTCTCGATCTTTGTAAGATTCAGCCCCAACGCCGAAAAATAACCGAGAATACGCGAAAGTGTGCCCTCTTTGTGGGCAAGAGAAAACTGTATGCTTATTTTATCAGCCCCGTGTGCAATTGTCAGCTCACGGGATATCGCCGCAAAGCGTGTAGTGTTGTGCTTCTCGTTCTGAATGCCGCGTGACAGGATATCAAGTCCGTAAAGCTCGGCACATTCAGAGGAAGCGATGGCGGCAATATCGGAGCGCACCGAACTTGAAACAAGCTCCGCCGCCTTGGCGGTATTGGTAGCCTGTGTTGCGGAGATTCCCGCACTTTCAAGAAATTCACTGCACTGACCGATTGCCTGTGGGTGAGATATGATCTCCTTGATATCCGAAAGGCTCACACCGTGCTTTGCGAGCAGACAGTGCTCCACAGGAAGTCTTAGAGATGCGTAAATGTAGGCGTCGTTGTCCATTATGGGCCTGTATACGTCGGTAACAGAGCCGTAGGTGGAGTTTTCCACCGGCAGAACGCCGAAATCAATATCACCTTTCCGAAGTGCCTCGAAAATCTCCGACCAGCTGCCAAAAAACACAATTTCAGCCCCCGGAAACATATGCCTTGCCGCCATAGAAGAAAATGCGCCGTCAACACCCTGCGCGCCCACCTTTTTACCCTCAAAACCGCAAGGAACACGCTCACCTGCTAAAATAGCGTTATTAAAAAACTCTCTTTTTGGTGACGTCTGACTCTTAAGCTCATATTGATGAAGCTTCGACATATTCATGATACCGTCGTATGTACCAACAAGCTTTTCCCTGACATCAGAGGGAGAACGCTCGCCTATTTTGTCAAGCACTGCCCTCTCACGGGTCTCGTCGAACACCTTCATGTTGTTTGCAAGCTTATATTTTGCAACGCTTTCCGCCACACGGATGCGTTTTTCAAGAAGTGCTAAAAGCTGTGAGTCGATCTCGTCGATCTCCGCTCTGCACTGTGATAAATCTTTCATTATGCCGATTCCTTATAATATGTTACTGCGACTCCCATCTTGCAGATGAACCGCAGGGGAGCACTGCGCCTGTCTCGGTAACGGGCAGACCGATCTCGTCCGCCGTGACCTTGCCGCCGTATTTTTTTGCGATGTGGAGATTTAAAAGATAGCCTGTAGTGGAAGCGGACAGACCTGTTGTGTAGGAGTTAAGAAGGAAAAACAGCGGTTCGTCCGACAAAACCTGCGCGGTCAGCAAAACAAGGTCGTCAATATTTTCTTCAAGCTTCCAGACCTCGCCCGACGGACCGCGTCCATAGCTTGGGGGGTCCATTATAACGGCATCGTACTTGTTGCCGCGGCGAATCTCGCGCTCGACAAATTTTTTGCAGTCGTCCACAATATAGCGTATGGGCGCGTCAGAAAGACCGCACAGCTTTGCGTTTTCCTTGCACTGCAAAACCATTCCCTTTGCCGCATCAACGTGGCAGACAGAAGCACCTGCCTTTGCGGCGGCAACCGTAGCACCGCCTGTATATCCGAACAGATTCAGCACCTTTATGGGGCGACCTGCCTTTTTAATAAGCGACGAGAACCAATCCCAGTTCACCGCCTGCTCGGGAAACAGCCCCGTATGCTTAAAGCCCATAGGCTTTATAACAAATTCAAGGGACAGATTCTCATACGGCAGACGCCATTCTTCGGGAAGTCTGTTCTCCTTCCACGCTCCGCCGCCGCTTGAAGAACGGCGATATACCGCGTCCGCACGCTTCCAAAGGGGATTTTTCTTCTGATTGTGCCATATTACCTGTGGGTCGGGGCGAATAAGGATGTATTTTCCCCACCTTTCAAGGCGTTCTCCGTCTGATGTATCTATAAGCTCATATTCCTGCCAATTATCGGCTTTCCACATTGCTGTATGTCCTTTACTTTTTATTTTGGTCGTTTAGTGACTGAGAAAATATGTCAAACTGTGACGAATCGTCCTCTTTTCTTGCCTGAGGCTCGGAAAACGGCAGACCAAGATGCTCATATGCAAGCCTTGTGGCGCATCTTCCTCGCGGTGTGCGTGAAAGATAGCCTATCTGCATAAGGTACGGCTCGTACACATCCTCAATGGTGATAGCTTCCTCTCCCACAGTTGCGGCAAGGGTCTCAAGTCCCACAGGGCCGCCGCCGTAGAATGTTATTATGGTTTCAAGCATCCGTCTGTCAATATTGTCAAGACCAAGCTCGTCAATCTCCATCATGTCAAGTGCCGCAGATGCCGTCTTTCTGTCAATGACTCCACTGCCCTTTACCTGCGCATAGTCGCGTACACGCTTCAGTAGACGGTTGGCGATTCGCGGCGTGCCGCGCGAGCGTGATGCAAGCTCAAGGGAGCCTTCCTCGTCAATGGCAACGCCGAGGATTCCTGCCGAGCGGCGTATGATAAACGCAAGCTCCTCAACGGTGTACAGCTCCAGACGGAGAAGCACACCGAAACGGTCACGGAGCGGCGTTGTAAGCTGACCTGCTCTTGTTGTCGCGCCAATCAGCGTAAAGCGCGGCAGAGGCAAATGTATGCTCTGTGCCGACGGACCTTTACCGATGATGATATCAACGGCATAGTCCTCCATTGCAGGATAAAGAATCTCCTCCACCTGCCTTGGAAGCCTGTGTATCTCGTCAATAAAAAGCACGTCTTTTTCGTTAAGATTTGTAAGCAGAGCCACAAGGTCTCCCTGCTTTTCAATGGCAGGACCGCTTGTTACGCGGATGTTGACACCAAGCTCGTTTGCGATGATATTTGAAAGCGTTGTCTTGCCAAGTCCCGGAGGGCCGTACAGCAGAACATGGTCCAGCGTATCTTCTCTCAGTCTTGCGGCATCAATGCTTATTTTAAGATTTTCCTTGGCTTTTGTCTGTCCCACATAGTCAGAAAGGACAGTCGGACGAAGACTTCTGTCGTTATCCCCATCCTCCGAGATGGGAGCGGCATCAACAATTCGCCCGTCAAACTCGCTTGCGTCGTAATTCATGTTACACTCCGAAATTTATGTTAGAATTTTAAGGTGTGCAGTAATCACTGCTTCATGAGCCGCTTCAGTGCCGCGGTAATAAGGGATTCAAGCGGCATCACCGAGGAATCAATTCCCGAAAGAGCCTCGGTGGCTTCGGATTTGGTGTAGCCGAGAACGAGAAGCGCATTTACCGCATCGGACAGCTTGCCGGTCGCCGTGATTCCAACAGGCGCCGCCACTACAGCCTCCCCGCCGTATTCCTTTGCCAGCTTGTCTTTGAGTTCGAGCACGATCCTCGCCGCAGTCTTTGCACCGATACCGTTTGCCTTTCCGAGAAGCTTTGTGTCGGAGGAGCAGACTGCCGCCGCAAACTGCTCAGGGGTAAGCGTTGACAGAATTGATATTGCCGCCTTCGGACCGACGCCCGAAACGGTGATAAGCTTGCAGAATGCGGAATGCTCCTCCATGGAGTAAAATCCGAACAGCTCCACTGCATCCTCGCGCACCGCAAGATAAGTATAAAGCTTGACACGCTCACCGAGCTTGTGTCCGACAGCCGCCGCTGTGTTTGTGGATATTGTTAGCTTGTACCCAACACCCGAACAGTCGATAACAGCGGTGTGTGCTTCGGTAAGACACAGCTCACCGCATATGTGATAGAACATAAAAATCCTCCGAAAACGGTTTTAATTTTTTCTTGTTGTGTAGTAATCCTTGTTGAAATATCCGCGCATTTTTGAATTGCCCGTGTTTGCGTGGCAGATAGCGATTGCCAGCGCATCGCAGGTGTCGTCAAGCTTGGGGGCTGATTCAAGCTTTAAAAGAAGCTCCACCATATGCATGACCTGCTTTTTCTGGGCACGTCCGTATCCTACCACCGACTGCTTGACCTGAAGCGGAGTGTATTCGCTGATGTTAAGTCCATTTTGTCTTGCGCACAGGAGAATAACACCGCGCGCCTCGGCAACAGGCACCATGGTCTTTTGGTTGGTGTTGAAAAACAGCTCCTCTATTGCCATTTCCTCCGGATGATATATGGAGATAAGCTCCGAAAGCCGCTCATATATCATTTCAAGACGGGCATCCACATCGGTGTGGGCAGGCGTTTGTATAGACCCGTGAGCAAGGGTGGTAAAACGGGAATTTTTGTATTCGATTATTCCGTAACCCACAATGGCAATACCGGGGTCGATTCCGAGAATTATCATTTCTTTCTGTTTCTTTCTTAGTGACACATTAAATAATGTAATATTATATCATATAAAGGGGATTTTGTCAATAGATAAGCTTAATCCTTGCAGTCGTACCAGCTTTTTCCCACAGCCGCGCTGACTGTCAGCGGAACGAGAAGCGTGGCGGCACTTTCCATCTCGCGGATAAGCAGTTCCCTCGCCGCTTCGGCATCACTCTCTGCCGCTTCCACTATAAGCTCGTCGTGCACCTGAAGTATGAGCTTTGCATCAAGTCCGCTCTCCCGAAGTGCACGGTTTACCCTTATCATAGCAATCTTAATAATATCCGCCGCACTTCCCTGTATGGGGCTGTTCATCGCCACGCGCTCACCGAACTGCGCTAGCATCCGCTTGCCGGATTTAAGCTCCGGAATATCACGTCTGCGACCGAACATGGTGGTAACAAAGCCGTCCGACTTCGCCTGTTCCACGATATCCGTAAGATATTTTGCAACCCTCGGATATTTCGCAAGATAAGCCTCGATATACTCCGCCGCCTGCTTTTTTGTAACTCCGATATCCTGTGCCAGCGAGAAATCCGAAATGCCGTACACGATTCCGAAATTCACCGCCTTGGCACGCTTTCTCATCTCGCCTGTGACCGCTTCAATCGGAACACCGAATGCCTGAGATGCCGTAACGGTGTGGATGTCGATGCCGTTTGTAAAGGCATCTATCATGGTTTCGTCGCCCGAAATGTGTGCGAGCAGACGAAGCTCTATTTGGGAATAGTCGGCATCAATAAGCACACGTCCGTCGCCGGGGATAAAGAAGCGGCGAAGCTCACGACCAAGCTCGGTGCGCACGGGAATATTCTGAAGATTCGGCTCGGTGGACGAAAGTCTGCCTGTTGCAGTGACGGTCTGATTGAAGCTTGAATGAATCCGCCCCTCACCGTCTGCCGCTTTAACAAGTCCCTCGCCGTAGGTTGACTGAAGCTTTGTTAATTGACGGTAATCAAGTATATCCTGCACTATCTGATGGTATGGTGCAAGCTTTTCAAGGATATCCGCACTTGTGGAATAGCTTCCGTTCTTGTTCTTTTTGCCGTGAGGGAGCGCAAGACGCTCAAAAAGCACCTCAGAGAGCTGAATTGGAGATTTTATGTTAAATTCCCCGCCCGCCGCAAAAAATATCCGCTCTTCAAGCTGATGCGCCGCATCCGACAGCATAGCGGTAAATTCGCGAAGTCCCGGCGCGTCTATCTTAAAGCCGTCCGATTCCATCTCCGCAAGCACCGCCGCAAGGGGAAGCTCGATTTCGTAAAGAAGCGACTCCTGTGAGCGCTCCGTGATAATACCTGACAGTACGTTAGAAAGCTTCAAAAGATCGGCGGCATCAAAGCCCTCCGATGAATCGCCGAGATAGGCAAGCTTAAGGGCGGCAGTGTCGTATTTGCCTGCCGTTGGGTCTATGACATACGCCGCAAGCGTAAGGTCGAAATCAAAGGCGAGTTTTGCGTAAAGTCCGTCCACGGAATACAGCACCTTTGAGTCGTATACATAAAGCTTTGCGCCACGCTCTTTGAGCCTGCAAAGCACATCGGAAAGCCCCTCGCAGGACTCGGCACAGTACACGTTAGTGCCGCCCGCCGAGAAGCTCACAGTGTCCGAAACAAACACAGCCACACGCTCGCCGCCGGACAAAGCTTTTTCTGCCGCCTCCATGGCATCGGCGCAGATAACGGTATTTTTGGCAGAAGCATTTTCGCCGTCAGCACAGCCTGATTCGGCAGATTCTTCAAGTCCGAAGCGTTTTATGAGAGCCGAAAATTCAAGCTCGGTGAATAGCGCGCGAAGCTCCGCACGGGCTTCGCCGGCACGCTCACACCGCCCGTCAATGTCCGCTACAGACATTCCTATGGGAGCATCCTTTATAATGGTGGCAAGCCACCTTGACATATACGCCGAATCCTTGCCGTCAAGAAGCTTTTGTCGCTGTCCTGCCTTTATTTCGGTGCTGTCGATATTCTCGTAGACTCCCTCAAGAGATTCAAATAATGTTATAAGCTTAAACGCGGTCTTTTCGCCGATTCCGGGCACTCCGGGAATGTTGTCCGAGGAATCTCCCATCAGTGCCTTTACATCAACAAATTTATCGGGAGTAATACCGTAGGTATCTTTAAATTTTTCGGTATCAAAATGCACCGTTTCACTGTTTGTGGCAAGAAGCACCGTGGTGCTGTCACAGATAAGCTGAAGCGAGTCACGGTCGCCCGTAAGCACATACGCCATAGCTCCTGCATCCGATGCCATAGCGGAAATTGTTCCGAGGATGTCGTCAGCTTCAAAGCCCTCGATGCCAATGACTCTTGCACCCATGGCTTCGACACAGCGTTTGGCGTAAGGAAGCTGCATTGCAAGCTCCTCCGGCATACCCTTTCTTGCAGCCTTGTAGCCGTCGTATTCCTTGTGTCTGAATGTGGGCGCGCGCATATCAAAAGCAACCGCAAAGCCGTCCGGCTGTATTTCGTCAAGCACGCGGTTTAAAATATTTACAAAGCCGTAAACCGCGTTGGTATGAAGTCCGCTTTTTGTAGTAAGGGGACGAATACCGTAAAATGCGCGGTTAAGTATGCTGTTTCCGTCAACTGCGAGTATTTTTTTCATGTCGTTTCTCCTGTGGGGGTAGATGCTTTTATTATAACATAAATTTTCCTTAGCTTTGTTTTTTCGAAAATTTATGTTCAAATAAAAGCTACTTTATTCCGCCTCCGCATAGCGGAGGCATTGGATGCTTTTATTATAACACAAAACGGCTGTTCTGTCACCACAAATTTGTTACTTTTTTTATTTTTTCCGCCCACGCCGCAATATTAACATACCGTTCACAATTAAGCAACACTATATACGATTATAAATTTATAATTTTATGATATAATATAAAGAAGTTATGCCTTTGTGATATTTTTTCGAAAGGAGCCAACAAATATGTCATCGACTCCCGTTAAACATAAACAGCCTTCTATGCCGGACAGAGTGCAAAAAGCAAGCCGTCCGCACCTTGATTCGTACTATACGCGCATATCGGGACATTTCCGTGCCGCGAAGTATATAACCGTTATAGTTCTCTCGGCGTTTCTTATTTTTTCTTTCACCTTTCTTCGCAGTGACATAACCCTTGAAAATCTCAGATATCTCCTTAAATTCATAAGCTTCACCAACACCGAAACATCCATAACGGCGTCAAAGATAAACTACGCTTCGGGCGACCCCAACCGCCTTGAGCTTTTCATCGGCGATCTGTGCACGCTATCCCCCGAGGGCTATGCACTCTACGACTCGCGCGGAAATCAGATCATGGCGGAAAACATAAAATACTCCGTCCCCGTTCTTAAAACAGGTGACAGATTCACTCTCTGCTATGACCTTGACGGCACGGCGTTTACGGTGCTGAACACTTTCTCAAAGCTGTACGAGGGTACGACGGAATACCCCATAACCGACGGCACTATCTCATCTGAGGGAAGCTTTGCCATAGCATCCTCCTCCCGTGAGTACCGCACCGCAATCACCCTTTACGACAGCGATTTTGAGCCGATCACGCGCATCTACAAAAACGATCATCTCATGGCTCTTGAAATGAAAGACGACGCCTCAGAGCTTGCGGTAATGACCGCAGGTGCAAGAAACGGCGAATTTTACACAAAAATAGAGCTTATCGCACCGAACAAGGACAAGGAGCTTCATTCATGTGAGCTTGCAGGACTTGGTTACTCCCTTTACTATACCGACGGCGGCTTTGCCGTTGTGACCGATGAGTCGATATGTTTTCTTAACAGCGAGCTTGAGCTTATCCGCGCCTACAGGCACGATTCAAGACTTGCAATGTCGGATGCATCGGGCAAATATATTATCTGCGCCCATTCGGACAGCGTTATGGGCAACAGCTCCCGTGCCTGCGTGTACACAACGGACGGCAGGCTGATATTTGAGGGCAGCTTTGACGGAAAGCTTATCGCAATGGACTTTGACGAGAGCGGAGATTACATATTTATCCTCGCAGGAACGACAGTCAGCCGCATAAACCTCATAAACGATAAGATCGGTGCATTCACCGTGGAATCGGATGCCATAGACATTCTGGCGCAGTCCCCCGAATCGGTGCTGATATGTAAAAAGAACTACGCTTTGACATACGAGCTAAAAGATTTCACAGAGCATTATTTTGACCGCGTTGGTGCAGCACCGAAACCGCAGGACACAGCGGACACCGCCCATGAAACCGCGGCAGACACCGTTGAGACCGCCGAGGAAACCACTGTAGAGACCGCAAACGACACTATCGTGACTGATACCCACCCTGCCGCAACGGAGGAAACGCCATGAGCCTTATTATTGACCTTATCATAATTGCGGCGGCAGTCGCCGCCATCTACCTTGGTATTGTGCGCGGATTTATAAAGTCCGTAATGCATTTTGTATCGCTTATACTCGCGCTTATCGCGGTAGTTGTGTTCACAGCACCTGTTTCCGAATGGGTCAATGAGCGATTTGTGGGCGAGCGCGTATCGGAAATAACCGAGGACTCGCTTTCGGGGATCGTCGATGCAGGAGTTGAGAAGCTTCAGCTTGAAAAGGTATTTGAGGATCGCCCCGATGCGCTTGTTAGCGTTACCGAGCGTTTTTCCGTTGATATTGATGAGCTTGTTTCCTACTACTCGGATTTTCTCACTGACCTTGCCGAATCTGCGGCAATCGACGAGCTTGCAGTGAAACTTGCCGATCCCACAGCCGCGGCACTCAGTACAGTCGCCGCCGCAATTGTCATATTCATCGTGACGCTTCTGGCACTCAAGCTTCTTACGTTTATACTCGACCTTATTTTCCGCCTGCCCGTTTTAAATAAGCTTAACACCTTCCTCGGATTCTTATTCGGCATAGGAAGCGCGCTTATAACCGCATGGATAATCTCAAATATGGCGACAGGTCTTGTTTTCGCCCTTGAATCCATAAACGGCGATATTTTCAACCGCTCGGTTATCGACGGTTCCGTTATTTTAAGATTCTTCTATAACAACAGTCTTATTCTGTTTAATTTATCATAAAAATCGTAATACCCTGAAAGGAACAATGTATCTATGGAAATGTGTGCAAGATGCCGCAAGCGTGTTGCTGTGGTATACGTCACTAAAATCGAAAACGGCGAGACCGTTACCGAGGGCATTTGCTTAAAATGCGCAAAGGAGCTTGGCATCAAGCCTGTAAACGACATACTTGAAAAAATGGGTGTCCCTGCGGATTCCATCGACGAGCTTGACCATGAGCTTGACGAGCTTTCCGAGAATCTTGCAGGTCTCACACCTGTGGACGGTGAATCCGCCGACGAAATCCCCGGCGGTGCACCCTCAATAAATCTTTCAAAGCTTTTCGGCAATTTCGGCTTTGCCGCTCCCGGAGTATCTCAGAATAACGAGGAGCAAAAAGCAAAATCTCCCAAAAAAGACCCGAAATCCGCTCCCACAAAGCTCAAATATCTGCCTAATTACTGTAAAAATCTCACCGCAACCGCCGCTGAGGGCAAGGTTGACCGCATCGTTGGCAGAAACCGCGAGCTTGACCGCGTTATACAGATACTCTCGCGCCGTCAGAAAAACAACCCCTGTCTTATCGGTGAGCCGGGTGTAGGTAAGACTGCCATTGCTGAGGCACTTGCACTGAAAATTGCCGAGGGCAACATCCCCACACGTCTTAAGGGTAAGCAGATATATCTTGTTGACCTTACCGCTCTTGTTGCCGGAACTCAGTTCAGAGGTCAGTTTGAGTCCCGAATCCAGGGACTTATTAACGAGGTCAAGGAACAAGGCAATGTTATTCTCGTTATCGACGAGATTCACAATATCGTAGGTGCAGGAGAAGCCGAGGGCGCAATGAATGCCGCAAACATTCTGAAGCCTGCCCTCTCCAGAGGCGAAATACAGGTCATCGGTGCTACCACCATGAACGAATACCGCAAATATATCGAAAAGGACTCGGCACTTGAACGCCGTTTCCAGCCGGTTATAGTCAACGAGCCGTCGGTTGAGGACACCTATGAAATCATCTGCGGCATCAAGCGCTACTACGAGGATTTCCACGGCGTTACAATCAGCGACGATATTGCAAAACGCGCCGTTACCCTCTCCGAGAGATATATCACCGACCGTTTTCTTCCCGATAAGGCGATTGACCTTATCGACGAAGCCTCGGCACACGTTTCCCTCGGAAACACCGTTGTTGATGAGTTCAACAAGATATCCGGTGAGCTTGCGGAAACTAAAAATAAGCTTGAAGCACTCGAGGGCGAAACCACCGAATCCGAGCTTTCCGACGAGGAGCGTTACCGCGCCATAGCGGAGCTTCGCTGTGAGGAAATAAAGCTGACAGAAAAGACAGAAGAGCTTCGTCCGGCATACGAGAAGCGTCCTGAGGTAACAAACGAGCATCTTGCGGACGTTATTGAGATATGGACCGGTATTCCTGCCACATCAATAACCGAAAACGAGTTTATGCGCCTTGACAAGCTTGAATCGCGCATAAAGGAGCACATTATCGGTCAGGACAAAGCCGTATCTGCGGTTGTTCGCGCAATCAAGCGCGGACGCGCCGGTGTTACAAGCAAGCGTAAGCCTGTATCCTTCATTTTTGCAGGTCCTACGGGCGTTGGTAAAACAGAGCTTGTAAAAACCATAGCAAGCGACCTGTTTAACACTCCCGATGCGCTTATAAGAGTGGATATGTCCGAATACATGGAAAAGCACGCCGTATCCAAAATAATCGGCTCACCTCCCGGATATGTTGGCTTTGACGAAGCAGGTCAGCTCACCGAGAAGATCCGCCGCCACCCTTATTCCGTGGTGCTGCTTGACGAGATCGAAAAGGCGCATCCCGATGTGCTGAACATCCTGCTTCAGATACTCGATGACGGTAAGATCACCGATTCTCACGGCAGAGTGGTGGATTTTTCAAACACCATTCTCGTAATGACCACCAATGCAGGTGCATCCGTCGGTTCGGCACGTGCCGGATTCGGTGCTGAGGGTGCATCCCTTGAAGAAAACAAGACGGAAAAATCCCTGCTTGAATTTCTCCGTCCAGAATTTATAAACCGTATTGATGAGATAGTCACCTTCCGTGCCCTTGAGGTGGAAGATTTCGCAAGGATCGCTCACATCATGCTTTCCGAGCTTCGCGCCGCACTCTCCGAGAGGGATATGAAATTCGCGTGGACCGACGAAGCGGCAAAGCTTATTGCAGAACGCTCTTATTCAAGAAAATACGGTGCGCGTAATCTTCGCCGCTATATCCAGACAGAAGTTGAAGATAAGCTTGCCGAAATGATAATCAAATCTTACGACAACCGACTTGCCATGGCGGCGCTCAGCGTGCGCGACGGCGAGCTTGCATTTGATTTAGCATGAGTATGAACGAAGTAAAAGAAGTCTGGTACGACAAAACCGTCGAACAGGCAGAACTAAGATTTAAAACCGACCGCGGACGGGGGCTTGCACACGATGCAATACCGAAAATACGCCGCGAGTTCGGCTCAAATACCGTTTACGGCACAGGCGGCAGCGACATAAAAAAGCTGATACCCACAGATTTTACGGCTCTGATGCTTCTTGCCGCGGTATTTACCGCAATGATATTCGATGTTCCGATAGCCTCCGGAGCTATCGTGGGGATGATGATTCTAAACTATGCGGCGGCACTTTTCACCTACTTTAAGGCGCAAAAGGTGCTTTCCTCCATGACCGCATATTCCCTGCCCACCGCCAAGGTGCTCCGCGGCGGAAAGCCGTCTCTCATTGATATGCGCGCTCTTGTACCGGGTGACGTTATATTCCTCTCCGCAGGAGATATTGTCCCTGCTGACTGCCGCCTGTTTATGACCGACGGACTTATGATAAACGAGGGAACGCTCACAGGCATCCAAAGCTCGGTTGCAAAGGATTCCGGCTTCACCAATTTCTCCCATTCTCTTCCCCTTGACCGCCACGCAAACGTAGCCTTTGCCACCACCATAGTTACCGCAGGTCACGGCAGAGGTATAGTTGTGGCAACAGGAAAGAATACTGCCGCCTGTCAGCTTGACAAAGCACCTGCACCGGCAACTCACGAGAATCTTAAGATACTCGGCACACTGAAAAAATATTGCAGTGTGTGGAGTCTTGCAATGCTGGCTCTGGTTTTTGCCATCACCCTTATAAATCTGTTTGTTCCGGGCAAGAGCGGCATTTTCAACGTGTTTTTAACGGGAATATCCCTTGCCGCGGCGGCAATGTCGGAGTTTTACGTGGCATTCGGTTACATAATAGTAGGCTGCGGAATTTTCGGTGCTATGAAGCGCCGCCGCGATGTCAACGTGGGTGCGCTTATCAAAAATCCCGAAAAGCTTGAAGCTCTAAGTGAGCTTACCACGCTTATCGTCCCAAAGGACGGCATAATAACAAGTGCGGACTGCGTGGTTGACAAGATATACACATCGCGCACTCTCTACAGTGCGTCTGACATCGACCGCGTGGACAAGCTTCGCGCCACCATTCTCTCAGGCGTCATTTCAACGGGCATTTACGGTCCCGGTCTTTCCTCGCTTAATTCATCTTCAAGAAGAATAACCCCTGAGGAAGAGGCTATCATTTCGGCGGCGGATGCTCTCCACCTCTACAATTCGGATATTGACCGTATGCACCCGATTTTAGAGCATATGCCCTCCGGCGGCGCATCCAAGTTTGAAACCACCCTCACGGTAGACTCGGACAAGCGTTATCTTGCAGTCTGCCGCGGTGATGCGCAGTCAATACTTGACGCCTGCGAATACTACACCGAAAACGGTGGTATCTACCGCATGACCACCGAGGACCGCCTTGAATTTTTAGGCGCGGCACAGAGTCTTACAAAAAGCTCCTACCGCGTGGCGGCTGTTGCCACCGGTCAGACCGGCTACAACAACCTTCGCCGTATCGGCTCGATTCAAAGTGACCTCACTTTTGAAGGCTTTATTGCCATCCGTGAGCCGCTCCAGCCCGGAGTTGCCCAGACGATCGCCCGTTGCAAGGCGGCAGGCATCCGCGTTATAATGACCACGGACAGATATGCGGAAAACGACAAGTACCTTGCAATGGCAGTGGGCATTATCGAAAACGAGCGCGGCATCCTCACAGGCGTCGGGGTCGATTCCATGCACCGCGACCTGCTTCGGACAAATCTTCCGCTTTACAATATGTACGCCGGTATTTCTACCGCCCAGATGGCTGATATCGTTAAAATGATGCGTGCTGACGGTGAGCGTGTGGGACTACTCTCCGGCGGAATCAACGGAGCACTGCTCTTAAAGCGTGCTGACGTGGGCTTTACAAGAAGCATTACAATTTCGCCTAAAGCGAAACGCACCGGAATTGATTTAAGCACACGAAGAAGCGGTGCTTATTCAAGCATTGTCGGCGGCAGTACATACGAGACAGAAGCACTTAAATTCATTTCGGACGTCGTGGTTTCGGACGCTCACAAAAGCTCCGACGGCGGATTTGCCGCCGTTGTATCGGCTCTCGAATACTCGCGTACCGTATATCTTAATCTTCTTCGCATGGTGCGCTATCTTACCACAACACAGCTCTCCCGTATATTCATCGTCCTTGGCTCAATGATTCTCGGAACGAGCGCACTTACGCCAATACAGCTTATATTCAGCGGTCTTGTTATCGACCTTGCCGCAATTCTTGCGTCGGCGTTTGCAAAGCCGCCCCACAATGTGCTGGCTGTCCGCGAGCGCGCCGAGGAAACACTTGAAAAGCCCCTGTTTATGAATATTCGCGCGGTGCTGTTTGCTCTGCTTCAGGCAATCTCCGTGCTTGCAATGCATCCGCTCCTCAATCTTTTCGGTTTCGAAATATCTCCGGCAGAAGCCACATCGGCGGCGTTTGTCGCGTTTTGTGCCACTCAGCTTGTAACCTTTGCGGAGCTTGCATCGGAAAAAAGCATTTTCTCGTCCGGAGTACGCATTTCGGTAAGCTACCTGCTGTTTGCGCTTGGAGTTGTTGGATTCACCGCGGCGGCACTGTTAATCCCCGGCATTGGTGCAACTTTCGGCGTTGTACCCCTCAGTTTTGCGTCGGCTATCGCCTGTGCGGCAGCGGCGGCGCTGACTCTTGCCCTTAATGAGATATACAAGCGAATATCCCGTCAAGAGCGCAAATAATGTCCTTGACAATTACACCCATTTGTGATATAATTTTTTAATGATGTAAATTTACAAACCAAACTTTGGAGGAAATAAAAATGAAATGGACAGGACTTAATGAGCTTCGCGAGAAGTATCTCTCTTTCTTTGAATCAAAGGATCACCTGAGACTTCCCAGCTACTCGCTTGTTCCGAACAACGACAAATCGCTTCTTCTTATCAATTCCGGTATGGCACCCATGAAGAAATTCTTCACAGGCGAGGTTGAGCCTCCGCGCCGCCGCGTTACCACCTGCCAGAAGTGCATCCGCACGCCCGACCTTGAGCGCGTTGGTAAGACTGCACGTCACGGCACATATTTCGAGATGCTGGGTAACTTCTCCTTCGGCGATTACTTCAAGCATGAAGCAATTGCATGGGCGTGGGAGTTCCTCACCGTTACCCTTGAAATTCCGGGCGATCTTCTCTGGCCCTCCATATATGAAAACGATGACGAAGCATACGACATCTGGGTAAACGAGATCGGCGTTAATCCTGCACATGTTGTACGTCTCGGCAAAGCCGACAACTTCTGGGAGCACGGCACAGGCCCATGCGGCCCCTGCTCCGAGATATACTTCGACCGCGGCGAAAAGTACGGCTGCGGCTCTCCCGACTGCAAGCCTGGCTGCGACTGCGACCGCTACATGGAGATATGGAACAACGTATTCTCTCAGTTCAACAACGACGGCAACGGCAACTATACCGAGCTTATACAGAAGAATATTGACACCGGTATGGGTCTTGAGCGACTTGCCTGCGTAATGCAGGGCGTTGATAATCTCTTTGAGGTTGACACCGTAAGAAGTATTCTCGACACCGTATGCAAGATTGCAGGCAAAACCTACGGTAACGGCGGCGAAACTGACGTTTCCATCCGCGTTGTTACCGACCACATCCGCAGCGCTACATTTATGATATCCGACGGTGTTATTCCCTCGAACGAGGGACGCGGCTACGTACTCCGCAGAATCCTTCGCCGCGCGGCACGCCACGGAAAGCTTCTCGGCATCAACCGTCCTTTCCTCACCGAGCTTTGCGAGGTAGTTATCGCCCAGAACAAGGACGGCTATCCCGAGCTTACCACTAAGCACGACTACATTCTCAAGGTCATCTCCATGGAAGAAGAACGCTTCGATGCTACCATTGATGCAGGTCTTTCTATCCTCTCAAACCTCATTCGCCGTGCACTGACTGACGGCGCGGATACAATCTCCGGCGACGAGGTGTTCAAGCTTTACGATACCTTCGGCTTCCCCATCGACCTCACCCGTGAGATCGCAGGCGAGCAGAATCTTAAGATCGACGAGGAAACCTTCCAGCGGCTGATGGACGATCAGAAGAACCGCGCAAGAAGCGCAAGAGCAAACATCAGCGGTTGGAGCGACACCTCAAAAACTCTCCTTGCAGAGCTTCCCAAGACCGAATTCACCGGTTACGGCAACACCGTTACCGACGGAGCTAAGGTACTTGCAATCATCGTTGACGATACCCCTGTAGATGCTGTTTGTGAGGGCGACTTCACCCTTATTCTCGATAAGACGCCCTTCTATGGCGAGGGCGGCGGACAGGTAGGCGACACCGGTACTATATACGACAAGGATACCATGATTTCCGTTACCGACACCAAGAAGTCCGACGGCGTATATATCCACCTCTGCACCATCGTAAACGGTGATGTTAAGGTAGGCGATACTGTACGCGCCGAGGTTGACGCGATGCGCCGTGCGGCTATCATGCGCAATCACTCCGCCGCGCATCTTCTTCAGGCGGCTCTCCGTCAGGTGCTCGGCTCACACGTTGAGCAGGCAGGCTCTTATGTTGACGCCACACGCTGCCGTTTCGACTTCACTCACTTCGCGGCACTTACCGCAGAGGAGATCGCAAAGGTAGAGGGTCTTGTAAACGCACATATTCTTCTCGGTGAGGAAATAATCACCAAAGAGACCGACATTGAGACCGCCCGTCACGAGGGTGCAATGGCTCTGTTCGGCGAGAAGTACGGAAGCGTTGTAAGAATGGTCAAGATGGGCACATTCTCAACCGAGCTTTGCGGCGGTACTCACCTCGACAACACCGCAAAAGCGGGTCTTTTCAAGATCATCGGCGAATCCTCTGTTGCGGCAGGCGTACGCCGTGTTGAGGCAATCACAGGTCTTGAGGTACTGAAATATATCGCAGACAAGGACAACCTCATCGTTAAGACTGCAGGCGAGCTTAAAACTAATCCCGTTGAGATCGCGGCGCGCGCGGCTCAGCTCCAGGGCGAGCTTAAGGCGGCAAAGCATGAGATCGAATCGCTTAACGCCAAGATCGCGGCGGCAGGCACCGCTGATATAATGAACAACGCCGTTAAGGTGGGAGCGTGCACAGTAGTTGCGGCAATCACCGAGGGTATGACTCCCGATGCGGCACGCTCCGTTATCGACGATCTGAAAGCCAAGGACGATTCTATTGTAGCACTCCTTGCAACAAATGCTGACGGCAAGGCTAACCTTGTATGCGGATGCGGCAAGGCGGCTGTTGCGGCAGGTGCAATGGCAGGCAAGATCGTGGGCGCGGCGGCAGCTGTTACCGGCGGTAAGGGCGGCGGACGTCCCGACAATGCAATGGCAGGCGTTGGCGACACCGCGAAGATTGCCGATGCAATCGCGGCAGTTCCCGGAATCGTTGAGGGAATGCTGAAATAAGTTTGGTTTTATATGTGAAAATCCCCGTTACCGAAAAGGTAACGGGGATTTTATGTATTCAGAGCACGATACCGTCCTTACAACAGCGGCTTTGCGGCACGGCTTAAAATGCCGTGCATATGGGCAATGGCAACGCCGTAATTGGTCATTGGAACGCCGGATTCCTTGGCGGCTCTGTAGCGTCTTTGTATCTCGCGCGGATTAAGCGTGCATCCGCCGCAGTGTATAACAAGCTTATACTCTGACACATCCGTGGGGAACTCCGTGCCGGACGTAAACACAAACTCAGGCTCAGCACCGGTGTGCTTTCTTATCCACATAGGAAGCTTCACAGTGCCGATATCCTCGCACTGACGGTGATGGGTGCATCCCTCGGAAATGAGTATCTTATCGCCGGTTTTAACAGAGTCAAGCACCGCCGCGCCGCTTACAGCCTCGGCAAAATTGCCTTTGTAGCGCGCCATGAGCATGGAAAATGACGTGAGCGGTATTTCGGGCGGCACAATTTTCGACACAGCTCCGAAAACCTGTGAATCCGTCACAACCATTTTGGGTATTACTTTTGAAAGTGCCTCGGAAAGCTCCGTATCACGGCAAACAAGGGGCATTGCGCCCGCTTCCAGCAGATCGCGTATAACCTGCTGTTGTGGCAGTATCAGACGCCCTTTCGGTGCTGATGCGTCAATTGGTACAACCAGAACAACGGTGTCGCCGCGCTCTACAAGGTCGGAAATAAGCTGACACTCCGGCTCTTTTGCGGCAAAAGCCGCAAGCCGCTCTTTGAGTGCATCAATTCCCTCGCCGGTTGCGGCACTGACGCAAACCCCGTCCTCCGTCGTCGGCTTTGCAATATCGCACTTGTTGTACACAAGCACATAGGGTACGCCGCGTGATTTGACATCCGCAATAAGTGCCGTCTCATATTCGGACATTCCGCGGCTCGCATCCGCAACAATAACGGCAATGTCGGTCTTGGCAAGTGCCTGCATGGTCTTTTCCACACGCATAGAGCCAAGCTCGCCCACGTCATCAAGACCGGGAGTGTCCGTAATCACAACGGGTCCCAGCGGCAAAAGCTCCATAGCCTTTGATACGGGGTCTGTAGTTGTGCCTGCAACGTCTGACACAATGGCAAGCTTTTGGGAGGTCAGCGCGTTTATAAGCGCAGATTTTCCTGCGTTGCGCCTGCCGAATATGCCGATGTGTATTCTCTCCCCCGAGGGGGTACTGTTAAGTTCAGCCATGTCTGAAACGACTCTCCTTTGATATTTTTGTGGGTTTGCCTGCAAACTAGCGACAAAGTCGGCAAAGACAAAATTTCACTTGTTAAAATCTAAAATCTCTCTGTCCGTTTCTTATATCCTTAAGATGCTGTATAACAAGCTTTCTTACCTTTTCATTGGGTATATTCATAATCTCGCGAAGAATAAGGTCTGTACCGATAACCTTGGTGTCAAGAGATGCGTAGTCCATGAGATATTCCTTAAGGGTCATAAGGGCATTGGGATGACAGCAGTT
>JAZTWV010000007.1:0-51765 GCA_045636145.1 Candidatus Flemingiibacterium sp.
ATATAAACAGCCCCTACTACTACTTCTACTGTTTAATTATTATACTATTTATTTTATTTATTATTTATAATTAAAAAATCACGAGGTTAACTGTTATGAAACTGAGATTTTCAAGACCGCTGCTTCAGGATGCGGTAAGCAGTGCTATGTACAGCGTTTCCAATAAAAATACAATTGCAGCTGTTGAAGGTATACTTATTTCCTGTGAAGATGATAAGGTAGTACTTACTTCATATGACCTTGAAAAGGGAATGACAATAAAAATAGATGCAGAAATTATCGAACCCGGCTCATGCATAATCAATGCTCAGAGCCTTAACTCCATTATAAAGCTTATGCCGGCAGGAATGGTAGAGCTTGAAGTAAACGAGTATTACAGAGCCAAGCTTTCCAGCGGAAGCTCCGAATTTGAGCTTAACGGTATTGATCCCAAGGAATTTCCTACTCTCCCCGATATAACAAATATAGTAGGATTCAATATAAAGCAGGGTGATCTTAAAAATATGATCACACAGACACTGTTTGCGGTAGCTCAGAACGATGCAAGAGCTACATTCAACGGAGCTTACTTTAAAATAAACGGAAATCATATAACCACTGTAGGATGCGACAGCTTCAGACTTGCTGTAAGAGAAAAGGTATGCGAGCTTGAAAATACCTCAGGCGAAGAGCTTTCTATGTCGTTTATAGTACCCGGAAAAACTCTTACCGAAATAATAAAGCTTCTTTCTGAGCCTGACGAGTCTGTTAATATAAGCATAAACAGAAAGCAGGTAATATTCAGCTTCGATAAGCGTGAGACTGTATTTTTCTCTCGCCTTATTGAGGGAGATTACATTGATTATGAGCGTATTATTCCTCAGAACAGCTCAATTTTCGTTGATATAGATACCGATATATTCGAGGGTGCGCTTAACCGTGCTTCTCTTGTAACCGATGACTCCGCAGGTAAGAATAAATCTCTTGCACGCTGTAATTTCCATGATAACAAGCTTGAAATAACCTCTGTTTCCGTAAACGGAAAGGTAAGAGACGAGATACCCACATCCCAGATGGGAAGCGATATTGAAATAGGCTTCAATTGCCGATATCTTATGGAAGCTCTTAAGGCTTCACAGTGCGAAAAGCTGAGACTTTCTCTTTCTTCACCCTACATCAGCATGGTAATAGAGCCTCTTGAAGCGGACGAAAACGATAAATTCACGTTCCTTGTCCTGCCCTGCAAGATGAAATGACAGCCGAAAAAATAAGCTTTCGCAACTTCAGAAATATAGAGTGTGCGGATATTGAGTTTTCTCCCGGCGTAAATGTTCTTATAGGAAATAATGCGCAGGGAAAAACAAATGCCCTTGAGGGAATATATCTAATGGCTTCGGGAAAGAGCTTTCGCACATCTCATGAACGGGATATGGTGAGATTCGGTGAGGATTATTTTGAAACGGCTCTTACCATGACCGATAAAGAGAGACAGCAGGAGCTTTTCTTCAAGGCATACAGCGAGGAAAGCGGAAAACGCAGAGAATGCCGCAAAAACGGTGTTGTGATTCCTAAAATATCAGAGCTTATCGGCGTATTCCGCGCAGTGCTTTTCTGTCCGGAGCAGCTTTCAATAGTAAAAGACGGACCATCCGAGCGAAGAAGCTTTCTTGATATAGCAATGTGTCAGCTTCGACCTGTGTATTTAAAATCGCTTCAAAGATTTGGTAAGATACTTACTCAGCGAAATGCGCTCTTAAAACAGCTTTCCGAGGGACTTGGTGACTCGGCACTTCTTGATGTTTATTCCGAACAGCTTGCAAGGGAATCCGCGCTTATATATAAAACAAGATACGAGTACGTAAAACGGCTTGATCTTTCCGTAAAAAAGTTTTTTATTGAGCTTTCGGAAAGTGCTGACGAAAATCCAAACGAAGTACCGGAGCTGAGATATAAGAGCAGTCTTAAGACATATGAACGCCTATCCGAAATGGAAGCTTATGAAATGTATCTGAAGCTTCTCACGGAAAATAGTTCCCGTGAGATAGGTGCCGGAATTACACTTTACGGCTCTCATAAGGATGATATAGAAATATATCTTAACGGCAGGGAAGCACGGCAGTTTGCGTCTCAAGGACAGCAGCGCTCTCTTGCCCTTGCAATGAAGCTTGGTGAGGGTGAAATATCAATGGAATATTCGGGAGAGTATCCCGTGTTCCTTTTTGACGATGTTTTATCCGAGCTTGATCCGAGGCGTCAGAAATTCATACTTTCACAGCTTGGAGAGCGTCAGGTGATAATGACCACCTGCACACCGCCGCCTGTGGAATCGGATGCAAAGTTTATTGACGTTGAGGGCGGACTTTATTTTGACAAAAACTAAGGAATAAAAAATGTACACACACGCAGGAAATAACCGAATTATACGCACACGGGATATAGTGGGTATATTTGATATGGACACTGCCACAATGGCAATGCCGACCCGTGAATATCTCCGTGCCGCCGAAAAGGATAAAAGGATGGTAAACATCAAGGAAGAAATTCCGAAATCCTTTATAGTTACAGCAAAAAAAGGCGAAAAGGATATGGTTTATGTTTCCCAGATATCAACATCCGCGCTGATCGGACGCGTGAAATCTGGAATAAGCGAATAAATGAAAATATAGCTCGTTGAGCTTTTTAAATGTAACCGTTTAGAAAGGTATGGTCACAAAAATGGCAGAACAGAACATGAGCAGCTACGACGAAAGTCAAATACAGGTGCTTGAAGGACTTGAAGCTGTCCGTAAGCGTCCGGGTATGTATATCGGATCTACTTCAATAAGAGGTCTTCACCATCTGGTATACGAAATAGTGGACAACTCCATAGACGAGGCACTTGCAGGATACTGTGAGAGCATTATCGTTACTCTCCACAAGGATAACAGCGTTTCCGTAAAGGATAACGGCCGCGGTGTTCCCAGCGGTATTCATGCAAAGAAAAAAATACCTACCCTTGAGGTTGTATTTACGGTACTTCATGCCGGAGGTAAATTCGGAGGCGAGGGCTATAAGATAGCCGGCGGTCTTCACGGCGTGGGTGCGTCCGTTGTAAATGCTCTTTCCGAATGGATGGAAGTTGACAACTGCCACGACGGTGAGCGTTACACCGAGCGTTTTGAGCGCGGTAAGGTGGCAAGACCCTTTAAGCATGAGGGAAGCGCCAATGGGGAACACGGTCTTTACGTAAGATTCCAGCCTGACCCTACGATTTTCGAGGAAGTAGTGCTTGACTACAAGGTAATCGAAAACAGACTCCGCGAGCAGGCGTTCTTAAATGCCGGAGTAAAAATAATACTCCGCGACGAAAGATGCGGTGAGGTTTCTGAGGATGAGGAGCTTTCCGAAGAGGAGCTTGAGCTTCGTAAGAGAGTAGGTCCTGCCGAGGAAGTGCTTTGCTACGAGGGCGGTATAAAGAGCTTCGTTGAGCATCTCCAAAGCAAGCGTCGTGTGGCAATGATACATCCCGATGTTATTTACATGAAAGCGGACAAGGGTGATTCCGTTGCAGAGATCGCACTTCAGTACAATGACAGCTATAACGAGGTTATAATGTCATTTGCCAACAATATGCATACGATAGAGGGCGGTACTCACGAAACAGGCTTTACCACCGCTCTTACAAGCGTGCTTAACGACTATGCCCATTCCCACGGAATCATAAAGGCGGAGGAGAAGCTTACGGGTGAGGATACCCGTGAGGGACTCTGTGCGATAATAAGCGTAAAGCTTACTGATGCGCAGTTTGAAAGCCAGACAAAAGCTAAGCTTGGTAATTCCGAAATGAGAACTCTTGTTGCAGGTCTCATGAAGGACAAGCTTTCTGAATATCTTGAAGAGCATCCGAATACTGCGAAGATCGTACTTGAAAAAGCACTTGCCGCATCCAGAGCAAGAGAAGCGGCAAAGAAAGCACGTGAGCTTACACGCCGCAAGAGCGTTCTTGAAGGCTCAGGACTCCCCGGAAAGCTTTCCGATTGTCAGGAAAAGCGTACAGAGCTTACAGAGCTGTATCTTGTGGAGGGTGACTCCGCAGGCGGTTCCGCAAAGAGCGGACGAAACAGCCGATTCCAGGCAATCCTGCCTCTTCGCGGTAAGGTTCTCAACGTTGAAAAGAGCCGTCTTGACAAGGTATATTCAAATACCTCGCTTATTCCAATAATTCAGGCTCTCGGATGCGGAATCGGAGACGAGTTTGACCCGGAAAAGCTGAGATACGGAAAAATAATAATAATGGCGGATGCGGACGTTGACGGATCGCACATAAGAATACTTCTTCTCACATTCTTCTTCCGCCACATGAAAAAGCTTATAGAGGACGGACATATTTTCCTTGCACAGCCGCCGCTTTATAAGATAACAAAGGGTAAAAAGAACCATTACGCCTACAGCGATGCGGAGCGCGATGCAATAATCGCCGAGATCGGTGAAGTTGGTACAAAGACCAGCCGCTACAAAGGTCTTGGTGAGATGAATCCCGAACAGCTTTGGGAGACTACGATGGACCCCGAACAGCGCACGCTTCTTAAGGTGACAGTTGAAGATGCCATAGCCTGCGACGAGATGTTCACAGTGCTCATGGGCGATCAGGTAGAGCCGCGCCGCGAATTTATCGAGGAAAATGCGGTTTACGCCACAAATCTTGATATTTGATTTGAAACCGTTGCCATTTTGCGCGAAATATTGTATTAGAGTGTAACCCCGTAGGGCGGGGGCTTGCTCCCGCCGTAAAATTATAAAAATGATTTTAAATAAGTTTTCCACAGGATGTGTAAAACCTTGTGGAAAACGGTGTGTAAAAGCCATATCAGACGTCTTATAAACACCTGAAAAAGCCTTTATACACCAGAAAAAAACAAATATATACAAATTTAGATAATTTTCAACATACAATCATAAAGCGGATGTTTAAAACCTGTGGAATAAAGGGTTTTCCACATAATAACAGACGGTGAGAAGTATTATCCGTCTCAAAAAAGAGGATCAAAATGAAGAAAAACGATCAAATCGAAAGCATTGAATTTCCAAATCAGAAAATCGTGGGAATCGAAATGGAGGAAGAGGTAAAAAGCTCGTTTATTGCCTACTCCATGAGCGTTATCATGTCCCGTGCGCTTCCGGATGTGCGCGATGGTCTTAAGCCTGTTCACAGACGTATTCTCTACGCTATGTATGAGGATAAGCTGACATATGATAAGGATTTCAGAAAGTCGGCAACTACCGTCGGTAACGTGCTTGGTAGATATCATCCTCACGGTGACTCTGCCGTTTACGATACAATGGTACGCCTTGCACAGCCTTTCTCACTGCGCTATCCTTTGGTGCAGGGTCAGGGAAACTTCGGTTCAATTGACGGAGACAAGGCGGCGGCTTACCGTTATACCGAAGCAAGACTTGCCAAGCTTTCAAACGAAATGATGAGCGATATCGAAAAGGATGTCGTAGATTTCGTGCCAAACTTCGATAATACCCACGAGGAACCCAGCGTGCTTCCGGCGCGTTTCCCCAATCTTCTTGTAAACGGCTCTATAGGTATAGCTGTAGGTATGGCTACCTATATTCCCCCTCACAATCTGGGTGAGGTAATCGACGGAACACTTTACCTTATGGACAACCCCGAATGCGAGATAAAGGACCTTATGCAGTTTATAAAGGGTCCCGACTTTCCTACCGCCGCAACCGTATACGGCTCAAACGGTATCTACGAAGCATATACCACAGGACGCGGTCACGTTATGGTCCGCGCTAAGTGCGAGATAGACGAGGAAAATCACAAGATCGTGGTAACAGAGCTTCCTTATCAGGTAAATAAGCGTATGCTTGTTGAGGCTATTGCCGATCTTGTTAAGGACAAGCGCATTGAGGGTATTACGGAGATCGTTGACCTTTCCGACCGCTCAAAAGAAGTTCACATCGAAATTACTTACCGCCGCGATGCAAACGGTCAGGTAATTCTCAATCAGCTCTATAAGTACAGTCAGCTTCAGGATACCTGTGCTTTCAATATGCTGGCACTTGTAAACAATGTGCCGAAGGTGCTGAATCTTAAGCAGATACTGAAATATTATCTTGCCCATCAGGAGGAGGTTATCACCCGACGCGTAAAGTTTGATCTTGAAAAAGCGAGACGTGAGGCACACATCTTCGAGGGCTACAAGATAGCTATTGACAATATCGAGGAAGTAATAGAGGTTATCCGTGCATCCGCTTCCATTGCAGATGCAAAGGCACAGCTCATGGAGCGTTTCGGTCTTACGGATATTCAGGCTCAGGCGATAGTGGAAATGACTCTCGGACGTCTTTCCGGCATGGAGCGTCAGAAGATCGAGGAAAGACTCATGAAGCTCTATGAAACAATAGCCGAGCTTGAGGGAATCCTTGCCGACGAAAACAAGGTAAAGGATATTATCCGCGCCGAAATGCTTGAAATCAAAGAAAAATTTGCGGATGACCGCAAGACGGAGCTTGTTGAGGCTGAGGACGATATAATCTACGAGGACCTTATCGAGCGTCACGACTGCGTGATTACGCTCACAGGTGACGGATATATCAAGCGTCAGCCGGCGGACACATATACCGCACAGCGCCGTGGAGGTAAGGGAATCATCGGTATGACCACAAAAGAGGATGATGCTATTGCCGATGTTGTTGTTGCTCACAGCCATTCCTTTATCATGATGTTTACCAATACCGGTAAGGTTCATACAAAGAAAACATATCAGATTCCTGAGGCAGGACGTACTGCCAAGGGCTCCAATATTGTAAATGTTCTGGAGCTTTCCGAAGGCGAAAAGGTTACGGCTATCATATCTGTTCCCGCTTTTGCCGCCGATGAATATCTGTTTATGGTAACACGAAACGGTGTTGTTAAGAAAACCCTGCTTTCTGATTTTGAATATCAGAGAAGGGGCGGAAAGATCGCTATATCTCTTGATGAGGGAGACGAGCTTTCATTTGTAAAGCATACCACCGGAAACGACGGCGTTATCATTGCAACACACAACGGTATGTCCGCACGCTTTGAGGAATCCGATGTACGCTCAATGGGACGTACTGCACGCGGTGTGCGCGGAATCAGACTTTCCGAGGGCGACTATGTTGTTGGTGCGGCACTTGTTGAGGACGGCAAGGCGCTTATTACCATCACCGAAAACGGATTCGGAAAGAGATGCGAATTCTCTGAGTTTACGGCACATAACCGCGGAGTCAAGGGTGTTACCTGCCACGGCATTTCCGATAAGACAGGTGCGCTTGCAGGTATTGCCGCTGTATCCGAAACCGACGATATCATGCTTATAACCAATGAGGGTACTATTATAAGAACCCCTGTTGGCGGTATCCCGTTCTACAGACGCGGTGCCGGCGGAGTTATTGTTATGAGACTTGCCGAGGGAGCTTCTATTGTAAACTTTGCAAAGGTGTCAGTGGACAGCGAGGAGATATCCGATGTAGAGTCCGCAGAGGTTGAGCCGGCAAACGAAAATGAGGCTAAGGGCGAAGAATGATAAAAAAGATCGTCCTTGTACTTGCATTTGTGATGCTTCTTTCGCTCACCGCTTGTAGTGGGGCGGATGATTCCGAGATTCTCGGAGTACTGAATCAGCTTGCTCCGAGAGCCGAGTCTCTTTACCGCGTAATATATACCGATGCTATGGCTCACGGCGACGTGGGTGAGGACGGTTATGCAGCGGTCAGTCCCACCGCGGAGTTTTCCACAATAGAAGAAATCGAAGCCGCGATGGAGGGCGTATTTCATCCCGATTACTGCAAAATACTGTCAAATACCGCATTTTTGGGTGTTGCGGCAGCAGAGGGTGAAATAAGTGCGAAATTCATCGAAAAAGACGGTACACTGTACGTAAATCCGTCTGCAACGGCACATTTCGGCGAGCCTCGTAAGTTTGATCTTTCAGATGCAAAGGTCATAAAGAAAAACAAATACATGGCAATCGTCCGTATCCCCCACGCGGATGGGGATATAGAGGTGTCCTTACACAACACCGAGGACGGTTGGCGAATAAACAGTCCGATATATTGACGTTTTACAACAAACCCGTTCCGCAATCCAAGCCGCCGGAATGGTGCGGGGCCATGCAGGCGGCGCGAGTAGTGCGTTCCGTAGATTACGGCAACGGCGGGAGCAAGCCCCCGCCCTACCTAAATAATCCCCCTTTATAAAGTTTTTTGCACAGCTTTTTATGCACATCACAAAGCGATGTGCTCAAGAACAGCGCGTAATTCCCCAAATACAAACAAATCTGCACTCAAATAATACGTGAAAGGAAACAGCACAATGAAAGCAAAAACCAAAAGCAAGCCCGTCCCGGTGAAAATCACGGATGCAGCTGAGAAAAAGAAAGCTATTGAGGGCGCTATAGGTCAGATAGAGAAAAATTACGGTAAGGGAACTATCATGCGTATGGGCGAAGCTCCCGAAATGGAGGTAAGTGCTATCTCCACAGGCTCGCTTACACTTGACCTTGCCCTTGGTATCGGCGGTGTTCCGCGCGGAAGAATCGTTGAGATATACGGTCCGGAATCCTCCGGTAAGACAACAGTGGCACTCCATGTTGTTGCCGAAACACAGAAGCTTGGCGGCGAGGCGGCATATATTGACGTTGAGAACGCCCTTGACCCCGTTTATGCCAAGGCTCTCGGCGTTGATATCGACAACCTGCTTGTGTCCCAGCCCTCCAGCGGTGAGCAGGCACTTGATATTGCCGAGGCACTTATCCGCTCAGGTGCTATCGACGTTGTCATCGTTGACTCAGTTGCCGCACTTGTTACACAGCAGGAAATTGACGGTGATATGGCGGCGTCTCATGTTGGTTTGCAGGCAAGACTTATGTCTCAGGCACTTAAGAAGCTTTCGGGTGCTGTTGCAAAATCAAACACCGTACTTATCTTCATAAATCAGCTCCGCGAGAAGATTGGTACGTCCTACGGAAATCCTGAGGTTACATCAGGCGGACGTGCGCTTAAATTCTATTCTTCCGTAAGAATTGAAATAAGACGCGCAGAGCAGCTTAAGGACGGATCGGATATTTACGGAAACCACGTTAAGTGTAAAATTGTAAAGAACAAGGTTGCGCCGCCGTTTAAGGTAGCAGAGTTTAATATCCTTTACGGTCAGGGCATATCCAAGTCCGGTGAGATCGTTGATCTTGCAATCGAGCTTGATATCGTTCACAAGAGCGGCTCTTGGTTCTCCTATAACGGTCAGCGTATCGCTCAGGGTAAGGAGAACGCAAGAAAGTATATAGAGAGCAACGAGGAGCTTATGGCAGAGCTTACCGAGAAGATACTCGGTAAAAAGGACGAGGTTGCGGCACTCATGGATCAGGACTTCGGAAACGATGACGGTGACGCGGCAAGTGATCCCGACGACGAGGCACTTGATATAAAGATCCTCGCAACTGACGACGACGAATAATTCTACAGCATGGATATAAGTATTACCATCGTAAAGCTTGATGCGCGCCGAATGGGCGAGGAGGTACAGCTTACGGTGAGAATAGCATCGGGAGAGAATGAGGATACGGTAAAGCTTACAGTATCCTCAAAGATGCTTTTTGAGGTAGGAAACATCGGTGTCGGAAGCATCCCTTACGCGCTGACACGCGAGCAGTTTGACTCGCTTGAATACAGCGCGAAGCTGTGGGAGGCTGTAAAAAAGGGAATTGACCTTATATCCTACGGCGACAACACCAAGTCCCAGCTTATAATGAAGCTCCGTGCCCGAGGATTCGATAAATACATGGCAGAGGATGCGGCACAGTATGTAGAGGAGCTTGGGTATATTGATGAAAAGGGCATACTTGAGCGCACCGTAGGTCAGCTTGCGGGCGTGAAGCTTTACGGAAAGAGCCGCATAAAGAACGAGCTGTACAAAAAAGGTATATCCCGTGAGATTATTGGCGAGTACCTTGATGATCTTTTTGAGGAAATTGATTTTTGGGGAAATCTTTGCAGACTCATAGAGAAAAAATGCGATTTTGAGCGGCTTTCTGACTGCAAATACCGCGAATCCCTCTATGCCGCTATGTACCGCCTCGGCTACTCCCCCTCGGATACACGTGCCGCCATAAAAGCGGTTATGGAGGAAGAATAGGGCACAAAACTTCGTAACTGTAAGAAAGGTATAACCAAAGAATGAGTAAAAAAATAAAAGTAGGCTTCGTATCTCTCGGATGTCCAAAAAATCAGCTTGACACCGAGGTTATGCTCCGCGAGCTTTACGACGCGGGCTGTGAGATCGTAGCTGAGGATATTGACGCCGATGTTGTGGTTATCAACACCTGCGGATTTATCGAATCGGCGAAGAAAGAAGCTATTGATAATATTATAGATATAGGCTGGCTTAAGAAAAATCGCACTCTTAAAGGAATCGTTGTGACGGGATGCCTTGCAGAGCGTTACCGCGATCAGATTTTCGACGAGCTTCCCGAGGTTGACGCGATTCTCGGCGTTGGAAGCATACACAATATTGTAGACGCCGTCAAAGCCGCCGCAAAGGGTGAGAGGTATTCTTCATATGAGGACAAAAACACCGTTGCGCTGGGAGGTGAGCGTATTATTACCACTCCCGAGTATTACGCGTATCTGAAGGTTGCGGAGGGCTGTGACAACTGCTGTACCTACTGCGCTATACCGTCAATCAGAGGAAAATTCAGAAGCCGTCCCATGGAGGACCTTGTTGCCGAGGCGAAAACCCTTGAGGAGCTTGGCGTAAAGGAGCTTGTAGTGGTGGCGCAGGATACCACTCGCTACGGACTTGACCTTTACGGCGAGTATAAGCTTGCCGAACTGCTTACTCGAATCACAGAGGAAACGAATATTCCGTGGATACGTATACTTTACTGCTATCCCGACAAGATAACGGACGAGCTTGTAGAGGTTTTCAAAAGCAATCCACGCGTGGTCAAGTATATAGACCTGCCGATTCAGCATATATCCGACAATGTGCTTCGCGCCATGAACCGCCACGGTGACGGGCAGATGATACGCTCGGTGGTGAAGAAGCTTAAGGAAATTCCCGGCATGATCGTCCGCACCACCGTAATAGTGGGCTTCCCCGGCGAGACGGAGGAGGATTTTGCGGAGCTTTGCGAGTTTGTAAAGGAAGCGAAGTTTGACAGGCTTGGCGCGTTTACCTACTCCCGTGAGGAGGACACTCCGGCTTACAGCTTTGAGGGTCAGATAGACGAGCAGGTAAAGCAGGACAGATACGATATAATAATGCGCACGCAGAGTGAAATTACCGAGGCGCAGAATGAAGCCATGATAGGAAAAACCGTCACAGTGCTTTGCGAGGAATACGACCCCGTGTCCGAAACATATTTCGGAAGAAGCTATGCCGATGCACCCGAGATTGACGGAAAGATATATTTCCGTGCACCTAAGGGAAGCATTGCCGATGGGGAATTTGTAAAGGTTAAGATAACCGAGGCTATTGACTACGACCTTGTGGGCGAGCGTGTAAAATAGGAGGACAGATATGAATTTACCAAATAAGCTTTCAATGCTCAGAGTTATAATGGTGCCGCTTTTCGTGGCGGTCATGTGTATTCCGTCAGCCGAGGTCTTTTCGGCGTATGAGACGTGGTTTCGTATAATTGCCGCCGCGCTCTTCATACTTACGGCACTTACGGATATGCTTGACGGACAGATAGCACGCAGATGCAATCTTGTAACCGATTTCGGCAAATTTATTGATCCCCTTGCGGACAAGTTCATGGTGTTCGGCGCGATGCTTGCTATTCTCTACAGATTTGACTACATTCGTCCCCTGTTTGTATGGGCGGCTCTTATTGTAATATTCCGTGAGCTTGCAATCACGTCCATGCGCCTTATCGTGGTAAACAAATCCGGAACGGTAGTTGCCGCCGCGTGGCTTGGCAAGGTAAAGACCGTGACCCAGATAATCTGCATAGTTACGGTGCTTCTTGAGCCTGTGGTTATTCCGTCCGGCAATTTTGTTTCCGATTACAACATTCTTTCGTATGTAACTATAGTGGCAATGACGGTAATGACTCTCTGGTCGGGTATCGACTACATGAAGGCATATTGGCCGCTTCTTGATCCGAATAAGTAAGAAATACCGCCGTACATTTTGTACGGCGGTAAACTTTTTATACTTGCTTACTTTCCAATAAGTATTTTAAGGGCATCCACAGCACATTTAGATGCTGACATGACATTATCGGATTTTGGCTCTTCTATGCCGGAATTGAACCGCTCCTGATTCCAGACGGTATGGAGAACAGCTCCGGAGCGCATACCGAGGGTCGCGCATACGGTGAAAAGCGTTGCAGTTTCCATTTCGGAAGCGAGACAGCCGCCTGCAATCCAAGTTTTCCACTTCGTCATAAGCTCGTCACCAATAGGCATTCTTTCAGGTGAGTGCTGACCGTAAAAGGAGTCCTTGCACTGCACCACACCTATATGATACGGATTCCCTGACTTAATAGCCGCCGAGCGCAGTGCCGAAGTCACATCAAAATCCGCCACAGCCGGAAATTCGACAGGCAGATACTCTCGGGAAGTTCCCTCGGCGCGGATCGCCGCCTGTGCGATTACGGTATCGCCTGCTTTGACATTCATTGCCATGCCGCCGCAAGTACCCACGCGGATGACTGTATCGACGCCGATCATGTGAAGCTCCTCAATGCATATTGCGGTGGACGGTCCGCCGATGCCGTGAGATGTGACAAGCACGCGCTCGCCGTCAATTTTTGCCGACCATGTTGTATACTCGCGCTTTGACGCCACAAATTCCGGCTCATCCATAAGCCGTGCGATCTTTTCCACCCGTCCCGGATCGCCGCAAATCACGGCATATTTCGCTCCGTCGCTTCTCTTAAGTCCTATATGATACATTGCGTCATCGTTAAAATTCATAGTTATTTGTCCTTTCTGAGTATAGGAGTTACGGTCGCCATAAGAGATACGGTCGCTTTCTTGAAAGAAAGCTCCGCAAAGAACTTTATACAGGGGAATTACTTAAAAAAGCCTAAATGAGTGCTAACCGTTTGGGCGCACTACTCGCGCCTGCTCCATGGCCCCGCACCATTACGCAGGCTAGTTTTGCGAAAATTGTTTGATATGGAAACGGATAGTCAAGGAGTCGCCCCCTACAGTGTAAACCCTCTCCGTCACACCTTTGGTGTGCCACCTCTCCCAGAGGGAGAGGCTTTGGTACAGAGGCTCTCCCTCTGGGTGAGCTCCCGCAAAGCGGGTGAGAGGGCAATTGGTATGGTCTATATCGTTTGTTCCCATACCAACGAAATTCCCGCCAACCCAAGCCGCCGGAATGGTGCGGGGCCATGCAGGCGGCGCGAGTAGTGCGCCCTGACGGTTAGCACTCGTGTTGTTTTATATATAAGCCCCGTGTATAAAGTTCTTTGCACAGCTTTCTTTCAAGAAAGCGCGTAACTCCCATACACAAACCCCTTCGCACTCCAAGCTCTTTCTCACGGATATTATAGCAAAAAAGCCGCAGAAAGTCAAGTCTGCGGCTGTGTTTTGTAGGCGGTGATGCCGTTTATTTTCATTACGCGCTCCGAGAGAGGGACAAAGGCAAGCTCTGTTGTGCGAACACCGCCGCCTGCCTCGGAAGTGATAGTTATGACATTGCCGTCAAGGGAGTAAGCCATATCTCTGCCGTCGAAAATAAGTCTGCCGGACGGCTTAAATTCAAATGTGTGACCGCCGCTTTTCCATGTGCCGATGATATCAAATTCGAAAGGCTCAGAAGTATCCTCAGATACGGCATTTTCGGTTTCCACAGCCTCATTTACACTTACGGGCGCGGAGCACTGCTGTGCTTCGGCAGGCAGACAGCTTCCCACAACAGCGGTGCACAAAAAGAATATAGCGGTGGAGATTGAAAGAGCGATTTCTTCAAGCATATAATGACCTCCGAAATGAGATTTCGGTAGTAGTATTTCAAAAAATACCGATATATATGAAAGGTAATTAAATGCTGTACTTACCGTTTTTCCATTTCGGCGTTTTGAGAGTTTAAAATTACAGGTGCAATACGAAAAATAACCGCCGCGAAAATTCGCGGCGGTTATTTCTATAGATCAAGTTAACGATTAGTCGTTGCTCGGTGCATAGAGATCAGCAAATCTTGTGAGTCTCTCGTACTTAGCCTTTGCATTGATCTCAGCCTGTGCGAACAGAGCCTCTGCGCGCTCAGGGAACTGATTTGCAAGACGGTTGTAACGGTTTTCGGACTTGATGAAGTCGATGTAGCTTGCAGTGGGTTCCTTGGAATCCAGCGAGAAGGGATTCTTACCCTCAGCCTTAAGAGCGGGGTTGAATCTGAACATCTGCCAGTAACCTGCATCAACAGCCTTCTTCATTTCGAGCTGGCAGTTCTGCATAGTGCCCTTGATACCGTGCATTTCGCAGGGAGCGTAGCCGATGATGATGGAAGGACCGTTGTATGCCTCAGCCTCGGTGAGAGCCTTGAGGAGCTGGTTGTAGTCAGCAGCCATAGCAACCTGTGCAACGTATACATAGCCGTAGGACATTGCGATCTCAGCGAGATTCTTCTTGCCGATTGCCTTACCTGCAGCTGCGAACTGTGCAACCTGACCGATGTTGGAAGCCTTGGAAGCCTGTCCGCCGGTGTTGGAGTAAACCTCGGTATCGAATACCATGATGTTTACATCCTCGCCGGAAGCGAGTACGTGGTCAAGACCGCCGAAGCCGATATCGTATGCCCAGCCGTCACCACCGAAGATCCAAACGGACTTCTTAGCGAGGTAATCCTTTTCAGCGAGGATCTTGGGAGCTACAGGGCAGCCTGCCTTTGCAGCCTTCTCAAGCTCTACGATGAGAGCCTCAGCAGGAGCTGCGTTGTCCTTGCTGGAATCCTTGGTATCAAGGTAAGCCTTAGCAGCAGCCTTGAACTCGTCGGAAGCCTTATCGGAAGCCATCATTTCCTCAACCTGTGCGATGAGTCTGTTTCTGATGGTCTTCTGAGCGAGGTGCATACCGAGACCGTGCTCTGCGTTATCCTCGAACAGGGAGTTAGCCCATGCAGGACCCTTGCCGCTTTCGCGGTTTACGGTGTAAGGAGTTGCAGGTGCGGAACCGCCCCAAATGGAGGAGCATCCGGTAGCGTTGGAGATATACATGGACTCACCGAAGAGCTGTGTGATGAGACGAGCATAGGAGGTCTCAGCACATCCTGCGCAGGAGCCGGAGAATTCAAGCAGAGGCTGCTTGAACTGAGAGCCCTTAACGGTGTTGTTGATAAGCTCGGACTTTTCGGAAACGTTTGCAACCGCATAGTCCCAAGGAGCCTGCTGGTCGCCCTGAGTGGATGCGAGAACCATTTCGATAGCCTTCTTATCGGTGCCGTCCTTTTCAGCCTTTGCGTTAACAGGGCAAGCCTTTACGCAGAGGGTACAACCCATACAGTCAGCAGGCGATACAGCCATGGTGAACTTGTAGTTGGTCTTGAGAACGGGCTTTGCAGTGAACTTGGTAGCTGCGGGAGCCTTAGCAGCCTCGTCCTCGGTCATAGCGTAAGGACGGATAGCGGCATGAGGACATACAAATGCACAGCTGTTACACTGGATACAGTTTTCGGGAATCCAAGTAGGAACGTAAACTGCAACGCCGCGCTTTTCGGAGATGGTAGAGCCCTGAGGGAATGTACCGTCAACGTAATCGGTGAACGCGGAAACGGGGAGGCTGTCGCCTGCCATTGCGTTGGTGGGGTTAACCACGGTGTTTACGAACTTTTCAAGGTCAGCACGCTCAGACTTGAATGCAGCCTTGGGAGCATCGGGAGCGCAGTTCTTCCATGCCTCGGGAACAGCGATCTCGGTGTAAGCGTCAGCGCCTGCATCGATAGCCGCGTAGTTGAGGTCAACGATAGCCTGACCCTTCTTGATGTAGGACTTGTATGCAGCCTTCTTCATGTAATCGATTGCTTCATCCTTAAGAAGAATGTTTGCAAGAGAGAAGAATGCAGACTGAAGAACAGTGTTCTTAACCTTTGCGTTACCGATCTTCTTGGTAGCGATGGTGGTAGCGTCAATGGTGATGAACTTAACGTTGTTGTTTGCAATGTAAGCCTTAACCTTTGCAGGAAGGTTTGCATCAAGCTCTTCCATTGTTGTCCAAGCGCAGTCAAGAAGGAATGTACCGCCGGGCTTAACGTCGGAGATCATGTCGTACTTCTTGAGGTATGCGGAGTTGTGGCAAGCAACGAAGTCAGCCTTGTTGATGTAGTAAGGAGACTTGATGGGGTTGTCACCGAATCTGAGGTGAGAAATGGTGATACCGGAAGTCTTCTTGGAGTCATACTGGAAGTATGCCTGGATATACTTGTCGGTGTGGTCACCGATGATCTTGATGGAGTTCTTGTTAGCACCAACAGTACCGTCGCCGCCGAGACCCCAGAACTTGCACGCGATGGTGCCGGGAGCTGCGGTGTCGGGAGCGGGCTTTTCTTCGAGAGAAAGACCGGTAACGTCGTCAACGATGCCCATTGTGAAGTTGTTCTTAGGCTCGTCCTTCGCAAGATTCTTGTATACTGCGAAAATGGAGGAAGGAGGAGTATCCTTAGAACCGAGACCGTAGCGTCCGCCAACGATAGTTGCCTTAACGCCCTTCATGGAGAGAGCGGTAACAACGTCGAGGTAGAGAGGCTCGCCGAGAGCACCGGGCTCTTTTGTTCTGTCAAGAACAGCGATCTTCTTTGCGGTAGCGGGGATAGCTTCAACAAGCTTGTCTGCTACGAAAGGTCTGTAAAGTCTTACCTTGATAAGACCAACCTTCTCGCCTGCCGCCATCATGTAGTCGATAACTTCTTCAGCAACGTCACATACAGAGCCCATTGCGATGATAACGCGGTCAGCGTCCGGAGCACCGTAGTAGTTGAAGAGCTTGTAATCGGTACCGATCTTAGCATTAACCTTGTCCATGTATTCCTCAACGATAGCAGGGAATGCATCATAGAATTTGTTGCAAGCTTCTCTGTGCTGGAAGAAGATGTCGCCGTTTTCTGCGGAACCGCGGAGAACGGGATGCTCAGGATTGAGAGAACGTGCGCGGAATGCCGCGATAGCGTCCTTGTCTACCATCTCTGCGAGATCATCATAGTCCCAAGCCTCGATCTTCTGAATCTCGTGAGAGGTTCTGAAACCGTCGAAGAAGTTGAGTACCGGAACGCGGCCCTTGATGGTTGCAAGGTGAGCAACTGCGCCAAGGTCCATAACTTCCTGAGGATTGGACTCAGCCATCATAGCGAAACCGGTCTGACGGCAAGCGTAGACGTCGGAGTGATCGCCGAAGATGTTGAGTGCGTGGGAAGCTACGCAGCGTGCGGAAACGTGAATAACGCAGGGGAGAAGCTCACCGGCGATCTTATACATATTGGGGATCATCAGAAGAAGACCCTGAGATGCGGTGTAAGTAGTGGTGAGCGCGCCGGCTGCAAGAGAGCCGTGAACAGTACCTGCGGCGCCTGCCTCGGACTGCATTTCGATAACCTTTACGGTATCACCCATTATGTTCTTCAGACCGGTTGCAGACCAGGTGTCTGTAACGTCAGCCATTACGGAAGAAGGAGTGATGGGGTAGATACCTGCAACTTCGGTAAACGCATACGACGCGTGAGCGGCGGCTGTGTTACCGTCCATGGATATCTTTTTTCTTGCCATGTTGGAAATCCTCCTATTTAAAAAATAAAATTTAAACAAATTTTTGCGTATATCACCTGTAATACGCCTAAAGGCGCAACAAAACACAGGCGAAGTAACGCCACGCTAATATTATACCGCATATTTTGCGATTTGTAAAGGTGTAAAACGATAAAAGTTCCAAGTAATTTATGAAACTTTTTATATATAATAAGGAATGGAAGCAAAAAATGCTCCCATTCCACCTTATTCCCCATCGTTTGCAGAGCCAAGCTCTTTTTCCATCTCTTCTCTTACCGCCGCTATCTTTTTCTGGTCTATTTTGCCCTTCGTCTTCTCAAAATACGCAACGGCATTCCGCGCCATCAGCAAAAACTGATTATTTAGCGTTCTTCCCTCGCTGTTCGCCACATAATAAAGCTTCTCAAGCAGATCATCACTTACACGCACAGTTACAGTCTTTTGATTTTTCATAGTATTCGTCCTTTCTTTTATGTATAGGAATTACGCGCTTTCTTGAAAGAAAGCTGTGCAAAGAACTTCATACAGGAGAATGGCAACGCTATACCCATTATATATTCTCAACCGTTTCGCCTTTTAAGGCGCGCCTGCTCCATGGCCCCGCACCATTACGCAGGCTAGTTTTGCGGAAATTGTTTGATATAGTAATGGGTTGCCGAGGAGCCGACCCCCATACAGTGTAAACCCTCTCCGTCACACCTTTGGTGTGCCACCTCTCCCGGAGGGAGAGGCTTTTTGCGCACTCAAACGATTACCGCCCACCCAAGCCGCCGTAATGGTGCGGGGCCATGCAGGCGGCGCGAGTAGTGCGTTCTAACGATTTGCGCACGCGATGCCTTTTCTATAAGTAATTCCATGTATAAAGTTTTTTGCGGAGCTTTTTTTCAAAAAAGCGACCGTATTCCCATACGCGACCGTATCCCATATACAACCCCATTACAAATATTATCGGATAAAAATTCAAATTAGGTATTGCTTTTTTATTACATATGTGTTAAAATATAAAAAAGAACATTAGTTCGGATAATAGAAAGGGCGGAATAGAGATGCTGTCTGTAGTGTATTCGGCAGGACTTGCGGGGATCGACGGCTTTTTGGTGTCGGTGGAATGCAATTCCCAGGAGAAGATGCCGAGATTTGATATAATAGGACTGCCGGGCGCGGCGATGAAGGAATCAAAGGAGCGCATTATAGCCGCAATGGAGAATGTGGGCTTTTCTTTCCCCGAAAGCTGTATTACGGTGAATCTTGCGCCTGCTGACCGCAAGAAAGAAGGCTCAACCTTTGACCTTGCCATGATGATTGGCATAATGCAGTCAAACTGTATACTGCCGGAGACTGTTGACCTTGGAAAATGCTGCTTTATCGGCGAGCTTTCACTGACCGGCAAGCTCAGAGAGGCAAACGGCATTCTGTGCATGACCCTCGCCGCAAAAGAAGCAGGGCTTACCGAGATTTTCGTCCCAAAATCCAACGCCGGAGAAGCGGCTGTCGTAAAAGGCGTTAACGTTTACGGCGTTGATGACCTGTCATCGCTTCTTTGCCATCTTCGCGGCGAGAAGATGATCTCGCCCACAAGATTTGACCACGACGGATTCGCTCCGGCGGTCGACGACGGATACTGCGATTTCTCCGATGTTAAAGGACAGGATAAGGTTAAGCGTGCCCTTGAAATAGCGGCGGCAGGCGGACATAACGTGCTGATGATCGGGCCTCCCGGCACGGGTAAGAGTATGCTTGCAAAAAGACTTCCCACAATCCTTCCCGAAATAACCTTTGACGAGGCGGTGGAAACCTCAAAGATACATTCCGTAGCAGGAAATTTAAACGGCGGTATGTCTATACTTACAAGACGCCCGTTCCGCTCTCCTCACCATACAATGTCCGCGCCAAGCCTTGTTGGAGGCGGCACGAATCCTCAGCCGGGAGAGATATCGCTTGCCCATAACGGCGTGCTGTTTCTTGACGAGCTGCCTGAATTTAATAAGGCGGTGACGGAATCGCTCCGCCAACCCCTTGAGGACGGCAAGGTAACAATCACACGTACCAGCGGAAAAGTTACATACCCGTCATCATTCATGCTTGTGGCGGCGATGAATCCTTGCAAGTGCGGCTATTACGGACATCCCACCAAAAAGTGTCAGTGCAAGAAAGAGGATATCAAAAAGTATATGTCAAAGATAAGCGGACCTCTGCTTGACCGTATTGATATACAGGTTGAGGTGTCCTCGCTCACATACGATGAGCTGTCCGCTCCGCCGAAGAGCGAGACATCGGCAGAGGTAAGGGCGAGAGTAAACCGTGCAAGGAAAATAGCAAGGGAGCGGTGCGAGGCGGCGGTGAGGGAAGACCCCATGATACCGCTTATTCACAAGAATGCCGATATGTCCACGCGTCACCTTGTCACATTCTGTAAGCTTGACGATGATGCCGCCGCGCTGCTTCGGTCAGCATACGATAAAATGGGGTTGTCCGCACGCGGATACGACAGACTTCTTCGCGTGGCGAGAACCATCGCCGACCTTGCCGGAAGCGAAGATATCGGTATGCTCCACGTGGCTGAAGCCATACAGCTTCGCAGTCTCGACCGCAAATATTTTAACTGATTAAAGTTTTCCACCGACTTTTTGACAACCTGTGGAAAACTTGCCAAAAGTCAACGAAAACACGCCGTTTATAGCACATTTCTGTGGAAAACTCTGTGGAAAGTGTGCAAAAGCGTGTAAATAGGGTATAAAAATGTCCACATTTCCCACAGCGAAGCCTGTGGAAAATGTGGACTTTGTGTTTATGGTATCGAACAAAAAGTGCAAAAAATATTACTTTTTCATTGAAAGCTCCTTTGCCATTGCAAATATAATGTCTATCTGCGCAGGCGTGAGCTTTCGAAGCACATCGTTTAGTTCACGAAGCCGTCCGGGCAGAACATTTCCCTCATCGAAAAACTCTGACATAGATACGCCAAGGTATTCGCAAATGTATTCAAGGGCAGAGAGTGACGGCAGTGACTTTTTATTTTCGATTAGCTGAATGTAGTTTGGATTTTGTCCCAGCGAAAGGCTCATTTCCCGTGCAGATACCCCTTTTGCCATTCGCAAAGCTACAATTCTGCTTGCAACATAGTTTTCATCGTGCTGACACATATCAAATCACCTCATGTAATATTGTACATTGTACAGCGCGAGAAAATTCGATAATTTAGAATGTATTATAGTTGACATGCGATATTATATATTGTATAATGTTAATATTACGCTATACAATGTTGTATAAACTACAAAGAGGGGTTAGAAAATGAATATAGAAAGAAATTGTGCATTTACGGGACATCGCCCTGCGCTGTTCAAATTCAAATACGATGAATCCCATAAGGATTGCATAAATATAAAACGTAGATTATACAGGGAAATAGAGAGAGTGTTTTTTGACGAAGGGGTAAAGGTATTTATATCCGGCGGCGCTCTCGGAGTGGATATGTGGGCAATGGAGGCGGTGCTGGAGTTTCGAAAAAGAGAGCCTTCTGTGCGTTTGGTAGCCGCTATTCCGTTCCGTGGGCAGGAGGCGAAATGGAGCTTTGCTCAAAAAGAGCGTTATCACAATTTGATAGCACAGTGCGATAAAGCGGCGTGTTTTTCGGAGTTTTATTACAGCGGATGCTACCACGAAAGAGATAGAAAAATGGTAGAAAATGCAGGTAAGCTTATTGCTGTATACGACGGCAGACCGGACGGCGGTACAGCATACACTGTTGAGTATGCAAGGAGGCTCGGACGTTGTATTACTGTGATTGATCCAAACAACGCCGAAGAAATTTTCTGACTTTTTTTCAAAAAGGTATTTACAAATGGAGAAGTATGGTATATAATGATAATATAAATCAATGGCTGTGAGCGGAAAGAAGCCGTTTTGGAGCTTTCTCAGAGAACTGCGCCGCGAGAGATCGCGTGGTGTGAGCGCATGAAAGAGACTGCGGCATAAAGTGCGTCCGTGAGCCGGTGGGGCGAAGTAACAGTAGTCTCTCCCGTGTGCCGCGCGTTACAGCGGCAGGTATTTGATACGATACCGTGAGTATAATTGTAAAGTGGAACCGCGAGTGGGGAATCCCCGACGCCTTTACAGCTTCAGGTGGAGCTGTGGGGCGTTTTTTTGATATATTTGAGAAGGAGACGATATTATGGAAATAAACCTTGATTTAGACTTTGAAAAGCTTAAGGACGGCATTGTCAAGGCAAAGGACAGCGTTATTAAGGCAAAAGATGAGATAGCAAACGACATAAGGGTTATCCGTGAGCGTGACCCTGCGGCGACAAGCAATATAGAGGTGGCTCTGCTTTACTCCGGCTTCCACGCGGTGCTTGCATACCGACTTTCTCACAAGCTTTACAAGCACAATAAGCATTTCGCCGCAAGAATGGTGAGCCAAGGGGCAAGATTCTTAACGGGAATCGAGATACACCCCGGCGCGACTATAGGTAAGGGTCTGTTTATCGACCACGGAAGTGCCGTTGTTATCGGCGAGACCGCGGAGATAGGCGATAACTGCACCATATATCAGGGCGTAACCCTTGGCGGTACGGGAAAGCACGTTGGCAAACGCCATCCTACCCTCGGCAATAACGTCATGGTAGGCTCAGGTGCAAAGGTGCTGGGGCCGTTCAAGGTGGGGGATAACTCCAAAATCGCCGCAAATGCAGTGGTGCTGGAGGAGATTCCCGAAAACTGCACCGCGGTTGGTATTCCGGCGCGTGTGGTTAAGCGCGGCAACGCAAAGGTGAACGCTTGCGACCTTGACCAGGTGCACATTCCCGACCCTGTGGCACAGGAGCTGTGCAGACTTAACATCCGCATAGAACAGCTTGAGAAGAAACTTGCCGAAAAGGAGACAGAAAAATAATGATAAAGCTGTATAACACCGCAACGCGCACAAGAGAGGATTTTGTGCCGAACAACCCGGACCTTGTAAAAATGTATACCTGCGGACCTACCGTGTACCATTTTGCCCACATCGGCAATCTTCGCTCCTATATAATGGAGGATATACTTGAAAAATCCCTGCGCTATCACGGTTACAACGTAAAGCGCGTTATGAATATCACCGACGTGGGACATCTTGCATCTGATGCGGACACAGGCGAGGATAAAATGCTTAAGGGTGCAAAGCGCGAGAACAAATCCGTAATGGAAATAGCGAAATTCTACACCGATGCATTTTTTGAGGACTGCCGTAAGCTGAACATCAAGCGTCCCGACGTGGTTGAGCCTGCAACAAGCTGCATTGACGATTATATTCACATAATCGAGACCCTCATTGAAAAGGGATACGCGTATGAGGCAGGCGGAAACATATATTTTGACGTATCGAAGCTGAAGCAGTATTATATCTTCAACGATTTCTCCGAGGACGACCTTGAAGTAGGTGTGAGAGAGGGCGTTGAGGAGGACAGCAACAAGAAAAACAAGAACGATTTCGTTCTGTGGTTCACAAAATCCAAGTTTGAGGATCAGGCACTGAAGTGGGACTCTCCTTGGGGCGTGGGATATCCCGGATGGCATATTGAGTGCTCCGGTATATCAATGAAGCATCTGGGCGAGGACCTTGACATCCACTGCGGCGGAATCGACAATGCGTTCCCCCATCACACAAACGAAATAGCACAGTCCGAGGCATATCTCGGTCACAAATGGTGCAATTATTGGATGCACGTTCACCACCTTAACACAAATTCCGGCAAGATGTCAAAGTCAAAAGGCGAGTTTTTGACGGTATCGCTCCTTGAAGAAAAGGGATACGATCCCCTTGTTTACCGTATGTTCTGCTTACAGTCTCACTACAGAAAGAATCTTGTATTCTCATGGGAAAACCTTGACAATGCCGTTGTGACCTACAATAAGCTTATAGGCAAGATAGCGGCACTTAAGCCTGAGGGAGAAACGGACAAGGCGGTATTCGATGAGCTAAAAGCGAAATTCCTTGAGGCTCTCGGAAACGATCTTAACACCGCACAGGCTCTCACTGCGGTTTACGATGTGCTTAAGGCAAAGACGAACGATGGCACAAAGCTTGCGCTTCTTGCGGACTTCGACTACGTTTTGGGTCTTGATCTTATAAAGAAAGCCGATGCAAAGCGTGCAAAGGACGTGGCGGCTCCAAAGAGCGGCGAGTTTGCGGTGATCTGCGAGGAGGGAACTCCCGATCCTGATATCGAAGCTAAAATAAAAGCGCGTCAGGATGCCAAGAAAGCGAAGAATTTCGCCGAGGCTGACCGTATCCGCGATGAGCTCAAAGCCATGGGCGTTGAGCTTACCGATATCGCAGGTGGTGCGAAATATAAGATAAACAGGTAATATTGTCATCGGGATCGTGCAACTTTGTTTCTTTTTGCTATTGACTTTTTCCGATAATTGGTGTAATATATATACAGCAATGAAAATCTATTAAATTTTTATATCACAAGGAGTATTTATCATGAAAAAAATTCTTGCACTTGTGCTCGCAGCTCTCATGGCTGTGCTCACACTTGCCGCTTGCGGCACAGACGCAGATGTTGTTAAGGTTATCGACATCGATCTTACCGAGGAAGAGTATGCTTTCGGCGTTGACAAGACTCAGCCCGAGCTTCTCACCAAGGTAAACGAAATCATCGCTGAGATCAAGGAAAACGGCAAGTTTGACGAGATCTGCAACAAGTATTTCGGCGACGGCACTCCCACTCCCGTAGTTTCCGCAGCTCTTGACAATTCCAAGGATCAGTTCGTTGTAGCTACAAACGCTGCTTTCGAGCCCTTCGAATACATGGATGGCGAGAACTACCTCGGTATCGACATGGAGATCGCGGCTCTCATCGCTGAGACCCTCGGTCAGGAGCTTGTTATCATGAACATGGACTTCGAGTCTGTATGCCTCTCCGTTGGTCAGCAGAAGTGCGATATCGCAATGGCTGGTCTTACCATTAAGCCTGAGCGCGAGGAGTATGTAACCTTCTCCGATTCTTACTACAGCGCATCCCAGAAGATCATCGTTAAGGCTGATGACACTACCTTCGACGCTTGCACCGACGTTGCTTCCGTTGAAGCTATCCTTAACGGTCTTACCGAGGACACCAAGATCGGCGTTCAGAACGGCACTACCGGTCTCTTCTATGTTGAGGGCGATGCTGACTGGGGCTTTACCGGATATGCGGCTGAGTGCGTAGGCTATGCAAACGGCTCTCTTGCAGTTCAGGACCTTGTAAACGGCAACATCAACATGGTTATCATCGACTCCGCTCCTGCAGCAGCAATCAGTGCTGCGTTCAATGACTAATCCTTCGGATGAGTCAATGACTAATCCTTCGGATGAGTCAACGACTAATCCTAACGGATGAGTCGACGACTAATCTTTCAGATGAGTCAGCAACTCAGGCGTAAGCCTTAGTTGTAAAAGCGTATAACATCACCGCTCTTTCGCGTATCGGCGGAAGAGCGGTATTCTTAACAAGGGAGATAAAAGCGTGACAAGTATCATACCTGTGCTTTTGTCGAAAATCGTGTTCAACACTCCGATAAAAGCAGTAAACAAATTCCTTGACACCCTTATAAACGCCAAGGGTTATGTCAAGGTGCTGGAGGGACTCCAGAACACCATCGTTATATCGGTGATAGGTCTTGTTATCGGTATTCTTATCGGTACGCTCATTGCCACGGTGCGTGTAGTCCCCAAGTATAAGGTCCTGCCGAGAGTCCTTAACGGTATCTGCTCGGTATATGTGGGATTCTTCCGCGGAACGCCTATGGCGGTACAGCTTCTTCTTTTCTACTATGTAATGCTGCCCCTTTTAGGTATACCGATGTCAGGACTTGATGTATCTATTTTGGTATTCGGTCTTAATTCCGGTGCTTACATATCGGAGCTTATGCGCGCAGGCATACAGTCTGTCGATCCCGGTCAGATGGAGGCCGGAAGAGCTGTTGGACTTTCGTTCCCCGTTACCATGATAAAGATCGTTATTCCCCAGGCGGTAAAGAATATTCTTCCCACTCTCGGAAACGAGTTTATCGCGCTTATCAAGGAAACATCCGTGGTATCCTTCGTCGGTGCGGCAAATCTTTATACCGCATTCAACATGATCGGCTCCAACTCCTATGAGTTTATGGTACCGTTCCTTGTAATGGCACTTATCTATATAGTTGTCATCATGCTTATAACGCTTGGCATAAAGATAATGGAAAGGAGGCTGCAGAAGAGTGATAGACGTAATTGATCTTAGGAAAAGCTTTGGCAAGCTTGACGTGCTTAAAGGCGTAAATGTTACCATAGCTAAGGGCGATATCGTCTGCGTTATCGGTCCTTCGGGAAGCGGTAAGAGTACATTTCTGCGCTGCCTCAACTGTATGGAAGACCCCACCGGCGGTAAGATCATCTTCCACGGCGTAAACATTGCCGATATGAAGGTCGATATAAACATTCACCGCCGCAAAATGGGAATGGTGTTCCAGCAGTTCAACCTGTTTGCAAACAAGACCGTTATCGAAAACATTATGCTTGCACCTATCCACGTGGGTCTCCAGGACCTTCGTCATGCCAAAACGGTGAATTTCTTCCTGCCCATTACCAATCTTTTCAGAAAAAATATAAAGGCAAAGGCAGAGATTTCCACCGGCAAAGCGCAGATAAAAGCCGAGGCGCGCGCAAACGCAGAACGCCTGCTTCAGCGTATCGGACTTGCGGATAAGGCGAATGTTTACCCATCCACTCTGTCCGGCGGACAAAAACAGCGTGTGGCTATAGCACGTGCACTTGCAATGAATCCCGACGTTATTCTGTTTGACGAGCCGACGTCAGCTCTTGACCCCGAAATGGTAGGCGAGGTTCTGGACCTTATGAAGGAGCTTGCGGCGGACGGCATGACCATGGTAGTGGTAACACACGAGATGGGATTTGCCAAGGAGGTTGCGTCAAGGATTCTGTTTATGGATGAGGGACGTATTCTTGAAGAGAACAGTCCTGCGGAGTTTTTTGCAAACCCCAAGCAGCCTCGAACAAGAGAATTTTTGTCCAAGGTTTTATAACTGAGATCCGCGTGCCATCGGCGCGCGGATTTTGCTGTTTACAGATTGGAAATAAACCTCGCTCAAACGTGCAAATTGTAAAATAATTTTGACGCCTCTGCTACCCGTTGACAAGCGTTTTTTTATGTGATAAAATATTTTATACATACTTCAAAAATGTCAAAGCTTGTCGCTATTTTTGCGAAAAGGGCATATTTTGAATACGCACATCAAAACACATCGGAGAATATAAATGAACCACAAGATACCCCTGCGATTTATTTCTGCCACAGCCGTCGGCGTTCTGCTGTCGGCTATATCCCTGTCTGCCGTGTCTCCATGGGCAAATAGTGGGATATCTGCGGCCACACCCGAGCCTGATGCCGCAAGTGGGATATCTGTGCGCACCGAATTTCCCGATGTGACTTCCGATAAATGGTTTTATGACGATGTGACGGCGCTTGCAGAGAGAGGGATCATCTCCGGCTATCCGGACGGGTATTTCTATCCTGAGCGTGAGGTGTCAAATTCAGATTTTGTCAAGATCCTGATAAGTTCTGTAGGCTATGACATTGATACGCCTGTAGGCGAGGAGATATTCCCCGACAATTGGGCGTCTGAATATCTTAGTCTTGCGTATGTGCTTGGCTTTATTACCGATGAGGCGATTGAAGCAGGCTTTTCGCCCGAAGCGCCCATCACCCGTGCCGACATGACAAGAATGACAGTAATGGCTCTCGGTATTGACCCGGCTCCGATTGACGATCCGTTTTCCGACACATCGGACGATTACGCCAAAGCGGCGTTTGGAGAATATATTCTCCGCGGTGTTCCCGACAAAAAGGGCGGTCGGCTGTATAACGGTACGGGCAGTGCTACACGCAGTGAAGCCGCCGCAATTGCAATGCGCATCATCGGCTACATGAACGACCCTTACGGCTATTTTAAGGAGCAGGTGCTTTATAATGCGGCACACAACTATCTTGAAACCGAAGCAGAGTTTATGGACCTGTTTTACGTGCTCAACCGTGAGTTTATAGAAGAGTTTACCTTTAAAACATCTCTTCCCATGGATGTATGGACGCGGTATTACAACACGTCGTATATTATAAATCTCGAATATTTCTATTTTTCGGAGCTTCTTTGCTCCTACGTGCCCGGAAACAACACCTACAAGCTCATACTTAAGTATGAAAATGACCCGGATACGCTGAAAAAGTTCCACGCCGAGGCGTCTGAGTCGGCTGACGAGGTGATTTCAAGAATACTTGATGAGAATATGACCGCCGATGAGCGTGTTAAAGCCATACATGACTATCTTGTTCTTTACTGCGAGTATGACTATGTAAATTATACGGACGGAAAAATTCCCGTTGAATCGCTGGTTGCTTACGGTCCGCTTAAAGCTCATATCGCGGTATGCCAAGGGTACGCCGCGGCGTTTAATATGCTGTGTGAGCGTGCCGGCATACGTGCGGCGGCAGTAAACGGAACATCTCCCGCAAGTCCGGATGCGCACGTATGGAATATGGTATTACTTGACGGTGAAATCCTTTATGTAGATGTGACTCGTGATGATCCTGTCCCCGACAAAAAGGGGCAGATATCCTATAAATACTACCTGCTCACCGAGGATGAAATGACGATGCTCGGCTATCTTTGGGATAAAAGCACCACAAAGCTTAAATATTTGTATTAAGTAAGCCGAAGAAAAAGATAAACAGATTTAGCCTTCTCCACAAGGGAAGGCATTTGTTTTTTGGATAAGCTATAAAATGACAGCCTTGCATCCTGTGAACTATTTTGCGCCTATGTATTGAAATGCAGAGAAAAATATGGTATAATATACGCAGGAAATCCTGTTTCACAGGCTTTCGCGGCTTCGCCGCTCCGCGCTGTGGCGCGGCTGCGCAATTGACGGCTTCATGGTATAATATTATTGTATGCGAAAAACATAAACCGAAAGAGAACGTACAATGGACGAAAGATTTATAAATTCCCTTAGCGGAGGCACGCTGGCGTATCTCGGCGATGCGGTGCTTGAGGTGCTGGTGCGAAGATATTTAGTTTCGCTGGGCATTGCCGACGGCGGAACGCTCAGCCGTATGGCACTGAATTTTGTGCGTGCCACGGCTCAGAGTGCGGCGATGGATGCCCTGATGCCTCATCTTACCGAGGAAGAAGAATATATATACAAGCGCGGAAGAAATGCTCACGGTATTGCAATCCCCAAAAGTGCTTCGGCGGCTGAATACCGCCGTGCCACAGGTATGGAGGCACTTTTTGCCTATCTTGACCTTACGGGAAAGCATGAGCGTGCAGAAGAACTGTTTTACATTGCCTATGCCGATGTTATGAAGCGGCTCGAAGAAGATAAAACACAAAATCAAGGAGAAAAAAGATGATACGAGTTATGTCGGTCTTCGGCACACGTCCCGAAGCTATAAAAATGTGTCCCCTTGTCAAGGCTATCGAAGCTGATCCGAGATGTGAGAGCATAGTGTGCGTTACCGCACAGCACCGCGAAATGCTGGACAATGCTCTTGAGTATTTCGACGTGACGCCGGACTATGACCTTAATATCATGAAGCGCGGACAAACGCTTACGGGCATCACCGCGGACGTTATTGTGGGTCTTGAATCTGTGCTTGCCGAGGCTAAACCCGACATCGTGCTTGTACACGGAGATACCACCACAAGCTTTGCGGCGGCACTTGCGGCATTTTACGCACAGATACCCGTAGGTCACGTGGAAGCAGGTCTTCGTACCTACGACCGTTATTCTCCCTATCCGGAGGAGATAAACCGCAACCTTACAACAAAGCTTGCAACTCTGCATTTTGCTCCTACTGAGCTTAACCGCCAACAGCTTGCAAGAGAAGCCGTGTGTGAAAATGTTTTTGTTACGGGAAACACGGCACTTGACGCTTTTAAGTATACGGTAAAGCCCGGATATGTGTTCGCCGACGAGAAGCTGAAAGCGGTGGATTTTGAAAATGAGCGAGTAATTACCGTTACCGCCCATCGCCGCGAGAATCAGAACGGCGGTATTGAGAACATCTGCAAGGCGATCCTGGAGCTTTCGGAGATGTATCCCGATTTCAGATTCGTTTACCCGGTGCACCTCAGTCCGGCGGTGAGAAACGTGGTATTCCCGCTTCTTGAAAATCATCCGCGAATCACGCTTACCGAGCCGGTGGACGTTGCCGATATGCATAATATGCTCTCGAAATCCTTCTTTATCATGTCCGATTCCGGCGGAATACAGGAGGAAGCTCCCTCATTCCACAAGCCGGTGCTGGTACTGCGTACCGAAACCGAGCGTCCCGAGGCTGTAGAGGCAGGCACGGTAAAGGTTATCGGAACTGACACTGCACGCATTGTTGAGGAAGCACGCAGACTCATATGCGACAAGGCGGAATATGACCGCATGGCATCGGCAAAGAATCCCTACGGCGACGGCAAGGCATCACTTTATATAATAGATGCAATCGCCGGATATTTCGGCAAAGAAAAATAAAGGGCAGTTATAGGTGAGACTATGAACATTATGCATCTTAAATACGCCATTGAGGTGGCAAAGACCGGCTCTGTTACAAAAGCCGCTGAAAATTTGTTTATGGGTCAGCCAAATTTAAGCAAAGCTATACGTGAGCTTGAGGATAACCTTGGAGTTACTCTTTTTAAGCGCACCTCAAAGGGAATCATTCCCACCCAAAAGGGAGAGGAATTTCTCGTTTATGCCAAGCGTATTCTTTCACAGATAGACGAGCTTGAGACTATATATAAAAGCTCTCCTGACAGGAAGCAGTCGTTCAGCATCTCCATCCCACGCGGCAGTTATATGGCATACGGCTTTACCAATTTCGTAAAGCGGCTTGACATGGAAAAGGAGATAGAAATACGCTACAACGAGACAAATTCCGTTGAGGCTATAGCTAATATCACCCAATCCAATTACAATCTTGCAATAATTCGCTTCAGAGATGTTTTTGAACCCTATTTCGTCAGCTTGCTTCGAGAAAAGGAGCTGAAAAGTGAGCTTGTGTGGGAATTTAAGTACATAGCGGTCATGTCAAAGGACAGTCCTCTTGCAAAGAAGCCTGTTTTGACTATATCCGACTTCGCCGACTCTGTGGAGATACTCCACGGCGACACATCTGTGCCGTCTCTCCATACTCTTGAGGCAAAGCGTATGGAAAATATCGAAAATTCCAATAAACGCATATATGTTGTTGAACGCGGAAGCCAATTTGAGCTGCTTTCAACCATTCCGAACACGTTCATGTGGGTTTCGCCCATACCCCAGAGAATGCTTGACAGATACGGTCTTGTGCAGAGAAGCGTGTCCGATGCGGACTACAGCTATAAGGACCTTTTGGTACATCAGCGCTCCTACAGGCTTACCGAGCTTGACCGTATGTACATAGATGAGCTTCACAGCGCGGTTTCCACCGTTGCGGCAATGAAAGTTGAATAATTGGTCAAACCGCCCATAATGATGCTTGATATTTTTGCTTGATTTGTCATAAATTACAGCTTGACAAGCGGATTCTTCAGTGATATAATTAAGTAAAGTTTTGTAAGCCGTAAAAAGGAAGAATACTAAAATGATGACTCGTAATTTTACAGCTGCATATTATTACTATTACTTTTATTTTATGAAAAAAAGTAATAGTGGTTTTTGCTGCGAAAAAACGAGCGTTACCGAGGTATAATCTTCTCGGCAAATAGGAAGTATAAACTTCGCTCCGTAGTGAAAAATCACTGCGGAGCTTTTGTTTTTGGCACAGGCACAAAACACATCAAAAAATCATTCAAAACGTAAAAAGGAGAACAGAACAATGGTAGTAGTAATCAAAAATCAGGCAAACGAAGAAAGACTTATAAAGCTTATCGACTTTTTGAAGGCACAGGGCGTCAGCGTTCACGAGAGCCGCGGACATTTTCAGACGGTGCTTGGACTTGTGGGTGACACCAGCCGAATCGACATCGACACCATAGCCGGACTTGATATCGTTGAAACCGTTAAGCGTATCAGTGAGCCGTACAAGAGCGCTAACCGCAAATTTCATCCCGACGACACGGTTGTAACCGTTCCATCGGCGAACGGTGATGTAAAAATCGGAGAGGGCTTCGCATTCATAGCAGGTCCGTGCTCAATCGAGAGCGAGGAGCAGATAATATCCGTGGCGCAGTCTGTCAAAAAAGCAGGTGCACAGCTTCTTCGCGGCGGTGCGTTCAAGCCGCGCACATCCCCATACGCGTTCCAGGGACTCCGCAAGGACGGTATAAAGCTGCTTCTTGAAGCCAAAAAGGCAACGGGAATGCCAATTGTAACCGAGATTATGGATGCGTCCCACATTGATTTGTTTGCGGATGTTGACGTAATACAGGTAGGTGCAAGAAATATGCAGAACTTTGAGCTTTTAAAGGAGCTTGGGCACACGAGAAAGCCAATACTTCTTAAGCGCGGACTTGCCAATACCATAGAGGAGCTTCTTATGAGCGCGGAATACATTATGGCAGGCGGCAATGAAAATGTCATCCTTTGCGAGCGCGGAATCCGCACATTCGAAACCAAAACACGCAACACCCTTGATATTTCCGCAGTGCCCGTGCTTCACGAGCTTTCCCACCTGCCTGTGATAATCGACCCCAGCCACGCCTGCGGAAAATCCGGACTTGTGCTTCCCATGGCAATGGCGGCGGCAGCCTGCGGTGCTGAGGGCGTAATGATAGAGGTGCACAACGACCCTGCAAACGCCCTTTGCGACGGGCCGCAGTCCCTGACTCCGGAGCAGTTTGAAGCTACGGTTAAAAAGGTAATGTGCGTATTTGATGCGGCACAGGCGGCGCTTCAGATGTGATTGCGTAAAAAATCCGCAGTATGGAAACCCATACTGCGGATACTTTATTGCGAATTACTGCTGATCGGGATTTGCTTTAAGAGCCGCTGCCTGCTCTGCCTGAATTTCAGGGAAAGCGGAAAGCATAGGTTCGATATCTTTCTTCTTGAATCTGCGATCCTTATAGTTTTTGGTGATCTTTATAACAATGCCGGAGCAAGCTATAACACCGATAAGGTTAGGAAGCATCATGAGACCGTTGAAGGTGTCGGAGATGTCCCAAGCGAGGGAAGAAGTAAGCATTGCACCGAGGAAGATCATCACCAGGTGAACAATGCGGTATGCGGTGATGGTCTTAACGCCGAAGAGGTATTCCCACGCCTTTGAGCCGTAGTGATCCCAACCGAGAGCGGTAGTGAACGCAAACAGCAGAATAGCGATAGCTACAAAGCCCTGACCGATTACACCGAAGTGCTCACCGAATGCGGTTGCAACGAGAGTTGCGTCGTTTACGCCTGCCATGCCACCCTCAACGGAGAATGCGTTAAGGTCGATGGAGGTAAGTACAACGAGAGCTGTCATAGTGCATACGATCATGGTATCAGCGAACACCTCGAAGATGCCCCAGAGACCCTGACGAACAGGCTCGATAACGTTGGAGTTACTGTGAACCATAACGGAAGAACCGAGACCTGCCTCGTTTGAGAACACGCCGCGCTTGCATCCGGTGGTGATAACAGTCTTAACAAGCGAACCTGCCACGCCGCCGAGAGCCGCGGGAACAGTGAATGCATAGTTGAAGATAGCGGAGAATGCCGCACCGATCTGAGCGTAGTTCTTAACAATAATGATAAGAGAGCCTGCAACGAAGAGAACTACCATAAAGGGTACGATCTTTTCTGCAAAGTTAGCGATTCTCTTGAGACCGCCAAGAAGAATAAGAGCGGCAATGAGAGTAAGTACAGCACCGATGATGAGGTGGTAAAGGGTAACGCCCTCATAAAGCTCAACTGCGGTAAGGGGCTTTATTTCGAATGCGGAAACCATGTTTACAACGATCTTGTTGATCTGACCCATTGCACCGATACCGAAGGATGCAAGAATAGCGAAGATGGAGAAAAGAATTGCAAGAGGCTTTCCGAAGAACTTGCCGTATTTCATCTTGCCAAGACCGTCCTCAAGATAGTACATAGCACCGCCGGACCATTCGCCGTCAGCGTTTTTGCGGCGGTAGAAGATACCGAGTACGTTTTCGGAGTAGTTGGTCATCATTCCGAGGAATGCGGCAATCCACATCCAGAATACTGCACCGGGACCACCGGTTACGATAGCGGTTGCAACACCGGCAATATTTCCGACACCGATTGTTGCCGCAAGAGCGGTACAAAGTGCTTGGAACTGAGAAATGGATTTACCCTTAACGTGACCGGAAACGTCTTTTTTGAAGATCTTTCCCAGGGTCTGGCTGAACCAGTGACCGATATGGGTAATCTGAAATACGCCTGTGATAACAGTCATAACGAGACCTACAAACAGAAGCAGGTATACGCCGTTACCCCAAACGAAGCTGTTGATGGCATCATTAAAATTTTTAAGCCATTCCATGATAAAAAACCGTCCTCTCTTTGAGATAAATAAATTTAGGGAAAACAAAAATGGGTCAAACCAAAGTTCAACCCAAGAGAGCACACATTCAGAAAACAGGGGTACTTACCCCTATAATCTCTGTCCTTTTGCCTGAGAGCATTAACACCTTCGGCACTCAACAAGTGAGCTTCTCCAGAGCGTCGTCCGTAAACGGTTCTTTGTACCTGAGAGCGTTACTCCTTCGGTAAGCCGACAAAAATGCCGCTTTTTCCCGAATACATCATCCGACAATGCATATTATACACTATCCTGTCGAATTTTGCAATAGTTTTCTCGAAATTTTTTCATTTATTTTTTATATATGCAATTTTAGCGTGGTTTTTCGGGATTTTTTTCGGTGAGAGAGCGATAATGGGCGGACGGGCGATTCGTGAATCGCCCCTGCGACCCTCTTCGGCACACCTTTGGTGTGCCACCTCTCCCAGAGGGCGAGGCTTTTTTCGCACACAAACGATTACCACTAACCCAAGCCGCCGAAATGGTGCGGGGCCATGCAGGCGGCGCGAGTAGTGCGGTCGAACGGTTTTGCAATCGCATCGCCTTAGCGGTGGTAATTTCCCTGTATAAAGTTTTTTGCCAGGCTTTCAAGCACATAGCTATGCTATGTGCTCAAGAACAGCCGCACATCCCCCATACAAAAAACGCCGCACCTTGCGGGGCGGCGTGCGCATTGTATATCAAAGCCGTAAGCTGTGTTTTCAATTTTAAAAATATATATGTAAACTGCCTGCTTTGGGGCAAGAATAGAATATATCTCTTAAAATGAACTGCTGCTTTGTCATGCTTGTGATTTATTTTGCATAGTCGATGGCGCGGGATTCGCGGATCATGTGAACCTTGATCTGTCCCGGATACTGAAGCTCAGCTTCAATCTTCTGAACGATCTCACGCGCAATTACCACCATTTGCTCGTCGTTGACCTCCTCCGGCTTGACTGCGATTCTTATCTCGCGGCCTGCCTGAATAGCAAACGACTTGTCCACGCCGGGGAAGCTGTAGGTGATCTCCTCAAGCTTCTGAAGGCGTTTGATGTAGTTTTCAAGATCCTCACGTCTTGCACCGGGGCGTGCCGCGGAAATGGCGTCCGCTGCCTGAACGATGATCGCGGTGATGGTCTGCGGCTCAACGTCGTTGTGATGCGCTTCGATGGCGTGGAGAACTTCTTTGTTTTCTTTGAATTTCCGACAGATGTCAACACCAAGCTGTACATGGGAGCCTTCGATCTCCTGAGTGAGTGCCTTACCGATATCGTGGAGAAGACCTGCACGCTTTGCAAGGGTGCTGTCAACGCCAAGCTCGTCGGCAATCATGCCGGAGAGAAGTGCAACCTCAATTGAGTGGTCAAGTACATTCTGACCGTAGCTGGTACGGAAGCGAAGTCTTCCGAGAAGCTTTACAAGGTCAAGGCTGAGACCGTGAATGCCGGTGTCGTAGGTAGCACGCTCGCCTGCCTGCTTGATCATTGCATCCACATCGCGTCTTGCCTTTTCAACCATTTCTTCAATGCGTGCGGGATGAATACGTCCGTCAGCAATAAGCTTTTCAAGCGCGATTCTTGCAACCTCGCGGCGCACCGGATCAAAGCTTGAAAGAGTGATAGCCTCGGGAGTGTCGTCGATTATGAGGTCAACGCCTGTCATTGCTTCGATAGCGTGGATATTGCGTCCCTCACGGCCGATTATGCGTCCCTTCATTTCGTCGTTGGGCAGAGCCACAACGGAAACGGTTGCTTCGGTAACTGTTTCGGAAGCACAGCGCTGAATGGCAAGGGAGAGAATATTCTTTGCCTTGGCGTCTGCCTCTTCCTTGAATTGCTGTTCATATTCGATGAGCTTCTGCGCGGTTTCGTGCTTAACCTCGTCGTCAATGCGAGATACGATTTGCGCTTTAGCCTCCTCGGCGGTAAGTCCGGCAACCTTTTCAAGAGTTTCGATCTCTTTTGATTTAAGCTCCTCGATCTCGGCTCTTGTGTCGTCGCATTCCTTAAGCTTCTTGTTAAGTGTTTCTTCTTTGCTCTCTAAAGTTTCAAGCTTGCGATCAATCTGCTCCTCTTTCTTTGAAACACGCTGTTCAAGCTTTGAAAGCTCTGAACGGCGTTCCTTGATCTCGCGCTCGGCATCGTTTCTCTGACGAAGGATCTCCTCTTTTGCTTCAATGAGAGCTTCCTTCTTCTTACTTTCGGCTGTACGTTCACCGTCTTCAATGATCTTGCGTGCCTGCTCCTCCGCAGAACCGATCTCGGCTTCGCCGACCTTTTTTCTGTACATAATTCCGAGGAATACGCCAAACGGCAAACACACCAAAGCGGTGATTATAACGATTATAACCTTGATTATGATGTCAGTCAATTACAGAACACCTCCTTATTTTCTAAAAGTTCTGAATATTTATGCTTTTTTATAAATGCAATTATCAAGACACCCAATCCGCGCCTCCATCACAAGGCACAAATAGGGCAGTATAAATACAATAATCACACATACTTATATTTTATACAAAAATCAAGCATATGTCAAGGGGAATTTCGCAAATTTTATTGAAATTATTAAAAATTATTAAAAAATTGCCTATGCAAGTAAATGAAACGGTGCGGGCTACGAGACGAACAGTCGAGGACGCCTGTCCCTACCGTACAAACGATTATGCGCATACACGATGCGATGAGAGAGAGACGGCGGCGTGCTGCCACCGCCCTACAACATCAAATCAACCTTTACGCACACAAACAATTACCGCAACCCAAGCCGCCGGAATGGTGAGGACCCATGCAGGCGGCGCGAGTTGTGCGGTCAGGTGGAGTCGGCGGGAGCAAGCCCCCGCCCTACGGCGATGCGCAATCAAAATATTCCCATGTATAAAGTTTTTTGCACAGCTTTTTTTCAAAAAAGCCGCGTATCTCCTATACTCCACCTTTACGCACTCAATCCTCAATCCGAATATTGTAAGTGTTCAGCGTTTCGTAAGCCTCGTCGCAAAGAGCTGTGAAATCAAGCTTTGCCTCCTCGGCAAGCACATTTTCAAGCTCAGGACGGGTCTTGGGATGACGGGGAGTGAATACAGTGCAGCAGTCCTCATAAGGGAGAATGGATGTCTCAAAAGTGCCGATCTTTCTGGCAATGGAAACGATCTCCTCCTTGTCAAGACCGATGCAGGGACGGTATACAGGCATGTTTACCGCATTGTCCGTCGCTTCAATCGCTTTCATGGTCTGACTTGCTACCTGCGCAAGACTTTCGCCTGTAATCAGCGCGTGGCAGTTGTTGCGGCGCGCAACACGCTCGGCAAGTGTCATCATGTAGCGGCGGAGAAGCAGGGTGAAATAATCCTCGTTGCAGGCGCGGCGAAGCTCCTCCTGAATGTGGGTGAGCGATATAACGTGAAGCTTTATGTGGGTGGTGTACTCGCAGAGAAGCCGCGCAAGCTCCATTACCTTCTCCTTAGCGCGCTCCGACGTGTACGGGAAGCTCTCAAAGTGGAGTGCTTCAAGAGTTACACCGCGCTTTGCTATCATGTAGCCGGCAACGGGACTGTCAATACCGCCCGAAAGCAGAAGCAGACCCTTGCCGCTTGATCCAAGAGGCATACCGCCGGCTCCCTTGATTCCGCCTGCGTGAATATACGCTCCGCGCTCGCGGATTTCAACTCTCACGGTGACTTCGGGATTGTTTACGTCAACTTTGAGCCTTGGGCAGGCTTCAAGCACAGCTCCGCCCACCTCGCGCATAAGCTCAGGGGATTTTAAAGGGAAGCTCTTGTCGCTTCGTCTGGCATCTGCCTTAAATGTGCGTGCGCCAACAAGAAATTGCGGCAGATATTCCTTTGCCGCCGCTTTTATTGCGTCAATATCCTTTTCTACCACTACAGCGCGATCGATTGATACGATTCCGAATACCTTTTTTGCATATTCAAGTGCAAGCTCCAGGTCGCAGTCATCATTTTTTGGCTCAATATATATGGTACTCTGGGCATAAGTTACGTCAAAGTCGCCGGCACGCTTAACCCTTGTGCGAAGCTCCTTTATGAGCAGATTTTCAAAGTACGAGCGGTTTGCACCCTTAAGAATAAGCTCGCCGTATTTACAAAGAAGCACTTCTTTCATAATGTTATGTGGTTTCCTTTCGATTTATCATTTCAAGCGCGGCACGCTCAAGTGTACCGCGGTCATTTTTTAGGTTTCCGCTTATAACCCCGTCAAGAAGACGGTCAAGCAGACTGCCGATAGACTTTGGCTCAGCTCCAAGCGAAAGAAGCTGATCTCCCCCAATCATAAGCTCTGAGCGCGAACAGCATTCGCCGCTTTCTATCACTTCCGAAAGCTCACCTAAAAGTGAGGGGGCATACTCAAATCTTGCCGTGCCAAGCTTTACGATATCTGCCGCGCACTCCACGCCAACATCGCGGATAAGACGCTTAAGATCGGCTCTGCCGCTTATTTCAGTGCGCAGATGAAGAATGATGTTTTCGATATGCTGCCTTGTCTTATTGTCAAGCCGCAGATGGAAAAATGCCGATTTCAGCCGTTCGCGGCTGACATCGGAAATGAGCGCGGCATACATAAGGGGCAGGGATGCTCCCTCAAGCCGCTTCATGTATTCGCCGGCAAAAAGGATGTCGTCCTCTCCGAGTACCGGAAAAAGCTCCGCAAAAATCGGTGCGAAACCGGTGACTATATCCGGTGCTCTCTTTCCCATGAGAAGCTTTGACAGCTCTGCGGTGATACGCTCTGCCGAAAGGCAGGCTACAAACTCGCGCATTTCTATGGCGGCGTCCGCTGTGCTTTTTTCGATATCAAAGTCAAGCACAGAGGAAAACCTCAGCGCACGGAGTATGCGCAGTGCATCCTCGTCAAAACGAAATTTCGGGTCGCCAACACAGCGAATAAGACGCGCCTTGATGTCATCCGTGCCGCCGTGCATGTCTATTATCCCCTCTTCGTCGGAGTACGCCATAGCGTTGATTGTAAAATCACGGCGTTCAAGGTCTTTGTCGATACAGAGATGGAAGTTTACACCTATAGGATAACGATGACCTACATAAGTCTGCTCCGAACGGAATGTGGTGACTTCCACAGGCTTGCCGTCGTACACTACCGTGACCGTGCCGTGCTCAATGCCCGTGGGAATAGCCTTGAAGCCGGGAGCGGCGGAGAATATCTCCATTATGTCATAGGGCTTGCAGTTTGTGGTCACATCCCAATCGTTTGGCACGCTTCCAAGCAGTGCATCGCGCACACAGCCGCCAACAATATAGGCTTTGCCACGATAAAGCTCATCGCCGCCAAGGGGATCGTATTTTCTTATCTCCGCCATTACGGCTCGTACATAATCGGGGATATCTATTTTTATCATACCGGCACCGATTCCTTTTCGGAAGTCGGTTTAATGTCATGTACCTTGACGTTTTGTGCGGTCTCCATCTGCTCACGTGCCACGGAAAGCATAAGCTTTATGCGGTTTTCCTGATTTACACGGGTCGCACCGGGGTCGTAGTCAATGGGAACTATGTTTGAATCCGGGTGAAGCTCACGGAGTCGGCGGATCATGCCCTTGCCCACGATATGATTTGGCAGGCATCCGAAGGGCTGTGCACATACTATGTTGCCGTAGCCGCCCTCGATAAGCTCCAGCATTTCCGCGGTGAGAAGCCATCCCTCGCCCATCTTGCATCCGTAACCCTCGATGCCGTAAATAAGCTCGCGCAGGTGCGAATATGCCGTCGGGGGATTAAAGGAGCTGTTATTTTTTACAGCGTCTATCTCTATCTGCTCGATTTCCGAGAGATAATCAAAAAGTGCCTTGCATACAGCAAATTTTATCCTGCTTCCGCCGTAGAGCTTGATATCCTCCATGCGGTTGTCCACCTTGAAGAGAATAAAGCTCATAAGACCGGGGACATTGACCTCGCATCCCTCGCCTGCAAGAAATTCTTCAAGGTGATTGTTTGCAAGAGCGGAGAATTTTACATATATCTCGCCAACGATGCCAACCTTCACGCATTTTCGGGTGCGGTCGGTGGCGACTTCGGCAAATTCGCGTGCAATACTCTCCATGTACGAGCGCATAGCCTTTTTATTAAAGCCTTTGCCGTTGTCAAATTCAGAAACAAGCAGGTCTGCCCATTTGTCAACAAGCCTGTCGGCATCACCCTTGTTTATTTCGTAAGGGCGCACCTGATTTGCAAGCAGCATAAGAAGATCACCGTATGCCATAGCGGCAATAAGGCGACGAAGAAGTCCCAGAGTTAGCTTGAAGCCGCTGTTTCTTTCAAGTCCCGAAAGATTCAGCGAGATAACGGGAACATAGTCAAGGCCCGCTTTTTTCAGTGCTTTTCTCAGCAGGTGAATGTAGTTTGAAGCACGGCATCCGCCGCCGGTCTGGGTGATGATGAGTGCTGTTTTGTGGGTGTCGTATTTTCCGCTTTGAAGCGCGTCTATCATCTGACCGATAACGAGAAGCGCGGGATAACAGGTGTCGTTGTGCACATATTTCAGTCCGCATTCGACAACCGAGCGTCCCTCGTTCTTAAGAAGCTCTACGTTATACCCCTCATTTGCGAAAACCTTCATAAGCAGCTTGAAATGATTGGAGAGCATATTGGGCACAAGGATGGTGTAATCCCTTTGCATTTCTTTTGTAAATTCCACTCTGTCCATTAAGCTCTCTCCTCCCTCTTTTTGGCTTCGCAAGCGGCAAACAGACTGCGGAGTCTTATTTTAACAGCACCAAGGTTGGTTATTTCGTCGATTTTTATCTGTGTGTAGATTTTTCCTGCCGATTCAAGTATGGAGCGCACCTCATCGGTGGTTATGGCATCCACTCCGCATCCGAAGGACACAAGCTGAACGAGATTCATGTCACTTTCATCGCCGATATATTTAGCCGCGGCGTAAAGACGGGAATGGTAGGTCCACTGATTGAGCACGTTTACCTTGAATTTTTTAAGATTGTGGCTTACGGCATCCTCGGTAACGAGAACTGCACCGCACTCGCATATAAGACGGTTGATGCCGTGGTTTATTTCGGGGTCAACATGGTAGGGTCTGCCGGAAAGCACGATGATCGGCATATTTTTGTCACGCGCGATCTTTATGTATTCCTCGCCCTTTGCGCGGATTCTCGCAAGGAAGGATTCGCGCTCGGCATAAGCGGCATCACAGGCGGATTTGACCGCATTTTTGTCAAGCTCACCGAAATATTTTTCAAGTATGCCGTGAAGCTTTTCGGAGAAATCCTTTGGACGGTGAATGCCGATATAATCCTGAATGAATTTCACACCGCCCCTCAGGCGCGGCACGTTTGCACCGATGACTTCGGGGTAATATGCCACAACGGGACAGTTGTAGTGATTGTCACCTAACTTCTCATCAAAGTTGTAGGTCATGCAGGGGTAGAATATGGCATCAACACCCTCGTCAATGAGTGCTTCTATGTGTCCGTGAAGCAGCTTTGCCGGAAAGCATACCGTGTCTGAGGGGATAGTCTGCTGACCGCGAAGATACAGCTTTCGGTCAGAGCGCGGCGAGGTCACAACCTCAAAGCCAAGCTTTGTAAAGAGTGTGTGCCAGAACGGGAGCATTTCGTACATATTAAGTCCCATGGGCAGACCTATACGCGCCTTGGGATTTTCAGGCTTATCTGTGTACGCGTTAAGAAGTCCCAGCTTGTATTCGTAAAGGTCGAAGTATTCTGCCGATGCACCGCGGGCGGTGGGACGCTCACAGCGATTGCCGCCGATGAATTTTCTGCCGCCGTCAAAGGTGTTGACCGTAAGACGGCAGTGATTTTCACAAAGACCGCAGGTGGTGAGCTTCACATCATGGCGGAAGCTTGCCAAAGCCTCGGCGTCAAGTAAAGCAGACGTGCCGCATGAGGTGTCCTTGGCATAAATCGCGGCACCGTATGCACCCATAAGTCCTGCTATATTGGGGCGCACCACATTTCTGCCGATCTCCTGCTCAAATGCGCGCAGAACGGCATCGTTTAGGAATGTGCCGCCCTGTACCACAATATGCTCGCCAAGATCGTCAGGCCCCGACGCGCGGATTACCTTGTACAGCGCATTTTTGACTACGGATATAGACAGACCTGCGGAAATGTTGTCAACGGTAGCACCGTCCTTCTGCGCCTGCTTTACGGATGAGTTCATGAACACCGTACAGCGTGAGCCAAGGTCAACGGGAGCTTTCGCGAACAAGCCCTGCGCCGCAAACTCCGCTATATCAACGCCAAGTGCACCTGCAAAGGTTTGCAGGAAAGAGCCGCATCCCGAGGAGCAGGCTTCGTTTAAGAAAATATTGTCAATAGCGCCGTTTCTTATTTTGAAGCACTTGATATCCTGACCGCCGATGTCGATTATAAAATCCACCGAGGGCAGAAATTTCTTCGCCGCAAAGAAATGCGCCATTGTTTCAACAATTCCGCCGTCTGCGGCGAAAGCGTTTTTCACTATTTCCTCGCCGTAGCCTGTAACAGCCGAGCCGGCGATTTTTATTTTCGGGTACTTTGCGTAAAATTCCGTAAGAAACTCCCGTATGATCGGCACGGGATTGCCGTTGTTGGGGCGGTACAGGGAGCAGAGAATGTCCCCGTCCTCGCTCATTACTACTACTTTAACAGTTGTAGAGCCGGCATCAATGCCTATGTACGCCGCGCCGGAATATTTGCCCGGATCTGCATATTCCACTTTGTCTGCGGCATGGCGTGCGGAAAATTCGTTGTAGTCGCTCTCCGACTCGAACAATGGATTGCAAGAAAGATAGCGTCCCTCTGTGCGATATCCGGCTATTCTCTCAGCCGCCTCGCCAAGAGTTATATGCTCCGAGCCAAGCTCAGCACCGTATGCAGCACCGAGTGCCACAAAATAGAGGGAGTTTTCGGGGCAGATTCCGCGAAGTCCAAGAGATTTATCAAAAGCATCACGAAGTCCGTCCATAAATGTAAGCGGACCGCCGAGATATACCACCTTGCCCTCAATGGGACGTCCCTGAGCCAGACCGGCGATGGTCTGGTTGACTACCGCATAGAAAATGCTCGCCGCGATGTCCTCTTTTTTCGCGCCTTGATTTATGAGGGGCTGAATGTCGCTTTTTGCGAACACGCCGCATCTTGACGCGATGGTGTAGATTTTTTCGCACCCGTGGGAAAGCTCGTTAAGCTCGTCGGGAGTTATTGCAAGAAGAGTTGCCATCTGGTCGATAAAAGCTCCCGTACCGCCGGCGCAAGAGCCGTTCATGCGAACCTCCATTGTGCCGTCAAGATACAGTATCTTGGCATCCTCACCGCCAAGCTCAATCACCACATCGGTTTCGGGGATTGTGCGCTTTACGGCAAGGCGTGTGGCGTATACCTCCTGAACGAATCCGATACCGCAGGATTCAGCCATACCCATTCCGGCAGAGCCGGAAATTGACAGCACAGCATCGCGTGCACCGGGCACTTCGGCACACAGCGTGCCGAGAAGCTCGGCAGTTGATTCCGTAATCTTGGCAAGGTGCCGCTTGTAGGATTTATATATGATTTTGCCATCATCGTCAAGAACAACGCATTTGAGGGTTGTTGAGCCGACGTCAAGACCGATTTTCATGGATATTACCGTTCCTTTCTATAGGGGGACGCTGAAATACAGCAGTAAAAACAAATATCAATATACCTTATATTATAACATAAAAAATTTGTATTCGCAATATACAGAGTGTAAATATTTGTACGGTTTTTGTGGAATTGTGTGCACTATTTAGAGGGTGTACGGTCAGCAAGCACGAAATTTCGGTTGACAACTTGCCGCATCTGTGGTATAATCTTATACGCGACCTGATCGGGCGATCGCGCGGTATGTTGCCGAAAGGTATTACCGTGAGGAAAGTCCGGGCTTCACAGGGCAGGATAACGGATAACGTCCGCCGAGGGTGACCTCCGGGAAAGTGCAACAGAAATAGACCGCCGGCTTTGCCGGTAAGGATGGAAACGTGAGGTAAGAGCTCACGAGTTCCTATGGTAACATAGGTCCGCTGTAAACCCTATCCGAAGCAACACCGCATATGGGATCCGTGTGCTTATCACACACGGCTGTCTGCCCGGCAGATCCCATGGGTGGCACACGCCAAGGCGTGAAGCTTTCCGGTAACGGAAAGCGAAGATAGATGACCGCCAAAACAGAACCCGGCTTATAGATCGGGTCGCATAAATTGCATAAAAAGCTCCGGGTTTGCATATCGGGGCTTTTTTGTATCTATTCACAAATAGACACATCAGTGTTTACAAAACCGATGTTGACAAAACGGTGCGCGGCGCGGTATAATAGACTAAATAACTGCTATTTGGAGGTAATGATTATGATAATAAAACTGATAGCACTTGTTTTAGCGATATTTATGGGAGCTGCTTCCATGGCTTCCTGCGCAAATACCGACAGCAATGCCCCAATGGGATTCAAAGAAATATCCGAGGAGGGCGTTACATACGACCTGTTTGTGCCCGATGAATGGACTGCCGATATTTCCACGGGCGTTACCGCGGCTTACTACAGCGGCAAGGATCCGGCAAATATATCTATGATAGGCTTTGAGCTTGACGGCTCGGTAACTAGCATCGCCAACTATTGGGAGACCTATGAGCCAAGCCTTAAGGCGGTGTTCCCCGACCTTACCTATGTGCACGAGCCGGAGGAGTTCGAACTTGACGGTGTTACTGCTATGCAGTATGTTTATACGGGAACAATGGTTGACACCACCTATAAATTCATGCAGATAGTGGCATTTAAGGATGCTAAGGTGTATATATTCACCTATACAGCAGAGATGGCAAGCTACGATGCCCACTTCGAGGATGTTTTTGCTATCCTTGCCAACTTCAAGTTCCACTGATAATGAAACAGATATATTTCGACAACAGCGCAACCACCCCTCTGTGCGATGAGGCAAAAGCGGCGATGAGTGCCGCTATGGAGTGCTTCGGCAATCCCTCCTCGCTCCATAATATGGGTGTTGACGCGGAAAAGCTTGTTTCGGATGCCAGACGTGCTATTTTAGCCTCTTTAGGTGTCCGCGGAGTATCTAAAATCACCGAAAAACAGCTTATATTCACCGCAAGCGGAACGGAAGCCGATAATCTTGCGCTTCTCGGTGTGGCATCGGCTAAAAACTTCCCCGAGGGGAAGAAAATCATCATTTCCGACAGCGAGCATCCTGCAATTATGTCACCTGCCGCAGAGCTTGAGAAACGAGGCTTTACGGTGGTGCGTATCCCAACGGTGGGCGGCGTGCCGGATTATGAAATGATCGCCCACGAGGCGGACAGAAATACAATACTTGCAAGCTTTATGACGGTCAACAACGAAACAGGTGCTGTATACGACATAAAGCGTATTTCAGGCATAGTCAAGGCGGCAAATCCCGACGCGCTCATGCATACGGACTGCGTTCAGGGGTACATGAAGCTTCCCATTGGCGAAAGATCGCTTGGAGCAGACCTTATTACGCTGAGTGCTCATAAAATCGGCGGACCTAAGGGCGTCGGAGCACTGTATGTATCAGCAGACATACAAAAACGCCGCGCTGTTGCGCCCATAATATTCGGCGGCGGTCAGGAGTCGGGAATGCGCTCCGGCACGGAAAACGTTATCGGCATTGCAGGCTTCGGTGCGGCTGTAAAGGCATCTGCCGGTAAAATATCAGAATATTCCGACAGAATATCGAGTCTTCGCCGATATCTTATTTCGGCAATCACCGAGAGGGGCGAATTTTCAGAGGTGCGGCTGAATCTTCCCGAAAACGCCGCTCCCCATATCCTCAGTATCACACTGCCGAATATCAAGAGTGAAACAGCGCTTCATTTTCTGTCAAGGGATGGCATATATGTTTCAAGCGGCTCTGCCTGCTCCTCCAACACAGGTCACGGAAGTCATGTGCTTCGTGCATTCGGACTTTCCGATAAGGCGGCAGACTGCACGATCCGTGTGAGCCTTGGCGCACAGAATACCAAAGAGGAAGCGGACATCTTTCTTGAGTCCCTTAAGCGAGCCGTCGGGACACTTGTCAGAGTATAGGAGATATCAATGGAGATTTTTGAGTATGTAAAATCCGTTTGCTCTGCGGCGGCAGATTCAAAGTCTGCTATGGCAGGAGCATCGGCTAAAACTAAAAATACGGTGCTGGCACGCATTGCGGAGCTTCTCCGAGATGAATGCGGCAGGATAACCGAAGCCAATGCCATAGACCTTAAAAATGCCGAGGAGAATGGCACCCCGCCGGCAATGCTTGACAGGCTGAGGCTTGATTCGGGGCGTATTGACGGTATTGCCCACAGCCTTTCGGAGCTTATCATGTTAAACGACCCAATAGGGTCAGGCACACGCACCACACGCCCCAACGGACTTGTTATCGAGCATATCCGCGTGCCCCTTGGTGTGGTTGCCATAATATACGAATCCCGTCCCAATGTAACCGTTGATGCGGCGGCTCTTTGCATAAAGACCGGCAATGCCTGTGTGCTTCGGGGCGGCAAAGAAGCCATTGAGACAAACCGCGTGCTTGCTCAGATTATGCGCCGTGCTCTTGCGGATTGCGGTCTGCCGTCCGATGCGGTGGGGCTTATAGACAATACCTCCCGTGAAGGCTCGGCGGCACTTATGAAAATGCGCGGACTTGTTGACCTTTTAGTGCCGCGCGGCGGTGCTGGACTTATCAGAAGCGTTGTTGACAACGCTACCGTGCCGGTTATTGAAACGGGTGCAGGTAACTGCCACATTTATATTGACGAAAGTGCCGACATTGAGCTTGGTATAAAGGTTGCGCTCAATGCGAAAATGTCACGCCCCTCTGTATGCAACGCCGTTGAGACCATGCTTGTGCACGAAAATATTGCGGCGGATTTCCTGCCAAGGTTCACCGCGGCGCTTGACGGAAAATCTCTTGAAATTCGCGGATGCGAGCGTATACGCGCCATCATCGGCTGTACGGCGGCGGCGGAATCCGATTGGGCGACGGAGTACGACGATTATATTTTAGCGGTTAAAGTGGTTTCGGGAACTGACGAAGCCATAGCGCATATCAACAGATACAACACGGGGCACAGCGAAGCCATAATCACACGCGACATGGCAAATGCCGAGCGGTTCAGACGTGAGGTTGATGCGGCGGCGGTGTATGTGAATGCATCCACGCGCTTCACCGACGGCGGTGAATTTGGATTTGGCGCAGAGCTTGGCATATCTACGCAAAAGCTCCATGCCCGCGGTCCAATGGGACTTGATGCGCTGACCACCGGCAAGTATCTTATCACCGGCGACGGGCAGGTTAGGTGAATAGTTGACAAGGCACAGCGTTTAGCTGTGCCTTTTTGTACGCCTCCGCCGCTGGCGCGGCTTCGGGGACGCGAAGAGAGGAGCGAAAACCGCCGCTGCGCTCTTGGTTTTCACCCCTCTCTTAGACTCTCCCCCTTTCCTCCGCTAAAAGCGGTTATGCGAAGATAGCGGCGCGACGTTACGCGATCCTGCGTACCGCCTTGGTGCGGAGTGCGAACACAGCCGCGCTATACTTGCGCTTCGACCAGATGGGCTTTAGTAAATGGGGACGTTTTAGCTTCGCTCCGTTATGTCTGGATTCGCGGCTGTGGGCGGTTGTTTTTTTGATAAGCGCGGCCGCAAAGCGGTCGCGTCCATCACACAAACAATTACCGCAACCCAAGCCGCCGGAATGGTGCGGGGCCATGCAGGCGGCGCGAATCGTGCGTCCGAGCGGTTTGCACTCGCGCCGCCTTAGCGGTATAATATTTTCTTGTATAAAGTTCTTTGCGGAGCTTTCTTTCAAGAAAGCGACCGTTTTCCCATATCAAAATTCAAAAAACCATTGCCTTTTTCCAAAAAATGTGGTACAATAGTCAGGTATTACATGACTTGGAGGAAATAACATTGGATCAGAAACGAAGTTCGTTTACAGGAAAGATCGGATTTGTGCTTGCCGCGGCAGGCTCTGCTGTAGGCCTTGGCAACATCTGGCGCTTTCCTTACCTTGCCGCAAAATACGGCGGCGGGATATTTTTGCTTGTGTATATAATTCTCGCCGTTACATTCGGCTTTGCGCTTATGGCGGCGGAAATTGCTATCGGACGTAAAACCGGACTGTCTGCAATCGGCGCTTTTAAGAAGCTGGACAAACGGTTCACATTCGTCGGCTATCTTGCCGCGCTGATTCCTGCCATCATTCTCCCATATTACTCCGTTATAGGCGGCTGGGTGATGAAGTATATAGCAGGCTTCAGCACGGGACAGGCTCATGTTATGGCAGGGGATAAATATTTTTCGGAATATTTGAAGATAGTCGGTGAGCCGCTTGTATGGTTCCTGCTTTTCATCGGTCTTACATCTATCATCGTTATGCTGGGCGTTGAAAAAGGTATCGAAAAGGTCAGCAAGGTGATGATGCCAATCCTCGTGGTGCTGATTCTCGGAATTTCGATCTACACCATCGTTGCCATGCCCGGCGCAGTTGACGGCGTTCTTTATTACATTACTCCCGATTTTTCAAAATTCTCGGTTATGACCGTGGTGGCGGCTATGGGACAGCTCTTTTACTCCATGTCCCTTGCCATGGGCATTATGATAACCTTTGGCTCATACATGAAAAAGGGTATAAGCATCGAAAAATCCATTCATCAGATCGAGATATTCGATACCGGCGTGGCTTTTCTCGCGGGTCTTATGATAATTCCGGCGGTGTTCGCGTTTTCCGGCGGAAACGAGGAAGCACTGGGAAAAGGTCCGACCCTTATGTTTGTCACCCTGCCTAAGGTGTTTGACACCATGCCCGGCGGAAACATTATCGGTGCTGTATTCTTTATAATGGTGTTCTTTGCGGCACTTACGTCATCAATATCCCTTATGGAAACAATCGTTTCCATACTTCAGGACAAGCTTAAGATGAAGCGTATTCCTGCCAGCCTTGCGGTGCTTGGATTTTGTCTGATTCTCGGCGGAATTACCTGTCTCGGCTTCAGTATTTGGAGAAATGTGAAGCCGCTGGGACTTGATGATATTCTCACCTTCTTCGATTTCATCTCCAACAGTATTTTGATGCCTATAGCGGCATTCTTCACCTCGCTTCTCGTGGGATTTGTCCTTAAGCCGGAATATCTCATGGACGAGCTTGATTTGGGCGGAAAATTCAAGGCGAAACGGCTGTTTTCGGTGATGATAAAGTATGTTGCCCCCGTATTTATCGTGGCGATACTTGTTTCATCCATTCTTGATGCCTTTGGCATTGTAAAAATGTAATAAATAACGCTCACAGCAAATAAAAAGCTTCGGTTCGTATCTGAACCGAAGCTTTTCTTCGTTATTACTGTGCTTTTACTTCTTCCATCATGAATGCTTCAAGCACGTCGCCTTCCTTGATGTCGTTGAAGCGTTCAAGACCGATACCGCACTCATAACCCTGCGCAACTTCCTTGGCATCGTCCTTAAAGCGCTTAAGGGAGGATATCTTGTCTTCGAAGATCACAACGCCGTCGCGGACAACGCGGATCTGTGCGTTTCTTGATACCTTACCGTCCTGAACGTAAGAACCTGCAATAGTTCCGACGCTGGGCACGTGAATGGTCTGACGTACCTCGGCATGACCGAGAACGACTTCTTTGAACTTAGGAGCGAGCATACCCTTCATAGCCGCTTCCACTTCTTCGATGCACTCGTAGATTATGCGGTATGTGCGGATCTCAACGGTTTCACGCTCAGCCTTGTCAATAGCAGACTTGTCGGGGCGGACATTGAAGCCTACGATCAGCGCATTGGATGCCGCCGCAAGCATTACGTCGCCCTCAGTGATTCCGCCGACTGCGGTGTGGATGATGTTCACGCGGACTTCTTCGTTTGAAAGCTTCTGGAGTGACTGCTTTACAGCCTCCGCAGAGCCGCCAACGTCAGCCTTTACGATAATGTTGAGGTCCTTGATACCCTCGGAGATCTGAGCAAACAGATCATTGAGGTTGACCTTTGCATTTGCCTTGAACTGCTCGTTCTTAGCCTTTTCACGACGCTGTTCTGCAAGCTCACGAGCCATGCGCTCGTCTTCAACAGCCGCAAATTCGTCACCGGATTCCGGAACCTCGGAGAGACCGATGATCTCAACAGGCACGGAGGGACCTGCGGTCTTAACGGTTTTGCCCTTATCGTCGGTCATTGCGCGGACGCGGCCTACCGCAGTACCTGCAATAACGATATCGCCTGCGTTGAGAGTGCCGTTCTGTACAAGCACGGTTGCAACCGGACCGCGGCCCTTGTCAAGCTTTGCTTCAAGCACAAGACCCTTTGCGCGGCGGTTGGGGTTAGCCTTAAGCTCCTTCATGTCTGCAACAAGAAGGAGGTTTTCAAGCAGATCGTCAATACCCATGCCGGTGAGAGCAGATACGGGAACGCAGATAACGTCGCCGCCCCACTCCTCGGGAACAAGCTCGTATTTTGTAAGCTCCTGCTTAACCACATCCGGGTTAGCCTCGGGCTTATCCATCTTGTTTATTGCTACAACTATGTCAATGCCGGCAGCCTTGGCGTGGTTTATAGCCTCAACGGTCTGAGGCATGATGCCGTCGTCAGCCGCAACAACGAGAATTGCAATGTCGGTGGACTTTGCTCCGCGTGCACGCATTGAGGTGAATGCTTCGTGACCGGGAGTGTCAAGGAATGTGATGTCGCGGTCATTCAGGCGAACGCGGTAAGCACCGATAGCCTGAGTAATACCGCCTGCCTCACCGGAGGTAACATTGGTGTGGCGGATAGCGTCAAGAAGTGATGTCTTACCGTGGTCAACGTGACCCATTACGCAGACAACGGGACTTCTGGGAACGAGATCCTCGTCCTTGTCCTCTGCTTCGTCGAAAAGACGCTCCTCAATGGTAATAACAACTTCCTTTGTAACCTTCGCGCCAAGCTCGTCGGCTACGAGATAAGCTGTATCGTAGTCGATGATTTCATTAACTGTTGCCATAACGCCGAGAAGCATGAGACGCTTTATTACCTCAGCCGCAGTTACCTTAAGACGGGATGCAAGCTCGCCAACGGAAATTTCGTCGGGAACGGTGATCTGAAGAGGCTGTTTCTTTGCCTTTTCGATGCCCTGCTTGCGCATTTTTTCCATAGCCATGCGCTCTTTTTCGCGCTGGCTGTGACCGTCACGGTTGTTCTGCTTCTTCAATTTCTGCTTTTCTGCGCGCTCGTTCTTGCCCGTCTCGGAAGCGAGATGCTCAAGACGCTCATCGTACTTGCCAAGATCAACACTGCTGGTGCGCATATCAACTATGCGGCTCTCACCTGTGTTTTTGGCGGCGTTCTGACCGCGTGTGTAGGTGTGTACAGGCTCGCGTCCCTTGTTGCTGCGGCGCACATTTCCGGAATCTTTATCCTTGAATCCGCCGCCGAAGCCGCCCTGTCCGCGGTTGTCGCGGTTCTGGAAACCACCCTGGGGACGACCGCCGTCGCGATTGTCGCGGTTCTGGAAACCACCCTGGGGACGACCGCCGTCGCGATTGTCGCGGTTTTGGAAACCACCC
>JAZTWV010000008.1:0-41318 GCA_045636145.1 Candidatus Flemingiibacterium sp.
GAAACCACCCTGGGGATGACCGCCGTCGCGATTGTCGCGGTTTTGGAAACCACCCTGTGGACGACCGCCGTCGCGATTGTCGCGGTTTTGGAAACCACCCTGGGGACGACCGCCGTCGCGATTGTCGCGGTTCTGAAAGCCGCCCTGAGGACGACCGCCGTCGCGACCAGAAAATTCTTTCTTAGGCTCTTCGACTTTTGTAGCTTCCTTCTTGGGTTCCTCTGCCTTGGGAGTTTCTTTCTTAGTCTCTTCGGCTTTGGGTGTTTTCTTCTTAGACTCCTCCGTCTTATCAGCAGTATCTTCTGCCTTTGCAGCCTTAGGCTTCGGCTCATCAACGACTATCTTGGCTTTTCCGTCAAGATAATCCTCGATGCTGTCTATCTGTGTACGAGACGTAAGCGTGTTCATTATGAGATTAAATTCCTCCGGATCAACGGATGCAGAGGAGGATTTGCTGTCAATGCCGCTGCTGGTCAGCACCTCCAGAAGGTCCTTATTCTTAATACCGAGATCCTTTGCGAGACTGCTTATCTTAGTTTGATTCTTTTTGGTTTCTGCCATATTATATCAATCATCCTTTCGGTACGGTTATATCAATGTGCGGAGTCGCCGAACAGTGCGGCGATACCGTCAACGAAGTTCATATCGGTGACACCGATAACGGTGATGTTTGCTGTCTTTCCGATACGGGAGGACAGCTCATATGCTGTCGTAGGTATCAGGCAAAGCTCAGTGCCATAGTATTTGCAGGCATCTTTTATTCGCTTTTTTGTATTATCCGATGCATCCGAAGCTACTAATGCAAGCGGCAGGCGACCGCGCCGTATTTCGTCACGGCACAGGTCTGTACCGCACACGAGCTTTCGTGCACGTGCGGCAAATCCAAGGAGTCCGAGAAGCTTTTTTTCGCTGCCCGGTCGAAGCGTGTGAATAATACCGTCGTCGTTCGGTGCTTTGCTTAGATTCATATCATTCATTCTCGGAAAGCTCCTTTTCAATTGAGGTATAGACCTCATCCGGTATTTCCACTTCAAGACTGCGCTCAACTGCGCGGCGTTTTCTGCATTTTTTGAGGCATTCGACGCTTTTGCATACATATGCGCCGCGTCCGGATTTTTTGCCCGTCAGGTCAAGTGATACAGTGCCGTCGGGGGCGCGGACTATTCTCGCCAGCGTAATCTTTGGCTTTGATTCTCCGCATCCGAGACATTTTCTCTCCGGAATCTTTTTCTTTCCGACTGCTTGATTTGTTTCCTGCAAAATACGATTTCCTCCCGTATTTTTGTTGCGGACCCGATACACATTGATTTTTCGCTGTACCGGAGCCGTTATTTTGTGGCTTTATGCGTTCTTTTGTACATTGTTAAACGGTTGCGTCTTCTTCGGATTCGCCGGCTGCGTCGATGAATGCCTTCTTTGCGGCTTCTTCCTCATCAAGAGCACTCTTGGTCTTTATATCTATCTTAAAGCCGGTAAGACGTGCGGCAAGACGCGCATTCTGACCCTCTTTACCGATGGCAAGGGAGAGCTGATCTGCATCTACCACTACGCGGCAGGATTTTTCGGAATCGAGAATAACTTCCTTTACCGCGGCAGGTGACAGTGCGGCACTGATATACTCGGTGGGATCCTCACTGTACTTAACGATGTCGATCTTTTCGCCTCGAAGCTCGGTAACGATGTTCTGAATACGCATTCCGCGATTTCCTATACAAGCACCGATGGGATCAACATTTTCGTCGCGGCTCATAACTGCCATCTTTGTGCGGGAGCCTGCCTCACGGGTTATTGACATGATCACTACTGTGCCGTCCTGGATTTCCGGAATTTCAAGCTCAAAGAGACGCTTTACAAGTCCGGGAGCTGTACGGGAGAGGGAAACTACAGGTCCGCGGAGAGTTTCCTTCATAACCTCAGTGACAAACACCTTGATTCTGTCGCCAACACTAAAATGCTCGCCGGGGATCTGATCCTGCTTTTTGAGGTAGACCTTGCTTGTTCCGGTATCTACGAGAACATCCTCGTTTTCGGGGTCTACCTTATCAACGATAGCTGTGATGATCTCCTCTTTCTTGGACTCGTATTCCTTTATCATCATGGAGCGCTCCGCCTCGCGGATACCCTGAATGATGACCTGCTTTGCGGTCTGCGCCGAGAGACGACGGAAATTCTTGGGCTTAAGCTCTGTTTCGCATACGCCGCCGAGAGAATATCTCTTGTTCACGGCACGTGCATCTTCAAGAGTGATCTCCAGCTCCGGATCAAGAACCTCCTCAACGATATTCTTCTGCTCGAACATGCGGATGCTCTTTTTATCCTTATTTATATCAACACGCACGTTGGCAAGGCCGCCGCGGTCACGCTTGTATGCGCTGATGAGGGCAGCCTCAACACGCTCAAGCATATAGTCGACTGCAATGCCTTTTTCCTTTTCAAGCAGTTCCAGGGCTTCAAACAATTCGGAATTCATTTTTCTGTAACCAAACCTTTCTAAAGATATTATTTAAAATCGAATACGGTCCGTGCTTTTGAGACCGCTGTATGAGGAACGGTGTATTCCGTTCCGTCAGAATCAATTGTGATGCTTCCGTCATCATATGCCTTAAGGATGCCTGTGAACACCTTTTGTCCCGGATAGGCTTCCGTTGGGGCAAATAAACGAAGCTCAACCTTTTCGCCGATCAGTACCTCGTAGTGCCAATCGTATTTGATATCACGCTCGATTCCCGGCGAGGAGACCTCAAGGTGGTATGCGTCCTCAATGGGATCAAGCTCATCAAGGATAGGATCAATGGCACGGTGTACTTTCTCGCAGTCGTCGATGTCGATACCGTCCTCGCGGTCAATGGTAAAGCGAAGAAAATAGTCGGCACCCTCTTTTACATATTCGATGTCCCACACCGAATATCCAAGCTCGTTTATAACGGGCTTCAGTGCTTCGGTAATCGTACCGACAATGTTTTTTGCTGGTTTCTTTGATTTCACTTATCTTAATCTCCCTGTCCGCGAGTATCTCTGCGGCATAAATTAAGAGTGGACCTTTCAGCCCACTCTCCTTTTATCAAATCTAACTTACAGTAACAGTATATCACAACTTTTTTAAAATTGCAACCCCTTTTTGAAAAAAACTTTCTTTTTTTCGGTTCTGCACCCGTATTTATGAAAAATAGGCTGTTTTTTTCGTTCTAACCGGCAATTTACGCGCATACCACTGTCATATGTATGAATAGCCGACACCACGGACTTTTATAAAAGCACAGTGGACGGCTTTATGCCGTCCACTGCAAAGAAAGAAAAAAGAAAGGAAAAGAAAGTAGAAAAGATAAAGTGCCGACGGCTGTTGGCTTCTACCATACAACAGTCGCCTGCGGACGGCACTTGGCGACATCCGCTGACGTAAATTGTACCACACACTCCCTGCTTTGTCAAGCCTTGTACCCTAATATTACATACGATATATGGTTATTTGATTGAAATTTTCTTCTCGTGCGTGTTCTGTACTGCGTTGGAGCTGTACCTGTCAAGCTCTTGAAGAAACGGCTGAAAGAATAAATGTCGGGAAAGTTCAGTTCCTTTCACAACGCCATATGCAGGTATGCCCAAGGTTATACGTCCGGACGGTCTTTACGCCGCAAATCAGCGTTTGCGCTTTACCGCTGGCATATTGTTGATCCGGTATATTTTAAGTAAGGATATAAAGGTTACGATGCAGGCGCTGGGATGGCGCTCCGAGGGCAGATATCTGCCAAGACAGGATGATATATCCTCTGTGGCATATTGGTATCAGGACAGTATTTGCAAAACCTTCCCGACACTCCCATCGAAGGATGAGCTTGAAATTATATGACCATAAACGCACGAAGGGTTAGCCTGATTTGTTTAGATATGCTTCCTTGATGCACTAAGACTATATCCGCATGCCGTAACTGCTTCTAGAGCTTGTGATGCTTGTGCAGCATTTTGAGGTAAAGATGGCTTTTCTGTGCCCTCATTTGCAAAATCCAGTTTTTCATTTGTAATATGCGACAGTTTTTTCTATAAAGTATTGACGAATTCTGTGCCTCGTGCTATAATAAGTGCAGAAAAAGGATACATGAGGTATTAGTATTCAAAAATATTGCAAAAGGAGAAATACATATGAAACACACAAAGAAGTTTGCATTTTTGCTTGCTCTTGTTATGCTTTGCACTACGGCTTGTACGGGTGGCATTGGAAATACCGAAACGGATACGGCGGATGCTTCCGATACAACGTCCGCGGTTGGAACTAATAACGACGAAGCTCTGGAGCTTCCCGACGATCTGGAAACAGAATATTCCCACCTGACAATTTTGACGGGCGGCGGTGTTATGCACGGTCCCGATGAATTTACTGATGATCTTGACGTGCTTAATCAGGCGATGTACGAGCGTCGTAAGGCTGTTGAGGACCGCATAGGCGTTGATCTGGAATTCTACGATGTAACCCCCCACGATCAGAGCCTTAACATCACCCGTCAGTCCATCAACTCCGGTTCGGATGACTATCAGATGACATTTTTTACTGCATTCCAGCAGATAACTCTGGTTAACGAGGGGCTGTACCTCTCTCATTCGTATCTTCCCTACATAAATATCGAAAAGCCTTGGTGGAACAAACAGTACATCGAGTCTGTATCCCTTAATGCGGAAGAGCCCACTATTCTTTTCGGTGATATCTGTCATCACATGATTTCTTATACCACATGCGTGTTCTTCAACATTAACCTGCTTAACGAAAAGCTGGGCATGGCTCCCCAGGATCTGTACGATATCGTATATAACGGTGAGTGGACTATAGACAAAATGGCGGAGATCGCAGCTCAGGTATACGAGGATGACGGTAATACCATCAACGATGAAAACGATATCCACGGTATGGTATACTACGGCGGAACAACCATGAGCTGGCTTGCATACAGTGCCGGTCTTGAGTTCATCGGTCGTGATGACGAGGGTTATCCTACGCTCGCTCTTAACAACGAAAATACAATCGAACTTGCTGAAAAGCTGATGAACCTCTTTGGAAACAACGAAGGTGTATACAACGTAAACGATAATCACGGCCATATGTGGAAGTTCGGAAACGGCAAAGCACTTTTCATCGCAAATCGTTTTACTGTAGCAGGTTGGGAACAGTTCCGTACAATGGAAGATGATTTCGGCATCCTTCCTATGCCTAAATATGATGAGAATGTTGACGGATACCATTCCGCTGTGGAGCTCAATACTCAGTGGGGTGCCGTTCCGCTGACCGTAGCAGATCCTGCGTTCGTTTCGGCTGCTGCTGAAGCTCTTGCATACGAAACACATATGCGTGTAACTCCCGCTTATTATGAAACAACTCTGAAGCTCAAGCAGACTCGTGACGATGCTTCCATGGCAATGATCGACTATATAATGGAAGGCAGAGATACCGACTATCTGTATCTCAATCCCCTTGGCGGTATGAGCAATATATTCGCGAAGATCTATGCTTCCGGTACTAACAACTTTGCATCACAGTATGCAAGTCTTGAAATGGCAGCACTTACAACTCTTAACGATCTTATCGAAGCCTACAAGGAGACTCGTGACTATTGATCCGAGCAGCCTGTTGGCAAGACAGTTAGCCTAATATACACAGAAAATCCCCCAACAAAATTGGGGGATTTTGTATACCGCGCAGATTGTCAGACATACATCAGGCAACAAAAAACGCCGTCGCAGACGGCGTTTTTGTATATTCGGCAATTAGCCGAGCTTTGCGTAGTTTACCTTTACACCGGGGCCCATAGTCGAAGCGACTACGCAGCTCTTGATGTACTGACCCTTGGTTGCGGCGGGCTTTGCCTTGATGATAGCGCCGAGAAGTGCGTTGAAGTTCTCGGTGAGCTTCTCTTTGCCGAAGGATGCCTTGCCGATGGGGCAGTGAATGATGTTGGTCTTGTCAAGGCGGTATTCGATCTTACCTGCCTTAGCTTCGGTAACAGCCTTAGCAACATCCATGGTAACAGTACCGGCCTTGGGGTTAGGCATAAGTCCCTTAGGACCGAGAACCTTACCGAGACGGCCGATAACGCCCATCATGTCGGGAGTTGCGATGATGATGTCGAAGTCAAACCAGTTTTCCTGCTGAATCTTTGCGACATAATCCTCAGCGCCTACATAATCAGCGCCTGCTGCTTCTGCTTCCTTAGCTCTGTCGCCCTTTGCGAAAACAAGGGTACGAACAGTCTTACCGGTACCGTTGGGGAGAACAACTGCACCGCGAACCTGCTGGTCAGCGTGGCGGGAGTCTACACCCAGACGTACGTGTACTTCTACAGTCTCGTCAAACTTTGCTTTTGCTGTCTGGCAAACGAGAGAAAGAGCCTCGCCTGCATCATAAAGCTTTGTCTTCTCGATGAGCTTTACGCTCTCGTTATATTTCTTTCCTGTGCTCATTGTAACTCCTCCTTATTCCTCGACGGTGATACCCATGCTGCGCGCGGTACCTGCGACCATGCTCATCGCAGCTTCAAGTGAGCCTGCGTTGAGGTCGGGCATCTTGGTCTCTGCGATCTGCTTAACCTGATCCTTGGTAAGCTTTGCTACCTTGGTCTTGTTAGGTGTAGCGGACGCGGACTCAATGCCGCAAGCCTTCTTAATAAGAACGGGAGCGGGGGGAGTCTTGGTGATGAAGGAGAAAGAACGGTCAGCGTAAACTGTAATAACTACAGGAATGATAAGACCGATATCCTTCTTGGTTCTTTCGTTGAATTCCTTGGTGAATACAGGAATAGCAACACCGTATGCACCGAGTGCGGGACCTACAGGGGGAGCAGGAGTAGCCTTTCCTGCCGGCAGCTGCAGTTTGATGTAACCCATAATTTTCTTTGCCATGATAAATGCACCTCCGTATTGTGGTAGCAGGAGACCCTTTGGGGCTCCTAATTAGATTTTCGGGAGAATTTTTAGTGGTTTTCTCCCTCCCACGTATTGAGGAGAATATCCTCAGTCGTTCACAAGAGAAATAGCGTCCGTGTCAAGCTCGAACGGAGTGTCTCTTCCGAACATATTGACGAGTACCGTAACCTTCTTCTTGTCGTCGGAGAACTCCTTGAGCACGCCGCGCGTCCCCTTGAGTGCTCCGTCTTTGATTTCGACGGTATCATCAATATTAAAGTTGATAACGACCTTGGGAGCAGCGGCTTCAATGCCCATTGCTGCAACCTCCGCCTCTGTAAGTGCGGTGGGTTTTGATCCCGGACCAACAAAGCCTGTAACGCCGCTGATATTTCTGACGACATGCCATGTTTCGTCAGTCATTACCATTTTTACAAGCACGTAGCTTGGGAAAATTTTTTCCTCAACCTCTTTTTTGGTTTCGTTATCAATATAAGTTTCCACGGGAATGCGGATGTCAACTATAACATCCTGAAGTCCGCGGTTTTCGACGATTTTTTCAAGGTTCGTCTTAACCTTGTTCTCGTAGCCGGAGTAGGTATGAGCTACATACCATCTTTTCTCGCCGGTTGCGTCGTAAAGGTCGCTCATTTCTGATTCTCCGTATCGTTATCTTATATAAGATTTCCGAGTGCGCGAAGACCTTCGGTGAACGCAACGTCAAGCACGCCGATAACAGCGCCGACGATGATAACCGTAACAGCTACGACAACGGTGTTTTTAAGCGTGTCCTCTTTGGACGGCCAAGTTACTTTTTTCATCTCAGCCTTGTATTCACGGAAAAACTTGCCGATGCGAGCACCAAGAGAAGGCTTGTCCTTCTTTGCAGGCTTCTTTTCAGCTTTTGCTTCCTGAACCTTAGCTTCGTTTTTCTCGATTTCCGCCATAGTAGATCCTCCAATCTAAATTTGCGACGAAGTGTTTACTCCATCAACAGATATAAGTGATTACTTAGTTTCCTTGTGAAGGGTATGCTTGCGGCAGAATTTGCAGTACTTGTTCATTTCAAGTCTGTCGGGGTCATTCTTTTTGTTTTTCTTTGTGTCGTAGTTTCTCTGCTTGCATTCGCTGCACGCCAGTGTGATTTTAACTCTCATTTCGGCACCTCCCGATTAGATTATGCGGTGAAAAAAACAACCGCATTTTGAATTGCAAAAACGTCGCTGCCACATGGCTGCAGACGGCGCTCTCGCGTACCTCCCTCCCGAAAAGCGGTATCCTTTCTGCGCAAATTTCGCGGCGAAATCGGCGCAAAAAAAGAACCCTCTCGCAGAGGTAAAACTATTTTACCACATCCGAGAGGATTTGTCAAGCTTTTTTCGATATTTTTTGAAAATTTATTGCAATGTTAAGATGGAGAGGGTGTGTGGCACAAAAAAATATATAAGCTTTGGTTTTACGGGCGACGTTTTTTGTTTTTTGCCGAGTGCACAAACAGAAGGACTGCTATGTATCCTGCAAGGAGTATTCCGAGGGCAGTGGCTATAACTTTAAAGGCAGGTGTCCTGCTGGCACCGGCGACAAGGTCGATTACATACAGTATGTTGTCGCGTGTTACGCTGTTTCTCGTGACAAGATCATATGTACCGAGATTGACGCCGTTATATGTAATAGTAAGCTCTCCGCCTACCTCTCCTTCGCTTACGGGAGCGGTGAAGTAGTCTTTACCAAGCTTAAAGTCCACTACTATGTCCTTTTCAACGTCAAGGTCGGAGGGGAGATACAGCTCTACGTTTTCCGATGGGAAAAGGGTCACATAGTCCACTCTGCCGGAAAGCTTTACCGGCACCTCGCAGATCATGTCCGAGGTTGTGAGCAGTTTTTTGTAGTCATACGCCTTGTATGCCCATTTTATAAGATCGGCGGCCTCGGTGTATGAGTAGATGTAGTTATCATCCGAGAGTGCTCCCAGAACCGCAACCACATAGGTAAGACCGTTTCTCGAGCCGGTAGTGACCACACAGCTTCCGCCGTTTGGGGTATATCCTGCATTAAGTCCGCGGGGAATATCCCAGATGTACTTGTATTCCATGTGCGTTGAAAAATAGTAGTTCTTGTTGAAGATGGTACGCTGCTTTGCTTTGTTGTTTGCAGGTATCACGAATTTTTCAACCGAGCCCATTTCACATATGGGGGCAGTCTTGTAGGCATATGCACCGATGATCGCCACATCACGGGTGGTTGTCACCATCTGCGGATCATCCATGCCTGTTGGATTGGTGTAAAATGTATTTACTGCACCGATCTCGCGAGCTTTCTCGTTCATCAGAGCAACAAACGCCTCCACGCTGCCTGCTGTTTCGACGGCGAGAACGTTTGCGGCATCATTTGCACCTCCGCAGATGAGGGCGTAAAGAAGATGCTCCACCGTAAGCTTTTCTCCGCGTTTTAGGGCAATATTACTTCCCGTCACACCTACGATAGCCTCCGCTTCCACGGTAACTTCGCGGTCAAGATCATCCCCAAGTGCCTCCACTGCCACAATAGCGGTCATAAGCTTGGCTGTAGAAGCAGGGGGGATTATCTTATCCGCATCAAGCTCGTATATGTAGCGGTCGTTTTCAATATTATATACAATTGCCGTGCCTACGTTTTGCAGTACCGGCGGCGCAAGTGATTCCTGCTCCGCCGCAGTATCCTCCGGTGCATCCGCCCGAACCACGGTGGTGAGGATACATATTACAGTTAAAAAGGTGCATAAAAGCCGTTTTTTCATAATGTTACCATAGACTTTGCAAAAAGCAACGTCTTCCTTTATTTTAACACTGTATATTTTCAAAATAAGCCAGCGTATCGCTGATATCCAGGCGTATCTGCGCACCAAGTGCATCAACATCGGCAAATTTCATCTCATCACGCAGGCGTTTAAGGAAGGACACCTTCACAGACTCGCCGTACAGCGTGCCGCTGTAGCCGATGATGTGGGTCTCGCAGTTTATAATATGATCGTCGTATTTTATGGTGGGGCGAGTACCTATGTTGGCAATTCCGGGGTAAGACTTACCATCCGCCACAACACGGCAGATGTATATTCCGCCGCCCGGTATGATGTGACCTCTCGGGAAGTTCTGATTTATTGTGGGAATCCCGATAGTCCTGCCGAGATGTTTGCCCTCCACAACTGGAGCGGTGACGGAGAAAGGATGACCGAGGAATTTTTCGGCGCGCTCCATTTCACCGTTTTCAATCATTCTGCGTATTTCCGTGGAGCTTACGGTGATGCCGTCTATGTGCACGGGGGGGACTACTATGCAGTGTTCCGGATGCATGAGTGAGCTGAGCGTTTTTGCATCGCCAACACCGCCTGCACCGAAGCGGAAGTTGAATCCGCAGACTGCACACACAGTGCCGAGCTTATTCTTAAGATAGTCGGTGACAAACTGCTCGGGAGCAAAACTGCGCACAGCCTCGAAATTCTCAAGAATTGCGTAGTCAACTCCGAGAGCCGCTATAAGCTCAAGCTTTTCTTTTGTTGAGGTTATGCATTTAACGTCCGGTTTGTTTGGGAGAACAGCACTTTCGTCGGAAAATGTCCATACCGCAGAGTGGATTCCATTTTCCTTGGCATATTTTGCGGCTTCCCGTATAAGTGCGGCATGACCTGTATGCACGCCGTCGAAGTTTCCTAAAGCTACAGAAAGAGGAGAGACGGTGCTCTCCTCTTTTTGCATTGTTCGAAGATCAAATACTTCCATAAAATCTTATACACCCAGATAATTTCTTACAAGGACGTTAAGAAGCTCGTCTCTGTCAATACGGCGGATGAGACTGCGTGCATTCTTGTAGTTTGTAATATAGGTAGGGTCTTCCGAAAGGATGTATCCCACAAGCTGATTTATGGGATTATAGCCTTTTTCACGGAGTGCTTCGTATATTGTTATGAGAGTTCTTCTTGTTTCGTCCTCGCGGTCGTCCGGAACAGTAAAGGTTATGGTCTTGGACTTGTCGGAGAATGACTGAAACTCTCTGTTATCTGTTTGCATCGGCATGGGAATCGGTCCTTTCTGCAGGCAGTACTGCATTTTTCAATGTACGTATCGCCTTTTTTATCTTTGTGTATATATGATACACCAATCTTCCCAAAAAAGCAATAGAATTTTGACTTTTGTAAGATAAATGTAATTTATTAAAATTCTTAAAATTGCCGGACGCCCAATAAGCGAAAAATTACGGGGTTTTTCTCTTTTGGCGGCCTTTTGCCGGCGAATTTGACTTGTGGGGCTTCTTTTTGTATGTGGGAGCTTTGCTGTTTGAAGCCTCCCTGCGCGGCGAATTTTTTTGCGTTTTTACACCGTTTTTTGACGGCTTGCCGGGCGTTTTTTGGCTCCTGCCCGATTCCGGCGGCACAAGACAGTCGGCACCGTATCCGATAAGGTCCTCACGTCCGCAGGCGCGCAGAGCCTTTCGCACCATCGGTGCATTCTCGCGGCGGTTGAATTGGAGCAGTGCTCTCTGCATCTGCTTTTCCTCGTAGTCACGGGCACAGTACACGCTTTTCATGGTAAGCGGATCAATCCCCGTGTAATACATGACAGTTGATGCTGTTCCGGGCGTGGGATAGAAGTCCTGTACCTGTTCGGGAGCGTATCCCCATTTCTTTAGATACAGTGCCAGCTCCACCGCATCCTCCATGCGGCTTCCGGGATGGCTTGACATAAGGTAGGGAACAAGATACTGCTCCTTGCCGAAGCTCTTGGTAAGCTCAAAATACCGCTTTTTAAACGTTTCGAAAGACTCTATTGCAGGCTTGCCCATGTGGGCAAGAACATTTGCGGAGCAGTGCTCCGGTGCAACCTTAAGCTGTCCGCTTACATGGTCATGCACCAATTTCTTGAAGAAGGTCTCATCCTTATCCGCAAGCACATAATCAAAGCGGATGCCGGAGCGAATGAATACCTTTTTCACGCCGGGGATGCTTTCAACACGCTTTAAAAGCTTGATATATTCGCTGTGATCGGCAATGAGATTTTTGCAGGGCTTCGGAGCAAGGCATTTTTTATTCTGACATACACCGTCACGAAGCTGTTTTTCGCAGGCGGCGTATCTGAAATTTGCCGTAGGACCGCCGATATCGTGGATGTATCCCTTGAAGTTTTTGGATTTTGTGATCTTTTCCGCTTCCGAAGCTACCGATTCTATAGAGCGTGAGCGGACGGTACGCCCCTGATGAAAAGCGAGGGCACAGAAGTTGCATCCGCCAAAACAGCCTCGGTTGTGGGTGACGGACATCTCCACCTCGGTGATAGCCGGAACACCGCCAAGCGGTTCATAGGACGGATGGTACTTACGCGTATACGGCAGAGCGTACACAGCGTCAAGCTCCTCACGCTCAAGTGGCGGCATTGGCGGATTCTGCACAATCTGCTTGTTGTCGTAGTATTCAACCATAGCTTTTCCGCTTATGGCATCGGTGTTGCGGTACTGCACGCCGAAAACCTCGGCATAACGGTGCTTGTCGGTTTTGATATCGTCGTAGTCCCAACTGTCCGCCACGTCAAAATGAACTGCATCGCCACGGGCGGCGGCATATACCGTACCGCGCACGTCACGTATCTTTTTTACAGGGATGCCCTTGTCAAGGAGCTTTGCCAGACGGCGGAGAATATTTTCGCCCATACCGTAGGTGAGAATATCGGCACGGGAGTCGATAAGCACCGAGCGGCGCACCTTATCGTCCCAATAATCGTAGTGTGCCAGACGGCGAAGAGAGGCTTCAAGTCCTCCGAGAATTATCGGCACGTCGCCGTATGCTTCGCGGATTCGGTTGCAGTAAACTATCACCGCGCGGTCTGGGCGCAGACCCATTTTTCCGCCGGGGGAATAGTAGTCATAGGAGCGACGTTTTTTTGATGCGGTGTAGTGTGCCACCATGGAGTCGATGTTTCCTGCGGTCACAAGAAATCCGAGGCGCGGACGTCCGAATTCCTTAAACGCCGCGCAGGACTTGTAGTCCGGCTGTGAAAGTACTGCCACACGGAAGCCCTCCGCCTCAAGGACGCGGGAGATTATAGCCACGCCAAAGCTGGGGTGATCCACGTAAGCATCACCCGTGACATATACAAAATCGGGGCGGTCCCAGCCGCGCGCATCCATGTCGGCGCGGCTTATGGGTAAAAAATCAGTGTTCATTGTCTGTTCCTAAATTAAGTTTATGTTTTTGCCCATTGAGAAAGAGAGGGGCATCGTTAAAATGGAAGTTCCTCGTCTTCGTAATCGGCATATTCCTCAAATTCTGCCATGTCCATGCGTGCACGGCGGCGATTCCGTATTCTTTTTGCAATCATCAGCATAATAGCAAGGGCGGAAACTGTGCCAAAGAGTATAAGAAGCAGCTTAAAGACGGATATTTTGTATTCTCCGCTTGCCGTAACGGTGATAAGCGGATGACTTTCCTTCGCAGTGCGGAATACCGAGAAGGAATTATCATAGGAATGCTTCAAAGTAAGGCTTTTCTTGCCGCAAAGCTGCTTTGAAAGCCGCTTTGTGCCGCGGCGGAGCTTATTTTCTGATTTCTTTATGTTTTTTGCCATAGGATGCCTCATCTTTCCGCGCACACATCGAAAAGAGTGCACGAGTTTTTTGTTATCAGTATTGACCGAATGAGCGCGGTTAATTCTTCTTTGCACCTGTATTTGCTTTTTGCTTTATACCGAAGAATGCTCCGATACGGATATTCTTTGAGCCAAGGAAGTACGCAAGCCACCCAACAAACAGCGCGGGAATGTTGATAATGAAGTACCACCACCATATATCGGACAAATGGGGCGTACCCTCAAATACCGCCGCCTTGGTGCAGTCGATGATGCCGAGATGCATTCCGTTAATAAGACGAATTATCACACTGCACACCGTACCCACAGCTTGTGCTGCGGCAGTGTCAACGAGAACGCAAATTCCGATAAGCAGAGTGAGAATGAGGTTGGGTACAGCCGCGCCGAGGGCAATGTAAATACCTTTTTGTGGCATAGCCGCAAGTCTTCCGGCATCTACGCGTATTTTATCCTTTGCGCCAAGCTCCCAAAGGGCACTGTAGTTTATAAAGAGGTAAAAAAGTACGGAAAAAATGCTTGCGGCAAGAAGCAGAGGCTTGTTTGCAAGCACCGCCATCCACAGCATGATGCCAAATACGCTCATTACGATCTGGTTTAAAAACAGCTTAACCATATTAAAGGAATGTTCCTTAAAAAAATCACTCATAAATTCACCTTTTTCTGCGGCAGTGCCCGCGTGAAATACTACTATATATTTTATATGTACCGCCCGTTTTTTTCAAGGGATATCCACAAAAGTTTACATTTTATTTTCCGAAAGCTCCGCTGTCCCGAAAACAGGGGGTCACACTTGACAAAGCCACAGCTTCGCGGTATAATAAAAGCAAGTAGGATTTATGGCAGGAGGTATATATGCAGAAGTTGGTGAATTACGACGAGCTTCCGGAGGCGGTACGGAACTTTGTGAGCTACAAGCTTACAGTTCAAGGACGCTCCCAAAAGACTATGGACGAATATGCCATTGATCTTCGCACCTTTTTTCGCTTCCTTTTGGCACAGAGACAGGGAACCGACCCAAAGAGCCTTGACGAGGAAAGCTTCGCTCAGATCGACATATCCGAAATAGATATGACATTTATCGGCTCTGTTACCTCAAAGGAAATATACGACTTCCTGTACTACGTCCTTGAGAGCCGCGGCAACAAGTGGTCGGCAAGAGCAAGAAAGCTGTCGGCACTAAAGAGCTTTTATAAGTACCTCACCGTCAATATGCGTGCCGTGGACAACGATCCCACGAAAAATATAGACGGTCCGCAGAAGAAAAAAACGCTCCCGAAATTTCTCAGCCTTGATGAAAGCGAGGCACTTCTCGGTGCAGTCCGTGCCGACGAGACCTCAAAGACCCGCGAGAGGGACTACTGCATACTCGTGCTGTTCCTTAACTGCGGTATGCGACTTTCCGAGCTTGTGGGCATAAATCTTTCGGATATCGACCGCAACATGGAATCACTTCGTGTTCTCGGAAAAGGCGCAAAGGAGCGCATGATATACCTTAACGATGCCTGTCGGGATGCCATACGTCGGTATCTTTCGGTACGTGCCGCAGATGAGGTGCAGATAAAAGACAAAAACGCCCTGTTTTTATCCTCTCGCCATTCGCGTATCAGCAACAAGACGGTTCAGTGGGTGGTTTACAAGTACCTTAAGGCGGCAGGACTTGAGCACAAGCATTTTTCCACTCACAAACTGCGCCACACGGCGGCGACTCTGATGTATCAGACGGGAAATGTGGATGTCCGTGTGCTTAAGGACATTCTGGGTCATGAACAGCTTAATACAACTCAGATATATACACACGTGAACGATGAAAACATGAAAAAAGCCATGGCGGCAAATCCTCTGGCAAATTTCAGTGCATCCGAGTCATCGGGGCGCGATTTGGAGGATGAATAAGCGTGTACGATCTTGATAAAACCCTGTTTGTATCCGATCTTGACGGAACGCTTCTTAAAAGTGACGGTACACTTGCAAAAGACACCGCCCGAAAAGTGGCGGAGCTTGTTTTGAGAGGCGTAAAGTTTACTTTCGCCACGGCACGCTCATATTACACGGCGATGCAGGTGGCAGGCGAGCTTCCCATAAAGATTCCCGTCATACTTCATAACGGTGTATTCATACGCGATCCCCGGAGAGGAGCTTACATTAAGAAAAAATTGCTTCCAAACCCCGAGTATGTACGCAGTGTTTTTGATGAATACGGTCTGTCGCCTTTTGTTTATTCGGCAGACGGGGATAAACAGAAGTATTCTTATATACAGGATAAAATTCCGCCCGAATCGGCGGCGTATCAGCTGAAGCGTGCCGGTGATCCGCGGGACAATCCCATTAAAGATGAATCTCTCTTGTGGGATGGGGATGTTTTTTATGTTTTGTGCATAACAAACGATCGGCGTGCGGAGGAAATATACCGCCGTCTCTCCGGTGATTACAACTGCCTTTATGCCGAGGATTACTACAGCCGCGACAAGTGGCTTGAGGTGTACGCAAAGGGTGCTTCAAAGGCGGAAGCCGCACTTCAGCTTCGGGATATTCTCGGATGCCGGCGGCTTGTGGTGTTCGGCGACGGAGCTAACGATATATCCATGTTTGAAGCCGCCGATGAGGCATATGCGGTATCAGGGGCGGTGGATGAGCTGAAGGCTCACGCCACTGAGATAATCGGCTCAAACGATGAGGGTGCTGTTGTAAATTGGCTCATGGAGCATACGCGGTAAGGCGCAAATATGGATAAAAAGCTGTCAGCAAGGTTTCACTGACAGCTTGTATTTTTAAGTTCCCTGACGCAGGCTGTCAACCGCAGTGCCGCCCACAAATCACAATCAGGAAAATTCGCGGATATAGTACGCCGAATGCTTGGCTATCTCACCGTTCAGATAATCATACCCAAGCTCCTCCGCAAGGGTAGGCTCACCGGAAAACATATTCACGCCAAGTCCAAGCCGCTCGCCGTCAATTAAAAAGCCCATTGCCGCAAGGAGCGTGGGAAACATATCCATGCTTGTGAATATTCGCCCCGATGTTTCGCCGCGCGGTGTGAGCGCGGCATTAAAGAAGCAGTTGTAAATGGTGCGATCATAGTAATCCACCTCACTGACAAGACGTGTGTCCATACGTGGATGATCGCCCGATACGATTATTACGCTGTCGCGGTAAAAATCCTGCTCCATGCACCAATCGACAAATTCCGACACCTGCCTGTCAGCACAGCTTACCACGTTTTCAAGGCGTGTGCTGTATTCTCCTTCGCACAGCTTACAGCGGTTTCCGTCAACATGGTGGGTGTCTACCGTCAGCATGGTGAAATTGAACGGCTCATCCTGCGCCGCAAGCTCGGTTAGCTTGTCTTTGGCGATCTCATAGAGGTACATATCCTCATATCCCCACCAGCCGTCGTGGTAATCCTTGGCGATATAGCCCTCCTCGCGTGCTGTGTACAGGTCGAATATCCTGTAATCTCCGTGCTGGGTGAAGTAATTGCGCCGTCCGCCGAATGTGGCATTTGAGCCGCAGAGGAACGTATTTGTGTAGCCGTTATCCGAAAGTATGTCGCCGAGAGTGGTAAGCCCCTTGGCGAAATATTCGTGCTTTGACATATAGTTCTGACCGTCGCCGCCAATGGGGAAAGAAAACGGTATGCCTGAGGTGGTGGCAAGAAGTGCCGCCATTGTCCATGTTGTACCGTTTGGGGTATGGAATCCGCCGAGGCTGCCGTCCTCTTTATCGGTAAAGGATATACCCTCCGATGCCATTCTGGTGAGATTCGGAAGATAATTGTTCTCCGGCTGAGCGCCGCCCACAGCTTCCGAAGCATAGGTGGTTTCCATGCTTTCAAGGTATATGTGTATGAGATTCTTCGGTTTACCGTTTGCCGTTATGCTTACCGAGTCGGGGTCTATGTAATATTCCTCGTAGAGTGTGGTTTTTTGACTGATTGCTTCAATATATCCCGGCAGACGAAGCGCATATGCCGCAAAAATCAGCGAGGATACGAACACTGCCGCGCATACCGCCGCGCCGATACGCCGAAACAGTTTGCTGGCGTGTATTGAAATAATCACAGCCGCTGTAATATACGCAGCCGCCGCCGCGGCTACCCAAGGGAGGCTGGACGACAGAATCAGCGCCACGGTGCTTTCTCCTGTTCCCTTAAGCGGAGATACAAGGGTGTAAAGCAGTTCCTTGAATTCAAGATCATAGGTATTCATATACCATATGCAGATGGCAAATACGGCGGCACCAAGAAGAAAAAGCACGCCGAAAATGATATAGGGTGCGGATTTTTTTATATGTTTTTTATCACGCAAGGTATTGTCCTCCCGAAATAGCAATACATAAAATAAGTATAGCATAAAACTGCGGCTTATACAAGAGCTTTTTTGTAAAATCAAAGTTCCAGACGAGATTTTTTGGCATATAGCAGATAACGGCACGCAAATTTTGCGAAATCATTATATATTTGTGTATTTTTTGTCTATTCTATTGACTTTGAAAAAATTTTCTGTATAATATAAATTGTAAGGTACTATATAACATTAAGCTGTAAAATACCGCTTTGTCGGTTAATAATACGGAGGGATATTTATGTCTGACAGGCTTCTTAACTATGTACTTGAGAGAAAACATCATGAATTCCGAGTGGATTTCTCGGAAAATCTTGCTGAGGAATACAAAAACAAAGGTCTTTCCCCGGCTGAACGCATGGCTGACCGCTTTGAGCGTCTCTGCCGTGCTCAGGTTCCCCACATTCTCCCGGGTGAGCAGATATGCTATATTCGCACAACAAAGCAGATACCGGACTGCTTTACCGAGGATGAATGGAAAGAAATAAAATCCCGGCATTTTATACATGAGCTTGGTTACATATCAAATCTGTCTCCTGATTATGAGACTGCCATAGAAAAAGGACTTCTTGCTCTTAGGGAGGAAGCGGATGAGTATTCAAAGCGCGCCATTGACAATATAATTGAGCTTGCAGACCGCTACCGTGCGGAAGCGGAGAAGGTAGGTCGCGAGGATATTGCCAAGGTGCTTTCTCGCGTTCCCAGATATGGTGCTACAAGCTTCCGTGAGGCACTGCAATTCTTCCGCATCCTTCATTTCTCGCTGTGGCTTGAAGGAAATTACCACAACACTGTGGGAAGATTTGACAAATATATGTACCCCTACTTCAAGGCGGATATGGACAATGGCGTTTACACCGAGGAAACTGCGCTTGCGCTCATTGAAGATTTCTTCCTGTCCTTTAACAAGGACAGCGATCTGTATGTGGGCGTACAGCAGGGTGATAACGGTCAGTCTATGGTGCTCGGCGGCATTGACGAGAACGGGAACGACTGCTTCTCGGAGCTTTCAAAGCTCTGCCTTATGGCAAGCCGCAATCTTAAGATGATCGACCCCAAGATAAATCTGCGCGTGTCGAAAAAGACTCCCATCCAGCAGTATATGCTGGGTACGGAGCTTACAAAGGCAGGTCTCGGATTCCCGCAATATTCAAACGATGACGTGGTAATCCCCGCGCTTATCAAGAAGGGATACGCGCCGGAGGATGCGGCGAACTATGTTGTTGCGGCGTGTTGGGAATTTATCATACCCAAGGTGGGCTTTGACATTGCAAATATTGCCGCGCTGTCTTTCCCGAAAATGGTGGATAATGTGATTCACGGCGGCTTTTCGGCATACGAAAGCTTCGATGAAGTGATGGAAGCTGTCAAGCAGGAAATCGCAAAAGAATGCGATAAGATCACATCCGGGATAAAGGACCTGTGGTTTGTTCCCTCGCCCTTTATGAATGTGCTTGTAAGAGAGCATAAATACAAAAACTTCGGTATGCACGGAACGGGTATTGCCACAGCCACAGATTCCCTTGCGGCAATAAAGAAATATGTATTTGACGAAAAATACATCACCGCGTCCGACTTACTTGCGGCGGTGGATTCCAACTTTGAAAACACTCCGGAGCTTTTAAGTAAGCTTAGGAATGAAGCTCCCAAAATGGGCAACAACGACGATGCGGCGGATATGATATCTGTTAAGCTTCTCGATATGTTTGCCGATGCACTTGAAGGCAAGACCAACTGTGAGGGCGGCGTGTGGCGTGCCGGCACAGGCTCTGCCATGTTCTATCTGTGGCACGCAAACGATATCGGTGCTTCTCCCGATGGCAGAAGAAAGGGTGAACCCTTTGGTACAAACTTCTCCGCCAGCCTTTTTGCGAAGATTGCAGGTCCCGTTTCTGTTGTGAAATCCTTTACAAAACAGCATTTCGACCGCGCCATTAACGGCGGACCGCTTACCTTAGAGTTCCACAACAGCGTGTTCCGCGGCGAGGATGCGATCGGGAAGGTTGCATCTCTTGTGAAATATTTTATCGACTGCGGCGGACATCAGCTCCAGCTCAATGCCGTGAATCTTGAAACCATGAAGGACGCACAGGCTCACCCCGAAGACTATCAGCGCCTTGTTGTTCGCATCTGGGGATGGAGCGCGTACTTTGTGGAGCTTGACCGCGAATATCAGGATCATGTAATAGCCCGTCAGGAATATACGGTTTAAAATGACGGGAACTGTATTTGACATAAAGGAATTTTCCGTTCATGACGGTCCGGGCGTGCGTACTACCGTCTTTATGAAGGGTTGTCCCCTCTCCTGCAAGTGGTGCCACAATCCCGAAGGCTTGTCGCCCACACCGGAAGTAATGGTGCGGACCGCCAGATGCCGCAGATGCGGTGCCTGTATGAAGCCTTGCTCCCATGAGGGATGCAAACCCTATTCACGCTGTATTAAAGCCTGTCCCGACGGACTTGTTTCTGTTGTTGGAGTAGAATGGAGTGCCGAGGCACTTGCAGAAAAACTGATGCAGAACGCCGATTTTATGAAGTCCTCAGGCGGCGGTGTAACCATATCTGGCGGCGAGCCTACCATGCAGGCGGATTTTGTCTGCGAGCTTCTTTGTAGGCTTTCCGGTGTGCACCGCGCTGTCGAGACCTGCGCATACTGCACTGCCGAGACTTTTATGAGGATTATGGACCGGACAGAGCTTGTTATAATGGATATAAAGCTTGCCGATGCCGTACTTCATAAAAAATGGTGCGGAGTAGACAACAAACGAATAATCGAAAACTTCAGAATACTTAAAGACAGCGGCAAGCCTCATATTGTGAGAATACCGCTTATTCCGGATATTACCGACACGGCGGATAATCTCTCGGCTATCTCCGAGATCGTGTCGGACAGTCCCGTTGAACTGCTTTCCTACAACCCCTTTGCAGGGGCAAAATACGAGGGGGTTGGACGCGTTTACACCCTTGACTGCAAGAAAAACAGGGATGTTGATATTTCTGTATTTAAAAACGCCGTTTTGAGGGCGTAACAAGTTAAGGAGAATGTTATGAATTTCTACCGCCGCAGACCGCTTGCATCAGCCATAAGCTTATGCATTGCCGTGTCTGCGGCGGCTGCCTTTCTTGGGAAGGCGGCAAAGCTTGTGCTTATTGCCGCTGTTTTGGCTGCCATTTTCGTTATGCCGTTTATATTTCGCCGACGGGAGAAGCATTTGCTTTTCAACATTCCGTCGGCTGTCTTTGTTATCATGTGCGGAGCACTTGCACTGTGCATGCTGCTGTCGTCCTTCGCGTATTTCAATATCTATGCCGAAGGATATGCTTCTTTTGATGAAGCAGAAATTCGCGCGGTTATAACCGAAGTAAAAAGCCAGAACAGCTACAGCGGTTTGTATAAAATAAGGCTTGTTTCAGTCGACGGTACAGAGAACCGCGGCGGCGGACTCTTTCTTGATGAGAGCGGTACAAGCTTCGCTCTTGGGGACGTGATACGTGTACGTGCCGAATTCTGCGATATCAAAGATGTTTACGATTACGGAGATACAGCTAAGTTTTCCGTATTCGCTGATGGGTGCGTGTTTGCTTGCCGTACCGAAGAAAGAGCCGATGTGGTAGGGATATGTAATGATGTTGAAGTAAGACTCGCTAAACTGAGGGATACTCTCTGTGCAAAGCTGTCATTGCATCTTGACCGTGATTCCGCGGCTCTTTCAAAGGCACTTATACTTGGTGAACGGGATGAGCTTGGGAGACTCAGGCGTGACTTCAATTATCTTGGTATTACGCATATTCTCGCTCTCAGCGGACTTCATTTGGCGGTGATGACCGGTGCTGTTGAAGGTATGCTCCTCAGACTGAGAATGAAGCGTCGTTTGAGAATTGTATGTATCATTCTTGCAGTAGGGCTTTATGTGATACTTACAGGTCTTCTTATGTCAGTGGTGCGATCCGCGTTCATGCTTGTAATCTCCTACGCGGCATCGCTCGTGAGTGAGGACAATGACAGGGTAACGTCGCTGTCCTTTGCGATATGGGTGATAATACTTATAAACCCTGCGGCACTCTTTGATGTCAGCCTTCAGCTTTCGTTTTTGGCAACACTCGGCGTCATACTGCTAAGAGAATCGGCGGATGACATAATGCCTTCGGGAAAATTTCGGAATCCTTTTGTTAAAACACTTGTTAGGAGCGCAAAAGGACTTTTGAGGAATATATGTGCGTCAATCGGTGCCCTTCTTTTCGTTTTGCCGCTCCAATGGCTGTATTTCAGGGAAATATCCGCAGTATCCGTTCCGGCAACGCTTATAATGGCGTTTTTGTGCGAGGGCTTGCTGATACTGCTTGTACCGTATCTCCTTTTCTCAGCCGCAGGCCTTGGATTTATATGTCAAATCCTCAGCGTTCCTGTTGTGTTTATGTGCGATTATGCAGTGCGGCGGCAGAATGGCTTTCGCCGGGAGCACAGCTCATATCACTAAGATATCCGTTCGCGCTTCCCATAATTATCGGTCTTGCAGTGGTACTTGTGTTGATGATGCGTAAGAATTTTTCAAGCTGGGCTTATTCGCTCATACCGCTGTTTGCCGCCTGCGTTTTGTTTGGGGTCTGCGCCCTGGGGTATCACTGTGCGCATACGGATGATGTAAGCGTGGATTATCTTAATAACGGTAAGCATGATGCACTGCTGACTGTATCAAGACGGCACGCCATGGCGATTGATGTGACAAACGGCTCAAAGTCTGCTATGGTCGATATACGCGCCGCACTTGCGGAACGGTGTCTTACCGAAATTGATGTACTTATGCTCACGGATATAAAACGCGGTCACACAGGAGCTGTCCGCGCACTTCTTCAGTGCCGTGTGGTACACCGCATACTGCTCCCGATTCCTTCCGACGAATACGAAAGTTTTCTTCTTGAAGATATCCGTCAAGCGGCAAAGGAATACGGAGCAGAGGTGATATTGTATTCTCCCTACTCCGAAAATACGGTTACTTTCGGTGATGTTAAACTGACTGTGCCGAGGCGCACATTTGTTGAGCGTTCTTTATCTCCAATCACTGTTATCGGCATTGAAGCAGGAAGCACAAAAATCACCTATGCCGGCGCTTCCTCATGGGAGGATGACTACATATGGAGCTTTATCCATGATGCCGATTGTCTGATACTCGGCGAAAACGGTCCAACTCTTAAAGCATCGCCTTCAGGTAATATACCGGACGGCGTAAAGCATCTTTGCGTGACGGGCGAGGACAGAGTGGGCTTTCTTTCCGATTGGCTTTTGGGATATTCGGGCACTCTCTCCTGCGCCACGGTGCACCGAATAAATATTGAAGGCTGAATCCGTAACATTTTTGAAAATTCGGCTAGTAAATATTGCTTTTTATTAGTAAAAGGTGTAAAATGGTAGATAATAACCCTACTCCCGTTTTCGGGGGAGAAAGTGAGCAGGATATGGCACTTGTAAAAAGAATGATTGCGGACGGAATCTGTCTTAACTATCTTGAAACCGATAAATTCAAGACGGGTTATCTCTCCGTGAACCTTATAGCACCGCTTTCGGCGCAGACCGCGGCAAAAAACGCTCTTATTCCCAATATTCTCATGCGCGGCTCGGTTAAATATCCCAATATGGCAGAAATCAATAAAAAGCTTGATTATCTTTATGCTTCAAGTATCGGCGCAAGAAATGAAAAGCGCGGAGAGCTTCAGATATTCGGTCTTTGCGCATCTATGATTGACGGTGCTTATACCATTAACGGTGAGGACCTTATTTCTGACGTTGCGGATATGCTGGCAGAGCTTATTCTTTGTCCTTTGTGTGACGGCGAGGCTTTTGAGCGTGCATATACCGAGAGTGAGAAGAAAAATCTTATTGATGCGGTGAACGCCAGAATAAACGATAAGGCGTACTATGCTAAAATGCGCTGTATACAGGAAATGTGCAAAAATGAGCGGTTCGGTGTTTCCGAGACGGGAAGTGCAGAGGAAATTGCCGCCTGCACAGCAGAATCGGTTTATGCACAGTACAGATATGCACTTGAAAAGTATCCGATTGAAATATTCTTCGTTGGAAAATGCGATATAGACGCTCTTGAAAAGAAGCTTGCCGAGCTTTTCGGCGGCATTTCAAGAGCTCCCATCGCGCTTCCTGAAACAGAGATAATCAGAACGGCGTCCGAAGCTAAATATATTACCGAGGATATGCCTGTGAATCAGGGCAAGCTGAACATCGGCTTCAGACTCGGCTCATATATACAGGATGAGGACTATCCTGCGGTTATGATGTTCAATGAGATATTCGGCGGCGGAGTTACTTCCAAGCTGTTTATGAATGTGCGCGAAAAGATGAGCCTTTGCTATTACTGCCACAGCGTACCCGAAGCGATGAAAGGTCTGCTTACTGTTTCAAGCGGAATTGAAGTTGACAAGCGTGAAATTGCGGAAAAGGCGATATTCGAACAGCTTGAGGCGGTACGCCGCGGTGACTTTACAGAGGAAGAATGCGAGAGTGCCAAGCTTGGTCTTATAAATGCATACAGAGAGCTTGGAGACAGCGCGCGCGGACTTGAGCTGTGGTATCTCGGACGTATGCTGAACGGCATTGTCAACAACCCCGAGGATGTAGTGGCATCTCTTGAGAGGGTCACAAAAGACGAAATAATTGCTGCCGCAAAGAGGGTGTCGCTTGACACGGTGTATTTCCTTAACGGCACGCTGAAAGGAGAGGGCAAGGATGCTTAACGTCAGCATAAAGAGAAATGATTTTTTGAAGGAAGAATACTACAGCTTCAAGCATAAGAGCGGACTTGACGTGTACGTGTTCCCGAAAAAGCTGTCCACCGCTTACGCTCTGTTTGCCACAAAATACGGCTCAATAGATTCAAAATTCAAGCTTTGTGGCGATGACGATTTTACCGTTGTTCCCGACGGTATTGCCCATTATCTTGAACACAAGCTTTTTGAAAATCCAAACGGTGAGGATACGTTTTCGCGCTTTGCAAGATACGGTGCTTCAGCCAACGCCTACACAGGCAACAACATGACCGCCTATCTTTTCTCCTGCACCTCGAATTTTAAGGAGTCTCTTGAAATACTGCTTGATTTCGTCAGCACGCCTTATTTCACTCCAGAAACAGTGGAAAAGGAACAGGGCATCATCGCCCAGGAGATACAGATGTATGACGACCATCCTTTCCGCAGGCTCTATCATATGCTGCTTGAAGCTATGTACGAGAAGCACAATGTGCGCATAAATGTGGCAGGAACGGTGGAATCTATTTCCCATATTACGGCGGACATACTCTACGAGTGCTACAGGGTGTTCTACAACCCCTCGAATATGATGCTTATTGTCTGCGGCGATGTGAGCGTAGACGATGTGAATGAGGTCTGCGACAAGGTGCTCCGTGAGCAGGCTCCTGCGAAGATAATCCGCGATTATCCGCAGGAGAGGGCGGAGGTATATATGGCGAGAAGCGAATATGCCATGCAGGTGGCACAGCCGCTGTTTGCCATCGGCGTCAAGGATGTGCACATTCCGGACGATCCGCACGAGCGAATGAAAAAGAGTGCCGCCTACGATATTCTCAACGATATTCTGTTCGGCAAGGCAGGCGAGCTGTACAATTCTCTCTATGAGGAGGGACTTATCACAGGCAGCTTTGATGCAGGCTACGGAATAGGTGAGAGCTTTGCATTCAACACGGTGTTCTCCGAGGGAGCGGACCCGGATGAGGTGTTTGCGAGATTCAAAGCCTGCGTGGAGGATGCTAAAGCAAACGGTCTTCCGAGGGAGGACTTCGAGCGCTCCAAGCGTGCTCTTTATGCCGCTATGATAAAGTGGTTTGACAGCACTGAGGAGATCGCGAACAATTTCCTGCAATTTAAGATCGACGGCGGCGATCTTCTTGATTATGCCGATATTATGGGAGCTGTCACCTACGAGGACGTGACAAAGCTTCTTCATGAAGCGTTCCGTGACGAGTATTACTCTCTTGCGATCGTAAATCCCATGGAAATGGAGGTAGAATGATGATAGGCACGTTTCTTGCAAATATTATTTCATTTCCGGGGCTTGGGATAGGCAATTTCAAGCTTGATCCGGTGGCATTCAGAATACCGCTCCCGTTTTCGGACGGTGGCTCGCATCCTATCATGTGGTACGGCATAATCATCACCTTTGCAATGGTGGTGGGATTCATGATCGCGCTTAAAAAAGCCAAATATGAGGGGATAAAGTCGGATGATATGTTTGATCTTGCCATATACCTCATAATCTTCTGCATGATCGGCGCAAGACTTTATTATGTACTATCAAAGCCGGGAGAATACCGGACATTTGAGGATGTTATTGCTATATGGAACGGCGGACTCGCCATATACGGCGGAGTTATAGCCGGAGCACTGACTATATTTGTGTATTCGCGCATAAAAAAGCTTAAGTGCGCAAAGCTTCTTGACGTTGCCGCTCCCGGACTTATTATCGGACAGGCAATCGGACGCTGGGGCAACTTTTTCAACGCGGAAGCCCACGGAACTGTAACCGATCTTCCGTGGCGCATGGGAATTATCAAAGACGGGATCGGCACTATGCAGTATTACCACCCTACATTCCTTTACGAATCCCTCTGGAATCTTCTCGGATTTGCACTCATCATGCTTCTTTACAAAAAGAAAAAATTTGACGGTCAGAATGTGCTTACCTATCTCATATGGTACGGATTCGGACGCTTCTTTATCGAAGGACTGCGTACCGACAGCCTGTACCTTTTCGAAAATATGCTCGGCAAGACTGTTCGCGTGTCACAGCTTGTGGCAGGGGTGTGCGTTATCGGCGGCGTGATTTTGATGATATCCGGTCTTGTGCGCATAAGACGCCGCAGGCTTGACGAGGCGGAGTATGCCGAGGTGTATACAGCGTCAGATAAACAGGAAAATAAAGAAACAATTAACGAAAATGAGGAGATATAACATGGCAAACATTATTGACGGAAAAAAGATAGCGGCAGAGGTTCGCGCTGAGATCGCCGCTGAGTGTGAGGCACTGAAGGCAAAGGGTGTTACTCCGGGACTTGCTGTAATAATCGTAGGTGAAGATCCTGCATCAAAGGTGTATGTAAAAAACAAAAAGAAGGGCTGTGAGGAGGTAGGCTTCCATTCCGAGGTCTATGAGCTTCCGGAAAACACTACCGAGGAGGAGCTTTTGGAGCTTGTACATAAGCTCAACGGTGACGACTCTATCCACGGTATTCTTGTACAGCTTCCTCTTCCGAAGCACCTTAACGACGAGATTATAATTGCTAATATCGACCCCAAAAAGGATGTTGACGCTTTCCACGAGCTTAATGTAGGCAAAATCATGATCGGCAACTACGATTTTCTCCCCTGCACTCCGGCAGGTGTTATGGTGTTGCTTGAAAAGAGCGGTATTGATGTTTCCGGCAAGGAATGTGTGGTTGTGGGTCGCTCCAATATTGTTGGAAAGCCGCAGGCTATGCTTCTTCTCCATGCAAACGGCACTGTTACCGTTTGCCATTCCCGTACAAAGGATCTTGCAGAGGTTACACGCCGTGCGGACATACTTGTGGTGGCTATCGGCAAGGCGGACTTTATCACAGGCGATATGGTGAAAGAGGGCGCGGTTGTTATTGATGTTGGTATGAACAGAAAAGCTGACGGCAAGCTCACCGGTGACGTAGACTTCGCCACTGTTTTTGAAAAGGCATCGTATATCACTCCTGTTCCCGGCGGAGTTGGTCCTATGACTATAACAATGCTGCTTAAAAATACGCTCACTGCGGCAAAAATGTGTTAAAATAAAGCCCCCTGAGCATTTTCGTCTGGGATTTTGGGCAAGTTGGCTCAATTGCTCATAAAAACCGCCTGTAATTGGTGGAAATACGCATTGACAAACAGGTCGATTTGTGTTACAATATGTACGTAAAATGTTAATTTGGACTTGAATTATGTGAAATTTGAGGCAAAGTTAACATTTTACGCATAGTTATGCGTTATTTCTGCCGAAAGGAGGCAAATTTTTATGAATACTTCTCGCAGAGCAGCTATAAAAGAACTGCTTTCGGAAAAACCGTTTGTTTCCCTCAAGGAGCTTGAAATTATGTTCCCTGATGTGTCAAGTATGACCCTTCGCCGTGATATCGAGTATTTCGAACAGCAAGGGGAAGCTATAAAGGTGCGCGGAGGCGCAAGATCAATGAAATTCATCACCACATCAATGGAGGATTCCTTCCATCAGAGACTTGGTGAGAATATGAGCGCAAAGGAAAAGATAGCAAGACGTGCTATAGACCTTATCGAAACAGGACGATCACTGTTCCTTGATTCAGGCACTACCGTGCTGACTCTGGCATCGCTTTTGCCCGATGAGCGTCATACTATAGTTACCACCGGGCCAAACATAGCTTTGGAGCTTATAAAAAAGAATCAGGCTATAGTAAATATTGTTGGCGGCATGGTGAATCGCGACAATATTTCGATATCGGGAAATCAGGCACTCAGATTCCTTGACGATATCAATATAGATATAGCATTTATAGTGCCGTCGGGACTCTCTCTCAAGGATGGATTTACCAGCGGAAACTACTCCGAGTGTGAGCTTAAGCACATGGTCGTGGAAAAGGCGCGCCGCGTTGTGGTGCTTATGGATACATCTAAGCTTGACCGCTCACTTCCGTTTACATTCTGTCAGCTTGAAAATGTACATACGATTGTGGCTGACAAGCCGCTGCCGGATGACATCACCCGCGCCGCTATTGAAGCCGGCGTTGAAATCATCGTTACGGAATAAAAAATATTCATAATATAACTCTAATTGAAAGGAAGATTTACACATGGCAACCGCAGTTATTATGCCTCGTCAGGGACAGAGCGTTGAAAGCTGTATCATTACCGAGTGGGCTAAGAAAAAAGGCGACACGGTAGCGGTAGGCGACGTACTTTTCTCCTACGAGACGGACAAATCAAGCTTTGATGAAAAATCCGAGGTCGCAGGCACTCTTCTTGAAGTGTTTGCCGCTGAGGGTGACGATGTTCCCTGCCTTGAGGTGGTTTGCATCATCGGTGATGCCGGAGAGGACATTTCCGCGCTTATTCCGAAGACAGACGCAGCTCCGGCGGCACCTGCTGCAACCGAGGCTCCGGCAGCACCTGCCGCTCCTGTAGAAGAAAAGAAGGAGGCGGCACCTGCACCGGCAGAAGCTCCTGCTGTACAGGCTCAGACAGGCGACATTCTCCGTATCTCCCCCAGAGCAAAGAAGCTTGCTCTTACAACAGGCGCAGACCTTTCCAAGGTTACTGCAACCGGTCCTATGGGAAGAATTATAGAGCGTGATGTAAACGCGCTTCTCGATGCAGGAAAGACAACTACTATTGAAGCAGTTGAACGCTTCCTTGCAGGTGAGTGTGTGGTTGTTGAAGAAGCCGCTGTCGAAGCACCTGTGGCAGCTAAGACCACCGGCGGCTACACCGATGTTAAAATTACCAATATCCGCAAGGTTATTGCAAAGTCCATGCACGCTTCGCTGTCGAGTATGGCACAGCTTACTCTCAATGCATCCTTTGATGCTACCGAGATCATGGAGTTCAGAAAGAATCTCAAGGCAAACGGTGAGGCTCTCGGTATGGGCAATATCACCCTTAACGATATCGTTCTCTATGCTGTCGCAAAGACTCTTAAAAATCACAAGGACCTCAACGCGCACTGGCTTGACGATGTTGTTCGTATCTTCGACAACGTAAATCTTGGCATTGCTGTTGATACCGAGCGCGGACTTATGGTGCCCACCCTTATGGCGGCAGACACCATGTCTCTCTCCGAGCTTTCCGCAAACGCAAAGGGCCTTATCAAGGAGACACAGGGTGGCTCAATCTCCCCCGACAAGCTCTCCGGCGGTACATTCACCGTTACCAACCTCGGCTCTCTCGGTGTTGAAAGCTTCACTCCCGTAATAAATCCCCCGCAGGTTGCTATTCTTGGTGTATGCGCTATTACTCAGCGCGTAAATGCGGACGGGGATGTATATCCTGCAATGGGTCTTTCCCTTACCTTTGACCACCGCGCACTTGACGGTGCTCCGGCGGCTCGCTTCTTAAAGGAGCTGTGCGCAAACCTTGAGCACTTCTCACTGCTTCTTGCAAAGTAAGAGGAGGATACATAAATGTACGAGCTTATAATTCTCGGCGGCGGTCCCGCCGGATACAATGCGGCAGAGCGTGCCGCAGAGGGCGGACTTTCCACCCTCGTTATTGAGGAGCGTGCTCTTGGCGGTGTATGCCTTAACGAGGGCTGTATCCCCACAAAGACACTTCTCTACTCCGCTAAAATTTTCGACTATGCAAAGCGCAGCGAAGATTACGGCGTAAAGCTCCCGGGCGCTTCTATAGACCATGCGGCAGTAGTTGCACGCAAGGACAAGGTTGTAAAACAGCTTGTTGGCGGCATCGGCATGAAGATGAAGCATGGCGGCATCACCGTTGTGAATGCTCACGCTGAGATCACCGGCAAGAGGGGCGACCTCTTTACCGTTAAGGCAGGCGATGAGACCTACGAAGCACGCAGACTTCTTATCTGCACCGGTTCTTCTGCGGCAGTTCCGCCCATCCCCGGACTTCGCGAGGGTGTAACCTCCGGTTTTGTTAAGACAAACCGCGAGATTCTCGATATGACTACAGTTCCGAAGGAGCTTGTAGTAATCGGCGGCGGCGTTATCGGTATGGAGATGGCATCTTACTTCAACTCCATCGGTTCCAAAGTTACCGTTATCGAGATGATGGATCACATCGGCGGGCCCACAGACAGCGAGATCGCGGCTATTCTTCTTAAGAACTATAAGAAGAAGGGCGTCGAGTTTATGCTTGGCGCAAAGGTTACAGGCGTTGGCACAAAATCCGTTACCTGCGAATATGAGGGCAAGACCGTGGAAGTTTTCGCTGACTGTGTGCTCTGTGCAGTAGGACGCCGTGCAAATACTGCCGGAATCGGTCTTGAGAACATCAATGTTCTCACCGAGCGCGGCGCTATCGTTACAAACGAGTGCGGCAAGACCAATATCGCAGGCGTTTGGGCGGCAGGCGACGTAAACGGCAAGTCCATGCTTGCTCACACCGCATACCGCGAGGGCGAGGCGGCTGTAAACGATATGCTTGGCAAGAAGGATGCTGTCAACTACGACGCTATCCCTGCTGTTATATACACCAATCCCGAAGTTGCTTCCGTCGGCGAGACCTCCGACACCGTTAAGGCAAAGGGACTTGATGCAAAGGTTGAATCCTTCACACTCCGTTACAGCGGCAGATATGTTGCTGAGAACGAGGGCGGCGACGGAATCGTTAAGATCATCATCGACAAGGCACACAGACGTGTGCTTGGCGTACACATGATCGGTACATACGCATCCGAGATCATCTACGGTGCGGCTATGATGGTTGAAAAGCAGATGAGAGTTGAGGATGTACGCAATTTCGTATTCCCTCACCCCACCGTATGCGAGGTTATCCGCGAGGGTATGTTCGGCATATAATTCCCTCGCTTACTTCAAAAAACACCCCCTCCACACGCCCCTAAGCCGCCGTAATGGTACGGGCCATGGAGGCGGCGCGAGTATGGCGAATTTTCGCACAATACAATCCCTTAGCGGTTGTAATTCCCCCCGTATAAAGTTTTTTGCGGATGCTTTCAGCACATCGCAAGCGATGTGCTCAAAAAAGCGACCGTACCCCATAAAAATAAACAAAAGGAGATAAAAAATCATGCCTAAGAGTCAATATGTAGATCCTGCGAAAGCGTTTGAGCCCGGCTATATCCATTTTGAGGATATTCCCGTATGTCAGTACAACAAAACTCTCGCACAGGAGAAGAAGCTTTACACCAAGGAAGATTTCATGAGAATCTACCGCGATATGGCTATTATCCGCGAGTTTGAGACCATGCTTAACGAGGTTAAGGTAAAGAGCGAGTACAACGGCGTTCAGTACAACAACCCCGGTCCTGCTCACCTTTCCATCGGTCAGGAAGCATCCGCAGTAGGTGAGGCTTACTGCCTTGATATCAACGACTTCTCCTTCGGCTCTCACAGAAGCCACGGCGAAATTCTCGCAAAGGGTCTTTCCTCCATCGAAAAGCTTGACGACACCGAGCTTTACGACATCATGAAGGAGTTCCTTGACGGCTCTGTTCTGAGCGTTGTTGAAAAGCATATGAATGCAGGCGGCAACGTGAAGGAGCTTGCTATCAACTTCCTTCTCTACGGCGCACTTGCTGAGGTATTTGCACGTACCACCGGCTTTAACAAGGGCCTTGGCGGCTCCATGCACGCATTCTTCATTCCTTTCGGTCTTATGCCCAACAACGCGATCGTTGGTGCATCTGCTCCTATCGCTCTCGGTGCGGCTCTTTATAAGAGATCCAACCACAAGCCCGGTATCGTTATCTCCAACTGCGGTGACGGTGCAACCGGACGCGGTCCTGTTCTTGAGGCACTCAACTTCGCTTCTATGGACCAGATCACAAAGCTTTGGGGCATGGAAGGCAAGAATTCCGCTGACGGTATGCCTATCCTCTTCAACGTATTCAACAACCACTACGGTATGGGCGGTCAGACCCGCGGCGAGACCATGGGCTTTGATATGGTTGCACGTCTCGGTGCAGGCTTCAACCCCTCCCAGATGCACGCTGAGCGCGTAAACGGTTACGATCCTCTCGCTGTTATTGACGCTGTTACCAGAAAGAAGAAGCTCCTTCTTGAAGGTAAGGGTCCTGCACTTCTTGACGTTGTTACTTACCGTGTATCCGGTCACTCCCCCTCTGACTCCTCCACCTACAGAACTGTTGAGGAGATCGAGGCTTGGAAAGAAGCAGATCCGATCGTCGCATTCAAGAACAAGCTCATCAAGGGCAAGATCGCAACCGAGAACGAGTTCGCAACCATGCACGAGGAGATCACCAAGCGCATGACCGAAATCATGAAGCTTGCTATCAACGACGAAATTTCTCCCCGTATGGACCTTCAGAAGAACCCCGATGCTATCGCATCTATCATGTTCTCAAACGAAAGAGTTGCAAGCATGGATCCCACCCGTGAGGCTGACGTTCTCATGCCCAAGGAGGAATGCCCCAGAGTTAAGGAAATCGCAGGCAAGGTTAGAACTGCTACCGACAAGGACGGCAAGCCTGTTTCCAAGATGAAGATGTACAACCTCACTGACGGTCTCTTTGAGCCGATCATCGACAAGTTCTACGAGGATCCCACCCTTATCGCATACGGTGAAGACAACCGCGATTGGGGCGGCGCATTCGGTGTATACAAAAAGATGACCGAGGCTATTCCCTACCACAGATTCTTCAACTCTCCTATCTCCGAGTCCGCTATCGTAGGCTCTGCGGTAGGTTACGCAATGTGCGGCGGTCGCGCTATTGTTGAGCTTATGTACGCTGACTTTATCGGCTGTGCAGGCGATGAGATATTCAACCAGATGGCAAAATGGCAGGCTATGTCCGCAGGTATTCTTAAGATGCCTATCGTGCTCCGCGTTTCTGTTGGTTCAAAGTACGGTGCACAGCACTCTCAGGACTGGACCGCGCTCACCGCTCACATCCCCGGTCTGAAGGTTATATTCCCCAACACTCCTGCGGATGCTAAGGGTCTCATGACCGCGGCTCTTGAGGGCACCGACCCTGTTGTATGCTTCGAGTCTCAGAGAATTTACGGTATCGGCGAGCAGTTCATGAAGGACGGCGTGCCGGAAGGACGTTACGAGATCACTCTCGGCGATCCCGATATCAAGCGCGAGGGTAAGGACGTTACTATCCTCACCATCGGTGCAACTCTCTACCGCGCAATGGATGCGGCTAAGACTCTTGAAGAGAAGTACGGCATTTCCGCTGAGATCATCGACGCACGCACTATCGTTCCTTTCGATTACTCCAAGGTTATCGAGTCCGTTAAGAAGACCGGTAAGATCGTAATCGTAGGCGATGCTTGCGAGCGCAATTCCGTAATGAAGGACATGGCTGCAAACATCACCGAGTTTGCATTCGATTATCTTGATGCACCTCCCGTAGCACTTGGTTCACGCAACTGGATCACTCCTTGCTACGAGCTTGATGCAGAGTTCTTCCCCCAGGCTGACGGTATCATTGATATCATCCATGAAAAGCTTATGCCTATTCCGGGCTACGTTGCAAAGACCAACTGCAGCGACGTTGAGCGCATGGAAAGAAGCAAGAAGGGTCTTTAATTACACAAGGGGCTGTCCACCGACAGCCCCTAATGTTTTACATAGAAAATTTTGCTTAGGTGTGGGGAGGCCGTGATTGTTAGTGTATAGGAGTTACGCGCTGTTCTTGAGCACATCGCTTTGCGATGTGCTTGAAAGCTGTGCAAAGAACTTTACACACGGGAATTATATAAAACAATATGAGTGCTAATACTTTGGGCGCACTACTCGCGCCGCCTGCATGGCCCCGCACCATTACGGCGGCTTGTGTGGCGTGATTTTTGTTTGTATAGCGTTAAAAAGTCTCGCCATCTGGGAGATAGGTGTAGCAGACAAGGTCTACACCGGTAGGGGGCGACGTCCTCGTCGCCCCATTCCAAACCAAGCGATTCCTGCAAAATTAGACTGCGTAATGATGCGGGGCCATGCAGGCGCGCAAAAGCGTATGAAACGATTACGAATATACAACGGGTACAGCGTTGCTATTTTTCTGTATAAAGTTTTTTGCGCAGCTTTTTATGCACATCGCAAAGCGATGTGCTCAATAACAGCGCGTAATTCCCATATCGAAACAAATCTGCACTCCAAAAGGTACTACCATGAAACTATACATAAACAAATCCACAAATCCATATTTTAACCTTGCCGCGGAGGAGTATTTGCTTGCCAACGCCGAGGATGATGTCGTTATGCTCTGGCGTAACGAGCCGTCGGTGATAATCGGTAAAAACCAGAACGCCTTTGCGGAGATAAATTTTGATTTTGTCAAAAAGCACAGCATAAAGGTGGTCCGCCGTATGACAGGCGGCGGCGCGGTGTTCCATGACCTCGGCAACCTCAACTATACGTTCATATCGCCTGCCGGAGGGCAGATGTCTGAGGGAATCCGCGAGGGCGGTCTTGATTTTGCGTATTTCACCGCTCCGATAATATCCGCGCTTAGAGAAATATCGCTTGATGCCTCCCTTTCCGGACGAAATGATATAGTTGTCGCAACTCCTGACGGTGAGCGTAAGATATCGGGCAATGCACAGTGCGTTCTGGACGGCGCGACGCTTCATCACGGCACACTGCTCTTTTCGGCGAAGCTTGAAAGGCTGTCGGGCGCACTTAATGTTGACCCCACCAAGCTTAAAAGCAAAGGAATTGCCAGCGTGAGAAGTCGTGTTGCAAATATTTTCGACCTCATGCCGGAGGATGTGCAAAAAAAGCTTTGCGACGTGCTGGATTTTGAAAAATTCTTGGCAGACAGACTTTCAAAGGAGTTTTCTGCTAAGACGGAAAGCCTCACGGATGCGATGATCCGAGAAATTTCACTTCTTGCCGAGAAAAAATACTCTACGGATGAGTGGAATCTTCGCCGTTTCGGAAACTTCTCCGTGGAACACCGCCGCAGATTCGATTACGGTGCTGTGGAGGCACGTCTTGACGTTGAATCGGGGCAGATACGCGAAATTTCGCTGGGAGGCGACTTTTTCGGTGAGCTTGACATAGCGGAGCTTGAAAAAATGCTTTCGGGGGTGGAATATTCAAGAGAAGCCGTGTATACGGTGCTGTCAGAGGCACAAATTGGGCGCTTCATTCTTGGTGCTGAGGCATCCGATATCACAGATTTATTGTTCTCGAGTGAAAGTGTTTTATAAATGTTGACGATATGTTCATAGATAATTCAAAACTTTTGTGTTCAAATGTATTAAAATATTAGTAAGGTAGTTTATGAAGCTGCACTGTGTTTTAAATACGATTTAAACTGAAAGGACATATTATCATGAATAAGCTGCATGACGAAAAAATTGATTTTTTATTTAAAGGAATACTTACTCTTGAGAACGTAGCCGAGTGCTACAGCTTTTTTGAGGATCTCTGCACTGTTGCGGAGCTTCAGGAAATGTCCAAGCGTCTGCTTGCCGCAAAAATGCTGAAGGACAACTATATCTACACTGAGATCGCTGAGCGTACCGGACTTTCCACCGCGACCATCAGCCGCGTAAATCGCTGCCTTAAGTATGGAAGCGACGGATATATTACGGTGCTTGACCGTCTTGAACGGATGAAATAATGGGAAAAGACGGATATTTTGCATACTCATCTCTTGCCCCTGTGTATGACCGTCTTAACTCGGAGGTTGACTATGAGGGATGGGCGGACCACATAGAGCGGCAGTTTGCGGCGTATGCAAAAAAGAAACCTGTGTCTGTGCTTGATCTTGCCTGCGGCACAGGGAGCGTAACGGCTATACTTGCCCGACGGGGCTACGATATGACCGGAATCGACCTATCCGAGGATATGCTCGCCGTCGCGCGTGCCAAATGCGACAGCGGGCATTTTCCGCATTCGGTACTGCTCATAAAGCAGGATATGGCTGAATTTGAGCTGTACGGCACCGTGGATGCTATAGTGTGCTGTCTTGACAGCCTCAATTATCTTACCAAAACCGATGATCTGCACCGCACCTTTCTTCATGTACACAATTATTTGGAGTCTGATGGGCTGTTTGTGTTTGATATGAATGCCCCGGCTAAATTTGAGAATGTGTACGCGCAGAATTCATATATTCTGGAAGACGAAGGGGTTTTTTGTGCGTGGCAGAACGATTATAACGAAAAGACTAAGATGTGCGATTTTTACCTTTCCATCTTTACGGAAAATAAAGACGGTACATGGGCAAGATATGACGAGGTGCAGAGAGAGCGGTGCTATTCACTGCGCACCGTGAAGAAGCTTCTTTCTGACTCCGGCTTTGAGCTTTGCTCTGTCGCTTCGGATTTTGAAGGTACACCTGCCGATTCTGATACCGAGCGGTGGTATTTTACCGCACGGGCGAAAAAATAATTATTTTAAGGACATAAATATGCAGAAAAATTCCACCATACTGCGTGCCATGACAAGAGACGGAAGTGCGCGCGCATTTGTGATAAATTCAAGGGAGATAGTCAATACTGCAATCGGCTATCACCACACTACACCAACCGCATCGGCACTGCTTGGCAGAACTCTTACCGCGGCATCCATGATGGGAACGCTCCTTAAGGATAAGGGGAACACCCTGACGCTCAACATCCGCGGAGCCGGTCCTGCAAAGAATGTTATTGCGGTGTCGGACTATGCAGGAAATGTAAAAGGATATATAGCCGAGCCTAATATTGATATTCCGAAGAAATCCAACGGCAAGCTCGACGTATCCGGTGCTATCGGTCACGGAACACTGTCCGTGGTCAAGGATATCGGACTTAAAGAACCGTATTCGGGCATGATAAACCTGGTCAGCGGTGAGATTGCAGAGGATATTACGCAGTATTTTGCCGCAAGCGAGCAGACACCCAGCCTTTGTGCTCTGGGTGTGCTTATCGACCGGGATTATACCTGCAAAGCGGCAGGCGGTGTGCTTATATCACTGCTTCCTTTTGCGGCGGAGGAGACTATCGCACAGCTTGAAAAGAATGCAGAAAAGCTTGCGAACGTTTCGCGCCTGTTCGACGAGGGACTTTCCTGCAAGGAAATCATGGATATTGCCCTTGAGGGGATAGAATACGATATCTTTGACGAGATTGACGCAGGTTACGCCTGCGATTGCTCACGCGAAAGATGTGCGAGAGCGCTTGTGAGCATCGGACGGGACGAGGTAGAAGGTATATTTGCCGAGTGCCGCGCGGAGGGCAAGCCGGAGGAGATACAGATAGAATGCCATTTCTGCGACAAGAAGTATCTTTTCACCAAGGCTGATGCAGAAAAGCTGTTTGTAAAATAAGAAACGGTGCACATATAATATTCGTGAGCGTTTTCCACATAGCTTGACATACTCGCCTTCGGTGAGTGATATTACAAAAGGTTTGCGCATATACTGAAAAAGATGAAAGATGTTTCACGGTGAAGAATGAAACAGTGCTGCTTTCATTGGCGGTACTGTTTTGTTCGTGCTTGTATGATAAAAAAGAGCACAAAATATTTTTTGAAAAATTTCCAAAACCTATTGACAAACAAAAAAGACTGTGATATAATATAAAAGTCGCAGGGAACGAGGTTCCTATGAGATGTGGAAGCTTAGCTCAGCTGGGAGAGCATCTGCCTTACAAGCAGAGGGTCACAGGTTCGAGCCCTGTAGCTTCCACCAGCGGTCTTTTGACCGCTATATGGCCGGGTAGTTCAGCTGGTTAGAACGCTAGCCTGTCACGCTAGAGGTCGTGGGTTCGAACCCCATCTCGGTCGCCATATGCCTCTGTAGCTCAGTTGGTAGAGCAGGGGACTGAAAATCCCCGTGTCGTTGGTTCGATTCCGACCGGAGGCACCAAGCTTCGGCAACAGCCGGAGCAATATGCGGATTTAGCTCATTTGGTAGAGCGCGACCTTGCCAAGGTCGAGGTGGCGGGTTCGAGCCCCGTAATCCGCTCCATTTTTTTATCTGCGCACATATTTTAGTGCGCATTCGGCGCCATAGCCAAGCGGTAAGGCAGAGGTCTGCAAAACCTTTATTCCCCGGTCCGATTCCGGGTGGCGCCTCCAAAAAATTAAGCAACCCAATCGGGTTGCTTAATTTTTTATCCAATCCGAAGGATTGGTATGTAATCACGCCCTTAGGGCGTGTATGTAATCTGCGCCCCGCGCAGTATGGCATCACGCGTTAGCGTGTATCCCCCTGCCTTCGGCTTGATAACATACAACACTTCGTGTTGATTCCATACCGCCTGCGGCGGATTACATTCAAGGCTTCGCCTTGATTTCATACAGCCCTTCGGGCTGATTTGGATGCGAAAGGAGAACGATATGGCTAAAAATCTTTTGCTTGAATATTCCGAAGAGCTTGCCACTAAATGCGAACTGCTCTGCAAGTCTATAAGCGGAAATGCCAACACCGTTTTTCAGCTCCGCAAATCCTCATCGAGCGTGTTTGCTAACATCACCGAAGCGCAATATCCGCAAAGCCTTGCCGATATGCTTTCCAAATTCAAGATAGCACGAAAAGAGTGTGCCGAAACAGAGTCTTGGCTCAAATTGCTCTATAACACAAAGGTAATTGACGAACAAATCTTCAAAACCTACCGCAACCTCTGCGGTAGAATTCAAAGAATGCTCACCTCGTCGTGTATTACGATTGAAAAGAAAATTGATAACAAATAGTTTTGAAAAACTTTTCTTGCCTTTCCGCTTCCTTTCGGTATAACGGTGTTTAACCCGACCGAAAGGAAGTTTTATTTTTCTTCAGAGAGTCCTATAAAATAGTCCGCACTTACTTTATAAAACTTGCACAGCTTGATAAGGTCGTCGATCTTCAGCTCGGCGCGACCGTCTTCAATGTGGCTGTACCCTTGTTGAGATTTGTTTATAACCTGACCTACCGCTTTTTGTGTTAAGTCGTTATCCTCTCGTAAATTTCTCATTCGTATTCTGTAATTCATAAAAGACTCCTTACGCATATATGCAGATGATATGTAAAAAGTCTACCACACTCACAAATTGAGTATTGACAAATACTCAAAAATTGAGTATAATGATATTGTCGAATTTCGACGAATAATATTTTAGGAGGACAGTTTATGAAATTTTGTCAGAAATGTGGAAAGGAACTTGTAGATGATTCCATTGTTTGCACAGGATGCGGATGCAGTGTTGTGCAGGAGAAAGCGGTTGTGAACAGCGGAAATGATGGGCTGGCAATTGCAAGTAAGATATTTTTAATTTTGGGATGTGTTTTACAGGGGTGGATGCTCATACCTCTTGCATGGTGCCTGCCGATTACAATTTCTATTTGCGGCAAAATGAACCGCGGAGAAAAAGTAGGCACAGGTCTTAAAGTGTGGGCGCTGTTGTTAGTTAGCCTCATTGGCGGTACTTTGCTGCTGTGCCGTTCAGATGAACAGCAATAAGTTATATGCGAAAATCGTGGGATCTGAAACCTACTAAATAAGTACACGGTTTTTTCGGACGTGATGTCAGTAACTTAAAAAACGGATATTTGGAATAAATAAAACAAAGAAATACGGTAAAAATAAGGGGCTGTCTCAAACATTTTGGGATGTGTGCCCGAGGCAGCCTCTTATTTTAAATTGTAACTGACGGAACAACATCGGCTTTGCGGTGACCGAGCAAAAAAATCAAATAAAATTTCAAAAACCTCTTGACAACCGTATATGATTGTGATATAATATCGTTTGTTGAGATACACACCACCTGCGGATTTAGCTCATTTGGTAGAGCGCGACCTTGCCAAGGTCGAGGTGGCGGGTTCGAGCCCCGTAATCCGCTCCATTTGGAAGCTTAGCTCAGCTGGGAGAGCATCTGCCTTACAAGCAGAGGGTCACAGGTTCGAGCCCTGTAGCTTCCACCAAAAAGAAGCGTAATTTTGATTTAAAATTACGCTTCTTTTTCTTTTTTCTAATAACTCAAATAAATAACGGTATGTTTTTACAATTAGTGTTTATTAGCCTCATAAAAATCTCTGACGATCATTGAAATATGGGCGATCTGCTCGGCTGTCAGTCCGTATACATTTATTTTTTCGCCGTTTTCTCGCCCCAAAAGATAGTCGGTGGACACTTTGAAATAATCTGCAAGTTTTATCAGCATTTCGACTGACGGAACAACGTTATCGTTTTCCCAATTTGAAACACATTGCTTTGTAACATTCATTATCCTTGCAAATTCCACTTGATTAAGTCCATTCTGCTGCCTTAAAATCTTTATGTTTTCATTCAAAGCATTCTTCATGTCAACCTCCAATATATAATATTTCATATATTATTGTATATTATATATTGACATTTAAAAAATACTATGGTATACTAATAATTGTCTAAGACAAATATATTTTTGGAGGTAGCCATGCTTGCTAATTTATTTCTGAATTTTTCTTTTTCAGTATATCCCTTGGTATAGCGCTGGCTATGGACGCATTTTCGGTGTCGCTTGCCAACGGTCTTAACGAGCCCTCTATGTCCAAGCCCAAAATGTGCGGCGTGGCGGGAATGTTTGCCTTTTTTCAGGCGCTTATGCCCCTTATCGGTTACTTTTTAGGCACCTCTTTCGCAAAATACATTACCCCGATTGACCATTGGATTGCCTTGGTTTTGCTTTCGGGTATCGGCTTTAATATGATTAAGGAAGCCTTTGAAAAAGAGGAAGAAGCAGAATGTGAATGTGGTTGTGAAAGCTATGGCTTTAAGAAAATGTTTGTAATGGCAATTGCCACAAGCATTGACGCTTTAGCGGCAGGTATATCGCTTGTTGCAATCGTAGGCAACAGTTATACATA
>JAZTWV010000009.1:0-5924 GCA_045636145.1 Candidatus Flemingiibacterium sp.
AAAGTGAAGAGTGAAAAGTGAAAAAGTAAAAACCCACGCTAACGCGTGGGATTTTTGGTGGGAGCGGGTGGATTCGGACCACCGAAGTCACTGACAACAGATTTACAGTCTGCCCCCTTTGGCCGCTCGGGAACGCTCCCAAATATTAAGGTTGTGTGTTAACACAACATTGGTATTATACCACAGCAAAAACATTTTGTCAATAGGTTTTTGAAATATTTTCCGAATTATTGCGTTTTGCCGCAATTTGCGGTAAAACGTGCATGGCTGTGCACTTATTTTCTCTTATAACGACGAATAAAAGCGGTATATTTCGGATGGCGGCGGCGTTATGTGTAGGGTATAATATAAAAAAACGTTAGAGGGGTAAAAACTGCTATGGAAATAGATATTTCTGCCGCCATCACTTCTTTTCTCGGCGTTATCGGTGCTTCATCTGTCATAAGCGGTCTCATTCTCCGCCGTATCGACAAGCTTGAGAAGGGTCTTGAGCGGCGCGAGCGTGACCGCGTGGAAGAAAATCTTGCGCGCGGTGAGGTGATACACTGCGCAGGCAAGCTTGCTGAGGCAAACACGGTTGCACTGCGTGTTGTAACCTCCGAGGAGGTATGCGAGGATGAGCTTGCGGCGCTTAGACGCGCCGCAGACAAGCTTGAGCATTTCACAAGGGAAAAGTCCGCCGTATATCTTCATGCGGACCATATCCGTGTAGGTTAGGCATACAAAAATACTTAGTTTTAAGGAAGGAAAACCAATGGCACTTTTCGGTATGGATGTTTCCATATATCAAAAAAATCTTAATTATTTTGCAATAAAGGCAGCCGGCATCCACTTTGCTATGGTGAAAGCCAGCCAAGGGCATTCCGTGAACGGCAAGGCATATCTTTTTGGGGACAAAATGTTTGAAACCCACATAAACGGCTTCACAAAGGTCGGCATTCCCGTGGGGGCGTATCATTTTTTGACCGCGAGCAATCTCACGGAAGCCTACAGGGAGGCGGATTTCTTTTTGGAGACGGTGAAGCCCCTGCGCGACAAGATAGAGCTGTTTCTCGCCTGCGATGCAGAGAACTACAACAACAAATATCTGAAAGGTTTGAGCCGCGCACAGCTTACCGCTATTATAAACTCATTCTGCGGCAGGGTCGAAGCTGCCGGATTCAAGGCGTGTCACTACACCAACACCGACCACATAGCACGCTTCATTAACCTTGACAAGATAGACTATCCCGTATGGCAGGCTCACTACATGAAGGACGGCGTGGTCTGCCGTCCAAATGATGCCGGCAAGCGGCTTGCCATTCACCAATACAGAAACGACGGACCGCTCCCCGGTGTTGCGGGACTGTATGATCTTAATTTCGGATACGCTCCCACAGCGAGGCTTATTGTGGGTGCACGGGCATCCATTATGGATGTGACTCTCGATTACATAGAGAAATATCCTACGGGCGATGAAATTCTCTTACAGCTTGCCAAGGCACTTTGTGAAAGGAAGTTTAACCCTTCAAAAAACACCACCCATGAGCATCTTGTTAGCTTTGTTCGCGGCAACGCGGTGCTCACAACGGATCAGACAGCGTATCTTAACACCTACAGGTGGTCGGAGGATCTTTTCCGCAAGCTTTATCTCGGTATGCTTGCTGTAAAAAAGGTATAGTGGCAGCAAGTATGAGATTTTTAAAGAAGCTGCTTATCGGTGTTTACGTTTATCTCGCCCTGTTTTCCGCGGCAAGTCTTATAATCTTTGCTGTATGTCAGACCGAGCCTACGGCTCTCATAACCTGCGTTTTCGGCGTGGCTGGGATTGAGAGTATGCTTGGTGCTATCATAAAAGCATCCGAAGCAAAAAAACAAAAAAGGAAGGAGGTTACCGAAAATGGAGCTGATATTTGCGAACATTGACCTGATACTCTGCGCTCTTGTGATACTGATTGCCGCAGTGATATTTGCCAGACGCGGTCAGATCGAGCTTCTCCGTGAGCTTATCTTGTCGCTTTCCGACACCACCTCGCCCTCGGAGCTTTACCAAAGGCTTCCCGGTGTCACAAAAATGCTTGTATCAAGCAAGACGTTATCGAAAATTGCAAACGAGGTTAAGGAGTAGGGGGATACGGTCGCTTTTTTGAAAAAAAGCTCCGCAAAAAACTTTATACAGAGGAATACTTATGGAAAAGGCAATATGATTGCTAATCGTTTGGACGCACAACTCGCGCCGCCTGCATGGCCCCGCACCATTCCGGCGGCTTGGGTTGGCGGTAATCGTTTGTGTGTTGGGACGCGACCGCGATGCGGCGCGCGTTGCGGCACATCCGTAGGGCGGGGGCTTGCTCCCGCCGTTTCTTATGTAACGCCCACAGCCGCGAATCCATGCATAAGCGAGCGAAGCTAAAACGCCCCCATTTCCTAAAGCCCATCTAACCGAGGCGCAAGTATGGCGCGGCTGTGGTCACTACCCAAGCACGCAGCGAAGCGTCCGTGCGCGCCGCGGGCGTAACGCCGAATCGCGCACCGTCGCACCGTTATCTACCCATAACCGCTTTTAGCGGAGGTAAGGGGGAGAGTCTAAGAGAGGGAAGAAAACCGCCGCTGCGCTTGTGGTTTTCTTCCCTCTCTTCGTTTTCCCCGAAGCCGCAGGATGCGGCGGAGGATATACATTGCCGCGACGGCAAAACCAAGAGCAATGTTTCTATTGACAAAGGCACCGCAGTGTGGTAAAATATACTTATCGGAAAAACACTTACCAAAACCGAAAAAATACAGGCTGTAAGCCGAAAAATGTTAAAATACGGAGGATATATCAAATGCTTAGAGGAAATGCCATTGTAGGTCAGTCCGGCGGACCTACCGCCGCTATAAACGCCACCCTTGCAGGCGTTATCAAGGGAGCTTTCGACTGCCCTCATATTGATACTGTATACGGCGCTTTTAACGGCGTTGAAGGAATGCTTGCCGACACAATATGCGAGCTTAACAAGGTTTTTGCAAACCGCGGCGACCTTAAGGTGCTTGCCGCTACCCCTGCGGCGGCTCTCGGCTCATGCAGAAAGAAGCTCCCGAAGCTTGACGACGAAGCAGGAAAAGCCACATACGAAAAGCTCCTTGAATTTTTCAAGGCTCATAATATCCGCTATTTCTTCTATATAGGCGGAAACGACTCCATGGATACCGTTGCAAAGCTGACCGCTTATCTCGCGGATAAAGACTACGAAATGCGCGTTATGGGCGTGCCGAAGACCATCGACAATGACCTGGTTGGCACTGACCACACCCCAGGCTTCGGCTCTGCGGCAAAGTATATCGCGGCTACCATGCAGGAGATACTCCGTGACACCGCCGTATACACCGTTAAAGCGGTTACAATCGTGGAAATCATGGGACGCGATGCGGGATGGCTTACCGCTTCAGCAGGGCTTACAGACCGCGTGTGCGGCGTGTGCGCAGACCTTATATATCTGCCCGAGCGCACATTTGATATGGAGAAATTTATTGCGGACGTCAATAAAGCGTTCGAGAAGCATCCTAACGTGGTCGTAGCAGTTTCCGAGGGCGTGCGCTTCGCTGACGGAAGATATGTTGGCGAGGGCACACAGAGCGGCGCTACAGACGCTTTCGGTCATAAGTACCTTTCCGGCACAGGCAAGGTGCTGGAGCAGGAGATCCGCGATAAGATCGGCTGTAAGGTGCGCTCTATCGAGCTTAACCTTATGCAGAGATGCGCTTCTCACATCGCATCTGCGGCTGATATCGAGGAATCGCAGTGTGTTGGCGCGGCGGCTGTAATGGCGGCGGCAAACGGTGATTCCGGCAAGATGATGTGCTACGTGCGTGCCGATGACGAATACCGCATCACATATGAGAGCCGCGATATTGCCGGCATCGCAAACAAGATAAAGACCGTTCCGGACGAATATATAAACGCCGAGGGCAACGGCATCACCGAGGCCTGCGTTGACTATATTCTTCCCCTTATCCAGGGCGAGTCCGAGCAGTTCTTTGAAAACGGTCTGCCGAGACATTTCGTTATTGAGAGATAATAAGGAATAACGGGAGCTTCTTTTGAAGCTCCCGTCTCTTATATTTAAATCAATAATAGAAATTCGCGGTGCAGTTTGCAAGGGGATAACTGTCCACAACCATATCGTTTAAAATGATCTCATCGGAGAACGCGGCAAAGGTCTCCTGCATCTTCACAGAGTTTGCGGAGGTCTTAAAGTCTGCGAACATACTCATAGCATATTTTTCATCCTTCCATGCATCCTCACAAAGCTCATAACGCTTTATGATGTAACATCCAAGCTCGGTTTCAATCGCCTTCACTTCACCTATCGCCATGGAAAGCGCAGTCGCTCTGACATCCTCTTCCACTATCTGCGAGGAAGCGTTTATATAATAGCCGTCCTCAAAATGGAGCATCCCCATGTCCATGGTGTACTCTGCCAAAAGCTCCTCAAAATCCTCACCGGATGTCAGGCGAAGCTCCAGATCCTTTGCAAGTGCCCTCTTAGCCTCGGCATCAGCCTCGGTAAGATCGCGGGTAAGGTAGGAACCGGTCTCCTCGTTGAGAATCACTTCCCCGTTTTCATCACGGATATAATCCTTGTCGGTGCGGAGCACTATAAACTTGATGCGGTAGTAGTTGTCGTTATAATACTTGGCAAGCTCCTCGTCGGTGGCGGATTCAATACCGTTCTCACCGTAAAGATACTCCTGGAGCTTTGCAACCTTAAGAGAATTAAGCTTCACGTCGCGAAGCATATTAAGATTGATTCCGTAAGCCGTCAGATAGGAGTTAAGTATATTTCTGCCGCCTGCCGAGGTGATAAGGTCGTTTATCGCAGAATCAACCGCGTTTATCTCTTCGTTGGTAAGAGTAAGACCGTACTCGGAAAACAGCTGAAGTGATACCGCATTTGACATTATGCCGGACAGTGCCATTACGTTAAAATAGTCACCGTAGGTTATATCCTCGGTAAGCTTTGCGCTCCAATAAGCGGCATTGTCCACAGTAGTACCCATACTCTGAAGAAAAACGCCCTTATATGTGCTCATCCAATAGATAAATTCGTTTTCACTGATAACAGTGTCGCGGAATGTAATTGCCGCCGCGGTCTCCTTGCCGCATCCTGCAAACACGCATACAAGCATGACAAGCGCAAGAAGAAGCGACGCGATTCTCGTTTTAGTCATAAAAAATCTCCTTTTGGACATTAAAATCTAAAACTGATTATACCACATTTTTCGCTTTTTTTCAATAGCTTCGAGAAATTTTACAATTGCTTATAAACTGCGCATACAGTATCGCGAAAAAGCGTCATACAGGCAAAAAAAATTAACCTGTTCACAATTTATATGTAGATTTTTATGTAAAATGGGATATAATGAATGTAAGGGATTCTTCCCCCAATTAAAATTAACGGAGGATTGTCAAATGAACCTTAAGGGAACAAAAACCGAAGCCAATCTCGCCGCCGCTTTTGCAGGCGAATCACAGGCAAGAAACAAATACACATATTACGCATCCAAGGCAAAAAAGGACGGCTATGAGCAGATAGCTCAGCTTTTCCTTGAAACCGCTGAAAATGAAAAAGAGCACGCAAAGCTCTGGTTCAAGCTTTTAAAAGGCGGAATCGGAACTACCGCCGAGAATCTTCTTGACGCCGCTGAGGGTGAGAATTACGAGTGGACAGATATGTACACTCAGATGGCGGCAGACGCACGCGAGGAAGGCTTTGAGCAGATCGCAAAGATGTTCGAGGGCGTCGCGGCTATCGAAAAGACTCACGAGGAGCGTTACCGCAAGCTGCTTGCAAATGTTGAGGGCGGTCTTGTATTCTCACGCGACGGAGACATGATCTGGGAATGCGGAAACTGCGGTCACATCCATATCGGCAAGGACGCTCCCACCGTCTGCCCCGTATGCG
>JAZTWV010000010.1:0-51573 GCA_045636145.1 Candidatus Flemingiibacterium sp.
TATGTCAATCCCTATTTCGACATAATTTTTCACAAAAAAACACGTAAGCGGTTGTACATATTGCCGATACATGGAAAAAATGACATTGTAATGCTAATAATGTAAAATAATGTAATATTTCGTGCGTTTTTTAGCCTTGGATGTATTACCGCATAATATATAACTGCCAACAGTATAATGTAGTATCATTCGCATTTAAAAAAGGAGGTATATATGCTGCCTGTTGTGTTTTCGGTGATTTGCATATTTTCGGCAGTGTGGTCTGTCCTCACGGGGACCAGTGCCGAAACTGCCGCGGCTGTACTTGACGGAGCAGGGCGCGCGGTGGAAGTCACGCTGGCACTTCTTGGCGTTATGGGACTTTGGAGCGGAGTGATGGCGGTATTTTCCGAAATCGGTGCAATAAAAAAGCTGGCAGGACTTATGAAGCCAATAACAAGGCTTATATTTCGTGAGCCCTGCGAGGAAGCGGTGGCGTGCCTTGCCGCAAATCTTCTCGGCGTGGGTAACGCCGCAACACCACTTGGAATTTCCGCACTTAAAAAAATGCAAGGTGGAAAAAGCGTTATTACCGATGACGGCATAATGCTGACGGTGCTTTGCTGCTCTGGCGTATCAATCGTCCCAACCACCGTTCTTGCACTCCGTGGAGCGGCAGGAGCCGGGATAATGTTCGAACTGCTTCCTGTCATATGGGGTGTTGGAAGTGTGGGAGCGTTTATTTCTATTATACTGACTAAGACGCTTTGCAGAATCTTCAGACACGGGGGAGGGAGAACGTGACACAACTTGCCTCGGCGGTAGTTCCCACTGTAATAGTGCTATGCGGCATTATTATACTTTTCTCAAAAAAGCCCATGTTCGATATTTTTATCGGCGGTATAAAGGATGGTGCCAAGACCGCTATCGGACTGTTTCCCACGCTCTGCGCCCTTATGTGTGCCGTAGCAATGTTTTCCGCCTGCGGTGTGTCGGAGGTTATAGCGGATTTTTTTGAGGGGATAGGTGTACCGGAGGGACTTGCGGAATTTATTGTTATGCGTCCCATATCTGGCGCGGCATCAACGGCTATGCTTGCGGATATATTCAAAAACGAGGGCGCGGACAGCAGAGCCGGAATTGCCGCATCTGTAATGATGGCGGCATCGGACACGGTGATATATATAATATCCGTTTATCACTCTGCTGCAGGAATTAAGAAATCGCGATTCACCTTATTTGTCGCCCTTGCTTCCATGACTGCCGCAACGGTGCTTTCGGTCATCATAAGCCGCCGAATTATATAAAATAAGCTTACCACTTGCAAAAATCGACGTGCGGTGGTATAATGGATGTTGAAAAGGGGGCGCTTCCAGTGAATATTAAAGAAAAATGCTTACCGTGCATGGTTGAGCAGGCAATCAAAACCGCAAATATGGTAAATGCCGCAGACCGTGACGTGCTGTATAAAAAAATACTCGCTCAGATGAGCGAAATGGACTTTTCCATGACAACTCCCGAGGTGGTAGGGGACGGCAACGAGATAATAAAGGCTCATGTTGGCTGTGTTGACCCGTATAAAGAGGTAAAAGACCGCTATAACAAAATGTTTTCGGAAAAAATGCCGGAATATGCAAAAGAAATCAATAATTTTTCCGTGGCGGTCAAATACGCAATTGCCGCCAACATTATTGACTTTAATCCCATACATATAAATGTACACGAGGAAATGGAACGTGTATTTTCAAAAATTTCCGAGCTTACACTGACAATTGACGACAGGACTTGCCTTGAAGCGGACATAAAAGCCGCCAAAACGGTGCTGTATCTTGGTGATAACTGCGGAGAGATATGCTTTGACAAGCTGCTTATCGAGCACATAAAGCGTATTTCTCCGGACTGCCGTGTTTACTTTGCAGTGAGAGGGGCGGCGGTTATCAACGATAATACCTACGAGGATGCCATTTCGGTTAAAATGGACGAGGTTGCTACGGTTATTTCAAACGGCGACCATTCGCCCGGTACTGTGCTGTCACGTGTAAGTGAAGAATTTCTTGATATATTTCGGTCGGCTGACGTGGTTATTTCAAAGGGGCAGGGAAATTTTGAGACCCTTGAGGGGTGTGGGCGTGAAATATATTTTATGCTAATGGCAAAATGTCCGGTGGTGGCGGAAGCACTTTCTGTTCCGCTTCGCTCACTTGTATGTAAGAAGCAAAAATAAAAAACGAGGTACTGACGCCAATGTCAGTACCTCTCGTTATTTTACGGTATCATTTGTACCTGCGCATTGCAGTGCGGTGACGTCTTGCCACAGCGCGTTCCTTTGCGGCGCGGTGTTTTATTATATCTCTTACTTTGCGTGTCTGACTTGTGGAGAGGGCGTTCTTCTTGCCGCTTTTCTTTACAAAATCCACAAGCTCGTCCGATTTTATTACATATTTACTGCTGTGTGAGAAGGTGACTCTTCTCGACGTAAATACCACAACGCTGTATATCGGCACATTGTAATGTCCTTCTTTACGAAGAATCTCGCCGACTATTTTTGAGTGAGTTTTGTTCTGCCAGAGGGGATTGTAAAATGAAATTTTCTTATCGTTATAGGTCTGCCACCAGAATTTTTCATCTGCGGGACAGCGAATATTGCCGTTGTGGCTCTTGACCTCTATTACACATACGCCGGAGCGTGTGACCACAAGGTGGTCAATTTCTGCGTGCTTATTGTTTTGACTGTTTAAATACGGAAGATATATCCCCGAAAATACCGCGTCGTCGCCGAAGGCTTTTTTCAGCATGGCATCAATGCGAGCTTCGCTTTCCTTGCCGTAGCTTTCTATTTTTCGCCTTTTCGCGGCGGTTTGAAATTTGATAAGCAGAACGAATACTGCGGCGGCAATGACAATAACGCCAAGAAGCGCTGCCGCGATGATTATAAGTGTTTCGATTGATTCATTCATGTCTATTATTATGTGTGTTGTTTTTTTGTGCAGGCGGGAGTTTCCTCCCGCCGCTTTTATTATTCAAGACTCTGTAAGTAATCAACAACGTCGCCAACGGATATGAACTTAGAGAGCTGATCGTCGTCGATGGTTATACCCATCTTGTCTTCGCAAAGAAGAATAAGATCGGCAAGCTCAAGTGAGTTTATCCCAAGATCCTTTGTAAGCTCGGCATCCATTGTGATGAGGTCCTCGTCAACGTTTAATTCCTCAACGAGAATTGATTTGAACTGTTCGTACATTTTATGTTCCTCCAGGTAAAAATATGTTATTACTTATACAAAAATCTTTTTATTTTCTTTGATGAGGTCTTTTCGAATTCCTCGCGTCTTACCTCAACTGCGCTCATATGCTTGAATGAGGGAAGTGTCTTGTTTATATCCATGACTGTGTCGTGGATAATCTTTTCTGTCTCCTCGTCACTCTTGCCCTCAAGCTTCTCAAAATCGGGATAGATAAGTGCCGTGATAGCAATTTCGCCCTTGTCATCAGCACGTCCGATAACTACCGATTCCTTTATAAGCTCGGAGTGGGAGAGATGCTCTTCAAGCTCCTCGGGGAATACATTCTTGCCGTTTGAAAGAATGATAACATTCTTCTTTCTGCCGGTGATGAATATATAGCCGTCACGGTCGATGTATCCGATGTCGCCGGTTCTGAACCAGCCGTCCTCGGTGAACACAGCCTTGGTGGCTTCCTCATTCTTGTAGTAGCCCATCATTACATTGTCGCCCTTGACAAGAATTTCGCCTGTTTCATCATCCTCGGAAGCTTTGTCTATCTTCACCGATACACCGTATACGGGAAGACCTACAGAGCCGAAACGAGGCTTTCTGTCCGGCGGATTGCAGGCAACAAGGGGAGCACACTCGGTAATTCCGTATCCCTCGTAGATGGTGATGCCGAAAGCATAGAAATCACGGAGAATCTCCGGACTCACGGGTGCACCGCCGCATATGATTGATTTTACCTCGCCGCCGAGAGCACCTGTTATCTGCGAGAACAGCTTCGGGCGGATGTCAACGCCAACCTTCAGTGCGGCAAGAGCAAGCTTTTTGCCCATTTCCACTTTCTTTTCCATGCCCTTTTTGCGTATCTCGTCGCGGATGCGCTTGTGGATGGTTTCAACGAACAGGGGAACGAGCACCAGAGCATTGGGCTTGTAATTTGCAAAATTGCGCATTACGTATTTAAGACTGTCGTTTATAAACTCGGAAGCGCATATATTCAGTGCCGCTAAGTGTGAGCAGGTCATTTCGTAGGTGTGATGCTGAGGAAGCACGGACACAAGACGTGTTGAGCTGTCGTAGGGGGTCGTCTTGCAGGCTGCATAGGATGCGGCGCAAAGATTACGCTCGCAGAGCATAACGCCCTTTGACGTGCCTGTAGTGCCGGACGTAAAGAGTATTGCACACATCTTTTCAAGATCGGGAGTTCGTGTGTAGTATGAATCGTCGCCGTTTTCAATCGCCTGCTTACCGAGGGCGAGAATGTCCTCAAAGGACATTATGTGCGGAGCGTGAGGCAGTGTTTCATCTACAGAATCCTCACCGCCCATGGGGATAAAGTATTCAATCATTGGAAGCTTATCCGCCATAGCGGTAAGCACGCCGTTGAAGGTGGGGGAATAAACAATAGCGGAGCATTCCGCACGGTTCAGAAAGTTGACTATCTGATCGTGGGCAGTTTCGCGGTCAAGCGGTACGATAACGCTTCCTGTGGCAACGGTCGCAATATATGTGACAGTTATTTTGGCTGAGGTTTCACCGATAACCGCTATATGCTTGCCGGTAAGTCCGAGAACGCTTACGGCAGTTCCGAACTGCTCGCATTCCGCCTTAAGGCGATTGTATGAGAAGTGCACCTCCTCTTTTCCTTCCTTGTAGACGTAAAGATCCTTTTCGCCTGCCGCCACGGCACAGTTTACCACCATTTCACGAAGTGAGGGGATTTGACGAAGTTCTTCTTTCTTTGAATTTTTCATAGGCTTATGACCTCTTTTTGGTAAATTTAATCAATACTTTGCGTTTCAGCACACAGTGGTCTGAGCGCAGTTATATTATACAACAACATATCGGGTTTGTCAATAGGGAGATGTGAAAGTATAAGGTAGCTCACAGCTTAAAATCAGATCGCCCGTGTGAGATATGCAAGCTTTTCTCTGTCGCCATTGCAGAGATATGGTGAGAGCGTATCGTATACACGCTTATGATATTCGTTAAGCATCCTGATATCGGAATTGTCCATAACCGCCACGTCGATTCCGTCAAGGTCGATAGGGCAGTGGGTGATATTTTCAAAGCGCATAAACTGTCCGAATTCATTGTGCATGGCTTTTATTGTTATAAGTTCGTTTTCAATCCGTATGCCGTGACTGCCTTCAACATATATTCCCGGCTCGTCTGAGGTTATCATATTTTCTTCAATCTTTGCCGCACTGCGTCCCCAGTGGATACTGTTTGGTCCCTCGTGTACCGAGAGAAGATGTCCGATTCCGTGACCCGTACCGTGGCGGAAGTCGATTCCATGCTCCCACATCATCTGTCGCGCAATAATGTCAATAGCAACACCGGTTGCGCCCTCAAGGAATGTGAGATTTGCAAGTCTTAAAGAGCCACAGGCGGTCAGCGTGTAGTGGAGCTTTACCTCGTTTGGAATATTACCGAGAACGAAGGTGCGTGTGGCATCTGTAGAGCCTTCCATATAATGTCCGCCGGTATCGATAAGAAGCATGGGAACAGGGGCGTTTTTGTCGATTTTCGAGTAGCTTTCGGCGGTTGCGGAGTAGTGTGCCATGGCGGCATTCGGACCGAATGCGCAGATAGCACCGAAGGATTCGTCAAGGTAAGTTACCCCAACACGCTGGGCACATTCACGGCGGTAAGAGATAAGCCGCTGTTCCACGGAAAGCTCGTCATGGTCGGTGTCTCCGTATTTAAGCTCTATCATCATCTTGGTAAGGGCAAGACCCTCCGCAATGTGAGCACGTCTCGTGTTTTCAAGCTCCGTTTGATTCTTTCTTGCTTTCAGTATCACTGTAGGATTCGCGGCATCAACCACATTTGCATTGCCGAGCGCACTCACAATTGCCTCGGAAATAGCGGATTTATCCACCATGACAGATGCGCCTGAGAGCTTTTCAAGCTCGGTGTAAAATTCACTGTAATCATACACCGAAACGCCCTCAGCTTCAAGTGCCGGACGTACTTCCGACACGGCGTCGAGGTTTACGAAAAGCTTATCCTCCGTATCTGTGATTATGGAATACGAGAGGAATACAGGAGTGTTTGTCACATCATCACCGCGAAGATTATAAAGCCACGCAATATCGCACAGGCTTGACATAACAAGGGCGGAGCACTTCTTCTCGCAAAGCGCGGCACGAACAAGAGAAAGCTTGTCGGCGTGGGATTTCCCACTGTATTTTATGTCATACGACCATATCTTAGAAGCAGGAAGCGCAGGGCGGTCCTGCCAGATGAGCGCAGGGTAATCGGTGTCAGTGAGAAGAGTGGTTCCCTCAGAGAGCTTTGCACGAAGTCCGTCCGCGAATTTGGCGCTGACGCACTTTCCGTCAAATGCGAGCGTTTTGAGCCCTCTTTTGCTGTCCGAGAGAAGCGAGATAATATATTCCGTAGGCGTCGGAACTCCCTCTGTGCCGAAACGCATGAGGTCTATTGTACTGTCCTTAAGCTGACGCTCTGCCTGAATATAGTATCTGCCGTCTGTGAAAAGCTTGGCATCCTCGGCGGTTATTACTAAAGTTCCGGCGGAACCTGTAAAGCCGGAGATATATGCCCGTGCTTTGAAGTAGTCGCCCACATATTCGGACTGATGGTAGTCGTCCGAGGGAACGAGCAGGATATCCGCGCCTCTTTTCGCCATTTCGGCGCGCAGGGCAGAGAGTTTTTCTTTTGCTGTCATATTTTTCTCCTTTGAGGGTTAGTCGGAATTTTTATCCGCAAGCCTTGAAACATAGTACGGTGCATCTGCAAACGAAAGCTTTGTTTTGCCAGTTTCACTATATTGCATCTCACGACTTCCGTATCTGTAATCGTAAACTACATAGCTGTAGGACATAAGTGAATTGTTTGAAACATCGTCGCCGTAGTAAATGTCAAGATAGAATGTGGTGGTCTCAGGCTTCGGTATATCGGCATCATCGTCACCTGAAAGTGTTTCGATGTATTTCTGTTCTTCATCGGTAAGGTATATGCCGTCAAGCGAGACACCTGTGAATATCACGCGGCGAAATTCGTAAAGCGGATTTGAGGCGGCGGCAAACACGTAATCCGTGTAGGTGTTGCCATGGTTGTCTGTGAGCACATACACAAATACTTCGCCGGAAGGACGCTGTGTTAGTCTGTAGCGGTGCATAAGCTCGTTTATCGTACTGCGGCTGTTGTAGCGCACGGTAAGCTGAAGCTCGCCTGTGGCTTTTGACAGCGTAACGTCGGACACATGAAACGCGCCGTCGGAATCGTAGCTGTCGTGGGGCGTGTGAAGCAGTACATCAAGAGTGCCGTCATTAAATGCTTTCACAGAAGCGCCGGTCCATGTAAATCCCGTGTATTCTTTTGGCAGCTTCATAAGTGCCGAGCGTCCGAATATAAGTGCAAACGTTCCCACAATGATAACGCCCGCTATAAGCTTAAAAATAAAGCCGATTATTTTTTGGGGGGTGAAGCGCTTTTGGCTTTCTTCATATTCGTAGTAATCCATGTCTTCCATTGCCATTCCGGATACCGCCTTTCACAAAACGCACTGTTTTTAACCAAAATATGGCAAAAACAGACATTTTTCATCATACATTTTCAATTATAACACATTTTAAATAAAATTTCAAGAGAAATTAACGCTTCGGTCTTGAAATATTATGTGTACTTGTGGTAAAATAATAGTTAACAGTTGTTTTGTGTAAAAATTACGCCATAAATCAACATTTTATTTGAATATATCGAAAGGGTAACAGTATGAATTACAGAATTTCAAAAAAAATGCAGGATCTTAAGCCGTCGGCTATTCGTGAGATATTCAAGGCACTTTCCGACCCTACCATAATTTCATTTGCGGCAGGAAATCCTGCGCCCGAATCGTTCCCGGTGGAGGAGCTTGCTCGTCTCTCCGCTGACATATACGCAAAAGAGTCGGTGACTGCGCTCCAGTACGGAATCACCGAGGGTTATCCTGCACTGCGCCGTGACGTTGAAGCGCGCCTGTCGGACAGATTCAATATTTCAATGGAGGGACAGACCACCGTTATTACTTCCGGCGGTCAGCAGGGAATAGAGCTTCTTTGCAAGACCATGTGCGACGAGGGAGACACGGTTATCTGCGAGAACCCCAGCTTTATCGGTGCGCTGAACGCTTTCCGCTCCCTTGGATGCAACACCGTTGGTGTTCCACTTGCGGAGGATGGCGGAATCGACCTCGAAAAGCTTGAGGATACTATGAAGGCTTGTCCGCGCGCCAAGATTCTTTATCTTATTCCCACATTCCAGAATCCTGCCGGAACCTGTATGCCTCTTGAAAAGCGCCGCGCGGTGCTTGAGCTTGCAAAGAAGTACAACATCGTTATTTTAGAGGACAACCCCTACGGTGAGCTTCGTTTTGCAGGTGAGGAGATTCCCACCATCAAATCCCTTGACAAGGATAATATAGTTGTTTATTCCGGCTCATACAGTAAGGTTTTGTCCGCAGGTATGCGAATCGGCTTTATATGCGGTCCCGAGGAGCTTATTACAAAGCTTGTTGTGGCAAAGCAGGTTGAGGATGTGCATACCAATCAGTTCTTCCAGATGCTCTGTCACCGTTACATAACCGAGTGCGACATCAACGCTCACATTGCAGGCATACGCAAGCTTTACAAGCACAAATGCGGACTCATGCTCTCCGAGCTTGACCGCGTAATGCCCCACTGCGTAAAATACACCCGTCCCGAGGGCGGTCTGTTTATCTGGTGCACGCTTCCCGACAGCATCGACCAGGGTGAATTTATTAAAAAGGCAATGGAAAAGAAGGTTGCCGTTGTACCGGGACAGGCGTTCAACTGTGACACCTCAGCCCCCTCTCAGTGCTTCAGACTCAATTACTCCACTCCGTCGGATGAGCAGATCATCACCGGTGTAGGATATCTTGCCGATGCCGTAAAGGCAATGCTCTAAATAATACTAAACACAAATTAAGGAGCAAACATCATGCAATCAACAGATTTAATATATCTGCTCACTGTTACTGTGCTTGCCGCGCTGGTGGCGTTTACTTCAACCCCGGCGGTAAGTGTGCTTGCTTATAAAATAGGTGCTATTGACGTGCCGAAGGATAACCGCAGAATGCACAAGAAGCCAACTCCGAGAATCGGAGGTCTTGCCATATTCGCAGGATTCGTTATAGCATCCCTTGTGTTCTGCGAGCTTACTCCGGAGCTTATCTCCATCTACCTCGGCGGTCTTATCATCGTGGCAGTAGGCGTTATTGACGACGTGTTCCGAATAAACGCATGGGTCAAGCTTGCGGCGCAGATTGTAGTGGCGCTGGTTGCCGTTTCACAGGGCATTGTTTTGGAGTATGTAAACCTTTTCGGAAACTACGTTCATTTCGGAATGCTTTCCATTCCGATAACCGTTGTGTGGATAGTGGGACTTACAAATGCTATAAATCTCATCGACGGTCTTGACGGACTTGCCTGCGGAGTTTCTGCTATATGCTCCATATCACTCTTGCTTGTTATGCTTCTCAAGGGCGAGGTGGCATCGGCTATGATTACTGCCGCAGTGGTTGGCGCGTGCCTCGGATTTTTGCCCTTTAACACCAATCCCGCAAAAATATTCATGGGTGATACAGGAGCACTTTTCCTCGGATATACTATGGCTGTAATCTCCGTTTCCGGAGTGTTCAAGCTTCACACCGTAATTTCCTTTATTATACCAATATCCATATTCGCAATGCCTCTGTTCGATACAACGTTTGCGTTTATACGCCGAATAGCCAAGGGAAGAAGCCCCTTTTCGCCGGACCGCAGTCATCTTCATCACAGACTTATAGATCTCGGGTTCAGTCAAAAGCAGTCCGTGGCGATACTCTATGCTATCTGTGCCATACTCGGCACCTCGGCAATAATGTTTACCGAGGAGAATTTCGGCAGGGCACTTATAATAATAGCGGTGGGTATTGCAATATTCCTTACCAATTTCTATTTCCTGCGCCACGCGAAGTCCCGTTCCCATATGGCAATAGAGCTTGGCGATCCGGTGGACAGCGATAATTACAAAAAACGCGAGGATAAGCTTGCCGCAGAGGAACTTTTGCAGTCCGCGGACGGGGAAGAGACGGATTCAGATGAAAAAAATGAGAAATAACCTTGAAAAAGAGAGCCGCAGTGCGGTTCTCGGCACAGTAATAATCGTTGTTGCCATGGTTGTTGTTTTCGGCGCGGTTTTTGCATGGATGTACTCCATGGATCTCCTGTTTTTGCCTGATTTCGCCGAGAAACTGCTTGGACTTTCCGATGACGACACCGATCCGTCTTGGAATCTCGGCGCACTGTCCGAAATCGTGAGGGACGGCAAAGGTGATAACGGTGAAGTGCTGACGTTTGATGTAACTTACGATAATCTGCGAGAAGCATTTCTCAGTGAAGAAGAATCGGACGGAATTTATATCTGTGCCGACATAAGCTACTATGATGGGGATGAAGCTTCAAAAAAACGGGTGCGCTTCTATAAAAACGGCGACAGATTCCGCTCCGAAACATATTCGCTTGGTGACAGTGAGCTTCTTGAAACATTAAAGGTGGCGGACAGTGAGAATGTTAAAATCACTGACAATGCCACAGGTGAGTCGAGGACTTTGGCGCGTTCACATGACATCTGTGCGGAAAACGAAGCGGGTATACCTTCTGTTGACAACCTCTTTTATGTAATAGAATCTTTTCCGCCAAATCTCGGTGAGGATAATCCGGACGATGCAGTTATTCCACAAAACGGAATTGAAGACTACACAATAAAGCTTGTCCGCTATGGGGATTCAAACGTATACTACGCGGCATTCACATATACCGATCTCGGACTGCGTGAGGAATACTATGTGTCCCTTGATCACCGTATCATAATTTCATGTTATACCACTAAAAACGGGCTGCCCGTTTATTCATATGAAACGGTGCGTGTATCTACGCAGTCCGAGGTCTGGTCGGAGGATGCGCTTTATACCATGACTGAGCCTTCAGAATCCGGTGAGGAATAAGAAGGCAAGAATAAGTACCATTTCATCCTTGCTGTCTTTGCGATCACCGCTTCCGCTTTGCAGAAGCAAAAGGATAAGACCGAGAAGAAGCAGATCATCAAATTCAAAGCCGCGCTCAAAACGTGAAAGCAAGCTCCGCAGCAGGCTTTCCCTTGGAGCGCCGCTTTCTTTAAGGTGGCTTTTTTGTGAGCCGGTATATAATGCTTCTTTCGAATGATCTGTTTCTGCTTTGGATTCGGATATGGATTCCACCTGTATTTTCGAATCTTTCGGAGCATACTCATAGAGGACAGCTTCTTCCACTGTACTCGGCGAAGCTGTTTTATCGGACGTGAATGCATTTCCTGCATAATTTGCCGGAATGTTGTATTCGTCGCGGCTAAAGTCTTGGGAATTGCTACGGCTGTAATTTCGTGCGTATATTTCAATCGACCTCCAAACTGCCTAAGAGCCTCCGCCCGAGATAAATCCGCCGGCTATGTCGGCAAGCTTCATTGCTTTTACAAGCATATCAATTTTTTCGCCCCTATCATGGCTCATGTAGGGCTTCAGCGCATAGAGAAGATTGGTGCGCGGATCGTTTTTTCTGTCGCTTTTCAGAATGCCGGCAATTGCAGGCAGTGCGGCTGAAAGATCAAAGCCGTCGGCAGATGGAGAAGCATCGTTTTTGGCTTCTTTTTGCGGTGGGGCTTCGCCCTCGCTCTCCTTTGGCGGTTCGGGAGAATCGCCCGACTGATTCATACCGCCCATAAGACTTCCGGCAATGCTCATTATTCGTGCCATGGCTTCGGGGTCTTCGAGAATACCGGACAATTGCTGTTTTAATGCATCATTTTCCGGCATTTGATCCACCGCCAAGCTTGTCGAGCATTGCAGAAATCTTCTCTTCACCAATAATGCTTGCGGCATTTTTGATGTCGTCATCTGTTGCATTGGATAGACTTGCACGCACAAGTCTCAGGTTTGAAACAGCACTGTCGGCTGTACCTTGGTCTATACCTGCCGCCGCGGCAAGCGCAGTGATCGTTTTGGCGAGGGTAACGTCGTCAAGTGACAGAAGTCGGTCGAGAGAGGTTTTGTCAAGCTTCATTTAGACTTACTCCTTTCATGTATTCTATATTATTATATGTATATTAAAATTAAAGCGTGAATATGTGTGCCGCACATATCCCGCAAAAGTTCGGCAGAGGTGCTTATGCGATATCTTGTTTTTTCCGATAGCCACGGAGCTTCGCGCAATATGATCGAAGTCACCAGGCGGTGTCAAAGCGACACCGACGGAGTGATTTTCCTTGGAGATGTATGCTCTGATACAGAGCTTGTCCGTGAGCGTTTTCCCAATATTCCAATATATGCTGTGGCAGGGAACTGCGACCTGTCGTCAAAATACCTTACCCCGGAATATGCGGAGCAGATGCTTGAAGTTGACGGGGTACGTGTTCTCATGCTTCACGGTCATACAAGAAGCGTAAAATTTCATCTCGGTGAGCTTGAAGCATACGCACGGCGTGTGGCGGCGGATGTTGTTCTGTTCGGGCATACTCACGAGAGATGCTGTAAATATACAAACACAAACGGTAAACCGCTGTATATCTTTAATCCGGGAAGCGCAGGACTTCCGAAGGACGGTCTGCCGCCGTCGTTTGGCGTGCTTAATATCGAAAACGGTCAGATATTGCTGTCACACGGCGACGTTCACATAAACAAGGGGGGACGCTCATGATATACACGCCGAGAAAGAGTAAGAAATCACAGTATTTGTCGGTACTGTTTATTGTAAGCGGATTTTCGGCAATGGCACTGTCTGCCATTATGCCAAGTCCGGGTGTTGTCCAAATTGTCTCCATGGTGCTTATCATAGCCGGAATCCAAATGCTTGTGCGCTTTTTTCTTACCGATTACAGGTATATAATCGACGACAAGGACGATGGAAGCGCTGACCTCATTGTATGCAGGCGGCAGGGGAAAAAGGACGTAAAGGTATGTCATGTGTCGCTGTCCTGCGTTACAGATATCTGCAAGCGGTCGGGAAAGCATCCCAACAAAGCCGACGCGCGGTATAACTATATGCAGAATCCTGCCGGAGAGGAGATATCGCTAACTTTCCTTGACGGAGAGCGGACCTGTGAGATAATCATTGAATGCGACGAGGATTTTGTGTCTGCCATAAAATCGCGGACCTCCGTTTCCGGCGATGTGCAGACCAGATTTGCCATGTAAGCCGGAATGCCTGAAATATTGCAAATTATATCTGCGCATTGATTGACAATCAAAAATAATTATGATATCATATTCATGATACACAGTGAGTTTGACACGCAAAATTAAAATTTAAGAGGTGATTGTTATGGAGCATACCAAGGCTTTGCTTGAATTTATAAAAAACACGCCGTCCTGCTTTCACGCTGTGACAAATATCTGTGCGAATCTTTGCAGGGAAGGATATACCGAGCTTCATGAGGGCGAGATGTGGAATATTATCCCCGGCGGAAAATATTATGTTACAAGAAACGGATCAAGTGTTGTGGCATTTTCCGTGCCGGAGAATGTCGGTACTCCCAAGTTTATGATAGCTGCGTCACACTCGGATTCGCCTTCCTTTAAGATAAAGGATACACCTGAGCTTGACGGTGGAATGTATACGCGCATAAATACCGAGCGGTACGGCGGAATGATACTTGATTCCTGGCTTGACAGACCGCTGTCTGCGGCAGGACGCCTTCTTGTTCGCACCGCGGACGGTATTTCATCAAGGCTTGTAGATATCGACCGCGATATTATGCTGATACCCCACGTTGCCATCCACATGGAAAATCCAAACAACGGTAAGACATACAATCCTGCGTCTGATATGATACCGCTTTTCGGAGACGGTGCCGCAAAGGGCAGCTTTATGAAGCTTGCGGCGGAGTCGGCAGGGGTCGATGCAGATGATATTGTGGCACACGAGCTGTTTTTGTACAACCGTCAGGCTCCCTCTTTATGGGGAGCAAACGGGGAATTTATATCCTCGCCCAAGCTTGACGACCTTGAATGTGCGTTTTCTTCGCTGTGTGCGCTCACATCGGCAAATCAGGGCAAAGCTGTAGCGGTAATGTTTGTTGCCGACAATGAGGAAGTGGGAAGCGGTACAAAGCAGGGCGCAGGCTCTACTTTCCTATACGATACTCTCTCACGTATCTGCGACGCACTTGGCGGAGATATACGGATAGCGGCGGCGCAGTCTATGATGCTTTCCGCTGACAATGCCCATGCGGTGCATCCCAACAATCCGGGACTTTCCGACCCCACACACCGCCCCGAGATGAACAAGGGCGTTGTTATCAAATACAATGCATCTCAGCTTTATACCACGGATGCCATTTCCTCGGCGGTTTTTCGTGAGATATGCAGAAGAGCCGATGTGCCCACACAGGTGTTTGCAAACCGCTCGGATATGAGAGGCGGATCGACTCTCGGAAACATCTCAAATGCACAGGTTTCAATGTCGGCGGTAGATATAGGACTTGCACAGCTTGCAATGCATTCATCCTATGAAACCGCAGGTGCACATGATGTGAAGCATATGATAAACGCCATCAAGCATTTTTATGAAACAGAGCTTGTATGCCGCGGCGCAGATGTGAAAATAGTGTGAGTTGGGAGATAGTATGAAGCTAATAGAAAATCAAAATTTTTCAAGTGAACGTGCGCTGTACGCGCTAAGTGATGCCCGTGTAAATAACTGCACATTCAGCGGTGCTGAGGATGGAGAATCCGCATTTAAGGAATCACGTGATATTGAGGTATCAAACTGCACATTTGAGCTTCGGTATCCCTTTTGGCATACCGAAAAGTATCATATTACCGATTCCACGCTTACGGAGACCTGCCGTGCCTCACTTTGGTATGTCAAGGACGGCAGAATAGAGCGTGTGACGGTAAACGGTCCAAAGGCACTCCGTGAATGCGATTCTGTGGAGCTTTTTGAGACCACGGCACGCTCCGCCGAGTTCGGCTGGCGATGCCGCGGTGTGTCTGCCGAAAAGTGCACATTTGAATCGGAATACATATTCTTCGAATCGAGACAGATTCGGATGAAGAACATAACACTTAAAGGAAAATATTCCTTTCAGTATGTGGAAAATCTTCATATCACGGATTCGGAGCTTGACACGAAGGATTCCTTCTGGCATGCAAAGAATGTGGTTGTAGAAAACTCCACGGTACGCGGTGAGTACCTCGGCTGGTATTCCGAGGGGCTTACAATGAGAAACTGCAAAATTATCGGAACACAGCCGTTCTGTTATTGCCGCGGACTTGTACTTGAAAACTGCGAGCTGATCGACTGCGATCTTGCCTTTGAATATTCCGAGGTCAACGCGGATGTCCGTGGGCACATTGTTTCGGTTAAAAATCCGAGATCAGGCAGTATCTCGGCGGACTCCATCGGCGAGATCATACGCGGCGACGCGGTGTATGACTGTGACTGCCGCATTATCGTGCGGTGAATTATACATAAAAAACTGCTCTTTGCGGATAATTTGCAAAGAGCAGTTTTTTATCACTTAAATGATGGAGCGTTTACTTCCTTGGTGGTGAATGCGTTGCCCTCAGGCTCGGACATACTGAAATACATATGGGCGGCGAGGGTAGTTCCGTAGTCCCGGTTTGAGCCGGTGTTCTGAACCTTGTTGAACGCCTCGCGGAACAGGGCATTGTGAGCTTCCTCGCGCTCAAGGAGAAAATCAATGGTGGCGCGAACCTTTTTGTCGTTTATCTGACGGTGAAGATACTCATATACCACCTTTGCGCGCTGTTCTGACGCAATATTGGCAAGCAGATCGGCGCAGAGATCGCCTGTTACGGTAACATAGTCGCCTGTGAACGAGTAACCGGAAGCATTGATAAGTCCGGGGTTGAGACCAAGCTGAACATGGGTCTGTATCTCTCCTGCAGGCACGGATGATGCATCAACATCGTGTCCGTTTAAAAGATTTATGGTCTGCGCGATCATTTCAAGGTGGGAAAGCTCCTCGGCGGCGATATCAAGAAAAAGATCCTTAATATCAGGGTCTTTTATGCGAAAACTCTGAGACATATACTGAAGAGCCGCTTTAAGCTCGCCGTTTGCGCCGCCAAGCTGCTCCTGGAGAAGTGCCGCATATTGCGGATTGGGCTTTTCAACCTCAACGGGTCTGAAAAGCATTTTTTCGTGTTTAAACATAACAAAAACCTCCCTTATCGGAGGTTATTGTTAGCAATTAAGTTGTAAATTATACTCAGCGTCACAGAAGTTTAAAGTCCCAGAAGCTTAACTGCGTTGTCGCGGACGATTTTTTTGTAAACATCAAGCTTCAAGGTGCAGTCGGCAAGCATACCGTCAAGGAACTTGTCAAGGGCGTACTGATGAGCGCAGGCAGTTGAGGTAATATCGCATCCGTAGAGGATACGGTCTTGGAATTCCTCGAAAAATCCTGCGGTAAACTCAGGATCGCGCATGAGAGCATTTGCACCGCTTCCTGCGGACATATCGCAGTAGAGATTTTCGCATTCTCTCATGAGATAGGAAATTCTGCCCTCTGTTACCTTTCCTTTGGGATATCCGTTTCTCACATTGTCATTGTTGTCGGCGGAAATCTCGCTCCAGAAAGGAGAAGAATGTCCGATAAGCTTAAGGCTTGGATGCTTTTTCAGCATTTTTTCGATTCTGGGCAGACCAAGCTCATCAACAATTCCGTAGCTGCCGCCGAATTTTGTGTAGATGTGAATGATTACGGGCATATCGTAATGCGCCGCGGCGGCGAAAAGATTGTCGATCATAGGATCATCCGCATAAAACGGAGCTGTAACCTCACCGAGACCCTTTGCACCAAGTGCCTTGTAGTGTTCAAACAGCTTTGAGAGGTCTGTGGTGGACGAGTTGCCCATGGCGCGAGGGTCTATGCCGCAGAACCACAAAAAGCGGTCTGGATACTGATCTGCTATAAATTTCGCACCCTCACTTGTCATGGGGGATGCCATTGCATCGGAGGAAGATAGGGGAAGAATTACGCCTTTCTCAACATTGATCTCGTCGTAGATTTTTATCATTTCCGCAGCCGAGCAGAATGTGCCTCCGTCTTTCCTACCGGGATAGTATTCCGGAAAAGGGCATACATGGGTATGTATGTCAATTTTCTTTATACCGCTCATTACAATACCTCTTAACGTGTACTATGATTTTATAAGGTTCATTTGCCCCAGAACATAGCCTTTGTGATATCCTTTGTTGCCGCTTCCTCGTGCCTTATAAGCGCGTAGGTTGCATCGGTGAGATGGGCAAACATGGGGTCGTCCATAGCCTTGCAGATAAACGACTGACGGGGAGAATTTATATCCTCACCGCTTATCTGGAAGAATCCGTTGTCCTCGCAAAGGGATATTATTCTTGTAAGCTGTTCCTTGGTATTTCTGGACGGCATATAGGTGATTGCGTTGAAGCCGAGACGCTTCAGCTCCGAGATAAGAAGATCAATGTAGTCATCCTCAAATTTCTGTGTCTTTTTGTCGCCGGTTACGGAGTTGCCAACGTCGCCGAGATAGGCGTATGCCGAAATGGCACCGGTTTCGCGGCAGAGAGCAATATATTCGGTAACATCCGGACATTCATCGGTCGCCGGAATGTAGATTTTTTCCACAAGATCGCTCTTCAGCGCACCGAGAATATCGTATTCGTAGAACTGCGGTGTTTTGTCGCCGTCGGCGATCTGCCCTCTTACTTTTTCGGAGAGCTTCAGTCCCATATCACCCTCAAGGAAGCCGAGCACTTCTGTAGGAGTGGTATAACGTGCGGTGATAGCCTTTGCAAGCGCAAAGAGAATGTGACGCTCTGTAACAGAGCCGCCCTCCCATGAATTTGAGATGGGAAGCACATCTGCCTTGAAGTCGATGGAAATTCCGTAGGGCGTCATAAGCTCGTTTATTTTTCTGCACATCTTAAGATTGCGCAGATTGCGGTGACGGCGGCATCTCTCGAAAAACACATCAAACCTGTCAAGCATCTGATGGGGAATGCCGTGGATTGCGGCATATGCTACGGATATTTGATCGGGGTTGTTTATGCGCTTGCCACAGAGGGCTGTGTTCGCCATGTTTATGCGGCACTCAGCACCAACAGTCACCGGCATACCGATGATCTCACCTGCTTCGATAAATTCACGTGCACCGGATACGGAATCGTGGTCCATGATTCCTGCGGTGCCAAGTCCGTTCTGCCACGCCATGTAAAGTGCCTTTGTGGGGGAGTAGGGGGAGAACGAGTAGGTGGTGTGAATGTGGTTATTTACATATGCAGTTTTTTCGGGAGTAGGAAGCTTACCCTCATCGGTGAGCTTCTTTATTTCGCGAAGCGCCGCCAAGCGTTCTTCCTTGGTCTCGGCGTTAAGCTGTTCTATAAGCATTTCTGTATTCACTTTCATATCTCCTTGATAATAGAATCAGTGGAGCATAACCTGTCCGCCGGTTACGGGGATAGCCTGACCTGTTTCGTATTCCTGCTCAATTACATACATGATTGCACGAGCAACGTCTTTTACTTCACAGCCGCGGTTCAGCGGAACCTTGGATTCGTAGAAGCGACGCACATCGTCCACGGTCTTGGCACCGGGAACCTTGCCTGCGTTAAGATACTGCACGAACAGACCCTTTTCGGAATCGCTCCACAGGGGACCGTTAAGGAAGTTGCCGGGGCATATAGCATTTACCTTAATGCCGTAGGGAGCAAGCTCAAGAGCGAAGCTTGCGGTAAGTCCGATACCGCCGAATTTACTGCCTGCATAGGCAAAATTCTTGTTAGAGCCTTCAAGTCCGGATTTGGAGTTGATCTCAATAATATCCGCAAGATAGTCGGGGCAAACCGCGCGCTGCGATTTCATTACAGCGGAAGCGTATTTTGCGCAGAGGAAATATGCGGTGTAATTTACGGAAGCAACAAGCTCGAAGTTGGATTTTGTCATTTCTTCAAGACTGCCTGCGCGGACGATTCCTGCGTTGTTTACGAACACATCAAGTCCGCCGTATGCCGCAACGGTTACATTTATCATGTCCTTTACGCTGTCCTCATCGGAGACATTTGCAGATACGGAAATGGCGATGCCTTCACCGTATGTCTCGCAAAGCTCGTCTGCGGTTGCCTTTGCACCGTCGGCATTCATATCGGCAATTACCACATAGGCACCTTCTTTTGCCATAGATTCGGCAATGCCCTTGCCAAAGCCCTGCGCACTGCCGGTAACAATAGCGATCTTTCCTTCAAGACGGCGTGTGTTCTTGCCGCCCGCCGCTACCTTGGAGCGATAGGATTCAACCTCCCAGTTTACGATAAAGTCGATAAGCTCGGGAGTCATTGGATTAGGACCGCCGTAGTTTTCGGAATATGTGGCAATCATAAGAGCATCAAGCCACACCTCGGTGACGGTCTTTGCCGCCTTTTTGGTGTCGCCGATGGCGAACATACCGAGCTTTTCAACAAATACAACCTTAGGCTTGGTGCCGTATTTCGCGGTGTAGCCTGCAAATGCCGCTTTGATTCCGTCTGCGGAAGCGTCGGTTATAAAGAGAGGGTGTGCCTTGCAGTAAACGATATGATCCGGAGTAAAGGATTCCATAAGCGGTGCAAATGCTTCCTCGGACTCTGCGTATTTTGCAACCTCGTTGTTTGAGGTGAATTTAACAACACAGGGCTGTCCCTCGCCGTAGAGCATACGGAGTACAGGAGCGATCTCTGTCACCTTGTCGGCATCGTAGGGACGGAAATTGAGGTCGGGATGGCTTGACATCATAACTGTAAGCTTGTTTATGACCTCAGACACTGTGGTATCAAGCTCCTCCTCGCTGTCTGCGGCAAAGAATATGCCGTGATTCTGTAAGAAGAGCACGCTTGCGGATTTGCCTTTTTCGGCACTGTATGCATCAAGCTTGTTTTTGCAGAGCATCGCAAGAGTATATCCCGGACGTGTGGATTCAACCCATACCGCATCTCGGAACACATCCCTCACAATATCCTCACCCGATTTTGCACAGGTAACACCGTTTACCTTGGCAGGATGTACGTGAAGAACATACTTCTGTGGGAAAAGATTGTGAAGAAGTGTTTCAACGGAGGGACGCTTGTTCTCCTCGCCCGCGGCACGTGCCGCCATGAGATCGGCAAGAACTGCCGCCTCACGCTCATCCTCGTTTTCGGGGTAGGACTTTGTGAGCATGGTGTCGAGCTTAGCGCGCTCCATCTTAACAAAGCCTTCGGGAGTGATAGTAGCAAGAGCAGTTCCGGAGCCTTTTATGTAAAGGTGATTTTCGTCCTTGCAGGAGGTGTTGCCGCCGCCTGCCAGAACATATGCCGGGTTTGCACCGTATTTGTGAGAGAAGCTGCACAGGGTTGTAAGCATGGTGTAAAATCCTTTCGTTATATTTTGTCTTATTGGTCGAGTGAATTATATTGCCTTTGCGTTTGCGAGAAGGTAGTCCTCGGCTTCTTTGCACCAGAGACCGCCGTTCGCTCCAACTATCTCGGCAAGTTTTGCAAACAGGGGGTCGGACTTTCCAAGCTCCGCAAAATCGGAGATAGCGGTAAGGGGAAGAGAAATGCCTGTATAGCAAAGCTTCTTTCCGCCGGGAATCTTATCAAGATTTATTGTGGTTTCGGCAACTGCATCAAGTCCGCAGATGTGAGTGATCATACCGGCAGGATTGATAAGTCCCTTTTCCATCATAGCAAGTGCTTCACGCATATCATCGGTGTTTCCGCCGCTTGTACCTACCACATGGGTGGAAGCGTAGTGTACATTGTAGAAGTTGAACATAGCTGAGAATTCAGTATTGGTAGGACCTGCGAAGAAATTAAGACAGCCGTCCTTACCAAGAAGTGCGTCGCCCATCTCAACAACAGGCTTAACAGGCGCAAATACGAACACATCGTCAAAGCCCTCGGGAGCAAACTTCTTCATATACGCCAGCGGATCCTCGTAGTTTGCGGTGTTTACGTACATAAGCTTAACGCCGTTCTTTGCAGCCTTTTCCACAGTTACCACTTCAGCCGCTCTTGCAAGACGTGCGGAGTCGATATCGGTAACTATGAGAAGGGAGGGTCTGCGATCGCAGGTGATAAGATAGTCAACGGCACCAAGACCCATAGGTCCTGCACCAGCGAGAATTGCCGCCGCGCCGCCTTCCTTTATACCCATATCATGTACATATGAGCCGCCCTTGGTATGATAGTTTGCATGAGCACCGCCTATAACGCAGCTCATAGGCTCGGAGAGAGAGCCGTAGAAGAATGCGTCGCCGTTGTATTTGAGCAGACAGTCCATTTCAAGGGTGTCCGCAGGAATTATAACGTATGTTGCACCGCCGCCGCAGTATTTGTAGCTGTAGCCGGGGGCACAGAGACTGCCGTTTCTGTTGTGCGCAGGCTGGATTGCGAATTTTTCGCCCTCCTTGAATTTATCCTGCCACTTTTTGCCTACTTTTACGATAGTGCCGCAAAATTCGTGACCGAGGATGATTGGGTTCTGCGCGCAGTCATCAGGTACTCTCTTGTGCTTTGCACCCTGCATCGCCGCTTTGTGGGAGGACATACATATACTGTCGGAAATTATATGAGCGAGGATTTCGTCGTCCTTTATTTCCGGAAGCTCGAATTCCTCAAGTCTCAGATCGTTTTCACCGTATAGGCGTATTGCTTTTGTTTTCATGGTGTTTCCTTTCTTTAATTTGGTGGAATTTGATTTCTGTCACGATGTTTTCCGGTGACATAACTATACCATTATATTGTATCAATTTTTTTACCTGTTGTCAATCGTTTCGCCATATTTTTGAAAGATTTTTTAAAAAACTCTTTTATTTCCCACGCTTTTATGTTATAATAAAAGAAATGTACCAAAAGCGGTTGATTTCTTAGTCCCCGAAAGGGCGGTAAATTTATTTCGGAAGGGATGATCACAATTTATGAACACTTACGATACGGCGGCACGCATGAAAGAGCTTGCACGGCTTATTGAACATCACTCGCGCCTTTACTATGTGCTTGATGCCCCTTCCATATCCGATTATGATTACGATAAGATTTTTTACGAGCTTGTGGCGCTGGAGGCGGAGCATCCGGAGCTTGCCGATCCAAATTCCCCTACAAAGCGCGTTGGCGGCAAAGCGCTTGACAGCTTTAGTAAGGTGGAGCACAATGTTCCCATGGGCAGTCTTTCGGATGTATTCGACTACGACGAAGTACGAGCATTTGTTGCACGTATGAAAGCCTATGACCCTGACTGCGAATTTACGGTGGAATGCAAGATCGACGGACTTTCGGTGTCCCTTGTTTACGAGGACGGGAAATTTGTCAGAGGTGCTACCAGAGGCGACGGCAGAGTAGGTGAGGACGTGACAGAGAATCTCCGCACTGTTCGCACGATACCGCTTACAATAGATACGGACGCGCCATATGTTGAGGTGCGCGGTGAGGTGTATATGTCCCGGGCAAGATTTGAAAAGCTTAACGAATCAAGGGAGGCTGAGGGAGAAGCGTTGTTTGCAAATCCCAGAAATGCCGCCGCGGGTACACTCCGTCAGCTTGATTCCAAAGTTACGGCATCACGCGGACTTGATATTTTTGTTTTCAACTATCAGGGTGGCTCAAAAAGCTTTACAACTCACAGCGAGAGCCTTGAATGGCTTCGCAGTATCGGATTTTGCGTGCTTCCCGAGTTTTCTGTGGTAAAAACGGCGGACGAGGTTATAGATGCAATTACACGCATCGGAGAGGCGAGGGAAGAACTGCCTTTCGGCATTGACGGTGCTGTTATCAAAATAAATTCGCTGTCTCTTCGAAATACCGTGGGCGAGAACACCTCAACCCCGAAATGGGCGGTGGCATACAAATATCCCCCGGAAGAAAAGCCTACAAAGCTTACAGATATAGTAATACAGGTGGGCAGAACAGGCGTGCTTACGCCAAACGCAGTTCTTGAACCGGTACAGCTTGCAGGAACTACGGTTTCACGGGCAACGCTTCACAATCTTGATTTCATCCGTGAGCGCGATATCATGATCGGCGACACGGTTATTGTGAGAAAAGCCGGAGATATAATTCCCGAGGTGGTTTCGGTGGTAAAGGAGCACAGAACGGGGGCTGAGCGGCAGTTCCATATGCCCAAAACCTGCCCGTCCTGCGGCGGACACATCATTGCCGATGCAGATGACGACAGTCAGTCGGGAACTGCGGCGTACCGCTGTACAAATGCGGCTTGTCCGGCACAGCTTCTTCGCAATCTCACCCATTTTGCTTCAAAGGATGCCATGAACATCGACGGAATGGGTCCAAGCCTTATTGCGCTTCTCAATAAAGAGGGTCTTGTTTGCGATATTTCCGATCTTTACAAACTTCGCCGCGAACAGATCATTCCCCTTGAGCGTATGGGCGAAAAAAGTGCAGATAATCTCATTTCTGCCATTGAAGCATCGAAGCAGGCAGGTCTTGCAAGACTCATATATGCTCTCGGAATACGCCAGGTAGGTGCTAAGGCGGCGCAGGTTCTGGCGGCACATTTCGGTGATATCGAAGCGCTGTTTTCGGCAACTGCGGATGAGCTTTGCGAAATTGAGGATGTTGGAGAGATAACCGCCAAATATATTGTGGATTTCTTTATGCAGGAGGATACAAGACGCATTATCGACGAGCTTAGAAGCTTTGGAGTCGTAAGCGTTTACGAATCAAAGAAGAGCAGTGACCGTCTTGCGGGACTTACTTTTGTTCTGACAGGAACGCTTCCCACAATGAAGCGTGATGAGGCGGCGGCGCTTATAGAGGCTAACGGAGGCAAGGTGTCCTCTTCGGTTTCGAAGAAAACCTCATACGTTGTTGCAGGCAGTGATGCCGGCTCAAAGCTTACCAAGGCAGAACAGCTTGGAGTTACCGTAATAGATGAAGAAACCCTTGTCAGGTTGGTGAATGATGGACAGTAAACTTGAAAATCAGCTTATATCAGCCGCACGGACTGCACGTGAGAATGCATATGCACCCTATTCGGGCTACAAAGTGGGGGCGGCAGTGCTTACGGCTAGAGGAAAAATATACACGGGTGCTAATTTTGAAAACGCCGCTTTTGGGGCAGGGACTTGTGCCGAGCGTGTGGCTCTCGGTGCGGCACTTGCGGCAGGCGAGCGCGAATTTGTTGCTGTGGCGTGTGTTGGTGCGGACGTATCCATTACCCCCTGTGGCATATGCCGGCAGGCACTTGCGGAATTTGGCGATATGGACGTTATATGTGCAGGTGAAAACGGGGAAATACGTAAATACAGACTGTCGGAGCTTTTGCCGCACAGTTTTTCGATGTAACTTATATTTTGGAGGATAATGACGATGTTTATAGATAACGTTACAATACACATAAAAGCAGGTGACGGAGGCAACGGATGCGTTGCCTTTCACCGCGAAAAATATGTTGCCGAGGGAGGTCCTTCCGGCGGAGACGGCGGAAACGGCGGCAATATCATCTTTAAAATAGACGAGGGCACAAACACGCTTCTTGCTTTCCGTTACAAGCGCAAATTTATCGCCGAAAACGGCGGTGACGGCGGTACGGAGAAGTTCCACGGAAAGAATGGCGAGGACACTGTAATCCTCGTTCCGCCGGGAACAGTTATACGCGATGCCAAGACCGGACGTATCATAAAGGATATGTCCGACTGCGAGCCATATGTTGCAATGAAAGGCGGACGCGGCGGATGGGGCAACAAGCATTTTGCCACCCCTACAAGGCAGATACCTCGTTTTGCAAAGCCCGGACTCAAGGGTCAGGAGGCGGATGTAACGCTGGAGCTTAAGATGCTTGCGGACGTGGGACTTGTAGGTTTTCCGAATGTTGGAAAATCCTCACTTCTGTCGGTAGTCAGCTCGGCGCGCCCGAAGATTGCAAACTACCATTTCACAACTCTCGCACCTCAGCTGGGGGTGGTTAAAAACGGTGAGGACGGATTTGTAATTGCGGATATACCGGGACTTATCGAGGGTGCCGCGGACGGCGCAGGTCTCGGACACGATTTTCTCCGCCACGTTGACCGATGCAGGCTTCTTATCCACGTTGTGGATGTGTCCGGCATGGAGGGGCGTGACCCTGTTGACGACATAAAGAAGATAAATGCGGAGCTTGAACGTTACAGCCCGGCGCTTGCATCCCGTCCGCAGATATTTGCCGCAAACAAGCTTGATGCCTGTGATCGTGAAGCGGTGGACCTTGATGCGCTTGAAGAGTACATCAAAAACGAGCTTGGCTGTGAGCTTTTCTATATTTCCGCCGCAACGAGACAGGGTGTGGATGAGCTTATGTACCGCACCGCGGAGCTTCTCTCCGAGCTTCCGCCTCTTACTGTATACGAGCCTGAGGCTGTGCCGGAGCATGAGATGCCGGACGGCGAGCGTGAAATTACCGTAAATAACGTTAACGGCGTTTACTATGTTGAGGGCGAATGGCTCATGCAGCTTATTGATTCCGTTAACTTCGGGGACCGCGAATCTGTGGCGTTCTTCCAGCGCATACTTCGCCAGAGCGGAGTTATCGACGCACTTACAGCCAAAGGCTGCGAGGATGGAGATACGGTAAACATCTACGATGTAGAGTTTGATTTTATAGGCTGATTCTGTGGGCGAAAAACATAAGAACAGACAAAAAATGGGTAAAAAACGTATTGAAATCCGCAGGTGAATATGTTATACTGTACTTGTGAAAATATTTCCGCACTCGGAAAAATATAAAGGAGTACAATAACATGAAAAATCAGTTTGTTTCCTTCGGTGAGATAATGTTAAGACTTAAGTCTCACGGATACGACCGTCTTTTTCAGTCCCCCACCCTTGAAGCTACCTTCGGAGGCGGTGAGGCAAATGTTGCCGTAACTCTTGCAAATTACGGTCTTGATGCAAAATTCGTTACCGCGCTTCCGGATAACGATGTTGGAACTGCTTGCCTTCGTGAGATACGCAAGTACGGCGTTGATGTTTCCGACATCAAACGTACCAAGGGCAGAATGGGCATCTACTTCCTTGAGACCGGTGCTTGCCAGCGTCCCTCGAAGGTTATTTACGACCGTGCAGATTCTTCATTTGCAAACATCAAGGAAGGCGACTTCGATTGGAAAGCTATCCTTGCAGAGGCTAAGTGGTTTCATGTAACCGGTATCACTCCTGCGGTTTCTCAGGATATTGCAGACGAAGCTATCCGCGCTCTTAAGGCTGCGAAGGAGCTTGGCGTCACCACCTCTATTGACCTTAACTACAGAGCTAAGCTTTGGAAGTACGGCAAGCGTGCAGACGAGGTTATGCCGGAGCTTACAAAGTACATAGACGTTGTTATCGCAAACGAGGAAGACTGCCAGAAGGCTCTCGGAATCTCCTCCTCCAACAAGCCTGAGCTTGGCGAGATCGACCTTAACTGCTACAAGGAGATCACAGAGAAGGTATTCGAGCAGTACCCAAATGTTAAGACTGTTGCAATTACTCTGCGTGAGTCCAAGTCCGCAAACCGCAATCTCTGGTCTGCCTGCATAAATGACCGCAAGGAATTTTACCGCAGCCGTGTTTACGATATCACCGATATCGTTGACAGAGTTGGCGGCGGCGACTCCTTTGCCGGCGGTCTTATCTACGGACTTGCAACAAAGCCGGATGCAAAGTCTGCTCTTGAATTTGCTGTTGGCGCATCCTGCCTTAAGCACACAATAAACGGCGACCTTAATCTTGTATCCGTTGACGAAGTTGAAAAGCTTATCGGCGGCGACGGTACAGGAAGAATCGCAAGATAAAGTTGTTTCACAGATTCCACCGCTTCATCATGCGGTGGAATCTCTTTTTTTGCATACGCAATTTGGTATGTATGCTTGACTTTTTCCGTTTTTTATGCTATAATGCGAGTGATATGCAAGCTCAATGAATTGCTTTGTGGCGTGAATTTAGCATATAGACAGTTAATTTGTTTTAGAGATATTTTATGATGAATTTTGGAGAAAGACAGAAAATACAATGTTTGAAAAATTAAAAGAATTTTGTGATTCATTTCTTGAACTTGGCGTTCCCGGATTTGATTTGGCGATTTATAAAGACGGAGAATGCGTGCTTCGATATATGAATGGCTATAGTGATATTGAAAAGAAGATTAAAATAAGCGGAAATGAAAGATACAATATTTATTCCTGCTCTAAGGTTATAACTTGTACGGCGGCTTTGCAGTTGTGGGAAAAAGGTCTGTTTTCTCTCGATGATAAGCTTTCTTGCTATATGCCCGAATTCGAAGAAATGACGGTTAAAACCGATGATGGCATTAAAAAGGCAGAAAAACCAATTCTAATAAAGCATCTATTTGAAATGACAGCGGGTTTTTCCTATAAATGTTCCTCACCTCACCTTATAAAGGCGGTTGAAGATACCAATGGAAAGTGTCCCACGCGTGAAGTAATGAAGTACCTCTCAAAAGAACCGCTGCTTTTTGAACCCGGTGACAGGTGGGAATATAGTTTGTGCCATGATGTTTTAGCGGCTCTTGTTGAGGTGATATCCGGTGAAAAATTTGAAGACTATGTGAAAAAGAATATCTTTGATATTGTTGGAATGAATGATTCAACGTTTATGTTGCCTGATACAGAGCTAGATACCATTGCACCTCAATATAGGTTTGAAGATGGCAAAGCTGTTAATATTGGAAAGCCCATATCCTACTATAAAATGGGTACTGAATATGCTTCGGGCGGTGCTGGTGGTATTTCAACTGTTGATGATTACATAAAGTTTTTAGAGGGACTTCGTACATATACGCTCTTAAAACCGGAAACGGTTAAATTGATGACAAGAGATCGTTTAACCGACGAGCAAAAAGTGACATACTGGTTAAAAGATTCCTATGGTTATGGTTTGGGAGTGCGTTGTCCCAAAGGTGATGAAATGTATGGTGATTTCGGTTGGGGCGGTGCTGCTGGTGCATTTCTTGCGATTGATGTTCAAAATGCAATTTCAATTTATTTTGCTAAACATTTATTGTCTTCTCCTGCTCAGGGGATGCGTCCGATGCTTTATCGGTTTGCAAGAGCTGAGCTGATTGATAACAGCGAGTTTGAAAGTTTGTACGAAGATTTGAAAAATTTGTATGATTACAAATTGACCTATTAACTTCGGGAAATATGCGGTTTTGGCTTTGGAATTGATAATTTTTTGCCCCAACTTGATACGAGCATAAAAAGGTTGACCAAAAGAGAGGTGACAGTGTATGAAATTTATTTCAAAAACATTTTCAGAGCTTTCAACCGATGAATTATATGAAATTTTAAAATCAAGATCCGAGATTTTTATGCTGGAACAAAACATTATTTGTCAGGATATGGACGACAGAGATAAAGAGAGTCTGCACTGCTTTTTTTCTGATGGGAAAAGAGTAACGGCATATTTGAGGGCTTTCAGAACAGGTGCCGATGAAGTAACTGTCGGCAGAGTGTTGACTTTAGAGCACGGAAAAGGTTTTGGCAAAAAGCTTATGACACAAAGTATACAAGAAATAAAAAAGCATTTCGGGTGTAAAAAAATCTGTCTTCATTCACAAAAACAGGCAGTGGCATTTTATGAAAAATTGGGTTTTACAATTGTTTCCGATGAGTATTTGGAAGAAGGAATAATTCATCTCACTATGGAAAAATATATATGAATCGTTCAGTGTTTGTATAGTGTATTAGTTATAAAATTTTCCTATAGAAAAGGACGAATCCAAACAGAAAGGAAACGCCGATGTTCAAAAGCGTATTTACAAAATACATTACGGCATTCATGCTCATAATCGTAGTAAGCTTTCTCATGCTCACCGTGATTCTATGCAGTATGGTGGACAGCTACTCTGCCGATGCAAAATCGGATACCGTGCTCCGCACATCGGAGGTCGTCTCCCGTACTGTTGAAGAAATGTTTATTGACAGCGATGCTGATGATTTTAATCAGTTCGTATACTACAACAGAGAGGGAATAGAACAGCTCCTCTCAGCTATGGCTGAATATAATCAGGATGTTGTTGCATTTGTTGTGGACGAATACGGTTCCTGCCTTGCTGTTGACGGAGATGTGGTGGTAGGATATATCGGTTCCGGTGTGCCGCTTGATATTATGGAAAGTCTTACTGATGGGGCGGCAAAAGAATATATCGGCGACCTTGGCGGTGTGTTCGACGGTAAGCATCTTACCTATATTATGCCGATCCTCGGGAAGGACGGCGGAATTGTGGGAGCGGCGGTAGCTACTTCCGCTTCACGTCAAATGGAGGCACTTATTGAGAGCCTTATCAAAACCGTGGTGCTTTCCTGCCTTCTTGTGATGCTTGCGGCTCTTGTTGCCATATACTTTATCAGTGAAAAGATAATTGATCCTTTAAAAAAGATGTCAAAGGCGGCAAAAAGCTTTGCGGCGGGAAAATTTGACGTGCGTGTACCGGTAAAAGGAAGAGACGAGGTCGCAGAGCTTGCTACGGCGTTCAACAACATGGCGGCGTCTATGGCGAAGCTTGAGGATATGCGCCGCACATTTCTTTCCAGCGTTTCACACGACCTGCGCACTCCCATGACCACAATCTCCGGATTTATTGACGGTATTCTTGACGGTACAATACCTAAGGAAAAGCACGAATATTATCTTGACGTTATCCGTACCGAGGTCAGACGTCTTGCGAGACTTGTGGCAAGTCTTCTTGATATTACTCGCATTCAGGCGGGAGAGCGAAAATTCACCAAATCCGCCTTTGATATATGCGAAATGGCACGGCTTATACTTATCTCATTTGAGCAGAAGATAGAAGAAAAGCATCTTGAGGTGGAATTTGACTGCCAGCACGATAAAATGACAGTGTATGCCGACCGCGATGCCATTTATCAGATACTTTACAATATCTGCGACAACGCTGTGAAATTCTCGAAGGAAGGCGGCGTGTACAGAATAAGTATCATTGAACGTGAGCAGAGAGTGTACATTTCGGTTTACAACGAGGGCGTGGGTATTCCTGCCGATGAGCTTCCATTTGTGTTTGAGCGATTCTACAAGAGCGACAAGAGCCGCGGACTTGACAAGAGCGGTGTGGGACTCGGTCTGTATATCGCCAAGACCATAATTGATGCTCACGATGAAGAAATATGGGTAAAGAGCGTATACGGTGAAAACTGTGAATTCGTTTTCACTCTTCCGTACACCACTGAAATCGTCATAAAGGACTGATTTCCGGTCTAGGATAAAAAGTTTACAAAAACCTATTGCATTTTGGTAAAAAATAGTGTATAATAATACCAATAGAAACAGTAGGAGGTACGTTATGAACTCTAATTTAGTTATCACGATCGGAAGACAGTACGGAAGCGCGGGACGTCATATCGGCGAAGAACTTGCGGCGAAGCTTGGAATTAAGTTTTACAACAACGAGCTTATATCCCTTGCGGCACAGAAGAGCGGCATGGCGCACCATGTTGTAGAAGAAGCAAATGAAAAGGCTACAAACAGCCTTCTTTATACGCTGGCTATGGGCAGCTCCTTCTGGGGCGGAAATGCAGGAGTTGCATTTGATATGCCTATAAACGATAAGCTGTTCGTTACACAGTCGGACATCATCAAGGAGCTTGCCGACGAAGGACCTGCGGTGTTCATCGGAAGATGCGCCGACTATGTGCTTCGCGGATATCCGAATCTGATCAAGCTCTTCATATACGCACCCATGGACTTCCGTGCAGAGCATATTGCCGAGCTTCACAACGTTACTCCCGATAAGGCAAAGGACATTATTGTGAAGACCGACAAGCGCCGTGCAAATTATTACAACTACTACACCGGTCAGAAGTGGGGCAAGCTGGAAAACTTCGATCTTGCAGTTGACTCCTCAAGACTCGGTATAGAAACCACCGCTGAGATGCTCTATCAGTATGTGGAATTCTACAAGAGCCATAATATGAAATAAAAACGTCGGGCTGTCGCTTTTGCGGCAGCCCGTAAGGCATGAATTTCAGGAGACTCAAAGACAATGAATAAGAAAGTGATAATCGCAAGTGACAGTACCTGCGATCTTACATCTGATTTAATTGAAAAATACGGTATTGCGATTCTTCCCCTTACCGTGCACCTTGGTACAAATGAATTCCGTGACGGCGTTGATGTTACGCCGGATGATATATATGCGCACTACGAGAAAACCGGTGAGCTCCCAAAGACAGCGGCGGTGAACGTGTCGGAGTTTGACGCATTTTTTAAGGCTGAAACCGAGCGTGGAAACGCCGTTGTAGTGTTTACCATAAGCTCAGACATGTCCTCGACCTTTAATAATGCAAGACTTGCGGCGAAGGAGTATGAGGATGTCTATGTTGTAGATACTCGCAACCTTTCAACAGGCGGAGGACTTCTTGTGATGCGCGCCGCAGAGATGGCGGCGGAAGGGAAGAGTGCTTTGGAGATCGCAGAGGAGTGCGAAAGACTTACCGCCCTTGTGTCGGCATCTTTTATGGTGGACGACCTTGAATTTCTCTATAAAGGCGGCAGATGCTCGGCTCTTGCGGCATTCGGTGCAAATCTTTTGCAGTTAAAGCCCTGTATTTACGTTGACGGCGGAAAAATGGCGGTGGGAAAGAAGTACCGCGGCAAATTTTCCATATCAATCAAGAAATATGTTGCCGATCAGCTCTCTGAGCTTGATTCTATCGACCCCGGACGCGTATTTGTGACCCATGCAGGCTGCGATCCCGACATAGTTGAGGCTTGTGTCAATGAGGTGCGAGAGCTTGGCTATTTTGGGGAGATATGCGTGACTCGCGCAGGCTGTACCATATCATCCCACTGCGGCAGAAACACTCTTGGTGTGCTGTTTTTAAAGAAATGATTTTACTTGGTGCCGTTGTCTTTTTTTAAGACAGCGGCACGTGTGTTTTACAACTTTTTTCGAAAATTCTCTAATTTTCGTAAAACCTCTTGACAAAAGCACGAATGTTTGGTATAATACTACTGTTGCGAAAACGGCAGCAGTATCGGGGTGTGGCTCAGCTTGGTAGAGCGCTTGGTTCGGGACCAAGAGGTCGGGTGTTCGAATCACCTCACTCCGACCAAAAGAAAAAGGAACGGTTCATCCGTTCCTTTTTCTTTTGCTTTGCAGTCGGACGGCTCGAACACCGCCCTTTTGCGGAGTGAACCAATTCGGGATCAATATGGGTAGAGCACGTTCTCACTATGCGAGAACGTGCAAGCGATACAGCCCAAAGCAGGGAGTATCGGAAGCGAAGCTTGCTTCGGGCGCGAGGCGACCATGCGACGGCTGAGTGCCATTTACGGTAATATTAAATGATTTCAGGGGAGACGAGTACATCTCCCCTGTGTTTATACTAAAAATGTTTTGTTCTTCAACGCTTCGAGCATTATGGTGGCAGAGCTTGCATTAGTAGCAAGCGGTATCTTCTGAACGTCGCCAAGTCTGAGAAGCGCGGAAACGTCAGGTTCGTGAGGCTGTGCTGTCAGTGGATCACGCAGGAAAATAATAAGGTCAAGCTCACCCATTGCAAGCATAGCGCCTATCTGCTGGTCGCCGCCAAGAGGACCGCTTTTCATGCGGTGAATTGAAAGTCCGGTCTCGCCCATGATAAGAGTACCTGTAGTGCCGGTGGCGTAAAGCTCGTTTCCCTCAAGGACATCCTTGTATTTCTTGGCGAGTTCTATTATTTCATTTTTCTTTTTGTCGTGTGCTATAAGAGCAATTTTCATAACGGTGTCTCTCCCTAATATGTATAATTTATGTGTTTATTGTACCATATTTTTTCTTTTTCGTCAATAGTCTGTCTTTATTTTAGAATTTAGGAATACAACAAGACAAACTGCGGTGCTAAATAATTACATCATGCCTTGACAAAGGGGAAAAAGGGTGATATAATTGTAATTGCTAAATTTTATTTTACGAAAGGATACATAAAAATGATTTTCGGTAATATTAAAACATTCCGCTCCTGCGGTCTCGGAAGCGAAGCTCTTGACAAGTACATCGAGGTGCTTAAGACCATCACGCTTGACACTCCTCTCGGAAGACACGAGCTCTCCGACGGCGCATATTATAACGTATGCGAGGTAAACACACAGAAACCCATAAGCGAGGGTGTATTCGAGACCCATAAGAAGTATATCGACATCCAATATGTATACGATGGCACAGAGGTTATCGGATACGCGGATATTGACACTCTTAAGGTTACTAAAGAGTACGATGCAGAGGGTGACTATGCACTTCACGAGGGCGAGGGCGTATTCTTCACCCTTAAGCCCGGTGATTTTGCAGTATTCGCTCCAATGGACGCTCATATGCCCGGATGCGGCGACGGCAAATCCAAAAAAGTTATTATCAAGGTTCCTGTGAAATAAACAAACCGAGTTTTGGCTGATTATTAAAACACCGATGCACGTTGTACCGTAAGACGATGTGCATCGGTGCTTTTTGCTTTACAAATTTATACGTTGAATCTGAACAGTACGATGTCGCCGTCTTTTATAACGTATTCCTTGCCCTCGCTGCGAACAAGGCCCTTATCCTTTGCCGCTGCCATTGTGCCGCACGCCATAAGCTCGTCAAAGCCTATGATCTCGGCTCTGATAAAGCCGCGCTCAAAGTCGGAGTGAATCTTACCTGCCGCCTGAGGAGCTTTTGTACCTTTGGTGATGGTCCAGGCACGCACTTCCTTTGGACCTGCGGTGAGGTAGGAAATAAGACCGAGAAGGGCATAACTTGCCTTGATAAGACGGTCAAGACCGCTTTCTGCGATTCCGAGGTCAGCGAGAAATTCTGCGCGCTCCTCGCCCTCAAGCTGAGCGATCTCAGCTTCGATACCGGCGCAGATAGGCATGATCTCCGCCTTTTCGGAAGCGGCGTATTCGGCAAGACGCTGATAGCCTGCGTTGTCCGACATATCACTGCCGATCATATCCTCGGAGATGTTTGCGGCGTAAATAACCGGCTTCATTGAGAGAAGCTGTGATTCGTTCATAAGAGCAAGCTCGTCCTCGGTGTATTCAACCGCGCGAGCGCACTTGCCGTTTGCAAGCTCAGCCATAACGCGCTCAAGCAGCTCAAGCTCAGCGCCAAGTGACTTGTCGCCCTTCATTGCCTTTTTTACGCGGTCAATACGGCGCTCAAGCATTTCGATGTCCGCGAAAATAAGCTCCATGTTGATGGTTTCAAGGTCGCGCATGGGGTCAATAGAGCCGTCAACGTGGATGATGTTGGAATCCTCGAAGCAGCGAACTACGTGGATAATAGCATCGCACTCGCGGATGTGGGAGAGAAATTTGTTTCCGAGACCCTCACCCTTAGATGCGCCCTTAACAAGTCCTGCAATGTCAACAAATTCGATAACAGCAGGGGTGTATTTTTCAGGGTTGTACATTTCGGCAAGCTTATCAAGTCTTGCATCCGGTACAGCTACAACGCCCACATTGGGGTCGATGGTGCAGAAGGGGTAGTTTGCGGATTCCGCGCCCGCATTGGTGATTGCGTTAAAAAGGGTAGACTTGCCCACATTAGGAAGTCCGACTATACCAAGTTTCATGTATGTTATCTCCTTATCAGTGTCAAATATTCATTATCTGCAATATTATACCACATCTCTTAGGATTTTTCAAGAGAAATCGGGATTTTCTTTTGGAATTTTCTTGTACAGAAAAGTCGATTGTGAAAAACATATCACTTCAGGGTATAAAAATTGGCAATAAATTCATACAATCTTCACCTTAGCACCTTGACAAAAACACGAAGGGGTGATATAATGAATATGGTTAGATTTTTGACGAAATTAATAATTTGACAGAATCGTGAAATTGTGAACAGAAAACTGTGCACATTGTCACAAATATAACAATCAAAATCGTGTAAATCACTTATGAAAGGAAGTATAATAGCTATGCCGACAAAAATTCTTGTGGTCGATGACGACCTTAATATCTGCGACCTTCTGCGCCTCTATTTTGAAAACGAGGGTTACGAGGTAAAGACCGCCAATGACGGTGCCGAGGGTGTCAGCTTCTTTAAAATGTACGAGCCTGATCTCGTTCTTCTTGACATCATGCTTCCGAAGAAGGACGGCTGGCAGGTATGCCGCGAGATTCGCGAGGTTTCTTCAAAGCCGATAATCATGCTTACCGCAAAGGGCGAAGTTTTTGATAAGGTGCTGGGACTTGAGCTTGGTGCCGATGATTTCATGGTAAAGCCTTTTGAGACAAAGGAGCTTTCCGCACGTGTCAAGGCTGTGCTTCGCCGCTACAGCGCGCGCGATAATCAGAACGACGACGAGACAATCAAATTTGATAACATTGAGATTTCCCGTCAGAAGTACGAGCTTAAGCTGAAGGGCAAGTCCGTGGACATTCCCCCGAAGGAGCTGGAGCTTCTTTACTTCCTCGCATCCAACTACAACCGTGTATTTACACGCGATCAGCTTCTTGACAAGGTTTGGGGTTTTGACTATCTCGGCGACTCCCGTACCGTTGACGTACACGTTAAGCGTCTGCGTGAAAAGCTTGAGGGCGTGTCCGACAAATGGGTGCTCAAGACCGTTTGGGGCGTTGGCTACAAATTCGATCTCCTTTAATTTCTATATAAAAACAGCGACAGGATATCCTGCCGCTGTTTTTATGCCTTACAGGCAGATTATCCGCTTGACGCCTTGCTTTTTGTATTCCGCAATAGCTTCGCCGAGTGCCGCGTCTGTTATAAGCACATCAAGCTTTGACACAGGGCAGACGGAGAATGCCGCACATCCGCCAACCTTTTTCTGTGGATACAGTCCAATAACGCTTGCAGAATGTTCGATAAGCGCTGATAGAAACGGTATCATTGAAGCTGATTCGAAAGAAATTCCAAATTCGTGCGATATCATATCCGAGGTGATGAAAGCCTTGCTTATACGAAGTCTTTTAAGCATTTCCACTGCGAAAAAGTCTGTGCATAGCCCATCGCTGTCTGCGGCACCGCCAAGCATTATTATATTTACATCGCCGCGCCGTCTCAGTGATTCGGCGACAGGGATGCTGTTTGTAACAACAGACAGACTGCATTTATCCGGCAGATTCTTTGCAATATGTGCTCCAAGCTCGCCGCTCGGGAGATAAACGGTGTCACCCTCTGAGATAAGATCAAGTGCGCGTGTGCACACGTATGGCGCGTTTTCATCTGACGCGCTGTCGTGAGTGCGCTTTGGCATCCCCATAAACTTTCCGTCTTTTGGGATCGCACCGCCGTGAGTCCGCTTAAGCTGTCCCTGTTCTTCAAGAATGCGCAGATCGCGCTTGGCACTGTCGTAGCTTACATTAAATTTACTTTGTATATCATGGGTTGTAATGCTCCCATTTTCTTCAAGCATTGTGAGAATCGCGGCATGGCGTTCTTCAATAAACATATATTTCTCCAAAATAAGCGTGTAATTATAACAGTATTTTACCATGAACGCGTCGATTTGTCAACACGCCGCATAAGTTGTTTTTTCATTTCGGTAATATTGCAGGACTTTGTCCCATAGAATATAGCGTATAACAAAAAACGGAGGACAGAGCAATGCAAAAAGGATATTATACCGAAGGAACACTTTTAATGAGCGACGAAAATCGAGAATACACCGAAAGCATCGAGGGAATAGAGCGCGCCATGCAGGAGGGCCGCATACTTGAAGGGATTGCTTCCAAAGCGGGCGGAGGACACGAGCTGACTGTGGAGCTTGGTGAATTTACGGGTATTATAGAGAAGGACGAGGTACAGCTTACCTTCGGTGAGGGTGTAAAAGATATAGCGGTGATTACAAGAGTCGGGAAACCCGTATGCTTTAAGGTGATTTCGGTAGAGCGAAAGCGTGTGGGAGCACCTATAATAAAGCTTTCACGCCGCGCCGCACAGCTTGAGTGTACAAAAAGTTATCTTGCACAGCTTCGTGCAGGTGACGTGATTCCGGCAAAGGTAACACACATCGAGCATTTCGGTGCGTTTGTTGATATCGGCTGCGGAATCGTATCGTTGCTATCTATAGATTCCATCTCCGTTTCACGGATATCCCATCCCGGGGATAGACTGTCGATTGGCGGTGAGCTTCGTGTGGTCGTGCGAAGCATGGATAAAAATGACGAGGGACTTCCAACAAGAGTATACGTTACAGGCAGGGAACTGCTTGGTACATGGGAGGAGAATGCCGCGCTGTTCTCCGTAGGTCAGACTGTAACGGGACGGGTCAGAAGCGTTGAGCCGTACGGTGTTTTCGTGGAGCTTACACCGAATCTTGCAGGTCTTGCGGAGTACCGAAGCGACGTTGCCGTAGGTCAGTGTGCGGCGGTGTACATAAAAAATATTATTCCCGAAAGAATGAAGATAAAGCTTGTGATAATCGACGCCGCACGCTCGCTTTCGGCAGGCAGTGAGGGAATCGTGCATGACGAGATTACGCATATAGACCGCTGGCGGTATTCGCCGGACGGGTGCGACAGAGTGGTTGAGACGGTTTTCTCGGATGGGGATTGAACGGCATATGCAAAACTGCGCCTTAGCGAAATTTACTCGCTAAGGCGCATCTTTTATTTTACGGCAGTTATATTACGAAATTGCCGTTTTCGAATACCTTTACTTCTGTTCCGTCGGCTTTGATTCCGATAATCTCCATGTCAGCAGTGCCTATCATAAAGTCAACATGATTTGCGCTGTCGTTGTTTCCGCCTTTTTTACGGAGAGCTTCCTTGGACATCTTTTCGCCGCCCTTTACGGTGTCGGGATAGCATTCGCCAAGCGCGAGATGGCAGGATGCGTTCTCGTCAAAGAGGGTGTTGTAGAAAAGTATGCCGAGATTTGAAATGGGGGAATCGTAGGGAATAAGTGCCACTTCACCGAGACGGCGTGAGCCTTCGTCGGTGTTAAGCAGGCGGTCAAGGGCACGAAGTCCCACTTCCGCTCCGTGGGAAACTACCTTGCCGTCCTTAAATTCAACATAAAATTTGTCGATAAGCTCGCCCTGATAGGAGAGGGGCATGGAAGAATAAACGCGGCCCTCTGCCTTTTCGCAGTGAGGCATTGTGAATATCTCCTCGGTTGGCATATTGGGGAAATATACCTTACCGGCAACACATTTTTCAGAGCCGCCCTTCCAGATGTGACCCTCAACAAGACCTACGGTGAAATCTGTACCAAGGGAGTTCTTGTAGCGAAGCGAAACGAACTTTTCGCGGTTAAGTGCTCTTGCGCGACGCTTTAACATACGGTCATGACGCCACCATTTCTTCACAGTGTCGCCGCGTCCGATGCGGACAGTCTTGAAAATAGCCGCCCACAGCTTCTTGACTGCGTTTGCAGGAGTGTCATTTGGGAATACCTTTTTAGCCCATGCTTCGTTGGGGTATGCGACCACAGTCCAGCGAAGATTGCCCTCGTCCATTATGCGGTAAAATTCCTCAAATGCCTTTTTGCCTGCAAGAGCCGATGCCATAAGCTTGTCGCTGTCAGCACCTGCGAAAATGTCGGGGTCTTCCGCTACAATGGATATTGCAACGCATCCCTTGCGTGCGTAGTAATTCTGTGATTCCGCTCTCCACTCGGGAACGGTCTCAAACTGCTCCTTTGCGGCATTGTCAAGTCGGATTCTTGCAAAGCGCTCGTCGTTCCACTGCATGATAACATCAATTGCGCCAAGCTTGTAGCATTCCTCGGCAACAAGACGTCCAAGCTCTGCCGCTTCGATAGGACAGCGAAGCAGTACATAACGATCAGGCGTAGCATTTACGCCGAGACTTGCGATAACGCGCGCATATTCGCGCAGATTTTCATTAAAACCCATAACTAAGATCTCCTTTAGCTGTAAATTAGTCTTCCATAAGCGCAAAGAGTGTCTGCGCATATATGCGTACCGCTTTGTCAACATCCTTTACGGTCACATATTCGTTCTTCTGATGCTCCGTTGAAGCCGAGCCTTCAAAATGCGGACCGAAGGATACGATGTTTGGCATGGCTCTTGCGTATGTGCCGCCGCCCATGGAGAACGGCTCTGCATCGTCACCTGTAATGCCGTTGTACACATCGGTAAGGGTGGTGATAAGCTTGCTGTTCTTATCCATGAATACGGGGGGATTGTGTCCTGCTTCGGTGACGGTCACGCCGTACTGCTTGCAGGTGGCTTTAAGCATAGCAAGCATATTTTCATAGCTCTTTGTTACGGGATAACGGATATCAACAGTCATTATCACATCGTCGCCGCGGACTTCGATAACGCCGAGATTAAGTGTGAGCCTTCCGCTCTCACTGTCCCAGGATTCAAGACCGATATTTCTGCCGGCACACTCCACTTCAAACTTTTTGGTGATAAACTCAGCAAGGGGGCAGGGGATGCCGTCAGAGACAAGCTTGCTCATAAGCGCAATAATTGCGTTTACACCTGCATTTGGGGTGCTTCCGTGTGCACTGACACCTGTTGCAGAAAACTTATTGCCGTCAATGACACATTCGCAGTAGTCAGGCACCATATTGTGCGCCTCGCCGCCGGAAACCGACTCTACGCCGGATTCGGAAAGGGGCATTTTAAGTTCAAATATCGCAATACCTTTTTCCGCATAGCCGCAGGGAAAAGCGGCATCGGGAGTGAATCCGAATGTGGGAAGCTCCTCATGCTCGCGGTAGTATGCCATATCCACCCATTCGCCGTTTTCCTCGGTAAGACCGAAGATAATACGCACGCGGCGGTTAAGCTTTACGCCGGAATTAAGGAGTACCTTCATAGCGTAAATGCACATCATCGCAGGACCTTTGTCGTCGGTGACACCGCGTCCGTAGAGACGCTCCTCGCCGTCAACGGTGGTACGGGTCAGCTTGAATGCGGGATAGTCCCAGCCTGAGCCCTCGGGAACAACGTCAAGATGAGCGAGAATACCTATCATCTCGTCTCCCTCGCCTATCTCCGCCCAGCCAAGCATATTCCCGCATTTCTTAGTGCGAAAACCGTAGGATTCGCAGAGTGCTAAGGTATATTCAAGGGCATCGGCGCAGTTTTTGCCGAAAGGATAGGTGTCGTCGCCTTTTTCGGCTACGGACGGTATACTGATAAGACCGTCAAGGTCGGTGTAAAACTGTTCGATCATGGTAAAATTCTCTTTTCGTTAATATTTTTATAAAAACGTTACGCTTTGTCGCTTCCGTCGGCAATACCGACCACAATGCGGCTTTCCTCGTCAAAATCGAGTATATTCGATAAAATGTAGTTTGATACATACATTCCCTTGGGAGTGAAAGCGTATCTGTCGCCGTTGTAGGTCATGAATCCGTTATCAATGTATATTTTAAGCCGTCTGCCGTAGATGGCATCGAAGTTCATGCCGAATCTATGCTGAAATTCCGAAGAGGACACGCCTTCGGCAAGCCTTAAGCGAAGCATGATGTACTCTCCGATTCGCTCACTTGGTGCAACGGTGTAAATTTCGTCAATGGGAGCGGCATTTTTTATCTGTTCTTCCGCAAGAGAGAGCCCGTCTCCGCTCATCATTGAGCCTCGTGTGATGTCCGCTTCCATGGAGTCGATAAACAGCATGAGATCGCGCTTCATGGAGAAACGCATACCCGAAAAATAGGAGTGTGCTGCGCAACCGAGACCCAAATATTCCTCGCAGTTCCAATATTTTAAATTGTGGCGGCACTCATATCCCGGACGGGCATAGTTTGATATTTCGTAGTGCCTGTAGCCCTTGACATTAAGGTGACGGACACAGTCAAGATACATATCCGCTTCCGTATCCTCGTCGGGAAGAATAAGAGTGTCCTTGACGCGGTGAAACGGAGTTCCTTCTTCGATTTTGAGACCGTATACGGAGATATGCTCCGGGTCAAGGGCGGTCACATAATCAAGGCTTCGCTGAAAGCTGTCGGCGGTCTGAAGTGGGATGCCGTACATAAGATCGACGCTTAAATTTTCAAATCCTGCCTGACGTGCCGCTTTGTAGCTTGCCTCAAAATCCTCACGGGTGTGTATACGGGAGAGAGCGGAAAGCTCGTCGGAATTTGCGCTTTGCAGACCTATTGAGAGCCTGTTTACACCCATTTTGCGGTATTTTGCAAGGGATGCCGGACTTACGGTGGCAGGATTTGCTTCCATTGTAAATTCAGCGTTTTTTGTAAGATTAAAATGTCTGTCAATACCGGAAAGCAGGTCGCTCATTGCCTTTACGGGAAGGGCGGTAGGTGTTCCGCCGCCGATAAACACCGTGTCAACGGAATATTCTCTTGCCGCGGTGGAATAGTCCTCCATTTGGAGCAGTAGCGAGTCCACATATCTCTGCATAAGCTCATCGCCTGCTCCCGACTGTGAATAGAAGTCGCAGTAGGCGCATTTTGCGTGGCAGAAGGGAATGTGTATATATAAACCGAGCGGTTTTTTTACCATTACGGTCGTCCTTTCAGTGTTTTAGTTGAAATTGTGTACGTGCTTGCCATCTCTGTCACGGATTTTGGCGTACCGTATTTCTCAGAGTGTGAGGCTCTCCCTATGGGAGAGCTGTCAGCGAAGCTGACTGAGAGGGACTGTCCATTTAATCCTCGTCCGAGAGCTTGAGGACTGCCATAAATGCCTCAGGCGACACCTCTACAGAGCCGAGCTGACGCATCTTCTTCTTACCCTCTTTCTGCTTTTCAAGCAGCTTCTTTTTACGGGTAATATCACCGCCGTAGCACTTGGCAAGCACGTCCTTGCGCATCGCCTTTACGGTTTCGCGTGCGATGACCTTGCCGCCGATTGCCGCTTGGATCGGAACCTCGAAAAGCTGGCGCGGAATGTTGTCCTTAAGCTTCTCGCAGATGCGGCGTGCTCTTGCATAGGCCTTCTCCTCGTGTACGATGAACGAGAGCGCGTCCACGATATCGCCGTTAAGGAGAATACCAAGCTTCACAAGCTTTGAGGGAACATACTCCGCAAGCTCGTAGTCAAGGGAAGCATATCCCTTGGAGCGGGATTTCAGTGCATCGAAGAAGTCGTAGATTATTTCGTTAAGGGGGAGATTGTAGTGAAGCTCGGCGCGGTCGGTGTCAATGTAGGTCATGTTTATAAACTCGCCGCGTCTGTCCTGACAAAGCTCCATAAGTCCGCCAACATATTCGGGCGGTGTGATGATGGATGCCTTTACAAGCGGCTCGTATGCCGTTTCTATCTCGTCGGGATTCGGGTAGTTTGAGGGATTGTCGATTCGCACCGTCTCGCCGTTTTTAAGGTCAATGTTGTAAATAACGCTGGGAGCGGTGGTGATAAGGTCGAGATTAAATTCGCGCTCAAGACGCTCCTCGATTATCTCCATGTGAAGAAGTCCGAGAAATCCGCATCTGAAACCGAATCCAAGTGCCGCCGAGGTCTCCGGCTCAAAGGTAAGCGCGGCATCGTTAAGCTGAAGCTTTTCAAGTGCATCCTTGAGGTCTCCGTACCGTGCGCCGTCGGCAGGGTAGATTCCGGCAAATACCATGGGGCGCACTTCCTTAAAGCCGGGAAGCGGCTCATTTGCAGGGGATGCGGCAAGAGTAACCGTATCGCCCACACGTGTGTCACCCACAGATTTAATGGATGCGGTAAAGTATCCAACGTCACCGGCGGAAAGCATCTGTGCGGACTTCAGTCCGAATGGTGCCATATATCCAACGTCAACTATTTCAAACTGTGCGCCTGTGCTCATGAGCCTTATGGTATCGCCTGCCTTGAGCGTTCCCTCAACCACGCGGATATTTACTACAACGCCGAGATAGCTGTCATAGTAGGAGTCAAAAATAAGTGCGCGCAGGGGAGCATTCTCGTCACCGTCGGGGCAGGGGATGTCGGAGATTATCTTGTCAAGCACCTGATCTATGTTAAGTCCGACTTTAGCCGAAACGGCAGGACAGCCGTCAGCAGGTATACCGATAATATCTTCAATTTCCGCACGTACCTTTTCAACGTCAGCCGACGGCAGGTCAATCTTGTTGATAACGGGTACTATCTCAAGATCGTTGTCGATTGCAAGATATGCGTTTGCAAGAGTCTGCGCCTCAACGCCCTGTGTGGAGTCAACGATAAGCAGTGCACCCTCGCAGGCGTTAAGTGAGCGTGAAACCTCGTATCCGAAGTCCACGTGACCGGGAGTGTCAATAAGATTCAGCGCGTATACTTCGCCGTCGGGAGCGTTGTAGTCAAGTCTTACGGCACGCGCCTTTATTGTAATTCCGCGCTCGCGCTCAAGGTCCATGTTGTCAAGAAGCTGAGCCTCCATGTCACGGGTGGCAACGGTGCGGGTGTATTCAAGTATTCTGTCGGCGAGTGTGGACTTGCCGTGGTCAATATGTGCGATTATGGAAAAGTTGCGTATTTTTTTCTGTCTGTCGGTTGACATATATTTAAGGTCCTTTCGGGAATTTAGATTTGTATGTACTGTCTCAGCCACAGCGGCAATTAACCGCCGAAATAGGAGAGAGGATTTACAGGGGCATTGTTTTCATAGATGTTAAGATTAAGATGTGCGCCTGTGGTGTAGCCCGATGTTCCAACATTTGCGATTATCTGACCCCTCGTAACCTTGTCGCCTACCTTGACGCGGTACTTTGACAGGTGCGAGTAGAAGGACGCCACACCGCCGCCGTGGCTTACGGTAATATAGTAGCCGTCGGCGTAGTTGTAGGAGCATTCCACAACAGTGCCGGCGTTTACGGCGTATATTTCCGTGCCGTAAGGTGCCGGAATGTCAATGCCGTTGTGAAATTGCTGTTTGCCGGTTACGGGGTGTATTCGCCATCCGTATCCGCTGGAAATGCGTGTATACGCTCCGTCAAGCGGCCAGAGAAATTCACCGCCCACATACGCCTCGTTTGTGGTACGTGCAAGCTCCGCAAGAAGCTCCTCACGCTTGTTGCTGTATTCAAGCTCTACTGCGGCAATATATTCAAGATCAGCTTCGGCTGATGCAAGACGGTTTTCAGTGGATGCCACAAGCTTGTTTGCCGCTTTAAGATCGCTATCAAGCTCCTCACGGCGAAGTGCCAGCGCCTTCATTTTAGCATCAAGCTCTGCTTTTTCGGATGTGAGATCGTTTCTCAGTCCTTCAAGGCGGTCAAGTCCCAGATTGTATGTGTTAAGCAGACGCTCATCGTAATCGAGCATACACATAAATCTGTCCACCTGAGTGAACATATCACGAAGTCCGTCAGTGTCAAACAGTATTGACAGAAAATCTATATTTCCGTCCTCATGCTTTGCGCGTATACGCTCGCGTACCATCTGATACTGCGCATCGAGCTTTTCGTTTTGCGCGGCGATCTCCGAGTTTTTCGTTTCTATCTGCGTGTTGTAGCCGCTAATGAGAGCGACAAGCGCATCTATTTCAAGATTAAGTGCATATATTTTTTGGTCAATCACCTGTTTTTTCTGCAAGGCATCCGCATAGCTGCTCTCGGCGTTTGTAAGTGCCTTTTCGGCAGATACACGCTGGGCGGTGGCGGCGGCAAGCTTGTCCTCAAGCGAAGAGAGGGAGCTTTTTGATGAGCCGCTGAGTGTGCCCGGAGCAATAAATACAGCGAGTATACCCGCAAGCATCAGGCATATAATTCTTTTTTTCAATTTCTCACCTGTTTTCGGAACATAATTATACTATTATAGTATATCGCATAAATTACCGTTTGTCAATAGAGGGGGTAGAATAAATTTTACGTAATAATATCAGTGTAATCACAAAAATTCTGCTTTTTGTGCTAGGCGGCCGCAAATGGGTGAGATATGCGTTGGGGAGACGCTGATATCCTTTTGGTTTTTACGCTGATAAGGAATTTTTGCAAAATAGTCGAATTGCCTTGACTTTTTTTCTGAATTATATTATAATAGATTATAAATATGCAAAAGAAAGGTCATTATGATATGTTTTGGCAGGAACAGATAGAAACAATGGATCGCGCGGAGCTTGAAAGACTCCAGCTTGAAAAATTAAAAAAGCTGGTTGATTATTGCTACAACCGCGTGCCCTTTTACAAAAAGAAGCTTGACGAAGCGGGTGTTACCGCGGATAAGATAAAGGCTCTGTCGGATATTCAGTATATTCCTTATACTACCAAGGACGACATCCGTGATACATATCCCTTTGGACTCTTTGCAGTCGATAAAAAAGAGATCGTCCGTCTGCACGCCTCGTCGGGTACTACAGGTAATCCTACTGTCGTAGGATATACGAAGAACGATATGAAGATGTGGACAGAATGTGTGTCCCGACTTGTTGTTGCCGCAGGTGCTACCTCTGACGATATTGTGCAGATAGCATTCGGCTACGGTCTTTTTACCGGTGCGCTGGGACTTCATTACGGTCTTGAAAATATCGGTGCTACCGTTGTCCCCACATCCACAGGTAATACTGAAAAGCAGCTTAAGCTTATGCGCGACTTTGGTACTACCGCGCTTGTTTCCACACCTTCCTATGCGCTTTACATCGCAGAGGTTGCAAACGACATCGGAATCGACTGCCGCGAGCTTAATGTTCGCCTCGGACTTTTCGGCTCTGAGGGCTGCTCCAATGAGATGCGTGCAAAGGTTGAGGAGGCATGGAATCTGTTTGCCACCGACAACTACGGCATGAGTGAGCTTTGCGGTCCCGGTGTGTCGGGCGAATGCCGCTTTAGATGCGGTATGCACTTCGCGGAGGATCATTTCCTTCCCGAAATAATCGACAGCGCGACCGGTGCTGTTAAAGCGAGAGGCGACGAGGGCGAGCTTGTTGTAACTACTCTTTCAAAAGAGGGTATACCGCTCCTTCGTTACCGCACCAAGGATATAACAAGACTGCACTATGACAAGTGCGAGTGCGGAAGAACCCACGTGCGTATGGAGAAGCCCATGGGCCGTGCGGACGATATGCTTAAGATCAAGGGCGTTAACGTATTCCCAACACAGATCGAAAGCGTTCTTGTAAGTATTCCCGAGGTTGGACCGCAGTATCAGATAGTTCTCGGCACAAAGAATTATATGGATACCTTTGAAATAAACATTGAGGTATCCGATGCAAGTATGCTGACCTCCTTCAAGGCTCTTGAGGATCTTCAGCTTAAGGTACGCCATAAGCTTCAGACGGTCCTCGGTCTTGATGCAAAGATAAATCTCGTTGAGCCGAAATCTCTTGAAAGATTTGTAGGTAAGGCAAAGCGAGTTATTGACAATCGTGTAAAATAAATATTTTGGAGAAATAACTGTTATGAAAAAAATTATGCTTGGCAATGAAGCCGTAGCGCGCGGTCTTTTTGAGGCAGGGGTGCATTTTGTTTCAAGCTACCCCGGAACGCCCAGCACCGAGATCACCGAAGCTGTGGCTAAATATGAGGAAATTTATGCGGAATGGGCACCAAATGAAAAGGTAGCTCTCGAAGCGGCACTTGGCGCATCTATCGGCGGCGGGCGCTCCTTCTGTGCAATGAAGCACGTTGGTCTCAATGTTGCGGCAGACCCGCTTTTCATCACATCCTACACCGGTGTTAACGGCGGATTTGTTATAGGCGTTGCGGATGACCCCGGAATGCATTCCTCTCAGAATGAGCAGGACAGCCGTCATTACGCAATTGCGGCAAAGCTTCCCATGGTTGAGCCGTCCGATTCCGGCGAGTGCCTTGAATTTACAAAGCTTGCATATGACCTCTCCGAAAAGTTTGATACTCCGTTCATTCTCCGTCTTAACACCCGCGTATCTCACTCTCAGTCGGTTATTGAGACGAGGGAGCGTGCGAATGTTGCGGTAAAACCCTATGAAAAGGATATTTCAAAGCACGTTATGATGCCTGCGATGGCGAGAGGCAGACACGTTGTTGTTGAAAAGCGTCTTGCGGAGCTTGCCGAATACGCAGAGAATTGCCCCTTCAATAAGGTGATCGAAAACAAGGGCGCAAAGGTTGGAATCATCACCGCAGGACCTTCGTTCTGCTATGCGCTTGAGGCTTTCGGCGATTCTGCATCCTACCTTAAGCTTGGTCTTGTTAATCCGCTTCCGAAGAAGCTTATTTCCGATTTCGCGGCAAAATATGAGCGCGTGATCGTTATTGAGGAGCTTGATCCCATCATCGAAACCCACGTTAAGGCTATGGGAATCAAGTGTGATGGCAAAAATATTCTCCCCATCTGCGGAGAGTTTTCACAGGAGCTTATTTCCGAGCTTCTCCTTAATAAGAAGAACGATTTTTACGCTGTTTCGGACAACATTCCCGTCCGTCCGCCGGTGCTTTGCCCCGGATGTCCTCACAGAGGCGTTTTCTACCTCTTTAAGAAGCTTGGACTTTACGTCAGCGGCGATATCGGATGCTACACCCTCGGTGCGGCGGCTCCTCTTGCAGGTATGGACACCACTCTCTGCATGGGTGCTTCCATTTCCGCTCTCCACGGCTTTGCAAAGGTGCGCGGCGAGGCTGACAAGTGCGTTGCTGTTATCGGCGACTCCACATTCATGCATTCGGGTATTACCGGACTTATTGATATTACATACAACAAGGGTATTTCCACCGTTGTTATCGTTGACAACTCCATCACCGGTATGACCGGACATCAGCAGAACCCCTGCACCGGATTCACCTTAAAGGGCGAGCCTGTGACAGGCATCATGCTTGAAAATATCGCCAAGGCGGCAGGCGTTGATGAGGCGCACATCCGCGTGGTTGATCCCGGTGATCTTGCGGCAACCGAAAAGGTTCTTCGTGAGGAGCTTTCCGCCGCTTGTCCCTCTGTTATCATTTGCCGCCGTCCCTGCGCGCTTCTTAAGTATGTTAAGCGTCAGCCTGCGGTAAAGGTAGACGAGAGCAAATGCGTTGGATGCAAGGCGTGCATGAAGATAGGATGCCCCTGCATATCAATGGTAACAGACGAAAACGGAAAATCAAAGGCTAAGATAGATGCAACCCTCTGCACCGGATGCGGACTCTGCACCCAGATGTGTAAGGTCGGAGCTATAGGCTAAATAAACGCTTCGCGATAATCCTCGCTCAGCCGAGTCTGAGGGGGTGTCGGGGGAGGCGGAGCGGCGTCTGAGCGCAGCACTCCCCAGACCTTACGAGGGCAGAGCCCTCGTAAGAACTCAATCGCAGGGCGATAAATAAACGAAAGGAAAGTCATGTTATGACAAAAAATATAATGATAGTAGGTGTTGGCGGTCAGGGATCACTGCTTGCAAGCCGTATCCTCGGCAATGCCGTACTTCTTCAGAATTATGATGTAAAGGTATCCGAGGTGCACGGAATGAGCCAGCGCGGAGGCTCCGTTGTTACCTATGTAAAATACGGTGATAAGGTAGCATCTCCGGTTATCTGCAAGGGTGAGGCTGACATTATAATGTCATTCGAGCTTCTTGAAGCCGCAAGATGGCTCCCCTATCTCAAAAAGGACGGCGTTATTATCACCAATACCCAAAAGATCAACCCCATGCCTGTTGTTACGGGCGCGGCAGAGTATCCGGATGAGCTTGTAGAAAAGATGAAAGCAACCGGCGCAAAGGTTATCGCCGCAGATGCGCTTTCAATTGCAAGAGAAGCAGGAAATGAGAAAGCCGTTAACGTTGCTCTTATCGGTCTTATGGCACACTCTCTCGGCTTTGATACCGAGATCATGACTGAGGCTATAAAGATGTCCGTTCCCGAAAAATTCCTTGAGCTTAACTTAAAGGCGTTTGAGCTTGGTGCGGCGTACAGCTGCAACTAAAAGGAGGCTTTTTCAATGTCAAAATACTTCAACAAAGCCATAGAGACCGCCTCTCGCGACGAGCTCTATCATCTTCAGTCCTACAATCTCATAAAGACTGTAAAGCACGTCTATGAGAATATGCCAATGTACCGCGAGAGAATGGATGCGGCAGGCGTGAAACCCGAAGATATTCATTCTATCGAGGATCTGCATAAGCTTCCGTTTACCCACAAACAGGATCTTCGTGACGGCTATCCTTACGGTATGTTCTGCGTTGAGCCGAAGAATCTTATAAGAATCCACGCTTCGTCCGGTACTACAGGCAAGCAGACCGTCGTTGGTTACACCAAGGACGATATTGAGCTTTGGTCCGAATGCGCGGCACGTGCTCTTGTTGCGGCAGGCGCTGACAAGGACGATTTCGTTCACATAGCATACGGCTACGGACTTTTTACCGGCGGTCTCGGCATTCACGACGGCGCACAGAAAATGGGTGCTACCGTAATTCCAGCTTCCAGCGGAAACACCGCCCGTCAGGTGACTATGCTACAGGATTTCGGCTCATCTATTCTTTGCTGTACACCTTCCTACGCTCTGTATCTTGCAGATACTCTGAAGGAGCAGGGAATCAGCCTCGATAAGATACATCTTAAGGCAGGTATTTTCGGTGCTGAGCCTTGGACAGAGGAAATGCGCGCAGAAATACAGGAGAGACTTGGCATCAAGGCATACGATATCTACGGTCTTTCCGAGATATCCGGTCCCGGCGTTGCTTTTGACTGCGAATGCCAGAACGGTATGCACGTTAATGAGGACAACTTCCTTATCGAAATCATTGACCCCGAAACGGAAGAAGTGCTTCCCGACGGAGAGCTTGGTGAGGTGGTATTCACCTGCATCACAAAGGAAGCTCTTCCGCTTATTCGCTACAGAACACACGACATTTCGTCCATCACCCACGAGAAATGTGCCTGCGGACGTACATTTGTCCGTATGCAGAAGCCCTGCGGACGCTCCGATGATATGCTTATCATCCGCGGCGTAAACGTATTCCCCTCACAGGTTGAAAGCGTGCTTCTCAACTGCGGCGAGGTTGATCCTCATTACATGATAATAGTTGATCGAAAGAATAACACCGATACCATTGAAATTCAGGTTGAGGTAAGCGCGGCTAACTTCTCCGACCATGTTAAGGGCATGGAGGAGCTTGCGGCTAAGATCAATGCTGGAATGCAGTCAACTCTCGGACTTTCATCAAAGATCACATTCGTTGAACCCGGCACCATACCGAGAAGCGAGGGTAAGGCGAAGCGTGTAATCGATAAGAGAAAGCTTCATTAAGAAAAATACATAGGAGGATACTACTATGATTATTAAGCAGATTTCCATTTTTGTTGAAAACAAGCCCGGCAGACTTGCCGAGATTACCGGCATCATCGCCGCTAACAACATCAACATCCGCGCACTTTCCGTTGCGGATACCACTCACTTCGGAATCCTTCGCATAATCGTTGACAATCCCGAGGAGGTTGAGCGCGTACTGCGCGAGGCGGGTCTTACTGTTTCTATAACAAGCGTTATCACCGCCTGCATCCATAACCGTCCCGGCGGACTTTCCGAGGTGCTCACACTTCTTGCAGACAACGATATCGCAATTGAATATATGTACGCATTTATTGCCAAGAGCGATAATGAGGCATACGTTGTTATGCGTATCGAAGCAGAGACCGCCGCAGTCAAGCTCCTTCGCGAGCACGGCTTTGAGGGCATGGAATAAGAAAAATACAACTGACTCCCCGAACCTTCGGGGAGTTTTTTGTACACACATAAAGGACATTGGAATTATGAGAAACGGTGGTATGCCTTAATTTCTTTACAAACCGTCCTGTGAAACTTTATAAACGGTTCATCGTTGTGCATAAAAACGTCGAACTTTATTCATAAATGTCTGATATAATATTATCACAGTTACAGTTGATGACCCTAAAGAAAGATATAACTGAACTTGTATGAATTTTCGGGGGTTTTATGTTCGGTAATTCTGATAATATACGAACCAAAACTGATGATAACCAGGAAAATAGCTGCTGTTACGGCGGATTTGGAAGACGTTTTTTATATGAGCAGTGCGCGAGGCGCAATTCTTCCCGACGCATCGGTGTGCTTGGCGTTGTGTCCGTTTTATGCGTATGCATAATGGTGGGGGCGTTTGGCATTCTCTGCGGCATAGTCATGTACCATATTATTGAAGCAGGAAAATTGCCGGATTACCGCGGCGGTGCGGTGCTTCCGCTTGAATCATCTGCCGTGCATAAGGCAGATGCAGAACAAAGCATACATCACACATCCTTACTGTCAGACGAAAGTGCTGACGGCACTTTTGAAAACGTCACAAGCGAGGTTTCTGCGCGTTACCGCGTGCCCACAGGTGTGATGATAAAGCGTGTTGATACAGATTCCGGTGCGTATGCGGTGGGATTTCGGTCAGGTGACATACTTGTATCAATTGACGGCGTTCCTATAAGAGATATTGATGGGATGAACAAAATTCTTTCGATGCGTGATGCTGTTGCAAGGTCTAAAGTGATGGTTTTCAGAAACAATGCTTATATAGAGATCGAAGTTGCATTTTGACTTTCGGGGCTGTGAAAACAGCCCTTTT
>JAZTWV010000011.1:0-36842 GCA_045636145.1 Candidatus Flemingiibacterium sp.
CGCTTCTTGCCATGTCAAGCTGTTGTGCGCGTGCGGTCTTTTCCATCTGCGCTATTTGCTCGGCGATAATAGGCATGGGAGCTTCCGCATATCCCTGCTCCTGTATTATCTCAACATTGTATCTGATACCAAACTCACCGAAGATTATGTTTGAAATTATCTCGTTTGTTCCGGCAGTGTAAAGAAGCTCGATACCGCCGTTGTTGAATGAAAGTCGGATTACAAGCTTGTCCCCGTCAATACCGAAATCGTACTCGTTAAAAAAGCCCCGTGAAACCGCACCCACACGGTTAAGCTCCAGCATCACCTCGGGTATGTAGGACGGATTCCACAGCGCGGAATCGTATCTGGGAAGAATGCGTACTACAGTGAGATCATAAGCGGCGCGAAGCTTTTCTTCTATCTCGTAAAGCGTGTTTTTCTTTATTATTTCGGGAAAATGCGCGGTGACTTCAACGACACGTCTTTCCTTGTCTACGCGCGAGGAAACCTCCGAGGCAGCATCAAGAATCCGCCGCTCAGAGTCGGTCTGTTGGTATTTTGAAAATATTTTCTCAAATTTGTTCATCGTATCACCGCCTTGTTTTTGTAATGCTGTTTTTTGAGGAACGTGGATGCCTGTATCACCGCAGGTGAGGCGTTTCGCCCCCTCGCGCGCCGCCAAGCGGTCGCGCCCCACCACACAACCAATTGCCGCTAACCAACAAAAAATTACCGCCACACAAGCCTGCGTAATGGTGCGTTTTCGAAAGCGGCGGGAGCAAGCCCCCGCCCTACGGGGTCATAATCAATCTTTGCCACACAACCGGTTACGCACACCCAAGCCGCCGGAATGGTGCGGGGCCATGCAGGCGGCGCGAATGTGGCGCACGAGCGATTCTGCAATCACGTTGCCTTAACGGTAAGCAATTCCCTGTATAAAGTTCTTTGCACAGCTTTCTTTCAAGAAAGCGCGTAATTCCCCTACATCCTATTTATCTCATCCCTCAAAACCTCAAGAATGCAGTCCTCGGGATATTTTCCAACTATCTCGCCCTTTTTGAAAAGGAGAGCCTCGCCGACGCCGCCGGCGATTCCTATGTCAGCTTCGCGTGCCTCGCCCGGACCGTTGACCGCGCATCCCATGAGCGCAACCTTGAGCCGACGCGATGGATGAAGTGACGGAAGTATCTCCTCCTCAAAGCGCACCGAAAGTCCGATAAGATCAATCTTTGTTCTGCCGCAGGTGGGACAGGATACAACATCAATCGCTCCGCCGCCAAGTCCGAGCGCAGAAAGAAGCGCCCTGCCCTCTTTAACTTCAAGCAGGGGATCAGCAGTCAGCGAAACACGGATCGTGTCGCCGATCCCGTCGCACAGAAGCGAACCAATGCCCACCGCCGATTTGAGCGTGCCCATGTGCGCGCTTCCTGCCTCCGTAACACCGATGTGGAGCGGATAGTCGCAGGTACCGTGCAGTATGCGGTTGGCGTTTATCATGGTGCGTACATCCGAGGACTTTATTGATATGACAATGTCCGAAAAATTCAGCTCTTCAAGTATGTGAACGTGCTCCATGGCACTTTCTGCCAGTGCCTCTGCTGTGGGAGCACCGTATTTGTTAAGTATCTCACGCTTCAGTGAGCCGCCGTTGACACCTATTCGAATGGGAATCCCACCGTCCAGACAGGCGGCAACCACCTCGGCAACCTTGTACCTCTCGCCGATGTTTCCGGGGTTTATACGTATCTTGTCGACCCCTGCCGCGGCGCAGGCAAGAGCTATCTTGTAGTCAAAATGTATGTCCGCCACAAGGGGCACGGTGATGTCCGATTTTTTCAGTGCCGCCACGGTGTCCGCCGCCTCTATATCCGGAACGGCAAGCCGCACGATGTCGCATCCTGCCGCCGCAAGAGCGGAAATCTGGGTGTAGACCGCGCCAAAGTCGTGGCTGTCAACGTTTGTCATGGACTGCACCGTTACAGGTGCACCGCCGCCTATATATATTCCGCCAACGCGGACCTGTTTTCTGTTATTTTTCATATTTTTCCGTCCTTTTGTAAGGGTATTTGCGCAAGCACCGTGGTTTTACGCTTACGAAAAAAGTCCAATGACATCTTTAAAGGTTATGGCAACCATAAGCCCCATTAAGATGACGATTCCGGCAAAATGTATATATCCCTCGATCTCCGGCTTCAAGGGCTTTCCGCGGAGTAGCTCCACAAGCTGAAAAGCGAGCCTGCCGCCGTCAAGTGCCGGAAGCGGAAGTATATTGAACACGCCAAGATTCATAGTTATGGCAACCGTCAGAAAAAGGAAGCTTCCGACGCCGTTTTTCGCCGCATCGCTTACAGCTGTAGTGACACCCACGGGTCCCGAAACGTGTTCAACTCCGTATTTTCCCGAAACGAGGTCGATTATTGATTCCCACACCATTTTCACCGCCGAAACGGAGCGGAAGAAGGTGTGACGAACCACATTAACAAAGTTTTTAGCCTCCCGCTCGGTGGAAAAGTCCGCTCTGCCGAATTCTATGCCCTCGGATATGTCTGTTGGGAAAACCACGTCGTGCAGTTTGATTTTCTCGCCGTTTCTGATAACCGTAAGGTCAACAGGCTCGGTGGCGTCGTGCATGATCTCGTAGGAAAGGTCGCCTGCCACAAACACGCGCTCGCCGCCGACGGCGATAATCTTATCGCCAACGCGCAGTCCGGTCTGCTCAGTAAGTGCGCCGTCGGCGAAGCTGTGCACGGTGGTGCTTCCAAGACCGCTCGACATCATGACGACCACCGCCATGAGCACAAAGCCTGCCACGAAATTCATAAATGCGCCTGCCGCGGTGATTATCATTCTCTGCCACACAGGCTTATTTGAGAATCCGTTCTCGTCAAAGGTGGATTCGTCCTCGCCCACCATGGAGACGTATCCTCCGACAGGTAGGAGTTTCAGCGAATACACTGTACCGCTTTTCTTAGAGCGTCTGGAGAATATCTTCGGTCCCATTCCCAGAGAAAACTCGTTTATCGGCACGGAAAATATCCTTGCCGCGGTATAGTGACCAAGCTCATGGAGCAGTATCAGCACCGACAGCATAAGCAGTGTCAGCAATATATGCCATATGTTCATTGACGTTTACCTCTTTTTCAAAATGGGGGGGATACGCGCTTTTTTTGAAAAAAAGCTGCGCAAAAAAACTTTAAACAGGGCTTTGCCCATACTCCTACAGTTGAAGCATCGAATTTGTTTCTTTAATGCTCCAATTGTGGTGTTTTTTTGCGTGTACGACAGCGTGTTTGCATACCGCGCTCCCAGTAGCCGGGAGACCCCAGCAGATGCAAGCATCTGCAAGCCCCGGCAGATCGTTTGCTATAATTTTTTCTCTTGCGGAACAGCTTTCCTGAGTGCAAATAAAGTTAGAATTACGTACACCCAAGCCGCCGGAATGGTGCGGGGCCATGCAGGCGGCGCGGGCGAAGCGCACAAACGATTCTGCAATCACGTTGCCTTAGCGGTGTAGTGCTTTCTTGTATAAAGTTCTTTGCACAGCTTTCTTTCAAGAAAGCGCGTAACTCCTATGCACTCCAACTATCCCGCTCGCAATCCCACTGGCTTCTTTTGCCGCGGCGAGGATGTCAGCGATGGTTGGTTTTTTTATATTCTTCATGCGAGATATGGCTTCGGAGACTACATCCGCAATTGCGGTAAATCCGATCTTGCCGGCGATAAACGCCTCAACCGCCGCCTCATCTGCCGCGACAAGCGCCGCAGGTATGACGCCGCCTGCCTTTATGCAGTCGTAAGCGAGAGCAAGCAGGGGAAAATTCTCGAAATCCGGCTTAAAAAACGTCAGCTTACCAAGCTCAGTAAGATCAAGCCGCCCCATGAGTCCGGGAACTCTTTCGGGGTAGGTCATGGCGTACTGCGCGCAAAGGCGCATATCCGGTACGGAAAGCTGTGCCAAAACCGCATTATCAGTATATTCTACCATAGAATGTATTATACTCTCGCGATGAACTACAACTTCAACAGTGTCCGGTAAAACGTCAAAAAGATGAACCGCTTCGATAACTTCAAAGCCCTTGTTCATCAGAGTCGCAGAATCTATTGTTATTTTTGAGCCCATCTTCCAGGTGGGATGCGCAAGCGCACGCTCGGGGGTTATCCCCTCCATTTCACTCCGTGTCATACCGAAAAACGGTCCGCCGGACGCGGTAAGAAGTATGCGGCTTATCTCTGCACCGCACCTCCCGTTAAGGCACTGGAATATGGCGGAATGCTCGCTGTCAACGGGAATTATCTCGCCGCCGCACTCCCTTTTGGTTCGGTTTACGATCTCGCCTGCCATAACGATGCTCTCTTTGTTGGCAAGACCTATCCGCTTGCCGGCTTTAAGTGCCGCAAGGGTAGGTTCAAGTCCCGCACTGCCGCCTACCGAATTGAATACCACATCCGCCGCAGGACACGCCGCCGCTTCAAGAAGTGCCGTATGACCGCCAAGAACGGTAATGCCGGTGTCGGCAAGCTTTATTTTAAGCTCCCTTGCCGCCCCCTCGTTTTCCATAACGCAGGTGCGGGGTTTAAGAAGCCGCGCCTGGGATTCCATTGTTTTCACGTCCTGTGATGCGGCAAGAACCTCGGTTTTAACCCCAAGATCGGCGGCAACCTCTACGGTCTGCTGTCCCACCGACCCCGTTGAGCCGAGAATTGCAATTGTTTTTTCTATCATAATATTTACCGTGTCTTTCGCTTTGCGAAAGCTTCCTTACTTGAGATTTGAGGATGGTTTTGCGAAGCAAAATCGTCGCTGGAAGCGGAGAGAAACTCAAATCAATTGCGTGAAAAAGAATTTTTCACGCTTTACCTAAAAAGCGAGAATATTTCAGGATGCGAGCATATCATCATAAGAAACGGAGCTATGGCGAGGATGGAGTCAAACCGGTCCATAACGCCGCCGTGACCGGGAAACAGCTTTCCGTAATCCTTGATTCCGTACTGCCTCTTAATAAGCGAGGCTATAAGATCGCCGAAAATTGATATAATCGCCACAACAACGCCTGTTACTGCAAGGGAGATGTATTTTGGCTCTGCCACACCTGCAAGGCTTGCGATAAATCCAAGAAGTGCAAATGCAATGCCGCCGAATATCACTCCGCCAACAGCACCCTCCACCGTCTTCTTGGGGCTGACATCGGGTATAAGCTTATGCTTACCGAAGGCTCTGCCGCAGAAATATCCTGCCGCATCCGGCACCCACGCGCCGATGAACACAAGCACAAACATATAGATGCCGAGATCAGCATCCCCGAGGCTCACGTCACGAAGAAGTATCATAGACGTAAAGCCTGCGGTTATATAGATAGTTGTAACCGCGCACAGTGCCATGTCTCCAAGAGCCTTAGTGCCCTTTGACACTACGGCAAGGCACAACAGGTAGAACATATACACAAATGCCAACGCGGCAAAAATAGCGAGAAAATAGGAGCTTCTCTCAAGTGCCGCCCTAACATAGCGCGTGGCAAATGTAACGATACCGGCAAATAATATTGACGGTACAGATATTTCAAGTTTTTTTCGAAGCCCTATGCATGAAAGCATCTCAAACGCGCCTATAGCGGCAAAAAGTCCCACCGCAAAAGGCAAAACTACGGTATCTGAAAACAACAGTACGACCACCACTATCGGTATTCCGATAGCAGAGGTAAGAATACGCTGCTTCATAATAATCCTCCATAAAAGACATCACACAACTCCGCCAAAACGGCGTGTGCGTGAGTAATAAGCGTCCACGGCAGCATCAACATCGCTCTCGCCGAAATCCGGCCACAGCGTGTCGGTGAAATGGAACTCCGAATAGACGGACTGCCATGTAAGGAAGTTCGACAGTCTCAGCTCTCCTGCCGAGCGGACTATAAGGTCGGGGTCACGCTGACCTGCGGTATAAAGCTCACCTTCGATAAGCTCCTCGGAAAATTCCGTGATTCCCTTAGAAGCAAGCCTATTGACGGCATTCACGATCTCGGCTCTGCCGCCGTAATTGACGGCGATATTAAGCTTATATCGGTTTTTCGCCGATTCGCGCTCGATACGCTCCATCAGCTCCCGTGTGTCGGGGTCAAACGGAGCTTTATCTCCGAGAAATGTAACGTGCATATTGCGCTCTGTCATTTCCTTTATGCCGCGCTTAAGGTAAGAAGCAAACAGCGTCATTATCGCCTTTACTTCGTGTTGGGGGCGCTTCCAATTCTCTGTTGAAAAGGCGTATATAGTCACGGTATCAATTCCGCCGGCAAAGCAGTATTCCGCCACTCGCATAAATGTTTTTGCACCCTCGGTATGACCGGCTTCTCTGGGAAGTCCGCGTTTTTTCGCCCATCTTCCGTTACCGTCCATTATGAACGCAATGTGGGAAAGGCGTTTCTTTTGGCTATTCTCGTCATGTACAAACATACTATCTCCTCATACGCACAAAAAGGGGAATGCCAATATTCGCACGGCATCCCCCAAAATCAGCGGACTCAGATTTCCATGAGCTCCTTATTCTTGCGTGCGGTAACTTCGTCAATGACCTTGATATACTTATCGGTAAGATCCTGCACAGACTTATCGGAAGCCTTAAGCTCATCCTCGGTCATCTCGCCGTCCTTCTTCATCTTCTTTGCGGCGTCGTTAGCGTCGCGGCGGATGTTTCTGACAGCAACCTTAGCGTCGTCGCCCATCTTTGCTACCTTCTTGGTAAGCTCTTTTCTTCTCTCCTCAGTAAGCTGGGGGAAAGAGATACGCAGAGTCTTACCGTCATTTGCGGGAGTGATACCCAGATCAGAAGCGAGGATCGCCTTCTCCATATTCTTAAGGGTAGTAGCATCCCAAGGAGTAATAACGATGGTACGCGCGTCGGTTACTTTAACCTCAGCCATCTGATTGAGCTTGGTAGGTGCGCCGTAGTAGTCCACCTCGATCTTATCAAGCAGTGCGGGATTTGCTCTGCCTGCTCTGATATCGGCAAGCTGGGACTCGTAGGATGCGATGGATTTCTGCATTTTTTCTTCATATGCTTTGCAGTCAAGTTTCATGGTATTTATCCTTTCTTTATGTGTGGTTTAGTGTTTGTGTGGGGGAATTACGGTCGCTTTTTTGAAAAAAAGCTCCGCAAAGAACTTTATACAAGGAAATTGCACACCGCTAAGGCAACTCGAGTGCAAAATCGTTAGAACGCATCACTCGCGCCGCCTGCATGGCCCCGCACCATTCCGGCGGCTAGGATTGGCGGCAACCATTTGTGTGTCGATGGTGTTCGCGGCATTACCGTAGGGCGGGGGCTTGCTCCCGCCGTTCCAATGGAACGCCCCGTCACGCACCATTACGCAGGCTTGGGGTTGTGGCGACCGTTTGTGTGTCGATGGTGTTCGTAGCATTACCGTAGGGCGGGGGCTTGCTCCCGCCGTTCCAATGGAACGCCCCGTCACGCACCAACCGCAATTTATCCCTTAATCGTCAACGACTATCGTACCTTCAACCTCGCCCATGATGGCTCTGTAGATGTTCTCCGGCTCTTTAAGCTCGAAAACAAATGTCTTTATGTGATTCTCGTTTCCGAATGAAGCCGCAGTGGAGTCCATAGCTTTGAGATCCTTTGCAAGGATTTCCTTGTAGGAAACTTCCTCGTATCTTGTAGCTTTGGGGTCTTTCTTGGGGTCGGCGGTATAGATACCGTCGATATTCTTACCCATAAGTATAACATCCGCGCCAACCTCAGCCGCGCGTACAGCCGCCGCGGTATCGGTGGAGATAAACGGAATACCAAGTCCGCCGCCGAGAATGACGACTCTGCCCTTTTCAAGGTGTGCCACCGCGCGGTTTCTGATGTAAGGCTCTGCGTACTGCTTCATTTCAACGGCAGTGAGAACTCTGGTGTCGATTCCGTTCTGCTCGAAGAAATCCTGAAGTCCGAGAGCGTTGATGGTGGTTGCAAGCATACCCATGTGATCCGCACGGGTTCTGTCCATGTTAGTTCCCTGACGTCCGCGCCATATATTCCCTGCACCGACGATAATGCACACCTGACATCCGACCTCAACACAGCGTTTTACTACCTTTGCCACGCGGTCAAGCATATCGTAATCAAGTATGGGATACTCGCCCTTTGCGGCAAGCTCGCGGCGTTTTTCTTCCGAGGGAGCAAGTGCCTCTCCGGAAAGCTTCAAGAGAACTCGTTTGAATTTAGGCTCAGCCTTTTGACTCATAATGTTCCACCATCCTTAGTACAGTTTTGGGCACAAAAGCCCTTTATAATATTGTAACCGATTTTGCGCCGTTTGTAAAGAGGAAATGCAAAAATTCAGAGTAAATTTGCAATTTTTATCATCATCAGAGATATATTGACACCATAAGGCGATTTTTCGAAAAAAACGCTCTCGAAATCGCCCTGTTTACACAAAAATCCTGTCATAGAGCGATTCTGTGATGTTCACAAGAAAGGTCTTATGACAGGATCTTATTAAATTTCGGGATTATTTGCCCTGAGTGAGCTTAGCAACCTCAGCCGCGAGGTCGTCCTCTCTCTTCTGGAGGCCTTCGCCCTTTTCGTACTTAACGAAGCTTGCGATCTTGATGCCCTTGTTAACGGATGCAACATACTTTGCAACGGACATGGAGTCGTCCTTAACATAAGCCTGCTCTGCGAGGCAGTTGGTCTCGTAGAACTTGCCGAGCTTACCCATTACGATGCCTTCCTTAACCTTGTCAGGCTTGCCAGCCATCTTAGGATCGTTAGCCATCTGATTAAGAAGAACTTCCTTCTCCTCATCAAGAGCGGACTGAGGAACATCTTCCTTGTTAGCGTAGGTTGCGTTCATAGCAGCTGCCTGAAGAGCTACGTTGTGAGCGCACTCAACGAATGCCGCATCATCGGATGCAACGCCGTCGAGATCGAACTTAACGATAACGCCGATGGAGCCGCCGCCGTGTACATAGGTGGAAACAGCGCCCTCAACGATAACGAAACGGCGGATGGTGAGCTTCTCACCGATAACGAAGATCTGCTCCTTAAGAGCCGCATCAACGGTATCATCCTTGCCGGAAAGCTTGCAAGCCATAAGAGCGTCAACGTCTGCTGGCTTGTCAGCGAGAATGGTTTCAAGAAGCTGGTCAACGAATGCCTGGAACTTCTCGTTCTTAGCAACGAAGTCAGACTCGGAGTTAACCTCGATCATAGCTGCGAGGTCGCCCTTCTGCATGATCTTTACGATACCCTCAGCGGCGATTCTGTCAGCCTTCTTAGCAGCTACAGCAAGTCCGCGCTCACGCAGAACCTTAACAGCCTCGTCGATATTGCCCTCAGCCTCAACAAGTGCCTTCTTGCACTCCATCATACCGCATCCGGTCTTAGCGCGGAGAGCGGCAACGTCTTTTGCGGAAATATTAGCCATTTTAATTTACTTCCTTTCGTTTTGTTGTGCACTGAAATTATTCAGCGTCTGCTTCAGCCTCTGCCTCAGCCTCACCGTCGGTGAGCTGCTCGCCCTGTCTGCCCTCAAGAAGAGCGTCAGCGATAACAGAAGAGATGAGCTTGATTGCGCGGATAGCGTCGTCGTTGCCGGGGATGATGTAGTCAGCATCGTCGGGATCGCAGTTGGTGTCAACGATAGCGATTACCGGAATACCTAGCTTCTTAGCCTCGAGAACAGCGATGTGCTCCTTGCGGGGGTCAACTATAAATACGGCGTCAGGAAGTCTTTCCATGGTCTTGATACCGCCGTAGTTGCGCTCAAGGTCGTTCATTTCCTTAAGAAGACCTGCAACTTCCTTCTTGGGAAGGAGATCGAAGGTGCCATCCTCCTGCATCTTTTCAAGAGCGATGAGACGGTTGATGGAACGCTTGATGGTCTTGAAGTTGGTAAGCATACCGCCGGGCCATCTCTCGTTTACATAGTACATACCTGCACGCTCTGCCTCTTCCTTGATAGCGTCAGCAGCCTGCTTCTTTGTACCTACGAAAAGTACAGTACCCTTCTCGGTGGAAAGGTCACGAACGAAAGCATAAGCCTCGTCGAACTTCTTAACGGTCTTCTGCAGGTCGATGATGTAGATACCGTTTCTCTCAGTGAAGATGTACTCAGCCATCTTGGGGTTCCATCTTCTTGTGTGATGACCGAAGTGTACACCAGCTTCAAGAAGCTGCTTAATGGTAATAACAGACATTTTTATGTCCTCCTTTAGTTTTTTCCACCACCTGCCGCATATTCGGGAAACCTTAAAAAGGAACTTCCGACCTCACGGGGTGTGTGTTATCGCGGCTGTATTTTTTGTATCAGCGCCGCCGCTGGTCACTGACCGATATATTATACCACATTATCTTAATTATTGCAATAGTGTTTACAAAATATTTACTTTTTTATATTAAGGACGCGCACTTTCTTGAAAGAAAGCTGTGCAAAGAACTTTATTCATGGGTTTGCATATGCTCCCACAGGCGAGGTAGCGAAACTGATTCTTTAGTGCTCCATTTGTGGGGAGTTTTTGCGTGTGCGACAGAGGCTTTGCATACCGCGCTCTCAGTAGCCGGGCCCCTTATCCCGGCAGATCGTTTGTGATAACCGTTTCTTCTGCGGAACAGCTTTTCAGAGAGCAACTAAAAAGTTAGAATTGTGATAGGACGGGGACAGGGGGCGCCCCCTACAGGTCGCCGCGCTACGCACCGCGTACGCGCCCACCGCACAAACGATTACCGCAACCCAAGCCGCCGGAATGGTGCGGGGCCATGCAGGCGGCGCGAGTCGGGCGCATTCCGCAAGGAACGGCGGGAGCAAGCCCCCGCCCTACGAGGTTGCGTATTCAACCTTTGCCGCACAACCGATTACCGCCACCCAAGCCGCCGAAATGGTGCGAGGCCATGCAGGCGGCGCGAGTCGGGCGCACGAGCGATTCAGCAATCACATCGCCTTAGCGGTGTTATATTTCCTTGTATAAAGTTTTTTGCCAGGCTTTTTTTCAAAAAAGCCGCGCGTCCCCTTGCTTCACCTTTAACACTCACACCTGTCCTTGCCGCCGCATTTTTTGGGGATCGCTTCAGCGCGGCGGATAAGGATGACGTCGTCGCCTATCTTTTCGATGTCGCACCATAGAACGCGCACGGGATCGCATTTCGACAGAGAGAACATTTTTCCCTCGGAGGGCATGATGAGGGATACTACCCTGCCGCATTCGATGTCGATTTCGATGTCCGACACAAATCCCAGACGCCGCCCGTCGCAGATGTTCACCACTTCTTTATTTTTCAGCTCACATAAGCTTACTATACGCATAAAAAAATCACCTCGCCGCATTATATGCGGCAAGGCGACAAAAAATCACATAAAAGCGTGCCGGAACTGCTCAGCAAAGCACAAACCGCGCCGCTGTCTCGTCAAAACGGGAATGCTCGATCATGCGGAAAAGCTTTGCCGTCACGTCAACGAAATTACTAAAGCTCCACCCATGCACGGCAAGATACGCCTCGGACACGTATCTGTGAAGCCCAACAACCGCAGAAATCGCCGCAAGCTCGCGTGCCATGTCCGAGCCGTCAAAGGAGCGCGGAAACGCCTTGTAAAAAAGATGGTTGCAAAGAAGCTTTTCCATGTACACATCAATATTCGGCACGCAGTCAAGCGAAAACCGCGCTGCCGCCGACTCGCCGCCGTAGTAAGCTTCGCACTCGGGCGCAAGTTCCGAAAGTGCGTCGCTGGTGCGCACAAGCCGCCAAAACAGCTCGCCTGCCTTGTCAGTTGGCATAATATTATATGGAAGCTTGACCCCAAAATGCTCTGCCATAGTACCGATGCGCATATCTACCGTGCGCGTGCGGTCGGAGAGTATCTCAAACGCCGCCGTCCTTGCGGAGGTGTACTCATCCGCCGACATCGCCGCCGCGGCAGGGGCGTCAAAGTCTTCATCGTAAATTTCAAGCTCGCCGGATGTGAGTCTGAACGGCTCGTTGCTCTCCCACAGCAGTTCAAGCGTGTACTCGCAGGCGTTTGAGGTACAGCACTCGTGTGTGGGCAGGACACGGACGCATCTCGGGTATCTTCGGCATATTTCCGGTATCGCCCCCTCGCCGCATTCGCGGTGGAGCGTGCAAAGCCCCTCCTCATTCTGCAAGGGGCACATTCCAAGCCAATTGTAGGATATGAGCGCATATCTCTCCGGGGTGGGAGCAGGATTTGTCGCCGGGCGGAACGCCACGTCAAGTCTGCGGCGAAGCTCCGGTGAGCATTCTGTGCCGGTGACCCTGAAATATTCGTCCTGGGACAGTGCTATGCCCCATCCGTGACAGCAGGTAGCACGGCAGTCTCCGCATTTGCAGGAAAAGCGCGGATAATATTCGGGATAAGTGAAAGTATGGCGGTACGGCATATACAGTTTTTGCCTTTCTTTTACTTTTATTTCTATTTAATTTCTTTTTATAGCGTATTTCTCTTTTTTTACCATTTTTTATTATATCACATCCCCCTTTGTATGCGCAATATAAAAACTGTCAAAAATTATATTTACATAAAAAGTAAGTTTTTGTCTGTTTTTTACTGCGGCAAAGGGGAAATGAGTGCGAAATCGTTTGCATATAGGAATTACGCGCTTTCTTGAAAGAAAGCTGTGCAAAGAACTTTATACAAGGAAATGGCACACCGCTAAGGCGACGGAAATACGTACTCATTAGGGCGCAAAACTCGCGCCGCCTGCATGGCCCCGCACCATTCCGGCGGCTTGTATGGCGGTGATTTTTTTGGCTGTTGACAGCAATCGGTTATGTGATGGTGTGCGTTTTTTGCTCCACACAAACGATTACAGCAACCCAAGCCTGCGTAATGGTGCGGGGCCATGGAGCAGGCGCGAATGGTGCGCTCAAACGGTTAGCACTCGTGTTGGGTAAGCTTAAGTTTTTTCCATGTATAAAGTTCTTTGCGAAGCTTTCTTTCAAGAAAGCGACCCGTTCCCCTACACGCCCCACTTGCCGCACATCCACCCCTCGGGCGTAATATATTACAATACGTAGGGGCAAATGGCGCACCTATGTAAGCAATACGACGATTTTTGAGATTTTTTCGCGAAATCTCTTGCATTTTTTTAGGGTATATGATATAATAATTCCGTTAAATCGCAAAAATATGCAATTTTTGTTTTTGCAATCCTGCAAAAATCAATGTAAGGAGAACTATATGAGCTACACATCCCGTTCACGCGAGGAGCTTGCTTTGGAGCTGGCGGCTCTCACTGCGGAATACGAAAAAATAAAATCAAGCGGTCTCGCGCTTGATATGTCTCGCGGTAAGCCCTGCCGTGAACAGCTTGATATAACCGAGGGACTGCTTACTTCCCTCTCGGATAACCACGACTGCTTCAGCAAGGCAGGTCTTGACTGCCGTAACTACGGCGTGCTTGACGGCCTGCCGGAAGCAAAGAAGCTTTTTTCCGACCTTCTTCAGATCCCCGAAAAGAATCTCATCGTTGCAGGCAACTCCAGCCTCAATCTGATGTACGATACACTTGCACGTGCAATGCTGTATACCCCCGTTGGCGGCGACAAGCCGTGGTGCAGATGCGACAAGGTGAAATTCCTCTGCCCCTGCCCCGGATATGACCGTCACTTCGCCGTCACCGAATCCCTGGGCTTTGAGCTTGTCCCCGTCACTATGACGGCAAACGGCCCCGATATGGACGAGGTCGAAGCACTTGTAAAAGACGAAGCGGTAAAAGGTATCTGGTGCGTGCCGAAGTATTCCAACCCCGACGGAATAACCTACAGCGACGACACAGTGCGCCGCCTTGCGGCAATGAAGCCTGCGGCGAAGGATTTCCACATAATGTGGGACAACGCTTACTGCGTGCATGACCTGTACGATGAGTCCGATAAGCTCCTCGACATCTTCGAGGAAGCCGCGAAGCACGGCAACGAAGATATGATCTTCTGCTTTGCTTCTACCTCAAAAATAACCTACCCCGGAGCAGGTGTTGCCGTAATGGCGGCAAGCGATGCCAATATCGCGCAGATAAAGTCGGTAATGACCGTACAGACCATCGGTCACGACAAGCTGAATATGCTCCGCCATGTGAAGTTCTTCGGCGATGCCAAGGGAATACTTGAGCATATGAAGCTCCATGCAGATATCCTCCGCCCCAAGTTTGAGATCGTGCTTAACGCATTCGAATCCGAGCTTTCGGGAATCGCAGAATGGACCAAGCCGCGCGGCGGATACTTTATCAGCCTTAACGTCCCCGACGGATGTGCGAAGCGCGTGTTCACTCTCTGCAAGGAAGCAGGACTAACTCTTACCAATGTCGGTGCGACCTTCCCATACGGAAACGATCCGCGCGATCGCAATCTTCGCATTGCACCTACTTTCCCGAAGAACGAGGATCTCAAAAAGGCCTGCGATGTTCTTTGCCTCTGCGTAAAGCTTGCGGCAGTTGAAAAGGCACTGGAAAAGTAATCTAATACGGTATATAAGCAAAAGCAGATACCCACGCACAAATGGGTATCTGCTTTTTTGCACACAACGTCAGCAAACCGCCGCCAATATATCGGGGTCCGGTTCAGCCGTGCTTTCGTCTGTCTTGATGGTGCGCGATGCGAGAAGCGTGCCCACCTTCACCGCCTCGGACAGCGGCATTCCGCGTGAGAGACCCACAACCGTACCCGAAAGAAACGCATCTCCGGCACCGGTGGAATCCACAAGCTCAGTTGGAATGGCAGGACACCATCCGCCGCTCTTGCCGTCAAAGTACACCGCACCTTTCGCGCCCATGGTAATGACCATGGAAGCGCATCCGAGAGCGTCAAAATCCTCTCGGAGCACCGCCAACATTTCCTCAGGTGTATGACTTGACAGGTCGCACTCAAAAAGCCTGCCAGCCTCAGACTCGTTGCAGATAAAGCAGTCAAGAGCAGATATAAGCTCTCGGCGCGACAGTATTACGCTCATATTGCCCACAACCGTATACACGGGCTTTTTGTACTTCTTCGCAAGGGATATTACATACTCGGAAAGCTCCGCCGAGGTGTCGATTTCGATAACGATATTGTCGCACGCCGCAACAAGTGCTTCGCCGCCACAGCGAATAAGCGAATCAAGCTCCGAAACGCTTGGGGGACAGGATATTTCACCTGCCACGTCGCCGCGCTCATCAAGTATGACCATCCAAGTGCCGATTCCGCCGGATTCTACGTTTTTCATCGCCGACACGTCAACTCCGCGCCCTGAGAGACGCTTTACAACATCATTACCAAGTGCACTGTCCTCCGTAAGCGAGGCGAATGTCACCGGCACTCCGCATCCGGCGATATTTTCCGCCACGTTGCGCGCAACGCCGCCGTGTATGAATTTGACTCCCCCGAGGTTACGTCCGCGAGGGTTGTACGCTCCTGTCGGGAATCCCTTTATATCAACAAAAACAAAACCGATTACAAGTGTTCCTGCCATTTTCGTATCCGTCCTTTATACTCTTGAAACTCCGCTCTTTTTTGCGGCATCCGCCACAGCGGCGGCAACTGTTTTTCCGATACGCTCATCGAATGCCATGGGAAGTATGTATTCCGGCGACAGCTCGTCATCGCCCACAAGTCCTGCAATGGCATAGGAAGCCGCCATTTTCATCTCATCGTTTATATCCGAGGCACGCACGTCAAGTGCGCCTCTGAAAATTCCGGGGAAAGCAAGGACATTGTTTATCTGGTTGGGGTAATCCGAGCGTCCCGTTCCAACTATCGCCGCTCCGCCTGCCTTGGCGTCGTCCGGCATTATTTCGGGCGTAGGGTTTGCCATGGGGAACACAATGGCATCCTTTGCCATTGTGCCAACCATCTCACGCGAAACGATACCCGGAGCTGATACGCCCACAAACACATCCGCACCGCGCATGGCATCGGCAAGCGTGCCCTTTATGTGCCCCCTGTTAGTCACCGCCGCAAGCTCCCTGTGAGCCGGACTGAGTGTATCGTCTCCTTCAGAGATAATGCCGAAGCGGTCAACCATAATAAGGTCGCCCACGCCAAGCTTCAGAAGATGCAGACCGATAGCAGTGCCGGCACTTCCTGCGCCGTTTATGACAACGCGAATTTTTTTGATATCCTTTTTAACCACCTTAAGAGCGTTTATAAGCGCCGCGGCAACGACTATGGCAGTGCCGTGCTGGTCGTCGTGGAACACGGGGATATCGCATATCTCCTTTAATCTCCGCTCAATCTCAAAGCACCGTGGGGCGGCGATATCCTCAAGATTTATTCCGCCGAAGCTTCCGGAAAGCAGGTATATTGTGCGCACCAGCTCATCCACGTCCTTGGTCTTGATGCAAAGCGGAAACGCGTCCACATCGGCAAACTCCTTAAACAGCGCACATTTGCCCTCCATAACGGGCATACCGGCTTCCGGACCGATATCGCCAAGTCCCAGCACCGCCGAGCCGTCGGTTATTACCGCCACAAGATTATGCCGCCTTGTGAGCGTGTAGGATTTATTTATATCTTTTTGTATTTCAAGGCAAGGCTCCGCCACGCCGGGCGTATACGCAAGGGACAGCTGTTCCCTGTTCTTCACCGGTGTTCTTGACACGACCTCTATCTTTCCTCCCCACTTCTCATGCATGGCGAGTGATTCTTTTCTTACGTCCATTTGTGTTCTCCTTGGTGTATAATAAAGCTAGTATCATTATAACACAGGTTGTCGGAAATTGCAAGATGGAGTGTGGGAAAAACGGTCGCTTTCTTGAAAGAAAGCTCCGCAAAGAACTTTATACAGGGGAATTATCACACCGTCAAGGTGATGTGAGTGTAAAATCGTTAGAACGCACAACTTGCGCCTGCTCCATGGCCCCGCACCATTACGCAGGCTTGGGTTTGCGGTAATTGTTTGTATTGTGAGAGCGCGACCGCGATGCGGCGCGCATTGTGGCATCCCGAAGGGGCGCATTCCATATGCGCCCGTTCCAACGTAACGTTTCGTTATAGCTATAGGGACAGACCGTCGCCCATTATGGATTTATCGAAAAAAATCAAACAAATTTCGCAATCCAAGCCGCCGGAATGGTGCGGGGCCATGCAGGCGGCGCGAGTCGGGCGGTCTAACGATTCAGCACTCATGTTAGGCTAGGCTTAAGTTATTCCCTGTATAAAGTTCTTTGCCAGGCTTTCAAGCACATAGCTTTGCTATGTGCTCAAGAACAGCCGCGCGTCCCCCATTGACAACTAAGCGAAAATATGAGATAATAATGTATAACCAATAAACAGGAGAAAACACATGACACAGATGTACGAATACGTAGCGACTTGCCTTTTCGGGCTTGAAGCACTGCTTGGTGAGGAAATCGAAGCACTGGGATATGAGCGCACAGAGACGATCGACGGACGGGTCAGCTTCAAGGGCGACATGGCGGCAATAGCGAGATGCAATATAAATCTCCGCTTTGCGGAAAGACTTTATATAAAAATGGGAAGCTTCAGAGCCGCCACTTTTGCGGAGCTTTTCGACGGCACAAACGCTCTCCCTTGGGAAAATTGGATAGCCGAGGACGATATGTTCCCCGTCAAGGGACACAGTATAAAAAGCGCACTCACAAGTCTGCCCGACTGCCAGAGTATCGTGAAAAAGGCGATAGTCAACCGACTTTCCTCCGCATACGGAATCTCATGGTTCAAGGAAGAGGGCATAAAGTATCAGATAGAGTTTTTCATCCTTAAGGATGTGGCAACTCTCATGATCGACACCTCCGGCACAGCACTCCATAAGCGCGGCTACCGTCCTGCCGCAGGTGCAGCTCCGCTTCGTGAGACTCTCGCTGCCGCTATGGTGAAGATGTCCCGTCCGCGCGACGAGGTTTTGCTGTGGGACCCCTTCTGCGGTTCGGGAACTATAGCCATTGAGGCGGCTATGATGATGACCGGCACTGCTCCGGGACTCGGCAGAAGCTTCGCCGCCGAGGAATTTTTGGATATTCCCGAAAAAATATGGACAGAGGCAAAGGACGAGGCACTCTCCATGCGCCGCGCCACGGATTTTGAGGTGTACGCAAGCGATATCGACCCGAAGATGGTGGAGCTTGCCAGAGGAAATATCCGCCGTGCAGACATGGGGGCGCACATAAAGTGCTTTGAGCGTGATGCCACGAAAATAGTCAAGGCGGAGCGCCGCGCCACTATCGTCTGCAATCCGCCATACGGTGAGCGGCTTTCGGATATCGCCGAGGTGGAGCAGTTGTACCGCGATATGGGAAAATGCTTCTCAAAGCTTGCGCCGTGGCAGATATATATTCTTACCTCCGTGCCGGATTTTGAGCGTATGTACGGAAGACGCGCGGACAAGGTGCGCACACTGTACAACGGCATGATAAAGTGCGGATTTTTCCAATATTTCAAGAATAAGAGCTTTTAGGAAAGCATAAAGGAGCTGTTGCACTTAGGTGCACCAGCTCCTTGTTATATGAATGTTGAATAACGGTAGAACGGGTCGCCGAGGACGTCGACCCCTACGGGATGTGCGGTAATATAACATGGGTGTGGAGCAATACAAAAACGGCGGGAGCAAGCCCCCGCCCTACGATAATATTATACCAACAAAAGATTATCTCAAATTGCTTCTTGCCCTCTCACCCGCTTCGCGGGAGCTCTCCCAAAGGGAGAGCCTTACAGCACCCAAGCCGCCGGAATGGTGAGGACCCATGCAGGCGGCGCGAGTGTGGCGATTCAAACGCCTTGCACCCGCGCCGTTTATATATTCTCCCTGTATAAAGTTTTTTTGCGGAGCTTTTTATGCACATCGCAAAGCGATGTGCTCAAAAACAACGACCGTAATTCCTTTATACACCCCCCACTTTACGCGTCCAAATCTCGCAGATCGCCGGTGCCGGTGGCAACAGTACCGTCGGAGATTACGTGATCGGTAAGAATCTGATCCTGGGTCAAGATGAAGTACTTAAGCCACTTGGTGTCGCCGGGCTTGTTTTTGCCGCTGTCGCTCCAGGTAACGTCAACATGGTAGGTTCCGGAATCAAGCTTGACAAGATTCCACATATGAATGTTGTTGGCATAGGACTTGCCTTCGACTCTGCCGCAGTAAAGGTCTGCCTTAGCGCAAAGATACTCAAAAGCAACTGCATATCCGGTGCAAACAGTGTGACCGTCTATAATTCCGCCGTATGCCGTAGCATTGGTGTGTGGGTACACATAATTGTGATCGTATTCTGTAATCAGAGTAATTACCGAAGCAAGATAGCGGTATCTGTCGTAGGTGGATATATTTTGGGGCATGGATTCCACAATGTACTCGCATACCGCATCAAAATATGCCATTTCCGATAAAATACCCGATTTGTCACCGTCAGTCACATCGGTGCCGTCACTTGGGAGAAAATACTTCACTCTCACATTGCCGCTGCCGTACTCTTCAAGCGCAGCATAGCACTGTATGTCAGGATATGTCACAAAAAGCGCATCCGCCGCCGCGTGAACATCCTCGATGGCATCCATCTTGGCTTCGCTGAAAACAATCGGCTCAAATTCGTTGATGGCGGCTAAAAGCTCATTGTAGTACATCTTCTGCATATTTGTAAGTCCCGAATAAGCGTCAATTCGCTCAAAAGGATAGCACTCAAAGCTGTATCCTATCGGGGATGCCTGTATGTACGCCGTTGCTTCGGTGACAAGACCCTCATATGCCGCTTTTGCCTGCGCTTTGTAGTCCGAAACAGGCACTTCTGCCTCCGTGTCAGGTACGACCGGCGGAATAGTTTCAGGCGTGGGCGCAGATGTAGTCTCAGGAGCCGGTGGAACGGTTACGGGAGTCGGCACCGACGTAGCTTCGGGCACCGTCGGCTCGGTGACTACGGGAATCTTCTGTGTGATCGCCTCTGTGTCCTCCACAGGAACGATATCTGTGTCAACAAGCTCCTTAGTATCCGGGGAGTCCTCTGTATCGGTTACGAGTTCTGTATCGGGATCAACCACTGTGTCGGAAATATACTCGGTGTCCGTTACAGAATCCGTGGTATTTTGCTCCGATGTCAACGAATCCGACTCTGTCGACGCCGCCACCTTGCCGTCACGTATCTCAACAAACCAAAGTGCGCCGCAGATAACCAATGTCGCCACAGCTACGCCGACCGCAATAGCAGTGGTTTCAAAACTTATTATTCCAAATTCATAAAGTGCAATAAATACGCCTGCCAACAAAACAGCAAGCACAATATATAAGTACATCGTTAAAAATCCTCTGAAACAATTTACTAATAAATATAGTATATCACAAATTTTCGAAATTGGCAATACCTATTGCCAATTTAATTTAATATCTACTTAGGGCACGGAACTTTAAGAAAAAATTTACGTCAAAATATATATAACAACGAAAGGAGCTGTCCGTATGCCGATTGGTATAGGAATCATTTACGCCGCGATAGTGTTCGCCGCCCAAACTCTGCTTTTCAGAAAAACACAAAAACGACTCCTGCATCTGCTCCCTCTTGCGGTAATCGCACTTGTTTATTTGATCGCCCTGTGTATGCCAATAGCGGACACGGTTATGACCGGACTCGGACGAAATGACGGCTATAATTTCTATTCATTTGCCGCACTGCTTACCGCCGGAATAAACACCTGCGGACTTATCGGTGACGGAATTGCTTGGCTTCTTGAAAAGCTGTAATATAAGGTGGAGGGACATCATGATAAAGAAAATACAAACAATCAAATTGCTTTCTGTCATTCTCACCGCGGTGCTTGCCGTGGCTACTTCGGGATGCACCCTTGTTTTGCCTGACGCCATTAATAATCACGGCGTCATATCGGACAAGGACACCGAAGCTCCCCAAAAATTCTTTGTGGCACACGACGGGCTGCGGGCGTTAATGGAGCATCTTGAAAATGGAGAATCCATCCCCACGGAGATTTATGAGATAAACGTTTCGGGACTGTCCTCCGAGCTGACGCTGACAATGCAGTACGACACCGTTATAGCGGCGGAAGCATACGGACATAAAGTACAGCTTAAAACGCCCCTTCATATATACGGCAACTACAATTTTTCTATCATTGAATCAGGCGACGCCATTATTATTGAGGGCGGATATTATCATATCGGTGACGTTTACGTTATTACCCCCGAAAGCTTCACCGAGTATCATCCCGGCGAGGATGCCTCATATTGGCTGTGGACCGATGATGACGGTGCGCTCAAATACGCGCTTATAAACAACTCCATTGCAGGCATCACCCAGGAAGGTCCGCTTCCCTATGTTACAGGCTACGATGAGCTTCTCTACGCTCTGGGGGATGCCGAAATAACAGACGGCGAGCTGACATTAGCCGACCCTTACGAAAGCTTTACTATGTCCGACAAATACGATCTTGACGGCTGGTTTGAAAGTGTTTACGCCGACGGCGGCAAATATGCGGATATAGGTGAGCTGTTTGCGGCAAACCGTGAGAGGAAAGAAAATAAAAATCACACGAGGTAAACACATGAAAAAATGCAAAAAATGCGCTGCTATCCAAAGCGATGAGCGAAGCACCTGTATAGACTGCGGCACGGTACTGGGACGTCCTATGTCGGAAGCTGAGGAAGAGCTGACAGAAGCCGCACTTGATGACAAGCTTGACGGCATGGCAGAACGGACAGAGGATTTCTATGTACCGCTCCGCGACAAAATTATGGGCGCACTCTGCGTCATAGGCGTTGTTGCGGCTATTATTCTCATTAACCTCTGCGGTATGGAGAAACAGCAAATCATGGACAGTATCCCGGACGGGATTACCGTGACCCAAGGCGGCGGTGCGATAATTACTATGGCAGACATCAATGCTCCGGAATACACTTTCCCATCGTGGCGTGACCGCACGCTGGACGAGGCGCAGATGTTTGCACTTTTTAGCATAATATCGTTTGTCGCCGCAGGACCTATGCTCTTATTTCCGAAGCTTATGTGGCATCTTGATACGCTCAGATACCGCATATTCCACAATTTTGACACAACACCGTCCTATTTTGCTATAGTTGTACGAAAAGCGGCAAGCTATGTACTGTTTGCTCTTGGCGTTTGCAGTATCCTGTACGCATATTGGATGTATTTGTGACTTGCTGTTTGGATTGCCGGCATTTGATAATATAAAAAAGGAGGACACAGCGATGAAATCTTGGAGGTTTACGGTAGTTGAATGTTTGCTTATCGCTTCGGTACTGCTTGGCAGTGTGGGATGCTCATTTAAAGACGGTACAGTGGATACGGGTGAAACGGCAGACACTACAAATTCCGTCACCGATTTTGAAATCAGCGACACAGGGTCAGATATCAGCCGCCAAAGTGAGCTTTTTAAGAAAGCGGAAGCATTTTTGAATGAGGAGTTTCACCGGGTGTATGACCCATATTATGACATACTTGATCTGACGATTTCGGATTGGAACGAAAACGGCAATGAAGCTGCATTCCTATACACCATGACAACACAGTATTACAACAGAGATCCTGATACCGTGGACTTCATAAAAGCGGCCAAGGATGATCCTGAGCGATATGAAATGATGTACAACGACTATCTGGCACCTAAAGTGGTCAATTATTTCTTCAAGGTTGTGCTGAACGGAGATGAAATCGAGCTGTACTCCAACGAGTCGCCCACGGGAGTTGAATGGAAGCCGAGAATGATTGATGACTATATCCCAAAGCATTAGGCAAAGTGACAAGGCTAAATAATCATGACCGCCGATGAATCCGGTGGTCATGATTATTTAAAAGCATAAAGCCTCGGGTACTCATATAAAAAATTTACCGAAAAATGCGTGGGATATTAACTTCTGCGGTGTATAATAGAGTAAAGGTACATCCTATCACAAAGGAGGGAGCGTATGCGCGAAACGGAGATTATTGACCTGCTTCGCTCACATGATGAGCACGGCATAGAAGAGCTGATGAGCCACTACGGTCCGCTTATGCGGTACATCATTAAACCAATTCTCGGTGAACGGCATGAAATAGAAGACTGTTTATCGGAAACTGCCATGCGGATATGGGAGAATATCCATACATACGATGAAAATAAGGGTTCACTTGCGGCATGGGTGACAGCTATTGCGAGAAATACCGCACTCAATATGCTTCGGCAGAAAAACCGTCATCAAACGGACGAAATTGAAGAAAATGCAGAGTCTACCGAACCAACACCCGAGGAAGCCGTACTTCGTGAGGAACGTCGACGTGAGCTTAGCCGTGCCCTTGATATGCTCTCGCAAGCTGAGCGTAATCTCTTTTACCGAAAATATTATTATTTGCAGTCCACCGAAAAAATTGCCGCCGAAATGGGAATGACAAGACGTTCCGTAGAAGGCAAGCTGTATCGAATCAAAAAGAAGCTTTGTCGGATGATGGGAGGTGACGGAGATGAAATTTAACGATAACAGCTTCGACGTTATGCTTGGAAACGCTGTATCCGAGCTTCCGCCCGAAGATATAGTTTCCGCCGTCACGCCGTGGAAAAGATCAATGCACCGTATACTGTTTGGACTGGCACTGTCCTCGCTGACACTTAATTTTTGGTGCTTCAACTACATACTCCCAGCCTTTGGCATGATTCTTATGCTCCTTGGTTTTCGCACCGTGCGAAGTAACAATTCCTGGTTTCGTGGATGCTATCTGATCACACTCATCCGCAGTGCGTACTATTTCCCAATGCTGATTCTGAATGCTACCATCTATCAGCAGACATTCTATGAATCAGGCTTGATATGGTGGCTGACGCTCATCAATCTTACCCTGCAATTCACACAGCTCGTGTGCCTGTGGAAAGGCATAAAAGCCGTACAGCGCAAGGCAGGTACTCCGGAGCACGCAGGCGGTGCAGTGGCACTTGTGATCTGGTTTATCATAATTTGCCTGCTGGGCATAATTCAGTACAGAGGCATTATTATTGCGGCTCTTGTCATTGCCGTCTACATCTTTGCCATCCGCAGTCTGTGGAAATTGGCAGGCGAAATGGACGAATCAGGTTATACTATCGAAGCATCTCCCATTCGTATACCTGACATAACGCTGACTGCCATTATTCTGGGAATGCTTGCCGCAGGGCTCATAGCCGCTTACATCTTCGGCGGCACTTATCCCATGGATTGGCAGGTGCAGGAAATTTCACAGGATGCGGAAGTTGCAGACATAAAAACGCAGCTTCTCACATTAGGTTTTCCCGAGGCTGTACTAAACGACCTTACCGATGAGGACATACGTGATTGCAAAGATGCCATAAGAGTCGCAGTTGATGTCATGGAGCACCCGTTCAATGAAGGTGTCAGGGTGAAAGAATACCGTGATTATCCGCTTCTTCAGTTCCTAGAACCGGGATACTATATCACAACCAAGTATGATGTAAAGGAGCTTGTGATTACGGGAGTTGCCGTAGAAATTCCCGGTGAGCGTGAGCATTGGAAGATCATTCACCATTTTCATTGGGTGTCTCACCCCGGATATTTCGGTACAGAATCTATTCAGCTTTGGCCGGCTTACCGAAACGGCAACGGTGGCTGGGGTAAAGCAAGCGAATGCAGCGGACGTGTACTTTTCGATAAAGACGGCACAACCTATACCGCGCCGTATATTTCCCTTGGTGATGAAACATACACGCAAAACAGCGTCTTTTTCGGAGAATCCGTCTCCACAGACATTTTCGCCGAATTTTCCCTGCCGCAAAGCGAAAAAAATCAGCGCGGTTACATTGCATATACTATAAGGGAGATGCAGGACGGTGCTATCGTGGATGCTTGGATAAATTATACCCATCAGCAAACCTGGGCGCAGTATCCGGTACTGACGGCAAAGGAAAAGCGAAAGGCAAACGGCTGGACCGTTGCAGGTGCTTTCAAAACCGTACAGGACGCCCTGCAGTTTTACCCTACCGATGATGGACTTGAAATCATTGGAAAAGTCGATATTGACTGATGTTTCTGCGCCGTACACAGAAGCAGAAGCAAAATTTCTGTTTTGACACATTTCTTTACTAAATAAAGCTCCGCAGATATTCGAAAAAACGAATATCTGCGGAGTTTCACTATATTTTCAAAATTTTAGTCGATCGTCTTCATCGTCGGGAACAAGAGCACGTCTCTTATTGCCGCGGAGTCGGTAAAGAGCATACAGAGACGGTCGATGCCGTAACCGATACCGCCTGTGGGGGGCATACCGATCTCAAGCGCGTTTAAGAAGTCCTCGTCGGTGTGATTTGCTTCCTCGTCGCCCTTTGCAAACATCTCCTCCTGCGCCTTGAAGCGCTCGCGCTGGTCAATGGGGTCGTTAAGCTCGGAGTATGCGTTGCACATCTCCCAGCCGTTCATGAACATCTCGAAGCGTTCAACATATTCGGGATCGTCCGGCTTTTTCTTGGTAAGAGGAGATATCTCAACAGGATGATCCATAACAAATGTAGGCTGAATAAGGTGCTCCTCAACAAAGTCCTCGAAGAACAGGTTGAGTATGTCGCCCTTGGTGTGGCGATCCTCGTAGTGAACGCCCTTTTCGTCAGCCACCTTGCGTGCTTCTTCAAGGGTGTGTATCTACTTGAAGTCAACGCCGGAATACTTCTTTACACCGTCAACCATGGTGATGCGCTCGAAGGGCTTGCCGAGATCCATTGTAACGCCGTTGTAAACGATGGTAGTAGTGCCGAGAACCTCTTTTGCCACATGGCGGAACATATTCTCGGTAAGGTCCATCATTCCGTGGTAGTCGGTGTAAGCCTGATAAAGCTCCATCAGCGTAAATTCGGGATTGTGTCTTGTGTCAAGTCCCTCGTTTCTAAATACGCGTCCGATCTCGTAAACTCTCTCAAGTCCGCCTACAATAAGACGCTTTAAGTATAATTCAAGGGATATGCGGAGCTTGAAATCCTCGTCAAGAGCGTTAAAGTGAGTCTCAAAGGGTCTTGCCGCCGCACCGCCGGCATTTGAAACCAGCATGGGGGTCTCAACCTCCATAAAGCCCTGTGTGTCAAGATAACGGCGGATTGAGCTTATGATCTTGGAACGCTTTATGAATGTGTCGCGTGACTCGGGATTTGTGATAAGGTCAACATAACGCTGACGGTAACGTGTGTCGGTGTTGGTAAGACCGTGATACTTTTCGGGGAGTATCTGAAGGCTCTTTGAGAGGAGCGTGATCTTCTTGGCGTGAACGGAAATCTCACCGGTCTTTGTTGTGAATACAGTTCCCACAATACCGATAATATCACCGATATCAAGCTTCTTGAAGCCCTTGTATTCTTCCTCGCCAAGGTCGTCGCGTGCAACGTAGGACTGAATATTGCCCTTAAGGTCAAGGATGTTGCAGAAGGATGCCTTGCCCATAACGCGCTTTGACATCATACGTCCGGCAATGCTTACTTCCTTGCCCTCAAGCTCTGCATAATTTTCCTTTATATCAGAGGTGTGGTGTGTTACGTCATATTTTGTGATGGTAAAGGGATCATTTCCCTCAGCCTGAAGTGCCGCCAGCTTGTCACGGCGCACCTGAAGAAGCTGATTTAACTCCTTTTCACTCATTTCGGGGGCTTGTACTTCCCCGTTTGCATTTTTCTCTAACTCTGCCATTTTTATAACAATTCCTTTCGCAGTTTGGGTCGTGAAAACTTATGATTTTTTGCGAATATCAAGTATTTTCAGCTTGACAATGCCTGAGGGTGCTTCAACCTCGGCGATGTCGTCAACCTTTTTGCCGATAAGCGCCGCACCGATGGGGGACTGGTCGGAAATGTTGTTCTTAAGGGGGTCTACCTCGTTTGTACCCACGATATTGTACTCGATCTCCTCGTCAAACTCCTCGTCGTACACGCGCACGGTAGTACCTACGTTTGCGATACCGGAGTTAAGATCCTCCTCGTTTACAACAACCACATTTTTAAGAAGCTGTTCAAGCTCCTGAATGCGGGATTCTACCTTTGCCTGCTCATTCTTTGCCTCATCGTACTCGCTGTTCTCGGAAAGGTCACCGAAGGAACGCGCGATGGCGATCTGCTCCTTTACCTCCACGCGCTTGACATTTTTTAAATACTCAAGCTCCTCGGTCATGATTTTGAGACCTTCGGGAGTCAAAATAAGGGGTTTGTTAGTCATTGTTATATCTCCTTGTGAGTTTATTGTTAAAATATAAAATTATTTCTGATTATACGCATATGTGCGCCGATTTATTCGCCGGACTCACCGTTAAGCACCGAAAGTGCCGCCTGAAGCTGTGTGTCATCGGCGTCGGGGATTTTATAGATGTTCATATTGGCAGTAGCCTCGCTCATCTCGCAGGGGTAATCGGGTGTGACACCCACGCCCTCGTAGCAATCGGAATAAGGCGGATAATACATCGCCGTGGATATTCCGAAGCCCGAGCCGTCCGAAAGCTCGATAACCGACTGCATCGTTCCCTTTCCGAATGTGGGCGTACCCACAAGCTTTGCCACGCCAAAGTCCTGAAGCGCACAGGCGAAAAGCTCGCCGGCACTTGCGGTGCTCTCATTTATAAGCACACACATGGGAGCATCAATATGCGCTTTGTCGGAGCTGTATTCCTGCTTTGAGCCGTCGCTGTAAGCAATGCGTACAATAGGTCCTTCCGGAAGCAGGTAGTCAAGCACCTTGCATATAGCGGTAAGGTCTCCGCCGGGATTGTATCTTACGTCAAAAATGAATCTTGTAACGCCGGTGGCAAGCATATCCTCGCAGGTGTCCTTGAACTGCGCCGGTGTGCCAAGGTCAAACTGAAGTATTTTTACGATACCCACAGTCGGATCAGATTCAAGTCTGCGGCTCATTACAGAGACCGCTTCGACCTTTCTTCGGGTAATGGAATAATCAATAGCCTCGCCGTCGCGAATCACCGTGAACTCAGCGTTTGTTCCTGCCTCGCCAAGCATCTTTTCGACGGCGGCATAGTAGCCAAGCTCCGCCACAGATTCGCCGGCAACGGAATATATAATATCGCCCGGCTCGATTCCGGCTTCAAGTGCCGGTGAATCGGGCATTACCATGATGACCTCCATAAGCGATTCGGAGTAGATCACCTGTATGCCGATTCCAACCATTTCGCCGGAATTGTCCTGCATGGCGTCGGCAAATTCTTCCTTATCAAGATAGTACGCATACTTGTCGCCCGTACCGTAGATGTAGCCGTCAAGCACCGAATCGCAAAGCACCTCGTCGTCTATCTCGCCCACATAATATGAGCGGTAGTAGTTGTCCACCTCGGAGAGCTTGTCGTACATCTTCATGTTTTCGGAAAACTCGTTGAGAGTCTCCGAATACTTGCTGTTTACCGCGATAAATGTGATCTGAAAGGTAAGAACAGCGGCGAGCAGTATCAGCACAAGTGCTGTACCAACAGATATTTTCTTTGACATCAATATGTCTCCTTACAAAAAACTCGGGGAAAGTGCCTTACTTCGGGAACCATTTTCTGGGGTCGGTATGGGCACTGCTTTCATACATTGAAAAATGCAGGTGGTTTCCCGTGGAATATCCCGTTGATCCAACCTGGGCAATAACCTGCCCCTTTGTCACCTTGTCGCCTTTCTTTACAAGCAGCTTTGAGCAGTGTGCGTAAAGGGTGGCGTATCCGCCGCCGTGGTCGATCATTATGTAGTTTCCGTAGCTCCAATGGTTTGTGGCAACAGTGACTGTGCCGGCATTTGAAGCATATATTGACGTGCCGTATGCGGCAGGAATATCAATTCCGTTATGAAATTCGTATTTTCCGGTAATGGGGCTTGTACGTCCGCCGTACTCGGAGGTTACACGAACATAGTCAAGGGGCACGGGCCACATAAACTGTCCGCCAACATACTTGTTGTTCTGCTTTGCTTCAAGCTCCTTAAGATATGCCTGAAGCTCTGCCTGAAGTGCTTCCTCAGCCGCAAGATTCTTCTCATAAAGTGCCACATAGGAAGCCTGATCGCGTTCAAGCGCGGTAAGATATCCTTCCGCCTCTTTTTTCTTGGATTCAAGAGCGGCTTCGTCTGTTCTGAGTCCTGCAAGATAGGATTCCTGCGCCGCTTTCTGGGTCTGATAGTTGGCACGTGCACCCTCAAGGTCAGCCTTCTCTGTCTTAAGGGAGTTCATTATCATGGTGTCGTATTCAAGCATAGCTCCGATACGGTCAATACGCGCGAGAAAATCGGAAAGACTCTTGGCACCGAAAAGCATTTCAAGATAGCTTGCCTGACCGTCCTCGTGAGTCACACGGAGACGCTCCTTAAACAGCGCATACTTCTCTGCATACGCCTGCTCTTTGTCAAGTATCTCGGTGTTTTTCTGCTCGATGCTTGAGGACAGCTCGGACACAAGAGCCGTAGTCACGTCTATCTTCTGTATGAGGATATTCATTTCCGCGTCAAGCAGTTCCTTTTTGGCAATGGTCTGCTCTATCTGACTCTTGGCATTTGACATCTGATTTTTCAGATTCTCCATGTCGCGGTTGAGCTTGTTTATCTGCGCCTCGTAATTCTGCACTTTTGAGTCGGTGAGCTTGCTTGCCGAAAGATGTGGAGCGGATGCCGGAAGCATCAGAGCAGTAACGGCAAGTGCGCAGACGAGAGCACCCGTTCTGAGCGCTATTTTTTTAAGAATACCCGGAGAGGTCGGTTTATTTCTTTTCTTCATAACAATCAACTGACCTTTCTTCTAAAGAATTAAGCCTTAAGATACTTTCTTGTGGATATGGTACTGCCTATAATACCGGTAACAACTCCGATACCGAGGAAGATAACGGCAACAAGCAGTCCGATTTCGTTAAATCCGAGGATTTTGAGGAAATCAAAGGTTCCGTCAACCATCTTTACAACATATCCGTAGATGTACCACTGTATAAAGAATGCAATGGCACTGGAAATAATGCCTATTATTATTCCCTCGAATATAAACGGCAGGATAACGAACCAATCCGTTGCGCCCACATAGCGCATGATGGTGATCTCCGCCCTTCTTGAATGAACGGCAAGCTTTATGGTGTTGATAATAACAAATATGGACACCGCAAAGAGTATCGCCATAAACCAAACGAGCACAAGAGAGATGCTGTTCTTGATCTTCTCGATGGACATTGCAAGATCAAGTCGGTTGTTGACCTTCGCCACGCCGTCGATCTGTCCAAGCTGATATACAAGGGTCGAAACCTTGGAGTTGTCCTCATATTTTATAACAAACTCGTCGCGCAGAGGATTGTCACCCTCCACAAGCTCGTAAAGACCGGAATATTCGGAATATTTCTGACGCTCCTCCTCAAGAGCCTGCTCCTTTGAAATAAACGTGACCTCAGCCACATTGTCAAGGGCGCGGATCTTCTCGCCGATGGCGGAAACCTCCTCGGGGGTCTTGCTCTCGTCAATAAAGAGCACGACCTCGTTAAGAAGTCCCAGATTTTCAAGATTTGCGTCAATGTTGAGAATAAGCAGCGCAAAGCTTCCCATAACAACAAGACAGCTCATAAGCACGGTAATGGACGCCACGCTCATAATGCCGTTGCGCCACAGTCCCTTAAAGCTCTGTCCTAAGAAGTATGTAAGTCTGTATCTTTTCATACTGTCATACCTCCCACTCCGTCACTTATGACCTTACCGTCTCTTATGCGGATAACTCTCTGCTTGAAGTAATCAACAAGATCCTTTTCGTGAGTTACCACGATAACAGTCTTTCCGCGCTTATGTATCTTTACAAGCAGATTCATAATTTCAAGACTCATCTTGGGGTCGATATTACCCGTAGGCTCGTCCGCTATGATGATCTGCGGATTGTTGGCAAGAGCGCGTGCAAGAGCCACTCTCTGCTGCTCGCCGCCGGAAAGCTGACTCGGATAGCTGTTCTGCTTATCGGTAAGATTTACTATATTAAGTATGGCAGGCACGCGGCGTTTTATTACGCGGTTCGATTCGCCCACCACCTGCATGGCAAATGCCACGTTTTCGAATACGGTCTTGTTGGGGAACAGGCGGAAGTCCTGGAAGACCACGCCAAGCTCGCGGCGGTAGTACGGCACCTTGAAATTTGATATTTTTGAAAGGTCGTACACTGTGGGCTGAACCTTGTCGCCCACCTGCTTGTCACAGCGGACGATCAGTCTGCCGTCAGTGGCTTTTTCCTCGCGAAGGAGAAGCTTCATAAGCGTAGTCTTACCTGCGCCGGATTCTCCAACAATAAAAACGAACTCGCCGTCGGCAATACGAATGTTCACTCCGTCAAGTGCCACGGTTCCGTTCTTATAAACTTTTGATACGTCTCTGAATTCAATCATTTACTTTGCAAACTCCCGTAATTGTTTGTTTGTACCAACAGCACGGCGTATGTATGCTGTATGTTTGTGTGTAATATACGAAAAAATCGCTATTTTTCCAAATAGCAGTCGTATCCGCCCGATCTTAGCGAAATTTTCTGCAAAAATCGGACGGACACAAATTATGACATTACTTAGAATTTTACAGGCTTTGAGGTCAGATATTTCTTAACCATGAGTGCCACCTTAAAGGTGATAGCGTGCTCAAACTCGCGAAGATCAAGACCGGTAAGCTTTCTTATCTTCTCAAGACGGTAAACCAAAGTGTTTCTGTGAACGAAAAGCTTTCTTGATGTCTCGGAAACATTAAGATTGTTTTCGAAGAAGCACTGAATGGTCATGAGAGTCTCGCGGTCAAGAGATTCAAGAGAGCCTTTCTTGAAAACCTCCTGAAGGAACATATCGCAGAGAGTGGTGGGCAGCTGATAAATAAGTCTGCCGATTCCCAGATTCTCGTAGCTTATGATATTCTTCTCGGTGTCGAATACCTTTCCGACCTCGATTGCCACCTGAGCCTCCTTGAAGGAGCGCGCAAGGTCCTTTATGTTGTCAACCGCAGTACCGATACCGATAGAAACCTTTGCGTAGAATTCGGTAGACAGTGTGTCTGCGATATTCTTCGCGGTCTTTTCGATCTCCTTTGCATCGTGGTTTGGCTTTATCTCCTTGACAAGCACGATATCATGCTCGCTTACGCTGATAACGTAATCCTTGCTCTTGTCGGGGAACATATTCTGCACCATATCGAAAGGCACAACATCGTTCTTGCCGTAGAACTTAATAAGGATAACGACGCGCATAACGTCGGCATCGAAATGAAGCTCCTTGCTCTTTAAATAGATGTCGCTGGGGAGTATATTGTCAAGAATGATGTTCTTGATGAAGGAGCTCTTGTCAAGCTTCTCATCGTAAAGATTCTTGATGTTTGAGAGGGATACGGAAAGGATCATGGACAGCTTGTCCGCCATTTTATCCTCACCCTCAACAAATACGATATAATCGGATTTGGAGTTCTGACCGAGAGCTCTGTATGTATAGCCGCCCGTTGCAATAGACTCTGTGGTGTACGCAAGCTCGTCGCGGACCCCCTGAGCGGTTTCTCCAATCTTTACAAGCTCACTGCAAGAAATAATAACGCCGTTTTCGTCTATAACACCGATGACACGATCCACAGCATCCTTCATTTGATGAATAATACCCTGGAAAAATCTGTTTGACATAGGGGCGACTCCTTTCAATACTTTAAAAGAAAATATTTAATGTATATGCTTTAATTATAAACGTTTTTATATTCCCGGCAAAATCCGTGCCGGAGATTTGTTACATCATCTTAACGGTATACGCCACAGTAGAAACAAGATAGAATGCGATAAGCGCAAATATCGCATATACAACAGCGGCAGGATTAACAATGGCAAGCACCGCGCCTGCAAGAATTATTGCCGCTGTGGGAATAACTCCCACAAGAATCTTTGCCGAAACCTTCTTGCCTGCTATCTTAATAAGTGCAAATACGATTGCCGCCGCAGGAATGATAAACGCCGCCGCAATGGCAAGGTTTACAACAAGAGTTGAAAGAGTTGTGATGGTGTGACCGCTCTTTTCCGCAGTCTGAAGTGCGGCAAATCCCGCACCTGCCACCAGCGAGTAGGCAAAGTATGAACCGCCGTATATATTATGTACAAGATAGAGCACCAAAGCAGCGATAACGGCTACGGTGAGCATCTGTGCATCCCAGAAAAGATAGAAATGAGCACAAGCGAAGAACAGCACTGCCGCATTTCCGAAAATTCCGGCTTTGGTTATAACCTTAAGGGATTCGTCGCCGGATTTCTTCTTATTAAATGTATAGAACAGTGCAGATGCCGCAAACAGCACGCCGCTTACAATTACAAGCGCGCCCATAGCCTTCGGCATAAGCGCAAGACCGTTGTTTTCGCCGGCTATCATAAGGAATATAAGCACAATGGCAAGACCGAACTCGATCATAAGGCGGTAAAGCTTTACGTCCTCAAGGGCACGCTCCGCTTCCTTCTTTGCCTGCTTCTCTTTAATGTTTTTGGTACTCATAATATCTTTCTCCAATTATTACAATTCAAAATTATAGCAAAGACAGGCAAGGGCAAAGCCCGGTGCTGTCTCACAGCGAAGTATGCGTCTGCCAAGACCGCATATGCTCGCCCCCGCCGCTCTTGCGGCATCGACCTCGGAACCGGAGAAGCCTCCCTCCGAGCCGATTATTACGGAAATGCTTTTCGGAATCTCTCCCGGCGAAAAACGCTCCGTAAGAAACCGCCGGAGCGGAACCGTGTCGTCTCCTTCATAAAAGAAAAGCACAAGCTCGCTTTTCATGGCATCGGCAAGCATTTCGCGGTACTTCATCGGAGTCCGCACAACCGGAAGGATTCCCCGTCCGCACTGCTTTGCGGCTTCGTTTGCTATTCTCTGCCGCCGCTCCAGCTTCTTCTCTTCTTTTCGTATATCCGTGTCGGCACGTGCAACGCACCGCTCGGATTCAAAGGGGATTATCTCGTGAGCGCCCGATTCCACAGACTTCTGTATTATCACATCAAGCTTGTCCGATTTCGGAAGTGCCTGATAGAGCCTTATTACATAAGGCGGCTCTGTGTCGGACGGCTTCTCTGATATCACTTTCGCGCGAACATAATCCGCGCCGAACTCACAAAGCTCGCAGTCATATTCGATTTTCTGCATATCGCATACGGTGATATGCTCACCCGCCCTCATACGCAGTGAACGGGAGATGTGAAAGGCATCATCACCCGTGACGGTCACAAAGCCGTCCGAGATATTTGAAGCCGACAGAAAAAAGCGCGGCATTTGTTCCTCGTTTTTGCAAATTATCAAAGTTTACACAACTTTTTGTCATGCGGTTGTATAACTATGTTATATATTATACTACACTTTCGTCATTTTGTCAAATATTATTGCAAAATTTTTTGCAATTTTTTTATTTTGCCGCGATTATTTTGTGATTTTTTGGTAATTTCAGTCTTTTTTGTAAACCATTGCCACCCAATCACTCTCTTTTGCCTCATCCACAAGTGTAAAACCGTGGGAAGTCATAGCGGCGCGCACGTCATCGGAGTAGTTTTCAATTATGCCGGATGTGATAAGATAAGCTCCGGTTTTCAGATATGCACCGATGTCGGGCGCCATTCTGATGATGATATCGGCAACGATATTGGCAACGGCGAAGTCGTAGAGACCGCCCTCGGTGTAAACCTGTGCAAGCAAGTCGGAAACACCGCAGGTGATGTTCTCGCAGTCGTTGTCCTTGCAGTTTTCCTTGGCAACGCGGACTGCCACGGGGTCAATATCGTAGGCGAAGCACTGGCCTGCCCCAAGCTTTGATGCGCAGATAGCAAGAATGCCGCTTCCCGTGCCCACGTCAAGCATACGCTGACCGGGGACGAGATATTTTTCGATAAGATTGCACACAAGGCGCGTAGTCTCATGAGTTCCCGTGCCGAAAGCCATGCCCGGGTCCATTCTCACTATGATATCACTTGGCTCGGCATCGTACTTTTCCCACGCAGGCACTATCACAAGCCGCTCACCCACGCGAATGGGGTGGTAGTATTTCTTCCACGCGGTAGACCACTCCTCCTCGTCAACGCCGAGAAGCTCGATTTTGGCGTCCACGCCCTCAGCGGCAAATCTGTCGCGGAGAAACGCCACATAGTCATTGTAATTTTTATCATCGGGAACATAAATAGAAACAGCGCCGCGTGTTTTGTCGGCGTTCAGGATATTCTCGTCAATAAGATCACCGTATACGGTCTTAAGTCCTTCCTCGATGTCGCTGTAGTCCTCGATCATAATTCCGTTGTCAAGCATACTCATAATAGCCGCCGTGCGCTCAATATCGCCGGTAGCCACAGTAACGCGAAGCTGTGTCCAATTCATGTTTTTTCTCCTTATAGTATTGTTGTGTCGGTGCGGTAAAAGGGGGATGCATGGGAGTTACGGTCGCTTTTTGAAAAAAGCTCCGCAAAAACTTTATACATGTTTTTTTGCCCATGCTCCAGCGTTTGTATTACTTAATCGGGAGCGTGGTGCTCCTAATCGAATGTTTTTGGCGTATACGACAGGACGTTTATATCCCGCGCTCCCGACAGCCGGGGACCCCTTCCCCGGCAACCACATATTTGTTACCGCTTCATCTTCAACTTTTTGGCGGAATTCAGGTAAAGTTAGAATTACAGGAGACGGGGCGCCGGGGACGTCGCCCCCTACAGATTTGTTGCAATGCGCGCCGCTACCAAGCGGCCGCGCCCCACAAAACGAACAATTACCACAACCCAAGCCGCCGGAATGGTGAGGACCCATGCAGGCGGCGCGAATGTGGTGTTCTAACGATTACGCACTCGGTTGGGTTAAGCTTAAGTTTTTTCCTTGTATAAAGTTTTTTGCGGAGCTTTTTATGCACATCGCTCTGCGATGTGCTCAAAAACAGCGACCCGTTCTCCAATACGCAACCCCTTATTCCTTATTAAATATCTTCTTCAAAAAGCTAGTGCGCTTGGTGTTGTTTTTTTCGCCGAGAGAGTCCGCGAATTTGCGGAGAAGATCCTTTTGCGTGTCGGACAGACCGCGAGGGGTCTCAACGCTTACCGCAAAGATAAGATCGCCGCGGCTCTTGGAGTTCACATAAGGAATACCCTTGCCCCTAAGCGTGAACTGCGTGCCGTGCTGTGTTCCCTCCGGAATCTTGTAGGATTCCTTGCCCTCAAGGGTGGGAATCTCAATATTCGCGCCCAAAGCCGCCTCAGCGAAGGTTATGGGCACCTCGCAGTATATGTTGTAGCCCTCGCGCTCGAAAATGTGGTGAGGACGAACAGATACCGCAATAATAAGATCGCCAGACGAGCCGCCGTTTCTGCCGCAGTCGCCCTGCTGCCTTATTGCCACCTTCTGACCGTCGTCGATTCCTGCCGGAATGGTGACTTCAAGCTTCTTTGAGTTCTTAACGTATCCCTTGCCCTTGCAGTAGGTGCATGGCTCTTTTATCTTCTTGCCCGAGCCGCCGCAGTCGTCGCAGGTGCGTGTGGTCTGCATCATGCCAAGCATGGTGCGCTGCTGTACACGAACCTGACCGCTGCCGTGACAGGTGGGACAGGTCTCAACGGTCGTGCCCTTCTTCGCACCCGTAGCATCGCACTCCGGACATTTTTCAATACGCCCGTAGCTTACCTCTTTCTTGCATCCGAATGCCGCTTCCTCAAAGGAGATGGTCACGCGCTGAAGTATGTCACCGCCGCGCATAGGTCCGTTTCGGCGCGCACTTTGCGAGCCGCCCATTCCGCCGCCGAAAAAGCTTCCGAAGATGTCGCCGAAGATGTCGCCGGCGTCAAATCCGCCGCCGAAGCCTCCGAATCCGCCGTCAAATCCTGCCTGTGGGTCGACTCCTGCGAATCCGTACTGATCGTATCTGGATTTTTTCTCCGCGTCGGAGAGCACCGCGTAGGCTTCGTTTACTTCCTTGAAGTTCTTCTCCGCCTCGGCGTCCCCCGGATTCATGTCGGGATGATATTTTT
>JAZTWV010000012.1:0-23690 GCA_045636145.1 Candidatus Flemingiibacterium sp.
TAAAGGGTTTACTTATACCGACGAGGGAAAAACCGAAGACGGTGACATGAGATACTCCTTCCTGGGACATGGACATAGGATCAATTGTTTTGTAAGTGACAGATATGTAGATGTTGAAATAAAAAACACCACTGACGTGCCACAAACATCAGCATATTATACACTCAAGGATTACCTCATATCCAACGGTACCTATAATTCAAAGAATAGTCAGTATGAGATTTCAATGAGGAATGGTGGGAATAGGCTTTACAAGATTTGTTATTCGCCTGTATATGAAGGTATACGCTTTGTTAGCGGATTTTGGGAATCAAATGAAGAAATAGAAAACTATATCTACCTCTACGAAGACGGATACAATTCCATCGTTCTTTACTATGAATCCACATTTCCATCTCGCGAAATAGATTACAAGGCAACATTTAACCCCAATCACTTTTCAAGCACAGTTGTATTGGTGCCCTACAATTATACCGGCTCTACAGAACACGAAAAAAAGTACCACGATATGACTGTTAGCCAATCTATTACAACTTTAAAAAATTGCGAAGTATATTTTCTCAGCAAAATAGGCATTACGCTTGCCGACCTCGGTTTCACTGCACTTGACTAATCTATAAATAATAAAAGGGGCTGCTACAGCCCCTTTTATGCGTTATTGATATCAAACAGCCTTCCCTGCCACGTATTCCTTTCATACAAGAGCTTATCTATAGTATTCATCACTACAAGCTTTTTCCGGCTCCACAGGGGGGCAATCAGCGAATCCGCCATGCCGTCACCTGTCAGTCTGCCGATGACCGTTTCGGGCGGCATCACTTCAAGCTGACGCACAACGATGTCCGCATATTCCGAAAGCTCAAGGCATTCAAACTCGCCCCGGCTGTACATCTCCGAAAGCGGCGTACCGTCTATAACGTGCAGAAGATGAAACTTCAGCTGATCGGGGCGCATTGCCGCCACTACCAGTGCCGATTCAAGCATCATTTCCGGAGTTTCGCCCGGAAGACCGTTTATAAGATGAACTCCGATGCCTATTTTCGGTGACGCTTTTCGGAGTTTCTCGTAACCCTCCGCAAATTCCGCAAATGTGTGACCGCGGTTTATAAGCGCGGCGGTGGAATCGTGCGCACTTTGAAGTCCAAGCTCCACAGTGAGAAAAGTCCGCTCTGAAAGCTCCGCAAGATACTCGCATACGTCATCAGCCAGGCAGTCCGCCCGTGTGGCTATGCTCATGCCAACAACATTGAGCTTCCCCGGTGCAAGTGCCGCCTCGAATTTCTCACGAAGCACCGATACCGGAGCATAGGTGTTGGTAAATGCCTGAAAATAAGCAATGCACAGCGGATTCTCCCACTTCTGCGACAGCTTTTCGTATGCTGCTTCAAGCTGCTTACCTATTGGAACAGCGGAGTCTGCACAAAAATCCCCAGATCCACGTGCGGAGCAGTATATGCATCCCCCGTACCCTCTCGTGCCGTCGCGATTCGGACAGGTAAATCCGCCGTCAAGGGGAAGCTTGGCGCACTTCCCTCCGAATTTTTGGCGCAGGAAGAAATCGTATGAATGATACCTCTTATTTGAATCGCTGAATGGGAACGGATTGACTTCGGCTTGTGTGGGCATAATAATCTTCTCCTGTGAATACAATCTGTAATACAATGATAGCACAGTATCGGATTTTTTTCAAGCCTTTGGGAAAAATATTTATAAAACCCCTTGACAAAACGGTTTATTTGTGGTATCATATATGAGTACCGAACATGCGAGTGTAGTTCAATGGTAGAATTCCAGCCTTCCAAGCTGGTCGCGTGGGTTCGATTCCCATCACTCGCTCCAAGTAACGCAGAGGATGTTATCCTCTGCGTTTTCTTATTGTGGTGACTTCACTTTAAGTGCAACCGATAAAAAAGCGGCTCACACCTGTGAGCCGCTTTATAATTACTTATCAAATTCATACATAACATCGCTGAAGCTTCCGCCGGAATAGAGCATGAGCACAATATCGGGCGCAGTTTTTACAAGATACTCCGTGACCGATCCCTCAAATTCGCGAAGGTCAATCATGTCTATTTCCGAAACAACGGTGGAAAAGAACGCAGTGAACGGAAGTGCAAAGGAATCCTTTACAATCGCCACACGCAGACCGTTGTCCGCAAGGCGATTTTTTATTATAAGATGTCCGAAGTCATATTCAAAATACGACGCATACCGATTGGCGTTCACATCCTCGCTGTAGAGTACACCCTCGCGCACAAAAGCATCTCTGAAATCTCCTGCCCAATTGGGGTATATCTCTGACACCTTCGGGTAGTAGACCTCGTAGGACGTCTCAAAATTCGGTTCAAGGAAGGTGTAATCGTCAAGTCCTGCCGCTTCCTTACCGATTCGGCGTCCGATTGAGCCGAGGAACACCCCGTTCTGCGTTTCGGAGAGCCATTTTTCGGGACTGCAAAGCTCATTGTTCAGCGAAAGACCGAAATTTTCATTAAGATAGGGCACCACATACCCAAAAGCCTCAAATGCCGTCTGTGTGGTCCAATGGTGGTCGGTTCGGTAGAACATCCCTGCCGGGTCTGTGCCGTTTTCGGCAAAAACCGTTGAAAGGTCAATCATATCAACGCCCCGCAAACCAAGCTCGTATACCATATCCTCTGCGTTTTCCACCGTGGCATATTTTATGCCCATGGGATACTTTGTATATCCCTCAATCTCCTTGGTGGGAGCCTGAATATACAGAAATGGAATATTCTTTGCCGCAAGTGCTTCATTTAACTCGGCAACCGCGTCGGCATAGGGTGCAGCATCGGCATGGATTGTATTAAAGTGCAGATTATTCTCGCTGTCCCTTATCAAATAGGTATAGCCTGCATCATCGTAAACAGATGTGCCAAGCAGTCTCTGTGCCGTACTGTACACAGACTTAAACTTGTCAAAGCCCACAAGATTATCGTCAAAGGATACCACGATTCTCTCTTTCACCCCGCCTGCATCGGGATTTTGTGAGAACAGTGTTTCTCGGTTCTTTGAAACAGTAAGCACGCCAACAGTGATTATGAATGAAAGCAGTACCACTGCGGTAAGGGCAGTGGATAATGTTTTCGTTATTTCAGATATCTTTTTCATATCAACCACCCTTAAAATTGAAAGTAAATAAACGGATTGTAGGTGCTCATAAGAAGATACGCACTGCACACTATGAACATACCGCAAAGCAGGACCGCATACAGTATATCCGCCGCCGAGGCTATCACAGCACCGCCACGGCTCGCACGAAGACTGTCAATCTTCGACCTTACAAAAGGCACTATCGGTGCGGCAAAAATTATAGCCGCCGCAAGATAAACCGCCTTTTGACCTATGAACATAAGTGCCGTTGTGTCAGCAGGCGAAGCCACGCCGATACCGAACATAACGCCCATATAATCAGCGGCAAGGCTCAGATTTTCCGCACGGAAAAGCACCCATCCAAAAAGCACTGCTATCATGGCATATATCCATCCGGGGAGCTTCTTATAAAACGGAAGGCTGTCCGAAGCCTTGAGCTGTTTTGAGAAAAACAGCTTCTCCAAGGTAAGCAGAATAAAGAACCACACGCCCCAGAACAGGAAATTCCACTGCGCACCGTGCCATATTCCCGTAAGTATCCACACCACGGCAAGGTTAAATACAAGCCGCGCTTTTGTGCTGACTCTTGAGCCGCCAAGGGGGATATACACGTAATCGCGGAACCATGTTCCGAGAGAAATATGCCACCTGCGCCAAAATTCCGTGATGCTGGCGGATATGTAAGGATAATTGAAGTTCTCCTCAAATTCAAAGCCGAACATTTTGCCAAGACCGATTGCCATATCCGAATATCCGGAAAAATCGTAGTATATCTGAAGTGCATACGCTAATGCGCCAAGCCACGCCATAGGCGTGTTAAGCGTGCCCACAGCGTTCATTCCAAAGGCTTTATCGGCAATAAGCCCCATCTGATTTGAGATAAGCACCTTTTTGAAAAGTCCAATAAGAAATCTGCAAAAACCTGTATGAAATCCCTGCCATGTTTCACGGCGGTAGCGTATCTGTTCCGCAACCGTTTCATAGCGCACAATAGGTCCGGCGATAAGCTGAGGGAAAAGTGCCACATACAGGGCAAGATACAGCGGATTTTTCTGCACAGATGCCTTATCGCGGTACACGTCGATTATATAGGACATGGATTGGAATGTAAAAAACGAGATTCCGATAGGAAGCGCAATCTGCGGCACTGCAAAGCCGAGAGGAAAAAGCGCATTTATGTTTGTAAGCGTAAAAGTGAGATATTTGAACACAAATAGGAGTCCGAGGTTACAGGCAACACCGCAGGCAAGCCACAGCTTCGCCGCGCCGGCTTTTGAATGCTTTTTCGCATGACCTACAAGCAGACCGAATATGTAGTTTAAGAGTATTGACCCCACCATAACATAAACGAATTTTTTCTCACCCCATGCGTAAAAATACAGGGATGCCGCAAGGAGCACCGTATTTTTCAGGGGCACGGAAAATGAGGTGAGATAGTACAAAAGCAGAACTGCGGGCAAGAAGCAGTAAAGAAACTCGATTGATGAAAACAGCATATTGCCTCCGAGAAACAGTGTAAATTATATGTAACAGTATATCAGCCTGTTTTTATGGCTGTGAGACAGGTGTGAAAATTTTCTGTAAATATTGAAAAACGAGAATGCGGTACATTCTCATTTTTCGTATTCGATTATATCCGAAATATCACAGTCAAGTGCCTCGCAGATTTTATTCAGAATATAGCTGTCGTAGCGCACAACCTTGTTTTTGTAATAGGTATCAATGACATGATAATACACTCCTGTTCGCTTAGCAAGCTCATATCGTGTAATTCCATGACTGTCAATGTATTTGTCTATAGTAAGTCTTATCATAAATAAACACTCCCCTTTGATATATATTTTAATAATTATATATCCTATTGACAATTGACGAGTTAAGGTGTATACTTATAGTAGTATATACACAAGGAGGATTATTATGAAACTTTTAATCGCAGGCTCAAGAAGTATTAAAAACTTCGATTTGTCAAAATACATTCCGGCGGATACCGACCTTATAATAAGCGGCGGCGCAATCGGCATCGACACACTTGCCGAAAGATACGCCGATGCCCACAGAATACCAAAGGTTATAATCCGCCCTCAGTATGAGCTTTACGGCAAGGTCGCGCCGCTTAAGCGCAACGAGGTAATGGTGGACATGGCAGACCGGCTTCTTGTTATCTGGGACGGCGTATCACGCGGCACAATGTATACGGTAAATTACGCAAGAAAGATGAACAAGCCTGTCACTTTGATAGATTGCAGCTTTGAGTAAAGCTACAGCCCCAAGCTGATAAAATACCGCAGTTACTTTTGCGGTATTTTTTTATTTTGGTGTAATTTTTCATAAAAAGCGGTGCATAATAAACAGCGCAACATTATTTTTGAAAGGACGTTTACCATGAAATCAAAAATTTTCGGTGTACTGCAGCGCGTTGGAAGATCGTTCATGCTCCCAATAGCACTGCTTCCCGTGGCCGGTCTGCTTCTGGGAATCGGAAGCTCCTTTACCAACCCCACCACTCTTGAAACCTACAACCTCACCGGCATAATATACGAAGGCGGTATTTTCTACACAATCCTCGATATTATGAGTAAGGCAGGCAGTGCGGTCTTTGATAATCTGGCACTGCTCTTTGCCATGGGCGTCGCCATAGGTATGGCAAAAAAGGAGAAGGAAGTTGCCGCCCTCTCCGGTGCTATAGCATATCTCATTATGAACACCACGATAAGTGCGCTCATAAACGCACGCGGCGGAATCGAAGCTATGGCTGAGAACTCAACCACAACTACCCTCGGAATAACCACCCTTCAAATGGGTGTTTTCGGCGGTATAATCGTGGGTCTGGGTGTTGCGGCACTGCACAACCGCTTCTACAAGATACAACTGCCCCAGGTGCTCTCTTTCTTCGGCGGCACAAGATTCGTACCCATTATATCAAGCCTTGTTTTCCTCGTTGTGGGAATAATCATGTTTTTCGTTTGGCCCATTGTACAGGGATGGATCGCAAGCCTCGGAAATCTCGTGCTTCGCTCAGGCTATGCCGGAACATGGATATACGGTATCATTGAGCGTGCCCTTATTCCATTCGGACTCCACCACGTATTCTATATGCCCTTCTGGCAGACAGAGGTTGGCGGTGCTATGATTATCGACGGCACGCTTGTACAGGGCGCGCAGAACATCTTCTTTGCCGAGCTTGCTTCAAAGAGCACAACCCAGTTCTCCGTATCGGCAACACGCTTTATGTCCGGTAAATTCCCGTTCATGATATTCGGTCTGCCTGCGGCGGCGTACGCAATGTACCGCACAGCACGTCCCGAGAAGCGCAAGCTTGTTGGCGGACTTCTTCTGTCTGCGGCGCTTACCGCCATGCTCACAGGTATAACCGAGCCTATCGAATTTACCTTCCTTTTTGTTTCCCCCATCCTTTACGTCATCCACTGTATCCTTGCAGGTCTTTCCTATATGCTGACTCACATTTTCGGGGTTGGCGTTGGAATGACCTTCTCCGGCGGTCTTATTGACCTTACGCTTTTCGGTATACTTCAGGGCAACGCAAAGACAAATTGGGTATGGATAGTGATAATAGGTGCGGTTTACGCGGTCATCTACTATTTCCTTTTCAGCATTATGATAAGAAAGCTCAATCTTAAGACCCCCGGCAGAGAAGCCGATGACGAAGAAACCAAGCTTTATACACGCCGCGACGTGGAAGCACGAAAAGCCGCAAAGCAGACAGGCGATATCACAAGTGCACTTATTCTCCACGGTCTTGGCGGAAAATCCAACATCGCAGATATCGACTGCTGTGCCACAAGACTGAGAGTCACCGTAAAAAATCCTGCTCATGTCAGCGAATCCCACCTTAAAAAGAGCGGTGCTTCGGGTGTTATACGAAAAGGTGAGGGCATTCAGGTAATCTACGGACCGCAGGTATCCGTGGTAAAATCAAATCTTGAAGATTTCATGGAAACTCCCGATTCAGAGCATCCCGAAAGAATAATATCGGCTCATTCCGACGAAATATCGGGTGGGAAGATAAAAGAAGCCAAAAATATCGGCTCTATGACCCTTGTTTCGCCGATGACGGGCAAGGTGATACCCCTTGAATCGGTTGAGGACGACGTATTTTCGAAAAAGATGCTTGGAGACGGAATCGCAGTCATTCCGTCGGAGGGCAAGCTGTATGCGCCCTGCAACGGTATCGTTGAAAGCGTGTTTGACACAAAGCACGCTGTAAATCTTAAGGGTGATGACGGCAGTGAAATACTGCTCCACATCGGTATTGATACCGTGAAGCTTAGCGGCAAATATTTTACCGCTCACGTGCAGAACGGTCAAAGTGTTGAGGCAGGAGAGCTTTTACTTTCCTTTGACATGGACGGAATAAAAAATGAGGGCTACAAGCTGACCTCGCCTATTGTAATATGCAACACCGAAGACTACGGTGAGATAAAAACGCTTACCGATGGCGATATACGCAAGGGATGCGACCTTTTAAGACTCACAAGAAAGGAAAATGACTAATGAAAACATTCACCTATACCATCCGCGACGAGGTGGGCATCCATGCCCGCCCCGCCGGAATGCTTGTAAACAAAGCAAAAGAATTTGAGTGTGCCGTAACCGTTCACAAGGAAGGCAGAAGCGCAGATGCCAAGAAGCTTTTTTCGCTCATGGGTCTTGGGGTAAAATGCGGCGATTCCATACAGGTGGAAGCGGACGGCACCGATGAAGATGCCGCAATAGCGGCACTTTCGGAATTTTTCGAAGCCAATTTGTAATGGGGGTGGTGCTATGCGCAGCTTTAGCGGCAAAGGAGTCTGCGGCGGCATTGCCATAGGCAGGATATCGGTACTGCGGCACAGTGATGCCAAGGTGACGCGAGTTAAAATAACGGACACTGCGGCGGAGCTTGAACGTTTTGAGAACGCCAGGAAGCAGGCAATAGAAGAGCTGTGCCGCCTTTACGAAAAAGCTATTCCGGAAGTGGGCGAGGCAGGTGCGCAGATATTCGACATTCACCGCATGATGCTTGAAGACGACGATTACAGGGAATCTGTACGCAGTATGATAGAGCGTCAGCAGATAAACGCCGAATATGCCACGGCTTTGACCGCGGATAACTTTGAAGCCATGTTCGGTGCTATGGACGACAGCTATATGCAGGCACGTGCCGCCGATGTGCGTGATATATCAAACAGGCTCATACGTGCGCTTTCGGGAGTATCGGAGACAGAGCAATTGGCAGGCGGCAAGCTTATTATATGCGCCGATGACCTGGCACCCAGCGAAACCGTGGCACTTGATAAGAGCCGTGTGCTGGCATTTGTTACGGCTAACGGCTCTGCAAACTCTCACACAGCGATTCTTGCACGAAGCATGAATATTCCGGCTGTAATAGGGCTGGGTGAAGCCTTTCTTGCTTCTGTTCGCGACGGAGAAACGGCAATAGTAAACGGTCAGACCGGCGAGGTTATAATATCTCCCGACGAAGCCGCCACGGATGAGGCAAAGAAAAAGCTTGCCGACGATATGGCGGCAAGACAGCTCCTTGAAGACCTTCGCGGCAAGAAGAATATCACCCGTGACGGCACGCAGATACAGATTTATGCCAACATCGGAAGCGTGGAAAACATCGGCGCGGTGCTCCTTAACGATGCCGGCGGCATCGGACTTTTCAGAAGCGAGTTTATCTATCTTGAAAGCCGAGATTTCCCCTCTGAGGAGGAGCAGTTCGCCATCTACAAGCGTGTTCTTGAAAGCATGGCGGACAAAAAGGTCATCATCCGCACCCTTGATATAGGTGCTGACAAGCAGGCAGGCTATTTCGGTCTTGAAAAGGAGGAAAATCCCGCCCTGGGACTCCGCGCCATACGAATATGTCTCACAAGACCCGAAATATTCATAACACAGCTTCGCGCACTGTACAGGGCATCCGTATACGGCAATCTGGGAATAATGTTCCCCATGATAACAAGCGTTACGGAAACAGCGAGGGTGCTTGAATACTGCCACGAGGTCCGCCAAACGCTCATAGCGGAGAATATTCCCGTATCCGACAGCGTGGAGCTTGGAATAATGATAGAAACCCCTGCCGCGGCTGTAATAAGTGACCGTCTTGCGCCCATGGTGGACTTTTTCAGCGTAGGAACAAACGATTTAATACAGTACACCCTTGCCTGCGACCGTCAAAATCAGCGTTTGGAGGAGTTTTGTGACACCCATCACGAGGCGGTACTGCGGCTTATCGAATATGCGGCAAAAAGCGCTCATTCCCACGGAAAATGGATAGGCATATGCGGTGAGCTTGCGGCTGATCTTACCCTCACCGAAACATTTCTTAAAATGGGAATAGACGAGCTGTCCGTGTCTCCGCCGTGCGTGCTGAAACTGCGCGACACCGTGCGAAAGACGGATCTTCGGAGTTAGGAATGGGCGTGAACGCGCCCAAACACGACGTTTTGTGTGCATGGCACACAAAAATGGAGCCCTTAATGGGTGGTAAGTTGTATTTTTAGGAGCTGTTGCACCCAAGTGGAGCAGCTCCTTTTGCCATTGACACCGTGGCGGCAATATGGTATAATAAAAGCAATAAATCACAAATTAAGGATGGGATACTATGAAAACCATAACTCTCGGAAAAACCGGAATTACCACGCCGCAGAACGCCTTTGGCGCACTGCCTATACAGCGTGACGACACAGACACCGCCGTAAAGCTTGTCCGCGCGGCTTATGAGGGTGGCATGACCTTTTTTGATACCGCGCGGGCTTATTCGGACAGCGAGATAAAATGCGGAATAGCACTTGAGGATGTGCGTGACAAGGTAACTATCGCCACCAAAACAGGCGCAAAGACACCCGACGAAATAAAGAGTCAGATTGAAACATCCCTTAAAAATCTGCGCTGTGATTACGTTGATATTTATCAGTTCCACTGCTCGGACACCTGCTACGCCCCAGGCGACGGAAGCGGAATGTACGAATGCATGGAGGATTTGAAGCGTCAGGGCATGATACGTCACATAGGCATCACCTGCCACAAAATAGGCGTTGCCGAGGAATGCGTAAAGTCCGGACTTTATGAAACCATGCAGTTCCCCCTGTCGTATCTCTCAGGCGAGCGAGAAGAAGCTCTTGTTCGTCTGTGCCGCGAGCATGATGTGGGCTTTATCGCCATGAAAGCCATAGCAGGCGGTCTCATCCAGGATTTTCGCGCCGCATATGCGTACATATCACAGTTTGACAACGTAGTCCCGATATGGGGTGTTCAGCATGAGCATGAGCTTAGACAGTGGCTGTCACTGTTCCATGACGAGCCCTCTCTTAGTGACGAGATGCTCCGCAAGATTGAGGCGGACAAAGCCGCTCTCGGTACGGATTTCTGCCGCGGATGCGGGTATTGCGAGCCGTGTCCCAAGGATATAATGATACATCAGTGTGCACGAATCTCACTTATGGTGCGCCGCGCACCGTCAAAGGATTGGCTTACAGAAAGCTGGCAGAATGAGGTCAAAAAGATCGAAAACTGCATCGGATGCGGTGCTTGCATGAAAAAATGCCCTTATGAGCTTAACATTCCTGAGCTTTTAAGAAAAAATTACAAGGATTATATGAATATCGCAAGTGGAAAAACAGATACCACAGGCAAATGGCAGAAATAAGTAAATGAAAAAGCTCACTATCGGAATAATCGCCCATGTTGACTCAGGAAAAACGACCCTTTCCGAAGCTATTCTCTACAAAACAGGCATCCTCCGGAAGCTTGGAAGCGTCAACAAGGGTGATTCACACCTTGACACAAACAGTATTGAGCGTGACCGAGGTATAACCATATTTTCAAGCGGTGCAAATTTTACACGTGGTGATATAGAGTTCACTTTGCTTGATACTCCGGGACACGTGGATTTTTCTCCGGAAACTGAGCGCGTACTGCGCGTTATAGACTGTGCCGTGCTTGTAATAAGCGGTACAGACGGCGTGCAGAGTCACACAGCAACTCTTTGGCGTCTGCTTGAAAGCTACGGAATACCTACAGTTATTTTTATAAATAAAATGGATATTACCGCCCTTGCTCACAGGGAGCTAATGGAGGAACTGAAATATAAGCTTGGCGACGGATGCGTGGATTTCTGCGCCATGACTCTTGAAAGCTTTTCCGATGAGCTTGCAATGTGCGATGAATCGCTTATGGAAAGCTATTTGGCAGGCGAGGAATTTAGAAGCGAAGATATACAGAGAGCAGTGGCAGAACGCAGACTTTTTCCCTGCTTTTTCGGCTCTGCGCTAAAGGGCGACGGTATAAATCTGCTTCTTGACGGCATCGCAAAATATGTACGCGCACCGGAATACGGCAGTGAGCTTGGCGCAAAGGTATACAAGATCACACAGGACAAAAGCGACAAGATCGTACATATAAAGCTTACGGGCGGAATGCTCAAGGTGAAAGACACATTATCCGGTACACTTCCGGACGGTACTGCGTTTTCCGAGAAGATAAACCAGATACGCATATATTCCGGCGAAAAATTCACTTCTGTAAACGAAGTCACCGCCGGCACTGTGTGCGCCCTTACGGGCATTTCCTCTGCATATCCGGGACAGGGTTTCGGAATCGAAAAGGATTCGGGCTCGGCGCATCTTGAGCCTGTACTTTCCTACCGTGTGGATCTTCCAAGCGATGTAGACGTGCATACAGCTCTTATAAAATTCCGCCAGCTTGAGGCGGAAGAACCCTCTCTCCATATTATGTACACCGAAAGGCAGGGCGAGATATACTTTGGCATAATGGGCGAGGTCCAGATTGAAGTGCTCACCAGAATTATAGCCGAGCGATTTGGAATTGACGTTGCGTTCAGCGACGGAAGCATAGCTTACCGCGAAACCATACGCTCCGCAGTCCTTGGAATCGGTCACTATGAGCCGCTCAGACACTATGCCGAGGTACAGCTTCTGCTCGAACCGCTTCCACGCGGACAGGGCATACAGTTTGCGGTGGACAAAGACTGTCCCCTTGAGGGAAACTACAAGCGGCTTGTGCTGTCACATCTTTTTGAAAAGACGCATATCGGCACACTGACAGGCTCTCCCATCACGGACATAAAAATAACGCTTACCGCCGGCCGCGCACACGCCAAACACACCGAGGGCGGCGATTTCCGTCAGGCTACATGGCGTGCGGTACGTCAGGGGCTTAGAAGCGCGGAATGTGTACTGCTTGAGCCTTGGTATGATTTCAGGCTTGAAGTTCCAACGGAAAACATCGGGCGTGCAATGACCGACATAACACAGATGAACGGTCGATTCGGTGATCCTGAAACAATTCCGGACGGCATGGCACTTGTGGGAAGCGCCCCTGCGGCAAAAATGCGCGGATATCACCGGGAGCTTGTAGGATATACAAAGGGCGCAGGAAAGCTGTTTACTACACTTCGCGGATATGAAGAATGTGCAAATCCCGACTCTGTCATTGCAGAAATCGGCTATGACGCCGACAGAGACACGGAAAACACCGCCGATTCGGTATTTTGCGATCACGGCGCAGGATTTGTTGTAAAATGGGACGAAGTGCCGAGCTATAAGCATCTTGACAGCGGAATTGACCTTGATATTCCGGACACCGCCGAGGCTGAGACACGAATACAGAGATATATGCGCACCGTAGCTGACAACGAGGAGCTTATGCGCATTTTCGAGAAGACCTACGGTCCCATAAAGAAGCGGAATTTCAATGAGCCTAAGGCAAGGATGGCTGTGCCGCAAAAAAAGCCTAAAAATCCGCCATCTTACCGTCCGCTTTACAGCGGCTCCGAGTATCTGCTCATCGACGGATACAATATCATCTATGCGTGGGATGATCTGCGCGCTCTTTCGGAAAAAAGCCTTGATCTTGCAAGGAGTGAGCTTGTCAACAGAATATGCAACTACAACGGTCTTCGCGGCTGTGATGTTATTATCGTGTTTGATGCCTACAAGGTCAAACGCAATCCGGGCGAGGTGGAAAAGCACGCCGGTATAACGGTGGTTTACACAAAAGAGGCTGAAACCGCCGACACATATATTGAGCGTGTGTCGCACGAGCTTGCAAAATCCCACCGTGTGAGGGTTGCGACGTCTGACGGTCAGGAGCAGCTCATCATACTCGGTGGCGGTGCTATACGTGTAAGCGCAGGTGGTCTGCGCGCTGAGGTAGAAGAAGCAGAACGCCAGATAAGGGAGTTTATAAAATAGATTAAGGCACAAAAACGGCAGCAAAATCATTGCCGCCGTTTTTGCTATTCTTTACAGTTTAATGATCTCGCCGCCGCGTGCCGCGCTTTCGCGGAGCTTTTCAATAAGTCTTACAGATTCTCTTGCGCTCTCAGGGGGATTAACGGTGCTTTCCAACTTACCGTCAAGCAAATCATGAACAAAGGCGCGTATTTCTTCCGTGATAAAATGATTTCTGTTGCCAAGTTCCGCCTCAAAGACCTCACCCTCATCGGGATAAACAGTCACAGTCGTACCGTTTGACTCAAGCGTAGCTTTTTCAAATCTCGCACGATAGCCTGCCCTGAATTTGCGTATCGGGCTCTCATCCCAGGAAGCGTTGATAACAATAAGCTTGCCATCATAATACATTCTGGTGTTCTCCACCTGCCACCGTACTTCTCCGTCAAGAGCCACGGTACTTACAGCCTCAGGCTCTCCAAGCAAGAAGCGAACCATATCTACATCGTGAATATGCATATCCATGATGCATCCGCCGCACTTGTCGGTATCCTCAAACCAATGCTCAAATCCCCAACGGGGCTGAGGACTGAGACGATCCATAAACAGATGTCTTAATTCACCGTACTTTCCGGTATCAATACAGTCTTTCAGATACAAATATGCTGTACTGAAGCGCAGGCACTGTCCGACCATAAGCTTGCGGTTAGCTAACTTAGCTTCGGCGATCATAGCATCACACTGAGCCACATCAAGAGCCATCGGCTTTTCGGAAAGAACGTGCTTACCGGCTCTCAGAAACTTTATGGCGTACTCGCTGTGAAGATATGAAGGCAGACAGATATCCGCCATATCAAAATCCTCGTTGGCAATCAAATCATCAGCATTAGTATATGTATGAATATCTTCGGGGAGTCCCACACATCCGGTATCAATATTGATTTTGAGCTGGGATTCAAATTTAGAGGAATCTATATCGCATACAGCAACCAGCTTGACGCGCTCTCCGTCTTTTGCTAAATTGCTATATCCTGTATTGTGGGATTTTGCAATTCCGCCAAATCCAACAATGGCAACTTTGACAATTTCCATGGTATTATTTCCTTTCACGCAGTAAATTTTGAGATATCCCTTGCTTTTCAGCTAAAAATATGATACAATATATCCGTCAAAGTGTCAATCGTTAATCTTGCGAAAAAATATCACAATCTTGCTATAGGAGCAAACTATGGATATAAATGATATTTACGAACACATTTCCTTTAAAAATGCCGAGACGCCTTTTGTCCTGCACGATCTTAGCCTCGGCAAAACCCGTTCTCTCGGACGGCATAATTGGCACGAAAGTCTGGAAATACTTTATTTTGCCTCCGGAAGTGCAATTGTTACGTGCAATTTCCAAGAAATACATGTCAGCCGAGGGGATATCGTTGTTATCAATTCCAACACTCTGCACAATATATATGCAAAAAGCGCGGTACATTACTATTGCTTAATTATTGACCGAGCTTTCTGCATCTCAAATTATATAAACACAAGCGACGTACATTTCGAAGCTCTTGTTCGGGACGGTGAAATTGTTGCTTTGGTGGAACAGTTTATAAGTGAATATAAAAATTCAGATTTTATTTGCCGTTCACAGCTTTTACGGTCAACCGCACTTCGCATATTGGCACTTTTGAAGGGGCGGTACAGCAAAAAAGAATCTCAAAAAGAGCCGCATTCCACCGTATTTTCTGGAGTAAAAAAAGCGCTTAGCTATATTCATTCTAAGAGTCACACAAAAATCACCCTGGATGACCTTTCCAAATTTTCAGGACTCAGCAAATTCTATTTAGCCAGAGAATTTCGCAATTTGGTGGGATGTACTATCGTTGAATATATAAATCAAGTCAGATGCGAAAATGCAAAGCGAATGCTGCAGGAGGATCAAATGTCAATCGCCGCCATTGCGTCATCATGCGGATATCCCAATCCATCATATTTCACACAAATATTTTTCCGCAACACCGGATTTCACCCAAATCAGTATAAAAAGCAAAAGCATTATAGTGTTAAATCCGACAGTTAATATATACATCCAAGTAACAGCGGCAAATCTGTTGCCGCTGTTATTTTTATTCATAAATTCCACATCCTGCACAAAAAAGTATGCCCTCCAAATTGGTGCTGCCGCATTAAATTCCCATTCATATAACAGTCTTTATCGGCGATAATAATATCAGAGCCGGGCGGAAACGTCAAGGCTCATATCAAACCAGACGTGCTTCGCCCGGTATTATTGATATCGGTTTTCGTGAAATATTGCGGAAGATGTGAAGCAAGTCGATAATATAGATATTCTTATTTTTAAGGAGAATTAGTCATGTCAAACAACAAGATAGTTGTACCTGAAGCTAAGGCAGCTCTCGAACAGTTTAAGATGGAGGCAGCAAGCGAAGTCGGCGTAAATCTCAAGCAGGGCTACAACGGTGAACTCACCTCCCGTCAGGCAGGCTCCATCGGCGGTCAGATGGTTAAGAAGATGAAACCCGTACGAAGTGCGAGATTTGAGAGGGCAAGCAGGATTTTGAAGGAGCATAAAGCTACGGTAAAGTATGCGTTTAGTCTTACAGTATAACGGGTATCCAAGGCGAATGATCGCGGCTACATATCGGTTTAGTATCCGAGTGTGCTCCAAGCAGGAATAAGCGGTAATAAAAAATCACATATAGCCTGTGTTTAAGGTGGATAGGCATATGTGATTTTTTATCGTATTTGTTTCTGTGTAATTTTTATGAAAAAATAAAGTGGACTTTAGATTATCGTAATTTTGCTACAGTTTCATCGGGGATCTTATAGCCCCTACATCGACAGCCACCGCGTATGAGTTGTGACAGCATAAATTAAAACGGAAGTTCTTCTTCAGGTTGCTTATACTCAATGGATGGTATTTCACCTTTATGTTCCTTATCCGCGATAATCTCCCGCTATTCAACTACTCGGATCTGTCTTGCTGCTCTATTCGTCAAATAATTTTTCGCTGAAATATGCTTCATAGTAATCCTTCAGCTCATTAAGTTTTTGACTAAAACAACTGCGTTTTTTATTGTTTTTGGTTTTCTTTAGTCTTTTTTCTGTTTTTTCAATTTCGCGAGACAGTTTTTCTTTGTAGTAATCAAGCGCACGATATACAAACGGTTGTAAGGTAAGTTTTATCGGCAAGGCAGTTGAAAATATTGTCGTTTGAATCAATTGGTGATCACCGGCATATAAATAATTTCGTGCGACAAGACCTTTTACAACTGGGTGACCATAATCAAGTTCACAAGTAAATGTTGGTGCGTGATACAGTTTGAGAATAATCACTTTTTCAAAATCACTCATGCGTGAGAATCTTTTCATCGTATTTCTGTTTAAGAAAAATTTCGAGATAAATGTTGTGATTATGCTCGTGGCGTAAATAAATGCATATACCAGAATCAAACACGAAGTAATAATAAACATTAATCCGAATACAAACTGGTTCTCATTTTTCCATTCAAGCAAACCTACTTTCTTTAGCCAAGCATCAGGGGAAAAAGTCATAATTGATGAAAAAATCCATGATGATGGTAAAAGAACTTTCAGAGGAACTTTCAAAATATCAATCAACTTGCTAATCCATTCAAGCATTTATATATTCCTTTCCATGGGACAGTTTAACTATAGTAGTTTTAAATCTGATTTTTTACAAAATCCTTTTATTTTATCTGTTTCAGCGCCAGCCCAATCAGTCTATCCGCTTGATCCGCCATAAATAACGGGATATTCAATACATCATCATCCAGCTTCAAATTATCAAGCGAGAAACGTACGCGAAGCTTCGTTTGATCGGCGAACAATTCCTTGAATTTTTTGAGACTCTTGCTCGTAGTGTTAGCCTCAGACTTAACTTCCACGGGGAAAATATCGTTATCTCTCTGAATAAGAAAATCGACTTCATACGGCGGGTTTGTCTGACTCCAATAGCGCGGCATGACCTCAAACTGCGTGATTAGTGTCTGCAGAACGTAATTCTCGGTCAGCGCCCCTTTGAATTCGGTAAACAGCCGATTCCCCTCACCAAATGCGGTGGGGGCGAGCTGTGCCAGGCGGCGCAGAAGGCCAACGTCTACCAAATAAATCTTGAATGCGGACAGATCATCATAAGCAGACACCGGAATACCGGGAGCTGTACTGCGGTAGACCTTGTGCACCAATCGAGCATCCACAAGCCACTGCAGCGCGTCTTCATATTCCCTTGCTCTCGCGCCTTCCTTGACAACTTTATAGATAAATTTCTTATTTTCCCTTGCAAGCTGGGACGGGAGGGATTTCCAGATCATTGAAATCTTCGGAAATTCGCTGATGTTCGGATGCTTTGTAAAATCACGTTCGTATGCACCGATGATGTTAGACAGCGCTTCCTGCATAGCGTTTACATCACGCGCTTCCGTCCACATGAGCACCGATTCGGGCATACCGCCGGTGACATAGTACATTTTGAGCTTTTCGTACAGCGGATTGAAAAAAGCATCGGGGATAGGTTCAATGGTATCCACGCTGTCAAGATACGCCGCAAGATTCTCGTCACCGTTGGCAAGCAGAAATTCCGTAAAAGTCATCGGATCGATCTGCATAAAGTTGACCTTGCCCACGGGGAACGCGGACGGTTTTGCCAAAGCGATACCGAGAAGCGAGCCTGCGCAGGCAATATGATACTGCGGTGCATTCTCGCAGAAATACTTCATGGAATTGATAACCTTCGGGCAGTCCTGCACCTCATCGAAGATAATCAGCGTCTTCTCCGGCACAATTTTCTGTCCGCTTGCAAGCATCAGATTCTGCAGAATCCGGTCAACATCTTTGGTGGTTTCGAAGAACTGCCTGTATTCCTCGTTTTCGTCGAAGTTGAAATACGCGGTATTTTCATAATAACGCCTGCCGAATTCTTTAAGAATCCAGGTTTTTCCCACCTGCCGTACGCCTTTCAGAATCAACGGCTTACGGTAGGGTGAATTCTTCCACTCAAGTAAGCGCTTCAGTATCAATCTTTCCATATTTTGTCCTCCGTCACACTTTTACAGGAGTTTTTGTGATGTTTCATCACACTTTTATTATACATCAATTCTGCAAAAAAATCAACGCAATCACAAAAATATTTACAATTTGGCGTGTTGTTATCACACAATTATACGAATTTGCCCGATATTCATCACAATTTTCAATTGTGTTTGTATTAAGAACGTTTTCCTTTCAGTGGCTTGAACATCAACAGCATATTTTTTAATTTAAAGCAAATGAATATACTAGTTATTTTTTCGTAATTGTCATTGGACATTCCACAAATTCTGTGAGAGTCATCCAGTCTAATCAGTATTTAAAGCAAGCAATCACGTCTACACAAAAATTATGTTTATATATATTGACAAAAACGAAGTTTTGGTCTATAATAATAAACATAAGGTGGTGTTGACATGAGCAGAAAAGCCGCGACCGTATTGCCGCAGACCGAAAAAATATTAGCACAGATGGGCGAACAAATAAAATTGGCACGCCTTCGCAGAAATCTGTCGGCTGAATTGGTTTCCGAGCGAGCGGGTATAAGCAGGGCAACTTTATGGAATGTTGAGAAAGGAAGCCCATCGGTTGCCATAGGGATTTACGCCGCAGTTCTCCATGCGCTTAACAATATGGATACCGACCTTTTGTTGATCGCAAAGGATGACGAGCTTGGCAGAAAGCTTCAAGATCTGGAGCTTACTGTGCGAAAGCGTGCTCCTAATAAGAATGAGGATTAAATATGAAAACAATATACGTTTACGAAAATTGGCTTTCGGAAACTCCGTCTTTGATTGGCAAGCTGTATGTTGACACAGTACGAGGTGGAGAAAGTTATTCCTTTGAATATGACAGTACTTGGCTTGCAAATCCGGCATCTGTTATGCTTGATCCCGATTTGCATTTATATAGCGGCAGGCAATATCCTATCGATAAAGATAAATTCGGTCTGTTTGCAGATTCTTCTCCCGACCGTTGGGGGCGAATTCTTATGAAACGCCGAGAGCGTATTCTCGCCGACAAGGAAGAGCGCAAACCGCGTACACTTAATGAGAGCGACTACCTGCTCGGAGTTTACGATGAAACACGCATGGGTGCTTTGCGCTTCAAAACAGACGAGATCGGTCCATTTCTTTCAGACGATTCCGACACACCCACTCCGCCCTGGACTTCGCTCAGAAGCCTGGAGGAGGCGTCCAGAGAGTTTGAGAAAGACGAGCGCGGACTTACCGACAAGTGGTTGAAGCAGCTATTGAAGCCGGGTTCATCCTTAGGCGGTGCACGCCCCAAGGCAAGTGTACTGGCACCTAACGGTGACCTTTGGATTGCAAAATTTCCATCCAAGCACGATGAAGGAAATGTCGGTGCTTGGGAAAAAGTTGCTCACGATCTTGCGCGTCTATGCGGATTGAATGTTCCCGAATCGAAGCTCGAAAAGTTTTCGGAAAACGGCAGTACGTTCCTTGTCAAGCGGTTTGACAGGGACGGTGCACGCAGAATTCATTTCTCATCTGCCATGACTATGCTCGGCAAAACCGACGGAGCAGGAGCAGGTGACGGAACTGGTTATCTTGATATGGTGTCGTTTATAAAGTCAAACGGTGCGGCACCCAAGGAAGATCTCGTCGAGCTTTGGAGAAGAGTTGTATTCAATATGGCAGTGTCCAATACGGATGACCATCTACGAAACCACGGCTTCTTGCTTACAAGAAACGGTTGGAGGTTGTCGCCGCTGTATGATATCAATCCCGTTGAAGAAGGCGACGAGCTTGCGCTGAACGTAAGCGAGACCGATAACAGAATTTCAATCGACTTGGCGATAGAAACCGCCCATTATTACGGAATAAAAGGCACTGATGCGAAACGTATGGCGGACGAGATTCTTGCAACTGCAAGGGACAACTGGGAGCGTATTGCGAAGCTGTGTGGGATTGGCAGAACCGATATCGAAGACAAGCGACCTGCGTTCGGGGTTTGTTACGAGGGGTGATAGAAAACCACCTATAGCTTGTGGGAAGAATAACGCAAGTTATATGTGATTTTAGTTGACTTAATTCCTACGCAATTTGATTTAGCAATTGTCTGTATTCTTTCTAATCAACAAATTCCGAATAATAATGTTTATATTTACCATAGCTATACAAATATGAGATAATAGATGAGGTTTGCTAGCCAACAAATATCATACAAATCACGGATGATGGAGAGGTACAGGACACCTTGTTTAGTGTGTATATACAACTGTCTGTTGCCCACTTTTGATTCAGTCGTCCGATTTGAAATCCTGTCCCCACAGATTCTTGTATTGATGCAAATGTTCGGTGTATTTATAGAACCTGCGTCTCCTGATCACAGACAGCATATTGTACTTTTGCATTACACACAATATGGTTTTCGGATTTCTATGGATACCGTTTTGTTCTATCCAGATATGGACCCTGCAGTATTGTTCCTCGCGCTCGTTCATCTCGGCTTTATTTACTGGTAAAAATTCGTTATACATTTTTAGACGCCAGCCTTTCTGAAGTTTATGTTACCATTCCACCTCAGATAGAGAAAAATGCTAAGGTAGATATTGACAAATTGTAAGAGATGGTGTATAATTAAACCTGGGTAGACTAATATTACCAATAAACAACATGAATTTTGAAGGATAAATTGGAAATGAAAAAAATTATCAGCTTGATTTTTACTTGCTGTATTTTGGTAGGGGTACTGCCGCTTGTGGTATTTGCGGCGACAACTGTGGCAAGTGGCAAGTGCGGCGATGACCTAACATGGACACTTTACGATGACGGCGAGCTCGTTATCGACGGTATGGGGGATATGGATAACTGGGAAAATGATTCTGACGTGCCATGGCACGGATACCGAGTGCAGATTAAAGCTGTAGCGATCAGCGACACCGTTACAAGCATTAGTGAGTATGCGTTTTACGATTGCAACCACCTAGCAAGCGTAGACATCCACGACGGCGTAACGAGCATTGGCAAGTATGCGTTTTACAACTGCGACAGTTTGGCAAATGTAATCATGCCGAACAGCGTAACAAGCATTGGACGAGGTGTGTTCTGCGGTTGCGATAACCTTGCTAACATAACGCTCCCTAATAAAATAACAAGCATTGCTAGAAGTGCATTTGACGGTTGTTACAGTCTTGAAAATGTAACTATCCCAAGTAACGTAACAACCATTGAAGCAGCTGCGTTTGCCGACTGCGACAGCCTTACAAGCATAACAATTCCGAACAGCGTGACAAGCATTTATGATCAAGCGTTTGAATCTTGCGATGGTCTCATAGGCATAATCATCCCTGACAGCGTCACAAGTATTGATAATTATGCGTTTCGCGATTGCGACAGCCTCACTAAAGTGATAGTCTGCTCTAACAGCGTTGCTTTTGGCAAAGATGTTTTCGAAGACACTATATCTAATCTCGAACTTCACGCCAACCCCAATTCCACCACAGAAGCTTATGCGACCGCAAACGGTCATATTTTCGTCCAGCTTACAAAAAAAATGCTGTTGTCCCCAGTATTTACACCGATTCTTGTGGCAAGCGGTGAATGTGGCGACAGTTTGACGTGGGAACTTGATTCTAACGGAGTGCTCACGATCAAAGGTTCAGGCAAAATGAATGATTATGCGTACGACAACTTATTTTTTGGAATGCACTCCCATGATGAAGAGTGTTCTCAATGGTGTGACAGCATCGATTATATAGAACAAGTAATCATTGGCAACCGAGTAAAAAGCATTGGAGATTATGCGTTTTTCGGTTGCGAAAACCTTAAAAATATAACAATTGGTAACAGCGTGAAAAGTATAGGGGACCATGCATTTTGCGGTTGCGAAAGCCTTACAAGTGTTACAATTAGTAACAGCGTGAAAAGTGTAGGGGACGGTGCATTTGAACATTGCGAGGGCCTTGTAGGCATAACCATTCCGAACAGTGTGACAACTATTGGCGAGTCTGCGTTTTCTAGCTGTGACAGTCTCGCAAATGTAATTATCGGTAATGATGTTAAAAGTATTGGCGAGTACGCCTTTGCCTTTTGCAGTGCTCTCACAGATGTAACGTTGGGTAACAGCGTAAAAGATATTGAAGAGGGTGCATTTTACGATTGTGACAGCCTTATAAGCATAACCATCCCCAATAGTGTAACAAGCATTGGAAAAAAAGCGTTTTTTGATTGTTTCAACCTCACCGACGTAACAATTGGTAAGCGGGTAAAAAGTATTGGAAACATGGCGTTTTGTGACTGCGATCATTTAGAATATGTTGTCATTCATTCACGTAACGTGAATTTTGATGAATCCGTTTTTGAAAGCCCCTCTTCGCGCTTCCAACTGCACGGCTACGCCGGCTCAACCACAGAAACTTACGCAAGAGAAAACGATCACACCTTTGTCCAACTTAAAGAGAATAATATTTTACTCCCAATCGCAATTGTGGTATTATTAACCATTGCCGTTATTGTCATCTTAATATGGCGCAAGTGGAACAAAAATCAGCAAAAAAACTAGTTCTTTGGATTTTGACTTCCATAACAAAACGAAAAGCAAACCCTCGACCGTAAGTTAAGGGTTTGCTTCTTTTTATATATATTTTATTGCTTTTTACGCCGATATTCAACTGATGCGCTATCGGCAAAAAAATCTACGGCATTATGCAAATAATCCCCATGAATTTTGCCGATAACGGCAATATTACAAAGAAGTGAACAATTTGGTCACTCTTTTCAGTCTGTCGAAAACCACACCCAATTTTAGAGTATGGTTTGTGTATAAAGAGTATAAAATATGATTACACATTTGGGAAATCTATTGTGTGATTATTCAAATATAAATAAGTCAATCAATATACATTTTCGTAATAGTATTATCTTTGCAAATCCCAGATTTCATAAAAACCGCAGTTATCGGTATCAAGAAGCATTGCATCGATTTTTTCAACACACTCGGCTTTTTTGATTGCATATTCTTCATAGGATATAGTTGAATATATAGGATATCCGGCTTCGTTTAAAGTATCTGAAAACTCATATTTACCGTTCTTGCTTCTAAATGCTACATCTTCCACCACAGAAGGGTTGCTATCACTCCAATCATAGATACAGTATTCAACTGAGTCATCATATGAAATATCGTTATATATAATACACGTCCTTATTTTATCACCATCAAGGAGTAATCTACAATCTTGATTCATATATCCCCCTTGTTCTTTTTGAACATTGATGGAGTTTAATGAAAGTACAACTTGAGCGTTAACCACCCTATATATTGAAATATGAGTACATCTTTCTTCGGAATCAGTAT
>JAZTWV010000013.1:0-56231 GCA_045636145.1 Candidatus Flemingiibacterium sp.
CAAGTTCTCCATCGTCATTTTTGTCATACCCTAAAAATCGGTTATGATTGACAATGGGAGTTCCGTCTTTCATCTTCTTTTGAATACCCCAAGTACAGTTTTCGCTGATATTACGGCTTTCTTCCTGTGCTACAGAAGCAAGTATCGTAAATATCATCTCTGATTTAGTATCAAAAGATGAAAGATTCTCTTTTTCAAAGAACACCTCTACATCAATAGCCTTTAACATTCTTACTGTATGTACGCTATCTTCTGTATTTCTCGCAAAACGAGAGATTGACTTTGTAAGTATAAGGTCAATTTTGCCTCGCTTACAATCAGAAATCATTCTGTTAAACTCTGTTCTTCTCCTAGTGTTAGTACCAGTTTTCGCTTCATCGGCATAAATTTCAACAAACTCCCACGCAGGATTTGACTTAATACGTTTAGTATATTCATCAACCTGTGCGTCATATGAAGTTTTCTGTTCAATGTGGTCGCTACTTACACGGCAGTAAGCGGCAACCCTTTTAATTTCTTTCTGAACTGTGCCGTTCAGACTAATATTAGGAGCAGCTTCAATAATCTGTACTTGTTTTCCCATGTCATCACCACCTTTCATAATTATGCAACAAACGCTTCATTGTCGTTGTCGTTTCCGTAAATCTGTATCATCTGAACTCTTATTTCTTCCATTTCGGAAAGAGTAATAATGTTCTGCTCATAGAGCCTTTCCAAATAAATATCAATAAGTGTAAATTCTAATTTGTATTTCATCTTGAAACCTCACAATATATAAAAGATTTCAAGTTGCAACTTGATTTTCGTAATTACACTTATATGATAACATCAAAAAAATTTTTCTTCTAGGTCTCTGTGGCCGTTTAAACGGAACTCAGCTCTTTTTTACTCATTATGAATGACAGCACCATAACTTGAATACACGATACTACCCTCAAGTCTTACATCACGCCCGAACTTCTCATAATCAATATAATTTCTGATACATTCGGGTATGTCGGGAAAAATCCCGCAATCTTCGATGTAGTAGTACCCTAAATCCTCGTCATCGTCAATGTCTGGGAGTAGGTCATAATCATCGAGGCTTTCAATCAACTCCTTTAATTCATCAATGCTCTTACAACTCTCGCATTCGAGTATTGCGTTTAACTTGTCCTCGTCATCATCTGACAGAGCCTCTAACATTTCAGCAAGTTCGTTCAGAGCCTCAATACTCTCGTACTCACCGAGAATGTCCCGAAGTCCGACAAAGGACGATTCATAGTCTGTAATGAAGTATTCCTCATACTCCTTACCGATACCAATGTCTCCAAGTGCCTGTTGTAATTCTTTCGGGGATTTGATAGGTAGCCGTACAAAAGTGCCTATCAATGCCCCCTCTGCGTACTTTCCCACATTTGTCAAGAATACGCTCAATTTACTCATATCCATTTTCTCCTCTCACGTTATCTGTTTTGTTTTGGATATTAGATTATACTGTCGAGAGAAGTCGAATATAACGATATTATCAAAGACCGCACGATACTTTGTCGGCGGTCTTTACTCATATTAAAAGGTACAGGCACAATTATCCCACTAACAAAGCCCAACCACATAATTTGTCATTATTTGTCGGTCTAACAGTTATAAAACGCTTATGAGAACAGTAGAATAATAAAAATAAAATAAATATTATTGTGCGAGACCTCACTCCGCAAGTGGCACAATCCTGTACCACATCGAGAGGAAAGATAGGCACAGCCTACCACATTCCCATTGTGAATGTTTCTTTCCTCTCTTTGCTTCGTTCGGTCTCGCAGGAGCGTAGGGGGTGATTTTCTTGCGAAAATCTCATTATATACAGACCGTCAATCACAAGGATGTTGATTTCATCAACGCCCTACGATGTTCGGGGGTCTGTACCAAAAGTCAAGCAACGCAGTTTATATCGGCTAACCGCCTCAAAAACTTCGTGCTTGATAAAACACTTGAAAAGTGTTCTCACACCTTGCCAGACGGCAAGAGGCAGGAAGTGTATCGTATCACCACAGAGGGCAAGGCGTGGATAAAGGAGCATATAGACAGCCTCGCAGACAGAAAGTTTTATTCATCTACAGGGGTTCAGCACGACATTCAACTGATGGATAAGATATTGAGCCTGTCGAGAGAAGAACGCCTTACTATGCGTTGTGAGGCTGAAATAAGGGACGAGTTCAAAGAACGCTTACAGGAACTTCTGCTTAACAGGGACTATGAACGATATGACATACTCTACAACGCAATACAAGACCGTTCTATCTCAATGCCAGACCTCGCATATGGCGTAGATGAGTATTACGAGGTTATCACAAGTTCATACGGAGAGGCAGAAATACAGGCAAAGGTTGAGGCTGTTAGTGCTATCGGTGGAACATTGGAAACACAAAGAATATAAGGGGGTACATAATAATGAATGAAATACAAGAAAAGATACAAGGGGACTTAATGAAACGCTATCACAGGCAACTCTATGTAGTGTTGCTCGGCGGTGGCGGTGTTATCTTTCGTTCTCACTTCAAAAAATTGCTCGGTGATGATGCCGACTATGTATTAAAGATGATGATAGACCACGAGATTGTGAAGCAGAAGCGTATAGGCAAGAACTATGTTGTGATACTCAAACACATTGTCTATTGCCGTTATCAGTTTCACAACAAGAACGCCAAATTGACATCTAAACGCCTGCTACACTCGGCTCTGCTGTTTGAAATGTTAATACGCAGTTATGGAGCAGACGGCATTACAAAAATGGAAAAACTACTATGTATGAGCAATCTGCCGTACTATTCACCACATAACAGCCTTGATATACTCACAAGAATATACAGTTTCCTTACATACAAAGGTGAGGAAGACTTATCCTCTCTAAAATGGAGCATAGATAGGACAAGCAAAAAAATTGAGTTTATGAAGCAAAGTACCAAAGGAAGAAAAGGAACGCTTGAACGAATTGAAACGAGGTTCGAGGACTTGCTCACACTCCGCAGTAATAATGTTTATACTCTGTATGCGAGTGATAATGGCGGTACTCTTGAACTACACTTCGGAATCTTTGCCATAAATAAGCCTGCCGACAAGATAAGTGAGGCTATCACAAAGGCTGAAAAAGCGGTTGATGAGTTGTTCGGGGGTATAAGCATAAAATGTGTGTTCAATGTCTATTCCCTATGCGAAAGGTCAGCAAGGACGGAAAACAAGGTGCTTAATAATTTGATGTTCTTAAAAGGCAACGAGCTTAAAGAGGACTACTACAAAGAGAATGTGCGTTTCTTTTGGTATGATTGTAAAAATGCGTTATTTTCGGGGATTGATATAGACAAGTGGCTGTAAAGCAGGATAATTTTATATTCGGCTCGACACTTCACTACAATATAATATATTGAGAAATGTGAGGTATGAGCGGTATATGAGAAATGAGTTTAGTGCGGAAGAACTTGCGTTTTTAGATTTAATCAGCGAATTGTACTCCGAGCAGGAGTTTCTTGATTGGATTGAGAAAATGAACGAGACCTATCCGTAATGCCATTATTTTTCTTCCTTGAATTGTCGTCGGTTAAACCCGACGGCTTTTTTATTGCTTACATTCTCATTGTAACATATACCATTTGAAAATATCAATCGGTTGGTAGCCGTTTAAACGGAACTCGAAACTTTTTTGTTGCTCGAACACCTTTTGTATTTATTTTTTTGAGAAAATATGTAATTTTATAAATGAAAATTCAATTCAAGGAGGATTTTTTATGAGTATAAGAAAAACCAAAGCAATGTCGGTTAATATCTCCGCAGGAGTATTCCCAACAGTTGAAGATGCTGTCCGTGAGGCTAACGCTATCAAGAGGTGGCTTGTCCGTTTGTGTGAGAAGCGTGGGTACAGTTGTAAGGCTAAAATCGGAGTGAGTGAGAATAACGCCCACTCTGGTACTGTTGTGGCTTCAAGAGGTGGCAGAGGCAGACCGAAGAAGTCATTCAAGAGAAACCCAACGTCAATGTTGCCAAGCAAGGTAGAGGCTCACATTCACATTGTCCTGTTCGGGAATCCTGCGGATATGATTGTAGCCGAACTCCGCAAGCACTTAAATAAGAAGTACAAGAGAAGTGTGGTATGGTCAAAGGATTGTTCGGGGTATATCTCAAATGCCGTCAAGTACCTCATCAAGCAGAGTACCAAGACACGCTCGGTTGATTATGACCGACAAGATATTTTGTCGGCTGACGAGTGGGAGTTTGTCGAGGCGATAAGAGAGGCAGAAGAAGAAATCTATCAGAATTTAGCCTTTACAGAATCCAAGCAAGAGGAAACCGCTGAAACCCTTGATAATACAGGCTTTTCCGACACTTCAAATGATACCGAAACACTCCAATGTAAAAGTCTTATATATAAGCGACTACTTAACATTAAAGATTTTAATATAGATATTCTTCATATACTTATATCCATTCAAGAAAAAATTGATAAAGATGATTCAGATGATAGTTGTTATTGTTCTTCTTCATAACATCATCATTACTTTCAAGATTGATTACATTCTTCGTATATAGTTGTATAATTCAACAATTTTATACACAATTCCGTCTAAACGGACACGGATATCTTGATTTATTCACGATTCTGTGATATAATGTTAGTGTTCAATAAAAATCATTTATGAAGGACGGACTTATATTATGAAGAAACTGTTTTCTGTTATTATGCTTATAATACTGTTGTTTTCTTTCTCTGCTTGTAGTAATAATACAAACTATGAGTTAGAAGATGATGAATATTTAGACACCACCGAGGAACAGTTACCAATGTTAGAATGGCCTGATAATGAGTTGGCACTACTCATTCCGTTGCCACCATCTGAATATGGCGAAGTTGAATGGGAAGAATCTGACGAAGTAAATATTTGTGTTTATGAAATTTCTAAAGATGAATATTCGCAATATATTAAAGACTGTGCGGAAGCAGGATTTTCAATAGTAACATCGGAAGATGATGATTCTTACTATGCCAATAATTCCGATGGATATAGGCTCTCTCTATATTATGATGATACAGAAACCACAATGGACATTACAGTAGAAGAACCTTTACATACAGTTCAATTTGAAATTGATTGTTATGAGAATTGGTTTTTCGATAAGTATGATGTTTTAATAGAGGTAGATTGGGATGAGCTTGGAGTTTTAAAACATGGTGAGAGTAATACATTTACTGCCGAATTAGAAAAAGGCTCTTATACCATCACTTTCACAAGCGAAGAAGATGATGAAATAACAGGTACTGCTGATTTTGAAATCACAGGAAATAGAACCTTAAGATACGAAATTAGTTGTAAAAGTGATAGAATTGAGGTTGAAAACGTAGCAGAAATTAGCGTTCCTATTTCTTCAGACGATTTGGGTGAAAAGCAATATGATGAAGTCAAGAAACTTTTTAAAGATGCTGGTTTTACTAATATTGAATTTAATGAAGTAAAGGACTTACCTGTTGAAGATATTTCAAAATCAGGGATAGTATCCTCAATAACTATCAATGGCAACAACCAATTTTCAAAAGAGGACAGTTTTTTCCCAGAAGCAGAAATTGTAATTGAATATCATTCCGCATTGGAAATCAGTCCTTCAAAAGATGCTCATGAATATTGGTACGAAAATTATGAAGATGTCAAAAACGAACTCGCCTCTTGTGGATTTACCAATATAAGAACGCAATCTACAGTTGAATCTTCGTTCTGGGGAAATGAAACAGGCGATGTTTATAGCGTTTCCATCGGTGGCTATAGTAGTTTTGACAGTGATTGGTCTTTCAAGCCTGATGCAGAAGTAATAATCAAGTATTATATTGTTGAAGAATCTACTGGTAGTTCTAAATCAACAACCGAACTTTCTCAATATTATGCTAAAAAAGCCTTTGAAGAATACGGCGAATCACAATATCCCTTTGGCTTCAAATGCCATTGGATTATGGATTTGATAAATGCCGAACAATACTCGGATGGTTCGTGGTTCTTTAAGGTCGGCGTTACTATCAAAACCATTTATGGAACAGAATTTGACACAATAGCCGAGGGAATGGTGAGTGGTAGTGATGCTTATCCTACAGTTATTCAGTTTTATGTAAGTAATCCTTAAAAAACTAAAAATCGAAATAACGTGTTATATTCTGACAGATTCCACCATATAATATAATGTGAATCTCCTATTCACACACTCATATCTGTTTTGCTATCACATAAGTAAAGACAGAGGCAGGAAATTATATGGTGGGAATAGAAAAGGCTAAGTTTATATCCTGCACCCTCACGGGTGCAGGTGTAAATACATACAAGGGCAGGAAAAGAAAAGCCGTCAGAATGTGCGTAATGACATTCTGACGGTTTATTTTTATGGTGGTGAAAATATGGCAGTTAAACTTTTTGATGAAGATTTATACAGCAAGGACTATAAAGAACTTGCTGATTGGATTGTCGCTTGTCGCAATGTTGTAGATAAAAACCTTTGCCGAGACGATGAAGATTATGCGTATTCCGTAGATGCCTTTTGTGCGGAGTGGGAAGAACACTATAATTGGCACAATGCTACTTATGAGGACAGGAGCATATACAAGTCTGAAACATTCAGAATGGCTCTGGCATACATCGGATATATTGAGCGACTTGCTATAGAAATCGACTACGGTTCTGGTATTCATCAGATTCCCTACGCCCCTAATGAGTATTTCCGCAATTATATTTCTTGGGATGCTGGCGGTTATATAGACACGAGCTTCCGAAAGTTTTATGATGAAATACAAGCAATATTCAAGCCAGAGAACAAAGATGATTACAAACAATTACTTCACAACATAATATCTGCTCAAAGTTTTTGTGATTACCGCCTTACTTACAAGGCACTCAACAAAAACGGTGAAATATTGAAAACAAAGACCTTTGATGAATTTATTGAGATTTGTGAGCAGGATGAACTTTATCACGTCGAATCGAGTTTTTTTACTAAAGAAGCAAATTACAACAAAGCATTACAGAATTTTGATATATCAAAAAGCACATACAACGAATTTCGCCACCCAGACAAGTGTGAGAAAGACTTTGACAAGAAGATGTTCGTTAATCTTGCCTTTATTCTCGGTGTTGGCTACGATAACGCAGAACTCCTTTTGAATTACAACGGATATACCCTTGAAAGCAATACCAGACAGTTTGATGTTGTTTGTAAAAAGGCTTTTAAGATAGGATTTTCTCGTGAAATGGCTATTGCTCTTATCGAAAAGAAAAACTACGAACTTGCCAAAACAAAGAAGTCGTTTAAGATGATACCTAATTTGATGATGAATAAAAGATGATACTGTCGCAGACACCACACAAAGCACTGCGAAGCCGTTTGTGCGCTGTATCGCGCTTAGAAAGGAGCAGTAAATGGAACAAAACCAAACCAAGCGAACTATCGCCGCGTGGGAAATCCTGCTTATCGTGCTTGGCTCTCCTGTATGGCTTCTGATTCTTATTGCCGTATTTGCTATACTTTTTTCTCTTTACATATCGCTGTGGTCCGCGATAATTACCCTTTGGGCGGTGTTCGGGGCATTTGCAGTCTGCGCCGTAGGCGGCACTTTGGCAGGTGTGCTGCTTACTATTGTGGGCAAGGCTCTTTCGGGCGTGTTTTTGATTGGCGTGGGACTCATGTTCGCAGGACTGTCTGTTTTTATGTTTTTTATTGGCAAGCTTGCAACAAAAGGCATTTTGTTTCTCACTAAAAAGATTGCTCTGGCAGTCATAAACCGTTTTCGGAAAAAGGAGACAGTATAATGAATAAAATACATATAATATGGCTTGCCGCTGCCGTTGTACTTATAATTTTGGGGATTTTTATGTCTGCTTCGGCACTTGGCATGAACGGCTGGGATTTCACAAAGCTCGGCACCGTGAAGTATGTGACAAACACCCATAATCTTGGCGAAGAATTTACAAACATATTCTTTGATACGGACACGGCTGATATACTGTTCGTTCCGTCTGGCGACGGGAAGTGCAAAGTGGTTTGCCATGAGCCTGAAAATCAGAAGCATACAGTGTCTGTCAGCGGCGACACTTTAACTGTCAGTGTGCGAGACCAGCGAAAATGGTACGAATATATCGGCATCTCCTTTGGGTCTCCGAAGATAACGGTATATCTGCCGGAGTCGGAATACGGCAATCTCCACATTCGTGAAAGCACCGGAGATGTGGAAATATCGGAAGATTTTACTTTTGACGGCATTGATATTGCGGCAAGCACGGGGGATGTAAAATGCTTTGCCTCAGCTTCGGGGAATATTAAAATAAAGCTGAGTACAGGCGACATACTTGTTGACGGTGTTTCGTCGGCAGGGCTTGATATGTCCGTTTCAACGGGCAGGGTGAGCGTATCCCACATAAACTGCGGCGGTGACGTTAAGCTTCATGTTACCACAGGAAAAGCGAAGCTTTCAAATATTGCTTGCCGAAACTTTATATCTGACGGCGACACGGGCAGTGTAAATTTAGAGAATGTTATTGCCTCGGGAAAATTTGATATTGAGCGAAGCACGGGTGACGTAAAATTTGACGGATGCGACGCCGCGGAAATTTTCGTTGAAACCGACACAGGCGATGTTACGGGAAGCCTGCTCTCGGATAAAATGTTTATCGTTGAAACCGATACAGGGCGCATTGACGTACCAAGGTCAGTGAACGGCGGAAGATGCGAGATAGACACGGATACCGGTGACATTAAGCTTTGTATTCGCTGACAGGTGAGATAATATTTGTGGCGATACGTTAAAAATTGCGAGATTATGCGCAATTTTGACGTATCGCCATTGACTTTGCCAAAAAAATGTGGTATACTCATCTCTGTGAGTTTGAATATTACCTCGGAGGAGATTATGGAAGATAAAAAGACTGCAAAATTTTCGGGAAGATGGGGATTTATCCTGTCTGCCGTAGGTTCTGCTGTTGGTATGGCGAATGTATGGGGATTCCCCGCAAAGCTGGGTGCAAACGGCGGCGGTGCATTCCTTGTGGCATATCTTATTTTTATTGCACTGTTCAGTTCAGTAGGTCTTGCGGCGGAATACGCCGTCGGACGGCGTGCGCGTACAGGTCCCCTTGGCGCATTCAAAGCGGCGTTTGAGGCACGCGGAAAAAATGCGGGCAGGTTTGGCGGACTTATCGGCTGGCTTCCTCTTGCCGGTTCTATGTGCATCGCGCTGGGCTACGCCGTAATAGTTGCTTATGTGCTTAAAGCATTTTTCGGCTCTGTCACAGGCGAGCTTATGAATGTAGACACGGGAAAATGGTTTGAATCCTTTTCGGAGCAGAGCTTCTCAGTTGTTCCGTTTCACATTGTAGTTGTGGTTATAGCCATTCTCACACTGCTTCTCGGAGCAAAGAGCATTGAAAAGAGCAACAAGATAATGATGCCGGTGTTTTTTATTATCTTTATTGTGCTGGCTGTTCGTGTGGCATTTCTTCCCGGTGCTCTTGAGGGGTATAAATTTATTTTTACCCCCGATTGGGCGGTACTTAAAGAGCCTATGGTGTGGATATGGGCAATGGGACAGGCGTTTTTCTCCCTCTCGCTGACGGGAAGCGGTATGATAACCTACGGTGCATATCTTGACGACGGTGAGGATGTTGTACACATTGCGGTGCGCACAGCCGTATTTGATACTATAGCGGCACTTGTTGCGGCACTTGTTATAATCCCTGCCTGCTTCGCGTATGACCTTGATGTTGGTGCAGGTCCGTCACTTCTTTTTGTAACGCTTCCTCGAATACTTCAGGACATCCCATTCGGGCAGGTGTTTGCGGTCATACTTTATGTGGCAATGATATTTGCAGGCATAAGCTCGCTTCAGAATATGTTTGAGCCTGTTTGTGAAGCTCTGCAGAAACGTTTGCCGAAGCTTTCGCGCACGGCACTGCTTTGCATACTCGGCGTTGTATGCCTCGGTATCGGCGTGAATATGGAAAAAATCTCATTGTGGGGACCGTGGATGGACATTGTTTCTATCTATATTATCCCCATCGGCGCAACTCTCGGGGCAGTATCATGGTTCTGGCTGATGAAAAGGGAAGACATCCTTGACGAGGTAAACAAAGGTACGGGCAATCCGCACGGAAAGCTGTGGTATTTTGCCGGACGGTATCTTTATGTGCCCTGTGCGCTGATACTTTGCCTTGTGGCACTGTTTATGAAAGTAGCATTTTGAGCAGAATATACAATCTTCTTTTTGAAAACAGCTCGCTTGCCCGTGAGGCGGCGGAGCTTTCCCGGCTTATTTTGAATCGTGGAGAAAAAGAATAGTGAAAAGCACCGCGTGAGCGGTGCTTTTCGCATCGTGTGTGTGAGGAGTGTTATCCCTTCGCATTCCTCTCAGGAAGCTGTGAAATGATGATAGCGGCGAACATTATGACGGAGCCTGCAAGCTCGCGCGTGGTGGGGAACTGCGAGAGCACTATCATGCTTGTAAGGACGCCGAACACGGATTCAAGACTCATAAGGAGCGATGCTACAGTAGCCTCGGTGTGCTTTTGTCCCACGATCTGAAGCGTGTATGCGATACCGCTTGAAAGGATGCCGGCATATGCGATAGGGAACCAATTTGCGACTATAGTGGCAAATGATGTTTCCTCAAAGCAAAGGGCAAGAATAGTGGAGAGAACGAAAACCACGAAAAACTGAAGGCATGACAGCTTAACTCCGTCAACATGAGGGGAGAAGCGGTCAACTACAAGAATCTGCACAGCATACGCCACGGCGCACAGCATAAGAAAGATGTCGGTTGTGGCAAGAGTGAAGCTGCTTGTCATGCAGAGAAGATATAGTCCCACTGTTCCCATTCCAATGCAGAGCCAGAGTATGGGGCGTACCTTTTTCTTTATGAAAAGTCCGAGAAGCGGAACAAGCAGGATGTACATTGCGGTGACAAATCCGGCTTTTCCGGAGTTTTCACCTGTAATTCCGAACTGCTGAAGCGCAGATGCAACGGTAAGTGCTACGCCGCAGTATATTCCGCCCACAATAAGCGGTTTTGAGAGCTTTTTCCCGCTGTTTCCGCCTCTGGCGGTGATTTTATCCTTTATTAGGCTGACGGGGATAAGAAAAAGTACGCCGAGAAGGGAACGTGACGCTAAAAAGGTAAAAGGCTGGACATCCTCGCTTGCAACGCTCTGTGCCACAAAGGTTGAACCCCACAAAATAGCGGCAAGGAGCAGGGCGAGGCTGCCTAAAAGACGTTTTTTCGACATTGTGATACCTCTTGAGAGTTTTTGGATAAATACATTCAAAGAATGGAGAGGATCTTAACGATCCTCTCTGAAATATGTTGTTCCGAGAGCAGCAGGCGGCTGATGCTCTTTCTTTTTACGAAGGGTGATGAAGATCAGTACCACTATTGTCATAGCGTAGGGCACCATGTCAAGAAACTGTGGGTTGATCTTGCCGATAAGGGGAATTTCGGTGTTCTGGAGCTGAGGGCTGAGTGCGCGCATCGCACCGAAGAAATATGCACCGAAAATTGCCTTTGCGGGACTCCATGTGGCGAATATTACAAGTGCCACCGCGATCCAGCCTATACCGCCCGTCAGATTCTCCTGCCAACGGTCAACGTAAACGAGTGACATATACGCACCGCCCATTCCGCAGAGGAAGCCTCCGGCTAAAATGTGCACGTATTTGTAGGCGGTAATGTTGATACCCGAAGCGTCTGCCGCGCCGGGATTCTCGCCGATCATGCGCATATTGAGACCGAAGCGTGTCCGGTTCATATAAACGGCGAGTATAATGGCAAGTGCTATGGAGATGTAAACGTATATGCTCTGGGAAAACAGCATCTTGCCGAGTATGGGTATTTCGCACAGTACCGGCACTTCAAAATCGGAAAGGGGATCAGCCACCGATTTCGGCAGGTTCAGCATGGTATACATCTGCTCCTGTACGAAGCCTGGCATAACCTCAACCGGTATCTTCATGTTGCCGAGGAAGTTTGAAAGTCCTGTACCGAATATGGTGAGCACGAGACCCGTAACTATATGGTTGCCCATAAAGGTTACAGTGATTATGGCGTAGATGAGTGCGCCGATGAGACCTGCAAGTCCTGCCGAGATAATGGCAAGCACCGGATTCCCTGTATTGTAGCCGGTCATAAAGCCTACACAAGCTCCCATGAGCATCATACCCTCAACGCCAAGGTTGTTGTGTCCCACCTTTTCGTTGAGAATGCCGCCGAGAGTACCGAAAAGTATGGGTGTGCCCATCTGCACCGTTGCCTGTAAAAACAGCGAAAGTTTATTTATAAATTCCATTATTTTTTCTCCTTTCGCTTGTACACGAACTTATAGTTTGCAAAGAAATCACCTGCAAGCACGAAGAACAGGATGATACCCTGAATGGTTTCCGCAACAGCTGAGGGAATACCGGTGAGTGTACCGATAGAGCTTCCGCCCTGAAGCAGTACCGAGAAAAGGAACGACGCCACAAGAATCACGGGTGCTGACAGCTTTGCAAGCCATGCGGTGATAACCGCGGTGAAGCCGAGACCTGCGGAAAGGGTGTAGGTAAGTCTGCCCTCAGGACCTGTAGCCTGGAGCATACCTGCAAGACCGCAGATGCCGCCTGAGAGGACCACTGCCAGAATAAGCGTCTTTGCAACGTTCATTCCGGCATAGCGTGCTGTGTCGGGGTTTTCACCGAGAACCGATATTTCAAAGCCGAACTTGGAGTAACGCATCATTACAAATACGAGAACCACAAGTACAAGTGCGATTATCCATCCGATATGCACCTTTACCTGAGCCGAAAATACGCCTATCTCCGGGAGCATGGCGTTGTCGGTGAATCGATAGATCTGGGAAACCGTTCTCGGCTCGTGAAGCGGAGAATAGTTTGCAAGATATGTTATAAATCCGATAGCGATGTAGTTAAGCATAAGAGTTACAAGTGTTTCGTTTGTACCAAGCTTAAGCTTTAAAAGTGCTGGAATAAGTGCCACAATGCCGCCGCATACGATGGCTGCAAGCATCATGAGGGGGATCAGCACATAGGAGGGCATAGTGGGGAAATACCACCATACTATAGTTGCGCCGAATGCGCCCATATAGAACTGTCCTTCAGCTCCGATATTCCAGAATTTCATCTTGAAAGCAATGGAAAGTCCAAGCGACATAATAAGAAGCGGTATGCATTTTTCAATGGTTGCTTCAATGTTGTAGGGCTTGCCGAGAGAGCCTTTGACCATAGCTCCGTAAACTTCAAAGGGATTGTAGCCAAGGAGGGCGATGATGATTCCCGAGGCGATGAGTGCCGCGATAATAGAACCGACGCGGAGTAAACCCTCCTGCCAGGACTTCAGTCCCTGCTTTTTCTGTATCTTGATCATTCGCTGTCCGTCCTTTCATCAAGGGAGTGTCCAAGCATCAGCATTCCAAGCTGTTGCTTATCGGTCTTCTTTGCGTCAAGTATACCCATGACCTTGCCCTCATGGAGCACCATGATGCGGTCGGATATACCAAGCAGTACGTCAAGGTCTTCACCTATAAACAGTATACCGACGCCTTTCATCTTTTGTTCATTGAGAACGTCGTAAATATTGTAGGAAGCACCGATATCAAGACCGCGCACCGGATACGCTGTGATGAGAAGCTCGGGGTTAAGGTTTATTTCGCGCCCAAGGAGCACCTTTTGAATGTTGCCGCCCGACAGCTTTTTGACGGTGTGATTTGCTGAGGGAGTGGAAATGTCGAAGCGTTTGATTATGCCGTCTGCAATGCGGCGTCCCTCTTTGCGGTTCATAAACGCTCCGGGCATATTCTGGTAGGATTTTAAAAGCACGTTGTCGATAATGGACATAGAGCCAACAAGTCCCATTCCCAGTCTGTCCTCGGGAATAAAGGACATTGTGATACCGCGTTTTATGATATCACGGGGAGTAAGTCCCACGATGCTTGAATCCTTAAAGATTATGCTTCCGCCAGCCACGCGGTCAAGTCCCGCAATGGTTTCGCAAAGCTCCTTCTGACCGCTTCCGGCGATGCCTGCAACACCGAGTATCTCGCCGCTTGAAAGGGTAAAGGACACCTTGTCAAGCGCGGGTCTGTGGTCGGAATTAAGAACGGTAAGCTCGTTTACTTCAAGTATCGGACGGCGCAGATTTTCGTCCGGATGAGTGCGTTCAATGTCAAGGGAGATGGGGTGCCCAACCATAAGCTCGGTAAGCTCTTTGGCGTCGGTTTCGGCGGTGTTCACCGTGGTGATGGACTCGCCCTTTCGAAGGATCGTTACGCGGTCGGATATCTCAAGCACCTCACCAAGCTTATGGGTGATGATAACCACGGAACAGCCCTCAGCCTTCATTTTTCTGAGTATATCAAAAAGTACGGTTATTTCCTGCGGTGTAAGTACGGCGGTAGGCTCGTCCAGAATGAGGATCTTCGCGCCGCGGTAGAGCACCTTTAATATTTCGCAGGTCTGCTTTTCGGAGACCGACATATTGTAGACCTTTTTATCGGGGTCAAGCTTCAAACCGTAACGTTCCTCGATCTGTCTTATTTTTGCGCTCATAGCCTTTCCGCCCGTGAAAAAGGAAGCGGACTTGTTTCCGCCGATGATATTTTCCTTGGCGGTGAGCACGTCCACCAATTTAAAGTGCTGGTGTACCATGCCGATTCCGGCGTCGATGGAATCCTGGGGCGAAGAAAATGTGACAGGTTTGCCGTAAAGCTCCACAGAGCCGCTGTCAGGGGTGTAGATACCCGACAGGATATTCATAAGAGTAGACTTTCCGGAGCCGTTTTCTCCAAGCAGTGCGTGTATTTCGCCGTGTCTTACATCGAAGTTGATGTTGTTGTTGGCTTTGACGCTGCCGAAGGCTTTACAGATTCCTTCAAGCTTTACGCAGATATCATTCATAGTGCGTCTTCCTTTGTGAAAATAAATATATATTATTATACCACATTTCGACTCTCCTCGTCAATACGAAAAGAGGATTTTGTTAAGTAAAAAAGAACAAATAAACGAATCTTTGATTTAGTCCTAACGGATAATATGAAAAGAGGCCGCCGTATGGCAGCCTCTTTAAAGCGTAAATTAAGCTTTTATCAGTTTACAGAACCGATAACGCCCTCAACGAGCCAGTCAAATGCCTGAAGCTCAGCATCGGTCATTTCAGCACCTGCTTCTACGCGAACATTGCCTTCGTTGTCCTTAAGCTCGCCTGCGAAGATCTTGAGAGTGCCGTCCTTGATAGCAGCTTCAGCTGTAGCTACAGCCTCTGCGGTGCCCTCTGCGCAGTTGTCGGTGAGGTCATCAAGAGATACCATGCCTGCGGAGAGACCTTCCCAGTAAGACTGACCTTCCCAAGTGCCGTCGATGATAGACTGAACATCCTGAGTGTAGTAAACGCCCCAGTGGAAGAGGGGAGCGGTGAGGTATGCTTCGGGAGCGGCGCTTGGAGTAGAGGAGTTATAGCCGATAGCCAGAACGCCCTTTTCCTGTGCCGCGAGCTGGGGAGCGGTGGAGTCGCAGTGCTGTGCGATAACATCGCATCCGTTGTTGATAAGGGAGATAGCCGCATTCTTTTCGAGGGTTACGTCGAACCAGGTGTTGGTCCATACAACCTCAACGGTAGCTTCGGGATTTACCGAGCGGAGACCGAGAGTGAACGCGTTGATGCCGCGGATAACCTCAGCTATAGGCATAGCCGCAACGTAGCCAACCTTACCGGACTCGGAGTTGAGACCTGCAACGATACCTGCAAGGTAACGTGCTTCGTAAACTCTGCCCATGTAGTTGCCGTAGTTGTCGCCGGTGATATAGCCGGTAGCGTGACCGAAGTATACATCGGGGTAATCCTTAGCAACCTTTTCAACCCACTCGCCGTGACCGAAAGAGGTAGCGTAGATTACATTGTAGCCGTCATCGCAGAGCTGACGGAGAGTTGCCTCACACTCGGAGGACTCGGGAACGTTCTCAACATAGTGAGTGGTGATGCCCATTTCTTCGAGAGCGAGTCTGCCCTGATCGTGAGCGTAGGAGTAGCCGAGGTCACCGATAGGACCGACATAAAGGAATGCAGCCTTGATGTCTTCCTTAGCGATAGCGCCAAGCTTTGTCTCGCCCTGATCGTCTACCGGAGCTTTGTCGCAGCCGGAGAGGCAGAGAGTGCAAGCCATAAGACCTGCTAAAAGTGCAGAAAGAATCTTTTTCATTGGTATTTCTCCTTTGAAATATAATTTTGCAGGAGGCATTTTGCCCCCTTATGTCAAATTATAGCAGAAACAATTGCAAATGTCAATGAATTATAAAGAAAATTTGAATTTTTTTTGGAAATTTCTGAATTTTCCCCCGAGGCGACAGTGCCGGGAACAACGGTCAACAATATTAACTGGAATTTGCCCACTGTGGGAGTGTGAAAAAATACGCACAGTATTATGCCCAATTTTACATAATAAATTTATATAATTTTAATGAAATATTAAAAACATCGAAAAAACTATTTCAAATTGTCGAAATATGTGTTATAATAAATGCGGAGGGGTCAAGGCGTGGTCTGCCCTGATCATTTCCCCGAATAATATTACTGCCGCGTAGGCAAAAATAGATGCGCGGCATAAAACGGAGGATTTATTGATGAACGAGTCTTTATACGGCGATCTCAGTGTGATCGGAACAAGAGGCTGTGAGGAACTGACAGCACAGGTCGATGCCTACTTAAAGGAGTGGCGCAAGACAGACAAAAGCTTTGTTGTACAGGCGGACTGCACCAGATTCGGTACAGGTGAGGCAAAATGTCTCATTCACGAATCACTTCGCGGACACGATGTCTACATTGTCAACGACTGCTTCAATTACGGTGTTACCTACAAAATGTACGGTATGACCGTACCTATGAGTCCCGACGACCATTATCAGGATCTTAAGCGCGTTATCGCGGCAATCGGCGGAAAGGCGCGCCGAATTTCGCTCCTCATGCCCATGCTCTACGAGGGACGTCAGCACACGCGCTCCTCCCGTGAGTCTCTTGACTGTGCCAATGCACTCCAGGAGCTTATGTCAATGGGCGTTGCCAACATTATAACCTTTGACGCTCACGATGCACGCGTACAGAACGCAATTCCGCTTTCCGGATTTGAAAATGTCCGCTGCACCTATCAGATGATAAAGGCTCTGTGCAGAGCTGTTCCGGATATTAAGCTTGACCGCGATCATCTTGCGGTTGTATCTCCCGACGAGGGCGGTATGAGCCGTTGTATGTACTATTCCTCCGTGCTTGGACTTGATCTCGGTATGTTCTACAAGCGCCGCAATTACGCTGTGGTTATCGACGGCAAGAATCCCATTGAAGCACACGAATATCTCGGACGCGATCTTCACGGCAAGGATGCTATCGTTGTTGACGACATGATAAGCTCCGGCGACTCCATGCTTGACGTTGCACTTCAGCTTAAGAGCAAGGGTGCAAAGCGAATCTTCGTTTTCTCCACATTCGGTCTTTTCTGCAACGGTCTCGAAAAATTTGATGAGGCTTATGCAAACGGTACTATCGACCGCATATTTACCACCAACCTTATTTATTCCACAGAGGAGCTTAAGAGCCGCCAGTGGTACACACAGGTAAATATGTGCAAATATATTTCCTACATCATCGACACACTCAATCATGACCACTCTATAAGCAATCTTCTCAATCCCGTAAACCGCATCCACAATCTTGTGGAAAAGCGCAAAGAAGCGGGTCTTGAATAAAATAAACATAGCTCCGCCGGCTAATTATCGGCGGAGCTTTTTGTGTGTAGGGGGACGGGTCGCTGTTCTTGAGCACAGCGCTTCGCGATGTGCTGAAAGCATCCGCAAAGAACTTTATACAAGGAATTATTTAACAAAACGCAAAGTGATTGCAAAACCGCTCGTGCGCACCACTCGCGCCGCCTGCATGGCCCCGCACCATTCCGGCGGCTGGGGCGGCGGTAATCGTTTGTGCGGTGGGGCGTGACCGCTTTACGGCGCGCATTGTGATAATTCCGTATGGGGCGACGTCCCCGACGCTCCGTTCTATCACACGACTCACGCCGCCTGCATAGCGGTCATGCCACCCGGTGCTTCGGCAGAAAAAATTTTATTTTTTTCGTTTTCCCACTTGACATTTGCCCAAAAATGTGCTATATTATTAGCGAGATCAGTTTTCCGTATGGCTGCTTGGGGATTGGACCCTCGTACCCCAGCGGAAAACTGGTCTTTTTTTGTTTTTATGTCAAGTATTCTACCGTCAGCTATTGCCTGGTTAATATCCGCTTCGATTTGCGCCCTCGGATAAACGGTAATTGCCTTATTTACAGAGAGTCTTTTCCCGTCAATCATTCCGCGTGTATCAACCTCCTCGACAACAACTGCGTATCCCTTGCCGCCGTTTTCAACATCATCGATAATCTTGTCAGTAACAAGTATTATTCTGTTGTGTCGAGAGTTACCGTTCTCATCGAGAGGCGCAGCGAATACCGCCACAGGATTTTCGGATTTTTCAAGAATTTCTAAAAAATCTTCTTTCTCGATGCCGTGATAATTATCTTGTTTTTTATAAAACGGCTTCTTTTCATATTCCTCTAATGTCACCATAGCTGAATATACTTTAGATGCAGGCATTGTAACCTTCAAGCTCTCTGCACCGATAACACCCGTCATAAAGTTGGATGTTTCGCCAAGATAAACTTCGCCTTTTGAGGCATCAAACGTGCCGTTCAACACCTTGTCAAGGTCGTCGCTGAGCTTCGGGGAGATAGAATACTTCACCCCATCGACACCGCCGAGTGAAAATTGCCTATTGACATTTTCAGAATTTTGTGATATACTGTAATTGGTGGGAGCGGTGTCAAGTGTCTTGACCCCTCCCACTTTTTCTATTGGGAAAACATCATAAAGAATTTTTTCACCGTTTGTTGAGTTGGCAATACGTAGCTTTGCTTTCCAAACGTTTTTTTCTTTATCTTGAATGTACGTTTCCCAAACATCCCAATCGTTTTTCCCGTTATTGTCCACCCAATCGTGCGGATGCGTTGCGGTTTCGGTGCCTTTGAAAGAGGATGCCGTGATAAGCTCATCAACGAGAACAATAGCTTCCTGCTTTACAGGATTCGCAAGATAAGCTGTCATATCCTTGTTGACAGGCACTTTTTTTCCGCTCTTGTTTTTGAATTTTCTGCTCGATTCGGCAATGGTTACATCTACAGCGTTTCCGCTTTGGTCGTAAGCAGTAAAAACCTCTCCGCCAAGTTCTTTGACGCGTTCCTTGACCATTTCTACTCGCTCTTCAGGCGAAAGATTATCAAGCAACGTGGAATCAAGTTTCACGCCCATTCCATAGGAGTTATTGTTTTCATCAACAATTTCGCTGATAGATTGCTGTACACCGCCGTCATTAGCGGTGTTTTTTTGCGCCCTGTACGCCGCCTCAAAACGGTGCTTGATAACCTCAAGCTGTCGCGCCTCTCGACTTCCTGCGGTTACAAGATTGGAAAAATACTTGATTTGGTCGTATATGTACTCAAAAAGGTTGCGGTGATGTACGGAAAGGTGGTTGACAAAGCCCTCGTCCGAGAAAAGGTACTCGCCCACGACATCCGCGTTAAGCTCGGTGTCGATGTCCGTTCCCTCGTTGTATACATCCTTGACCACCTGCTTGCCGCTCTCGGTAATGCCTACGGGCATTACCGGAACTTCAATTACCTCCGAAACAGCGTCAGCGCACCCGAAAGTATCAGCAGTCCCCCAAAAAAAGTGCGGATAATATCGGGGGACACGCTCTTTGCAAGCATACTTCCGAGGACTGCGCCGATACTTCCGCAAAGCACCATCCACGCAATAAGTTTAAAATTAAGCTTTCGCTTTATGAGGTGGACCACCATTGCGGCGCCGGATGAAAAGAGAAACCACACAAGATTTATCCCCTGCGCCGCAAGCTGATCCGTGCCGCAAAACAGCACCAGCCATATGACGAGAAGTCCGCCGCCGCCGATTCCAAGTCCCGACAGTATGGCTACTGCAAAGCCTACGATTGCATCCATCATGTATTCACCTCAGAAAATTTATGCCTGCCCATATTACCATAACGGCAAACAGGCGTTTTACAAGGTTTACGCTTAACTTATCAAGAAGCAGCGCGCCGGACACCCCTCCAAGGATTCCGGGGATGAGATACGGCACGGTAAGGGAAAAATCTATCTTGTCTCCGTACATAATGGCGGAAATAAGAGAGAGGGGAAGTATCACGGCTATGAGTGTGGCGAAGCGGTCGCGTACACCGTCCTCGCCGTCCTTTGGCAGAAGCGCCATTGCAAGCATTAGCACGATTCCGCCGCCTGTACCTAAAAATCCGTTTACGACACCGGCAAAAACGGCGATAATTCCTATGATTATTGCCCGTCCGGTGCCGTAATTTTTAAAAAACTCAAAACTTTTACTATATTTCATGATTTACGGGTTGTAATTTCTGAAAATTTATGGTATAATAATATAGTATACATATATTTGCACCTCATACAGAGAAAGTATAGCCCATATGCGGCGACATGATACATAGAAGTAGAGAGTAAAAGTCTGAAAGGAACCGTCACGATAATGCCTGCAAAAAAATCAGCAAACAAGCGTCCTGCGGCGCGTACATCAAAAAATTCCAAGGCAAAGGGAAACGCCAAGAACGGCAGCCGTGATCCCGAGCGTCTTATAAATCAGCTTATGCCGTATATTTTATCCATTGCGGCTCTGTTTTTGTTTATCAGTTATTTTATGCCGGATTCCACCGGCTTTGTGGGAACGTTTTTCAAGAACACCATGTTCGGTCTTTTTTCAAAGGGCGCATGGATCGTTCCGTTCCTTGTTTTGAATATAGCTTATTTCTGGAAGCGCGATGTAGCGTCCGACAGTGTAAAGTACAAGCTGGTATTTTCTTTGGCGGTGCTGAGTCTGTTTTCCGTGCTGGTACACGCCTTTGCAAGACACGGCGGCACTGCTGTGGCAGCTCCATTTGTAAATCTTATTGAGCTTTTTAAGGATGGCACACAGCGAATCGGCGGCGGTCTTATTGGAGGCTTCTTCGGAAATCTTCTGATGAGCGGCTTTGGATTTGCAGGCACGCTTATACTAGGTATTGCGCTGATACTTCTTTTCGGAATATTCCTTTTCGGCATGACTCCCCATATGTTCGCCGTGTATATTGTGACGGGAATAAGAGAGCTTCGCGCGGGATTTTCCGAGCGCATGACCGATGTTCGTGCTGAGCAGGAGCAGATGCTCTCTGAGTACGAAGCCCAGCGTGCAAGACGCATTGCCGAGAAAGAGGCGGCAAGGGCGGCGGCAGAGCGTGCGGCGATGAAGAAATCCCGAAAGCAGCCGGTCAATGATCTGCTTGACGGCGACGAGGATGAAGAAGAAAACAGCTTTTTCGATGCGGCGCAGGCAGTGGAAACCGATGCCGCGGCAAATGCGCCTGTGATTGATCCGTCAATATTTGATGCTGTCATGTCAGAAAATGAGACGCAGAACTCCGATGAGGCAGAAAATCCTTCCGAGGATGAAGAACCCTCTGAAAAGCGTAGTTTGTTCCGCCGCGAAAAGGTAAGTCCCATGCCAAAGACCGGAATGCAGGAGCTTTCCGAGCTTGAGGATGGAGAAATAGATCTTGCGAAGATCTTTTCCGAGACCGACACCATGGAGACGGCTGTTCCCGGTATGCCCGAGGACGGCGAGATAGTGACCGCCGCGGAGATAGACCTTATGGTAGAGAAGAGCAGACTTTCGGGAGAGAATCTGCCTGTGCCTGTGGATGACGACGAGCCGCCATTCGATGTGGACGAGCACACGGTATTTGCGGCTGTTGACCACGGCAATGTTGTGACTGAGAGAGCACCTGTTATGCCCGAATATGTATTCCCGCCCCTGTCGCTCTTGAAGCTTGATATGTCAAGGGACAATCGCGATATGTCGGGCGAGATACAGCAGACCGCAACGAAGCTTGTGGAGACGCTTCGTTCATTTAACGTAAAGACGAAGATAATCAACGTGTCCCGCGGACCTACGATCACTCGCTACGAGCTTCAGCCTGAGGTTGGCACCAAGGTTCGCTCCATTGTGAATCTTGTTGACGACATTGCGCTTCATCTTGCCACAAGCGGTGTGCGCATCGAAGCACCTATTCCCGGCAAAGAGGCGGTGGGAATCGAAGTGCCCAACCGCTCTACGTCTACGGTATACATTCGCGAGCTTCTTGAGAGCAGCGGATTCAAGACGTCCCCCAGCAAGGTGACAACGACTCTGGGCATGGACGTTGCCGGAAGCCCTGTTTTACTTGATATTGCCAAGATGCCCCATCTGCTTATTGCAGGTACTACCGGCTCAGGTAAGTCTGTGTGCATAAACTCGCTTATTATATCCATGCTTTATAAGGCGAGACCCGACGAGGTCAAGTTTATAATGATCGACCCGAAGAAGGTTGAGCTTAACGTTTACAACGGCATCCCCCATCTTTTGGTGCCTGTTGTGTCCGATCCCAAAAAGGCGGCAGGTGCGCTTCACTGGGCGGTAACTGAGATGGAGCGTCGCTACGAGCTTATCGAGGGTGCAGGAGTGCGCAATCTCAAGGGCTACAATCAGTCGGTGGCGAATGACGACAGTGCGGAAAAGCTTCCTCAGATCGTCATAATAATCGACGAGCTGGCGGATCTTATGATGATGGCGCGCGATGATGTAGAAGAGGCGATCTGCCGAATTGCGCAGAAGGCACGTGCGGCAGGAATGCATCTTGTTATCGGTACTCAGCGTCCGTCAGTTGACGTTGTTACGGGTCTTATTAAGGCTAACGTTCCCTCGCGAATCGCATTTACCACCGCAAATCAGGTGGATTCCAGAACGATTATTGACACTGTGGGAGCGGAAAAGCTTATTGGACGCGGTGATATGCTGTATGCGCCTATCGGAAGCATAAAGCCCACCCGTGTACAGGGATGCTTTGTGTCCGACGATGAGGTTGAAGAAGTAACCACGTTTATTAAGAATAATTACGGTGTAAGAGATTACGACAAGTCTGTAATGGACACCATTGAGCGTGAGGCTATGCTTTGCGGCAACAAGAAGTCCACTGTCATGGGTGACGGTGACGAGGAAGCCAACGACGGCGATCCCATGCTTCGTCCGGCAATTCAGCTTGCTGTGGAATCGGGCAAGATATCGACGTCTCTTATCCAGCGCCGCTTACAGCTCGGCTACGGTCGCGCCGCGAAGCTTATTGACGCCATGGAGCAGATGGGCATTGTAAGTCCGCCTCAGGGTCAGAAGCCTCGTGATGTACTTATTTCCAAGTCCGAGTACATGGAAATGGAGCTTCGCCGCGGCGAGTGATGGTGCGTAGGAGAAACGGTCGCTTTTTTGAAAAAAAGCTCCGCAAAAAACTTTATACAAGGGAAAAACTTAAGCACAAACCAACATGAGTGCTAATCGTTTGAGCGCCACATTCGCGCCGCCTGCATGGGTCCTCACCATTACGGCGGCTTGGATTGCGGTAATCTTTTGTGTGGGGTGGGGCGCGGCCGCTTTGCGGCGCGCATTACGGCACATTCGTATGGGGCGACGTTTTACAAAAAGCCTCGCCCTTCGGGAGATAGGTGTAGCAGATGCGTTGCATCTGCCACGCCGCATATTCGGCGGCGTGACGGAGAGGGGCTACACCTGTCCTACCGTTGATTTACGGAATCGGTTGGATTGATGATTTGCGGCACACTCGTAGGGCGGGGGCTTGCTCCCGCCGTTTCCCGGAATGATTTTCGTACTACGCAGGTCGATTCCTCATCCGCCCGTCTCCAAAAAACATACAAAAACGGAACAAATTCCATATTTGCTCCGTCAAATGAAAAAATACAACGAAAGGCAGATAAACCGTGTCTACACTTATCGCAATAGACGGACTTGACGGGTCCGGTAAGAATACGCAGTCCACGATGCTCGTGAACCGACTTAAAATCGAAGGCTTTTCCGTCAGAAACTTAAGCTTTCCCATGTATGACAGCGATTCCTGTGCTCCTGTAAAGATGTATCTTGAGGGAAAGCTCGGAACACGTCCGTCGGACACAAACGCTTATGCGGCGTCCACTCTTTTTGCTTGTGACAGATACTGCTCCTACAAGGCGGATTGGAAAAAGGATTACGACAGCTTAAACAAGATAATAGTTGCCAACAGATACACGTCGGCAAACGCGGTTCATCAGCTCTCTAAGCTTCCGCGCGATATGTGGGATGATTTCCTTGATTGGCTGTGGGATTTTGAGTTTATAAAGCTCGGACTTCCTGCGCCCGATCTTGTTTTGTATCTTGAGCTTCTTCCGGAGCAGTCCATGGAGCTTGTAAGTCTCAGATCAAGTCAAACCGGGCAGAAAAAGGATATTCACGAGCTTGACGAGGGATTCATGAGACGAAGCTATGAAGCGGCACAGTTTGCCTGCGAAAAGCTTGGCTGGACAAAGATCAAATGCTACGATAAAAACGGTGTGCGTGAGCGCACGGACATTTTTGGTGAGATACTTGACGTGGTGTGTCAAAAGACAGACATCGTGCTTTAATGTTTAGCGTATAACTGATTAAATAAGGAAGGATCATAAAATGGTATATATGTTTTTAGCCGAGGGATTTGAGGAAGTAGAGGCTCTTTGCCCACTTGATCTGCTTCGCCGTGCAGGGGTTAAGGTTATGACGGTGGGAGTTGGAACAAAGGTTGTACGCGGCTCTCACGGTATTGAGGTTATAGCCGATATTACCACATACGATGCCGAGCAGCTTCTTGCAAAAAATCCTGCTGATATGGTCATTCTGCCCGGAGGTATGCCGGGAACATTAAATCTTCAGGCGGATGCTGTTGTGAATCAGTTTATTGAGCACGCCAAGGAGCGCGGTGCTTACCTTGCGGCAATCTGTGCCGCTCCCCTTATTCTCGGTGAGCTTGGTTTACTGTCAGGCAAGGAAGCCATTTGCTATCCCGGATTTGAAGAAAAGCTTCACGGGGCTGTGATATCGGAAAAATCCGTAGTTTCTGACGGCAAGATCATCACAGGAAAGGGAATGGGTGTGGCACTCGAATTCGGACTTGCGCTCGTGAGTGCTCTTGTTAGTGCCGAAAAGGCAGACGAGCTTCGTGCCGCTGTCATGGCTTGACTGTGAGGTTGAAATGTACGAAATCAGAAAAAAGAAAAACGATATAAGAGAGAAATACAAGGCACTCCGTGCCGCGCTTCCTGCGGATACAAAGGCGCAGATGGATGAGAAGATATGCACAAGCTTTTTCTCCCTTGCCACATACCGATATGCAGACGTGCTTCTCATGTATTCCCCAAAGGCAGATGAGGTCGATGTTCTGCCAATTGCAAGGCGTGCGCTTGCGGACGGGAAGAAGGTAGCTTTCCCACGGTGTATTCCGGAAAGTCACGACATGGAGTACCACTATATCACCTCTCTCGATCAGCTTAAAAAGGGAACATACGGACTTCTTGAACCTACCCCCGATCTTCCCGTATACGACCGTGCTTCAACAGCCCCCAGTGCCTGCATAGTTCCTGCCCTTGTGTATGACAAGCGCGGATATCGGCTTGGATACGGCAAGGGATACTATGACCGCTATCTTGGCGGATATATCGGCTCAAAGGTAGGTATGATATACAGCGATTATATAATAGACTCGCTTCCGCGCGGCAGATTTGACCTTTGCGTTGACTTTATCGTCACCGAAAAGGGACTTCGCGTGGTTGATAAAAACAAATAACCTCCTCGGAGAAAGATATGAAGCTGAAATCCACTTTTGCGGCGCCGATACTTGTTATTTTCGTCATGCTCATGTTTACGGCGTCAAGATATATAGACATTGGCTCGCTTTCCTACCGCGAGAACATTTGTCTTGCTATAATCGTCCTCCAGCTGCTTATTTTGGTAGTGCCAAGTGCCTTTTATACCAAAATCAGAGGCGACGGATTTATAAAAAAAATGCGTCTTGCGCCAATCGGCATTGAAAAGCTGCTTTTGACGCTTCTTGCGGCATTTGTTTTGATACTCGGCGACACGCTCCTTAAGCTGGCACTTTACAATATCGGTTTTATTGATGCGGAATACTCGCTGTACTACTATTATCTTGACGGAACATCTCCCGGAGTGCTTTATTCGCTGATAGCATTCGCGGTAGTGCCCTCTGTGTGCGAAGAGCTTATGTTCCGCTCGCTTCTTTGTGCGGAGTACGAGTCAAGCGGAACGGTAACTGCGGTCATAGCCTCGTCCATGCTGTATGCAATGTTCGGTATGAATTTCGGATATTTCCCCGTATATCTTTTTGCAGGACTCATGTTTGCGCTTGTAATGTATATAACACGCTCCGTTTTTGCTTCCATGCTGTGCCATCTTTGCTATTCGGTGTTTGAGCTTGCGGCAGGGGAGACTGTACGGACCATAATAACAAAGCCGCAGAGCACCAGCTTTCTCATATTTGCGGTTGCAGGCACATTCCTGCTTGCTCTTGCCGCACTGTTCGGCGAAGCTGAACGTACTTATTACGGCTATGCGCTGTCGGGAAAGAGGGCTGAATACGCCGAAAAATGTCCGCGCTTCAACCTGCGCCTGTTTTCACAGGCACTTCTTGCACCGCCGTTTTTGGTGGCATTACTCGTATTTATTATTGCCGCTATACAGTTTAGCGGAGTTTAATATAAAGGGGCTTACTCTGTAAGCTTTGGTGATATTTTTATGGATGAAAACAACAATAAGCGCGTTGCTTCCAACGATATTTTAAGGGAAGCTGTTCCGCCGAAGCCGGATGTGGCAAATGACGAGACAATTGAATTTAAGCGCGATACGGTGAGACGTCAGACAATTTCTCAGAATGCTGATATGCAGAATACCGCGCAGATACGCGGCGGTGCTGTAGTAAGACCGCTGAGACAGCCCACACCGCAGATGGGTGCAACTCCCGCTCAGCCTGAAAAAAAGCTGAGTCCCATACAGGCGGCGGCACAGCGGCAATTGCAGAATCCGCCAAAACCCCGTCCTGCCGCAAAGCCTCCTGTTCAGCCGGAGGTTTCCGCTAAGAATCAGCCTGCACCTGCCACGCGTCCTGCGCCTGCGCCGGCGAGAACGTCGGTTTCTGCCGACAAGATGTCAGCAGACCGTGTGCGTGAGCCTCAGAGAGCACCTAAGCCAACCGCTCCGGCGGCTCCTGTAAAGCCGCAGGCGGCAAACACAGGCGCGGCGACACCGCAAAACAACAGAGCCGCATCTCTCCAGCGTCAGCTTCGCACCGAGCCTCAGCGTCCTGCCGCTCCCAAAATGAGCGGTGAGGCAATAAAGACTCCCGTGCCAACCACGGCACCGTCTGTGAAACAGCGGCAGACCATGCCAACTCAGGCAACTCGTGCGCGTACCGAGAACGATGATTTTGAAATCGACGAGATAGCTACCGCGAACGCGAAGTATCACAAGAAGTATGACTCGACAGACAGCAGATTCGTTGACTCTGCCACAAGCGCGGTCATGAGTCTTGTTAAGGCTGTTATATATATTGCAGTAATAATTGTCGTGTCCGTAGGACTGTCCGTGTTTGTTGTCAATACCGCAAACGATGTGTTTAAGTTTGTGGTTGAAGATAAGATGGTTACAGTCAACATCCCCGAATACGCGTCTATCGAGGATGTGTCGGAAGCACTTTATGATGCAGGAGCTATAAAGCACAGGTGGGCGTTTAATCTGTGGAGCGGTCTTAAGGATTCGGGTGCTGAGTTTATTCCCGGAACCTACGAGGTGTCAACCACACTTAACTACGACTATCTGCGTGCCGCGTTCAAAAAGTCTACAAAGCGCGTAGAGCTTCGTGTCACAATTCCCGAGGGCTATACCATCGACGAGATGATAGAGCATCTTATTGCTTCCGGCATCGGAAACGCAGGTGACAGTGAGAGGAAAAAGCAGATAATAAGAGACGCTTTCATAGATGCCATAAACAACTATGAGTTCGATTACCGTTTTGTTCGTGAGCTTACAACTACGGAGGATCGAATCTACAGACTTGAGGGATATCTGTTCCCGGACACCTACAATTTCTATGCGGAATACGGAAGTGCAGAGGACAGCGAGGCGGAAGCGGCGAAAAAGACCGCCGTGGCAGTGCTTTCCAAGATGCTTGACAACTTTGACGGCAAATTTGCGGATGAATACTATGCTCGCTGTCTTGATCTTAAGATGACCGTGGATCAGGCGATAACGCTTGCTTCCATGATAGAAAAAGAGACGAGATACGCGGATGAGCTTGGATACGTTTCCTCTGTATTCCACAACCGTCTTAAGTATCCCGGCACCTTCCCGTACCTCAACTCCGATGCCACTATCATGTACGCTATCGCCCACGATACAGGCTCGCGTCTTGATTCCATGAGCGGCGAAGATACAAGCTACGAGACACCCTACAACACCTACACCCACAGGGGACTTCCTCCCGGACCTATCGCAAACCCCGGTTTGAACGCCATAAAGTATGCGCTTTATCCAAACGACACGAACTATTTCTACTTCGTTTCGGACAGTGCGGGAAGAACGCTGTTTGCGGCAACGGAACCCGAGCATATTGCGAACATCAATACTGTTCGCGGCAGATGATAATTTAGTATTTCGGGGAGGCGTGAGCCTCCCCGAGGTATATATAAATAATGCCGGTAGGGGAGGGGTCTCCCCTCCCGTCATTCATATCACCTAAACACAAAAACGGGAGGCGAGACGCCTCCCCTACAAAATAAACATTGACGATTCTGCTCATATAGGCGGATTCCATATCTGCCCGTAATACAAACATATATTATTGAAAGGAAAATGACGTGAGACACGGATTTATAAAGGTTGCCGCCGTTTCACCGCGGGTGCATCTTGCAAATCCCGAGGGAAATGCCGACGAAATAATAAGACTTTCAAAATACGCCGCCGATGATGGCGCAAAGCTTATCGTATTCCCCGAACTCAGCGTAACGGGAGCGACTTTGGGCGATTTGTTTCTCCACAAGCAGATTATATCCGGCGCGGAAGCCGCAATTTGCAGAATCGCCGCCGAAACTGCGGAGCTTTCATCTGTAATATGCGTTGGAGCACCGGTTCTTCGCGAAAATAAGCTTTACAACTGCGCTGTCGTGATATACGGCGGCATGATTCTCGGAATTGCACCAAAAAAGACGCTGTGCGCAAAGGGCACTATGGATAAGCGCGTATTTACACCTGCTCCCGAAAAATGCGGTACGGTGGAGTTTTGCGGTATCTGCGTTCCCTTCGGACACAACATGACCTTCTACTGCGAGGGGATGCACGACTTCAATTTCGCCTGCGAGATCGGCGCGGATCTGTACGGATGCACTCCTGCATCCGAAAATCACTGCAGGGCAGGTGCTACGGTCGTAACAGGACTTTCCGCCATGCCTGAAACCGTGGGAATGGCGGAGCGACGCCGTCTATTTGCCGCTTCTCACTCGGCGCGAGTCTCCTGCGGATACATTCTTGCCGAGGCAGGGCATGGCGAATCCACCACCGACTGTGTTTTCGGCGGACACCGCTTGATATGCGAGGCAGGGAACATAATAGCCGAATCAAAGCCGTTCTGCGGCGAGGATGAAGCCTCACCTGTAACGTTTTCGGAGATCGACGTATCAAAGCTTGCATATGAGCGCATGAGACGGGGCGATTTTGAGACGATTGAGGTAACAGCAGACAATTACTACAGCATTTCCTTTGATATGGAGCTGTGTGACACCGAGATTACACGAAAAATCCCACAGCTTCCGTTTGTGCCGGAGGATGCGCAGGCGTGCCGCGACCGCTGTGCCGAGATACTTAATATACAGGCGCACGGACTAAAGAGACGGCTTTGTCATACACGGGCAAAGGCGGCAGTCATCGGCATATCCGGCGGACTTGATTCCTGCTTGGCACTTCTCGTTTCGGTTAAGGCGATGGAGCTTTTGGGGCGACCTAATTCTGACATTATTGCGGTCACGATGCCATGCTTTGGCACGACGAGCCGTACACGTACCAATGCAGAGCGTCTCTGTGAGCGGCTTGGAGTCAGCTTCCGATGCGTGGACATAAAGGCGGCGGTGAATCAGCATTTTTCGGATATTGGACATGATGCCGAGTGCCATAATGTAGTGTATGAAAACGTGCAGGCGCGTGAGCGGACACAGGTTATCATGGATATTGCCAATGCCGAGGGCGGAATCGTTATCGGCACAGGCGATCTTTCGGAGCTTGCTCTCGGATGGGCGACCTTTAACGGCGACCATATGTCAATGTACGGCGTGAACTCCTCTGTGCCGAAAACTCTGATTCGGCATATTGTGGCGTATGCCGCCGATACCTACGGCGACGGCGAGCTTAAATCGGTGCTTTTGGATATTCTGGCAACTCCCGTAAGTCCGGAACTGCTCCCGGCGGAGGAGGGTGATAAAATCGCGCAGAAAACAGAGGATATTGTAGGACCTTATGAGCTTCACGATTTCTTTCTTTATTATTTTGTAAGATTCAGCATGTCCCCTGACAAGCTTTTCCGCATGGCGTGTCACGCCTTTTCGGGAGTCTATGACGGAGAAACGGTCAAGCGGTGGCTTGATACCTTCCTTGGGCGGTTTGTAAATCAGCAGTTCAAGCGTTCCTGTTTGCCGGACGGACCGGCTGTGGGAAGCGTGGGCCTGTCGCCCCGCGGCGGATTTTCCATGCCCAGCGATGCTATGTCGGCGGTGTTTTTCGAATAAGTAAGATAAATTCGCAAGTTTTTTCGGAGTTTTGGCATACGAAAAAACTTGCGAAAATTTTTTTTGCAAAAACTATTGACAAACCCGAACATTTGTGCTATAATGTTCTCACAAGCAAAAACCGAACAAATATTCGGGCTGTTGGAGGACTTGAAAATGACCGCTGCAATGAGACAAACAGTAAAGGTATATATAGCAAATTTTGAGGGCTGCACAGGACGCGCATCCTTTATAATGCGCCTTGCGCGCGCCTTTTCCATCGACCCGTCGAGAATCTTAAAAGGTGAGCTGTGGCGCGCACTTTGCGAGCGTATTGCCGCCATCGGAGCAGGGGATATTCCCGTGCGAGTGCGTGTTATGGGTCTTGATGATGCATACCCCTCGCTGTCCCGCGAATGCGAGACTCTAATCCGCATCCTCAGAGCCGCGGCAGAGAAGAACGAGTGTTTCCGTGCCGACGCGGTCATAGGGGATATGAAGTGGAAGATATGAACGAGTGTTCGGCGGTTTTGCGGCGTAAATAATTTTATAAGTCCCATTGCTCCTGCGGATTTGATTCCGCGGGGGCGTTTTTTTGATGTGTGAGCCATAAAATATCGCTGTATCTTGACAGTGAGGGGAAAATGTGGTATAATAGCTTTGCCAAACAAACTTAATATACAATACTGACGGGATACTTTTCTCTTTTTCTAAGGGAATAATATGCCTTTTTTCTGCACATGCTTTTTTTACCTTTCGGTAAAAACGCTTTCTCCAAGTATGCGTGTGCAGGTATTCCTGTATTGTATATGTTTGTTTGGCGACAATCGGAGCGGCGTTTTTCGTGCGTCAGCTTCGGTTGGCGCACTTTTTGATTCTATGGGTTATGAAAGGATGACTGATTATGAGAAAGACCTTTGGAACAGGAAAAATCATACGACTTGCGGTAGTTGTCGCGGTGGTAGCCGCGCTGTGCGTATGCATGTGTGTTGGTGTGTCGGCGGACACCGTTGCTTCCGGCACTTGCGGCACTGACGGCGACAATCTTAAGTGGGTGCTTGATGATGAAGGCACGCTCACTATCAGTGGTGAGGGCGCGATGAAGGATTGGAACAGTGCTTCCAAAGTACCGTGGCACAATTACAAAGCCGACATTAAATCAGTAACCCTCGGTGACAGTGTAACCTTTGTTGGCAGTTGGGCATTCTATGATTTCGTCAATTTATCAAGCGTTTTAATTGGCAGCAACATCACTTACATTCGAGATTATTCTTTCTACGGATGTTCGGCTCTTACGATTGCCGAAATCCCCGAAAATACGCAGAGTATCGGTACGCAAGCATTTTATAACTGTACCGCTCTTACAGATGTCACTATAGGCGACAAGGTAACATCAATTGGCAACTATGCATTCCGAAATTGTATAAATCTTACCAATCTGGCTATGGGTAAATCAGTCGAAAGCATTGGCGAAAGTGCGTTTTACGACTGCAAGAGGCTTTCAGCAGTAGAGATTCCGGACAATGTGACAAGCATTGGTGAATGGGCATTCTATGGATGCAGAAGTATGAAAAATCTTACGCTCGGAAAAGGTTTGACGCAGATTTGCGATTATGCTTTCTACTACTGCACCTCTCTTAAAAGCGTAACTATTCCATCCGGCGTAACCTCTGTCGGAAACAGCGCATTCCGCTACTGCACTGACCTTACAGATATTGTACTTGGAGGCGTTGTAAATATTGGCGAGTACGCATTTGCAAATTGTACTGCATTGAGTTCCGTTGAGTTTCCTTACGGAATGGTCAGCATTGGCAGTTATTCATTCGCACAATGCACTGCTTTAACAAGTGTCGCTATTTCTGACACTGTAACTACTATAGGGAAAAGTGCTTTCAGAGGTTGTACATCCATTACGGATGTATTTTTACCGGATAGCATAAGCGATATCGGAAGTACAGCTTTCTATATGTGCGACAATCTTACTAAAGTCACTCTATGCTCCCGTGATGCCGTATTTGGTACAAACGTTTTCAATTCTACCCATGCCGATTTTGTTATCCGTGGCTATGTCGGTTCAACGGCAGAAGAGTACGCTTACGCAAATAACCATGCTTTTGAAGCACTCGATGAAGCTGGCGGCGATAATTCCGCTGTAATTGCCGTTTCATCCGGTGAGGCAGCCGCAGGAGAAATCATTAAAGTCGAAATAATGCTCAAAAACAATCCCGGTGTTGCGGCAATGCGACTTAATGTAAACTATGATTCTGACGTGTTTACGTTGGAATCTGTTGAGGACGGTGGCTTGCTTGGCAACATTTTTCATTCCAATAATCTTGCGGTGACTCCGTATATTCTTTGCTGGGCTAACGGGACGGCGACAGAAAACTTCACCGCCAACGGCATCATAGCAACTCTGATATTCAGAGTATCCGATGATGCTGATATTGGAAAATATGACTTTACAGTTGAGTTTAATAAAACAGATATACTTGATGCAAATATTGAGCCTGTCTGCTTTACCGCTTCCGGCGGTACTGCTTGTATAATACAGCGTTTGCCGGGGGATGCTTCCGGTGACGGTATAACAGATTTGACAGATCTCATGTATTTCCTGCGATACATTGGACAGTGGATAGAATTTGATGAAAAAAAGGTGAAAACAGGAGCTCTTGACTTAAACCTCGACGGCAGAGTAAATCCACTTGATGCAGTCGTCCTCGCACGCCACCTTGCAAAATGGAAAGGCTACGAGTCGCTCCCATACATTCCCTCATAATATCCATGTAACAAAATGCACGAAATGTGCACAAAAATGCCGCAATAGCAATTTGCGGCATTTTTTTCTTGTTAAGGTATTGAAAAGTTGACGAAAATGTTGTATAATATACTATGTATGAAAATGCATATATTACAGTGAAAGGAAAATCGAGGGATTTTATCCCCGAGGAGTGCAAATATGGCTGACGTTTATACCGTTGAACTGTCAAAAATCATAAACGAATTTTCTCTTGAAAAAATCTATCTTCCCGACGATGCGGATAAGATTGCCATTCATCTTATGGACGTGAACCGACCCGGTCTCCAGCTTGCAGGCTTTTTTGACCACTACGAGCCGCAGCGCATTCAGATAATCGGTAAGGTGGAGCACAGATATCTCGAATCTCTCTCGGATGACGCACGCAGAAAATCTATTTTAGGTTTTCTTGAAAGCAAGCCGGTTGCGGTGGTTATTTCATCATCTCTTGAAATATTCCCGGAGTTTTATGAGCTTGGGGAGTATTTTGAAGTGCCTATTCTTCGCACCGCTGACAGCACCAGCGCATTTATGGCGGCACTTATCGCTTTTCTCAATGTTCAGCTTGCCCCCAGAATCACAAGACACGGTGTGCTTGTTGAGGTGTACGGCGAGGGTATACTGATTCTTGGCGATTCCGGTGTCGGTAAGTCCGAGACGGCAATAGAGCTTGTTAAGCGCGGTCATCGTCTTATCGCAGACGATGCGGTGGAAATAAAGCGCGTATCTGCAAAGACGCTTGTAGGAAGCGCTCCGGAAATCATACGCCACTATGTTGAGCTTCGCGGAATCGGTATCGTTGACGTGCGCCGCATATTCGGTATGGGTGCTGTAAAGCTTACCGAGAAGATCGACTATATCATCAATCTTGAGCCTTGGGTGCAGGGAAAAATGTACGACCGCTTCGGACTTGAATCGGAGTACACCGACATTCTCGGCATAAAGATACCCACGACTACAATCCCCGTAAAACCCGGTCGAAATCTTGCGATTATCCTTGAAATTGCCGCTATGAACAACCGTCAGAAGAAGATGGGCTTCAACACGGCAGAGGAATTTAACAAGAAGCTCATGGGGCAGATGGGAATTGAAATGAGCGAATAAGCCGGCAAAGCGGCGGGAGCAAGCCCCCGCCCTACGAATTAACAGGTATTTTTTGTTTTTAAGTAAGATAATACGGTAAGGAGAAATATCATGACACTTGTTATTATGGCGGCAGGTATGGGAAGCCGCTACGGAGGACTTAAGCAGATAGACCCCGTTACACCCCACGGCGAATTTATTGTTGACTATTCTATCTATGATGCTATAAAGGCAGGATTCGACAAGGTGGTTTTCATCATCAAGGAGGAAAACTACGACGTGTTCCGTGAGACCGTTGGAGCGCGTATAGAAAAGGCTGTTAAGGTCGAATACGTCTTCCAGGAGCTTTACAAGATTCCTGAGGAGTTTTCCGTACCGGAGGGACGTACAAAGCCCTTTGGCACAGCTCATGCGGCACTTATGGCGGCGGAAGTGGTAAACGAGCCTTTCGCTATTATAAATTCCGACGATTTCTACGGACGTGATGCATACATCAAAGCATATAATGCAATGGCGGCGGCTAAATCAAACGGGCATTTTGCTATGGTTGGATACATTCTTAAGAACACCGTTACCGAAAACGGTCATGTTTCTCGCGGTATATGCGACGTTTCGGACGGTAAGCTCAAAAACGTTGTTGAGCGCACCAAAATCCAAGAAAACGACGGCAAGGTTCAGTATATGGAGGACGACGTTTGGCACGACCTTGATGAGAATGCGGTTGTCTCCATGAATTTCTGGGTATTCACTCCGGACGTGTTCAAAATGCTCGGTGATGGACTCACTGAGTTCCTCACGTCGCTTCCTACAGCAAAAGACCCGATGAAGGCTGAATATTTCCTGCCGTTCCTTGTGCAGAGCAAAATTGACGGCGGCGAATGTGATGTTACCATGCTTGAAACCACGGCTAAGTGGTACGGTGTTACATATGCCGAGGATAAGCCGAAGCTGGTTGAATTTTTGAAGTCGCAGACAGAAGCCGGTGTTTATCCCGATGGTCTGTGGAAATAAAAATCGAAACTGACGGGTATATTCCCTAGTTTTGTAAATATTATTTGTTTAAGGAGTAAATTATGTCTATTCTTGTAACCGGCGGTGCCGGATTCATCGGCTCACATACTGTTGTTGAGCTTCTTAACATTGGCAAAGAGGTAGTTATTGCCGACAATTTCTGTAATTCAAAGCCTGTGGTGCTTGACCGCATCCGTGAGATAACAGGGAAGGATTTCAAGTTCTACAACGTAGATCTTTGCGATAAATCTGCGCTTGAGGTGGTGTTCGCTTCCGAAAATATCGAGTCCGCAATTCACTTTGCCGGACTTAAGGCGGTTGGCGAGTCCTGCGCAATTCCGCTTCGCTATTATCAGAATAACCTTATTTCCACTCTCAATCTTTGCGAGCTCATGGCGAAGTACAACTGCAAAAATCTTGTATTTTCCTCTTCGGCAACCGTTTACGGCAAGCCTGCAAGCGTTCCCATAAGAGAGGATTTCCCCAATTCCGCAACCAACCCTTACGGCGAGACAAAGCTTCAGATAGAGCACATTCTTAAAGATCTTTACAAGGCGGACGCGGAGTGGAACACCGCGATTCTCCGTTACTTCAATCCCATCGGTGCACACGCATCCGGTATGATCGGCGAAGACCCCTCCGGAATCCCCAACAATCTTATGCCCTACATCACTCAGGTTGCTATTGGCAAGCGCGAGTGCCTGTCTGTATTCGGTAACGATTACGACACCCACGACGGCACCGGTGTGCGCGACTACATACACGTAGTTGACCTTGCAAAGGCACATCTTGCGGCACTCGAATGGCTTTGCGGTAAGCCCGGATGTGACGTATTCAACATTGGTACAGGTCATGGCTACTCTGTGCTTGACATAGTAAAGGCTTATGAGGCGGCAACGGGCAAGAAGATCAACTACAAGATTGCTCCCAGACGTCCCGGTGACATTGACGAGTGTTATGCCGATCCCACCAAGGCACGTGAGATTCTTAATTGGCAGGCGGAGTTCGGTATTGAGCAGATGTGCCGCGACAGCGCAAATTGGCAGACCAAGAATCCCGGCGGATACGGCGAGTAAATAAAAAATAAGAAAAAGAGGACAAAAACATGATTACAAAGGAATTTTTCGGAAAAAAGCCTTGCGGATGCGAGGTATATGCATATACACTTACAAATAAAAACGGTGCATCCGTGCAGGTGCTCTCCATGGGCGGTATTCTCAGAAAAATCGAGATGCCCGACCGCCACGGAAATATTGCAGACGTTATCTGCGGCTTTGACAGCGTTGAGGGATATCTTACCGGCGGCGGATATCAGGGTGCTCTTATCGGACGTTACGGAAACCGTATCAAGGACGGAAGATTCACACTTAACGGCGTTACCTATCAGCTTGCCTGCAACGATGCAAACCGTCATCTTCACGGCGGCAATGTTGGCTTCAATCAGAAGATATGGGATGTTGTGCCCTTTGAGACTGCCGATGAGTGCGGACTTATTCTCGGTCTTGTAAGCGAGGACGGCGAGGAGAATTACCCCGGACGCCTTGAAGTTAAGGTAACATACACTCTTACCGATAAAAATGAGCTTAAGATACACTACGAGGCAGTTTCCGACAAGGATACCGTTATCAATATGACCAACCACAGCTATTTCAATCTTTCAGGCTTCAATTCCGGTTCTGTGCTTTCTCAGTATCTGTGGGTAGATTCCGATGCAATCACCGAAATCGACGGCGATTTTATCCCTACAGGCAAGGAATATCCCGTAGCCGGCACGCCCTTTGACTTTAATACCTCAAAGAAGCTCGGCGACGATATTGAAAAGGACGATGTTCAGCTTGGTTTCGGCGGCGGATACGACCATAACTTTATTTTTAAGACCTGGGACGGCACCATAAGACGTCAGGCGGAAATGTACGATGAAAAATCGGGCAGAGTAATGACCGTATACACCGATCAGCCGGGCGTTCAGCTTTATTCCGGCAATATGATGACCGATCCTGTACCCATGAAGGGCGGTATGAAGCAGGAGCGCCGTCTTGCGATCTGCCTTGAGACTCAGCACGCACCCGACAGCCCCAATCACGATAATTTCCCCACCACAAAGCTGTGCGCAGGTGAGAAGTACGACACTACCACCGTATACGCATTCGGTGTTAAGTAAAATATGGCGGAAATATTAGACGAGCTTTCCCATGCGGCACTTCATACCGCAGAACACACATGGTATATGCTTCCGCTTCTGTTTGTTGTGTATCTTGTTATCGAAATAATCGAGCACAAGGCAATGGACAGGGTGCGTGTGACGCTTGCAAACAAGACTCTGGGCATTCCTGCGGCGGCGGCACTGGGACTTTTTCCGCAGTGCGGATTTTCCGTTGCGGCGGCGAATCTTTACTCTGAGCGGCTTATAACCGCAGGTACTGTGGCGGCGGTATTTGTCGCAACCTCAGACGAAGCGTTTCCCATACTCATATCAAATCCATCCAGCGTGAAATGGTTTATTCCCATGCTAATTATAAAGTTTTTATATGCCATAGCAGTGGGATTTGCCGTGAACGGGATTTTCAGGCTCACAAAGCTTGACAAGATTAAGACTCACGAGCATCACCGTCACGGCAGTGAGCATACTCACGAGGGCGGAGAACACCATCATTGCAGTCACTGTGATTCAAACCGCGGCATACTGTCGGCGGCGATACGCAGGACGCTGGCTATCTTTCTCTTTGTGTTTATAACCAGCTTTGTCCTGCACGCTCTTATTGGTGTTGTGGGAGAGGACAAGCTTTCGGCGCTTCTTATGACCGACAGCGTTTTTCAGCCTGTACTTTCCGCACTTTTCGGACTTATTCCAAACTGCGCGGCAAGTGTTATTACAACTGAGCTGTTTATTTCGGGCGCACTTGGCTTCGGCTCCCTTGCGGCGGCACTTTGTGCAGGCGCAGGAGTTGGTATTCTGGTGCTCCTGCGTGTAAACCGAAGCATGAAGCAGAATCTCTCTCTTATAGGCATCATATATGCAATGTCGGCTCTGCTTGGCGTTGTGATTGAGCTTATAATGTGATTTTACGCACATTTTGGAGGATTTTTCCCCATTTTGTTGGATTTTTCGCCCATCTTGTAGGGCAGGGGCTTGCTCCTGCCGAATATTGCCTTGTCCTTTATGGACAGGTGTCCAAACTGCATGTTTGCGGCGGGAGTAAACCCCCGCCCTACGGGGACTATGCAACCACACTTGTAGGGGCGATTCACGAATCGCCCGAAATAAATACGGTAAAAAACGGCGGCAGTAAGCCGCCATGCAGGGCTTAGCGCAGGTTGAATAATTTATATTTTAAGGAAATCTTTATATGTTTGAAAAGCTTAAAATTACCGAAGAAAACTACAATAAAATGTCCGAGGAGCTTATGCTTCCGGAGGTCGTGTGCGACAACGAGAAGTACACGAAGCTCATGCGTGAGCATAAGCGTCTTACCCCCATTATCGAAAAATACCGCGAGTATACTGATGCCGAGTCCCAGATAGCGGAAGCTGAGGAGATGCTCTCCGAAAAGCTTGATGCCGATATGGAGGAAATGGTGCGCGCGGAGCTTTCTGAGCTTAAGGAAAAGCTTCCCGAAATCGAAAAAGAGCTTCAGATATTGCTGCTGCCGCGCGACCCCAACGACGACAAAAACGTTATCATCGAGATACGCGGCGGTGCAGGCGGTGAAGAAGCGGCTCTTTTTGCATACGTGCTTTACCGTATGTACAATATGTATGCCGCATCTGTCGGCTGGAAAACCGAGCTTCTTTCCGCAAACGAGACCGAGCTTGGCGGATTTAAAGAGGTTTCCTTCATGGTAGAGGGCGACGGAGCTTATTCGCGCCTTAAATTCGAATCGGGCGTTCACCGTGTACAGCGTGTGCCTGTCACCGAGTCACAGGGACGTATTCAGACGTCCACCGCAACGGTTGCTGTGCTTCCCGAAGCCGAGGATGTGGAAATCGAAATAAATCAGTCTGATCTTGAAATTGAAACCATAAAATCAAGCGGTGCGGGCGGACAGCACGTCAACAAGACCGAATCCGCCATAAGACTTCTCCACAAGCCTACAGGCATCGTTATCGAGTGCCAGGATGAGCGCTCACAGTTCAAAAACCGCGATAAGGCGATGAAGCTTCTGCGTACCAAGCTTTACGATATGAAGCAGGCGGAGCAGGATGCAAAGATCGCTTCTGAGCGTAAGAGTCAGGTAGGTACGGGCGACCGCAGTGAGCGTATCCGCACCTACAACTATCCGCAGAGCCGTGTTACCGACCACAGAATCGGTGTTACGCTCCATTCACTTGAGCAGTTCCTTAACGGCGACATTGACGAAATGCTGACTGCCCTAGCTACTGCCGATACGGCGGCAAAGCTTGCAGGCGCAGAGTGATATTTTGATAATGAACACTCTTGTAAGAAAATTGACTCATGATGCGGCGGAAAATGAGCGCATCTACAATGAGGGCGGAAGGATCCTCCGAGAGGGCGGACTTGTGGCGTTTCCCACCGAAACGGTCTACGGACTTGGTGCAAACGCTCTTGACGTTACTGCGGCATCAAAAATATACGCCGCAAAGGGAAGACCCTCAGACAATCCGCTTATAGTGCATCTCTCCCGTGTTGGGGATGCGGAAAAATACTGTGTCACATCGGACACCTTTTACAGACTTGCCTCGGCGTTTATGCCGGGACCGCTGACTGTTGTTATGCCGAAGCGTGACTGTGTTCCAAGCACTGTTACGGGCGGTCTTGACAGCGTTGCGGTGCGCATCCCGTCAAACGAACACGCACGCGCTCTTATCGAAGCCGCAGGAGTTCCTGTGGCGGCGCCAAGTGCCAACATTTCCGGCCGCCCCAGCCCCACCTGTGCCGAGCACGTTATTTTTGACATGACGGGCAGGGCGGACATGATAATTGACGGCGGCGACTGTGATATCGGCGTTGAGTCCACCATTGTTAAGCTGTCAGGCGATGAAATGATACTGCTTCGTCCCGGCGGAGTTACCCTTGAAATGCTGTCGGCAATTGGCGACGTTACCCTTGACAAAGCAATTACAGGCAGTCTTTCTGAGGGGGAGCGTCCCTTAGCTCCCGGTATGAAATACCGCCACTACGCTCCAAGTACCAGAGTCGTTATGCTTGACGGCGATGGGGCGGATATTAAAAAATATCTGTCGGAGCGCTCAAAATGCGAGAGAGTGGGCGCGCTTCTCTTTGAAGATGAGCTTGCCTATTACAGCGAGCTTGATATAACGCTTGTTGATCTCGGTGAGCATTCAATAGAGGCTGAAGCGCACAGCCTTTTTGCGAAGCTTCGCGAGATAGATACATATAACTGCGATACCTTTTATGTAAAAGTTCCCGATAAAACGGGGATAGGACTTGCTGTATACAACCGTATGCTGAAAGCCTGCGGTCACGAGGTCGTGACTCTATAAAAAACAATACGCATGAAACGGAGAAGCTTAAATGGCAAAGAAATCAAAAGAGACCGAAAGAGTAACAAGCGGTATCACCGCTGAAATAACCGACCAGGCCATAACCGATACCATACGCACAAATTTCATGCCCTACGCGATGTATGTCATCCGTGACCGCGCTATACCGGAAATAGACGGCTTCAAGCCGTCCCACAGAAAACTGCTTTACACCATGTACAAAATGGGACTCCTTACCGGTCCTCGTACCAAGAGTGCCAATGTTGTGGGTCAGACCATGCGTCTTAACCCCCACGGCGACGCGGCGATATATGAAACGATGGTGCGCTTAACACGCGGAAACGAGTCGCTTCTGCATCCCTTTATCGACTCAAAGGGAAGCTTCGGTAAGCAGTACAGCCGCGACATGGCGTATGCGGCATCCCGTTACACCGAGGTCAAGCTTGATTCGTTCTGCGCCGAGCTTTTTAGGGGAATCGACAAAAACGCGGTGGATATGGTGGACAACTACGACGCCACAATGAAAGAGCCGGTGCTTCTTCCCACCACTTTCCCGAATGTTCTTGTATCACCCAATCTCGGCATTGCCGTCGGTATGACAAGTAACATATGCTCATTTAATCTTGCGGAGATATGCGACGGTGCAATACAGCTTCTTCGCCGCCCCGACACGCCTGTTGACCGCATGATGGACATAATAAAAGCCCCCGATTTTCCCGGCGGCGCATATCTTATATATGACAGGGACAAAATGCGCGAGGTCATGCGCACAGGTCGCGGAAGCTTTACTCTCCGTTCACGCTATACCTATGAGAAAAAGGACAACTGCATAGATATTACCCAGATTCCGTACTCCACCTCAATTGAGCTTATCATGAACCGTATTACGGATCTTGTAAAAGAGGGCAGACTCAAGGAAATTACGGATTTCCGCGATGAGATTGACCTTTCCGGCTTCAAGCTGACACTTGATCTTCGCCGCGGAGTCGATCCCGACAAGCTTATGACAAAGCTTTACAAATTAACGCCTCTTGAGGACAATTTCAACTGCAATTTCAACGTTCTTGTGGACGGAACACCACGTCAGATGGGCGTTGTGGAGATACTTTCCGAGTGGATACGCTTCAGAATGGAATGTGTTCGCCGCGAGCTGTCCTTTGAGCTTAAAAAGAAGCAGGATAAGCTTCATTTGCTCCTTGGACTTGGCAAGATACTTCTTGACATCGACAAGGCAATCAAAATCGTCCGCGAGACCGAGCTTGAATCGGACGTTGTACCAAACCTTATGGAGGGATTCGGTATCGACGAGATTCAGGCGGAATATATAGCCGAAATAAGACTGCGCAATCTTAATCGCGAGTATATCATCAACCGAATCAAGGAGATAGAGTCTCTCCAAAAGGAAATCGCAGAGCTTACTGACAAGATCGGCGATGATATCAAGGTGCGCGAGCATATCGCGGCAGAGCTTCGCGAGATCAAGAAAAAGTACGCAAAGCCGCGCATGACTCAGCTTATTTCCCCCGAAGAGCTTGATGTTTACGAGCCGGAGAGCGAGATTGAAAATTACAATGTTCGTGTGTATCTCACACGAGACGGATATTTCAAGAAGATCACGCCGCAGTCGCTTCGCGGAAGTGATGAGCAAAAGCTGAAGGACGGCGATGCTATCGTTCATGAGCAAGATGCGGAGAATATTGCCGAGGTGATCTTCTTCTCCGACAAAGCACAGTGCTACAAGGCGAAGATTTGTGACTTCGACCAAGTCAAGGCGTCTCAGCTTGGCGATTACATTCCTGCAAAGCTTGGCTTTGACGAGGGAGAAAAGGTGGCGGCAATGGCTGTTGTATCCGAATACCGGAACGATGCTCACATGGTGTTCGTGTTTGAAAACGGCAAGGGTGTGCGTGTGCCCATCTCTCAGTACGCCACAAAGACCAACCGCCGAAAGCTTACCGCGGCTTACTCGGATTCCTCGCCGCTTGCCGGTGCATGGTATCTGACCGCTCCCTGCGATATTCTTATCTACAATGACGCCCACCGCGCCATTGCTCTAAAGAGCGATCTTATTCCCGAAAAGACCACACGATCTTCCGTGGGCGTTCAGCTCATGCAGATGAAGAAAAATCAGAAGGTATCGGGCATTATGGTAAACTACGCCGACAAGATAGAAAATCCCGGAAAGTACAATAAGATCAAGATTCCGGCGGCATCTGTGCTTATGGATGAATACGATATCGACAAGCAGCAGATACGCTTCGGCGACGAATAAAGGAGATTCGAATAATGAAAACAATGGAGATAAAGCTTTGGGAAAAGGATATACCGTTTTATATTGAGGGAGCTGATACACCAAACTTCATGACATTTTATTTTGCTCCTACCCAGCTTCCGTCGCCCTGCGTCGTAATATATCCCGGCGGTGGATATGGCGAACGCGCCGGACACGAGGGCGGAGTGGTTGCGGAATTTTTCACCTCCCGCGGCATTCATGCGGCGGTGGTTGAGTACCGCACAGCACCAAATCGCCATCCGGCACCGCTGGCGGATGCACAAAGAGCAATAAAACTGATACGCCAGAGGGCTAAGGAGCTGTATGTTGATTCAGACAGAATAGTTACTCTCGGCTTTTCCGCCGGCGGACACCTTGCGGCGTCCACGATCACTCTGTCCGAGGTTGAGACAGACGTTATTGATGACGCATCAAAGCAGTCCTGCCTTCCGAACGGTGCCGTACTTTGCTATCCCGTTATTGATGTAACCCACGACTTGGGTCATGTGGGAAGCGGAAAAAATCTTCTCGGTGGGAATTACGAGAGCCTTAAAGAGGAATTCTCGCTCCAGCATCATGTAAATAAAAAGACACCAAAGGTGTTCCTGTGGCACACATCGGATGACCAGGTCGTTAGCGTAAAGAATTCTCTTATTTTCGGTGAGAAGCTTCGCGATTTTGGAATCCCCTTTGAGATGCACATTTTCCCACACGGTCCGCACGGTCTCGGTCTTGCCAAAGCTGTATTTGATGTATCAAAGTGGGCAGATCTTGCGGCGGATTGGATCATCCGAAATATATAAAATCAAGGGAAAATAGAAGTGAGGCTTTTTTCAAAAAGTGACCTGAACCGCCTTATACGTCCGCTTATTATCGAACAGCTTCTTGCCATATCGGTGGGAATGTTCGATACGATGATGATATCTTCTCTTGGTGACAGTGCCGTTTCCGGTGTGTCGCTTGTGGATATGATCAACGTGCTCATGATAAACTTTTTCTCGGCGCTTGCTACCGGCGGCGCCGTTATCTGCTCCCATGAAATAGGTCTTGCGAGGGTAGGCGAGGGTCAAAAGGATTTTTCCCCTGCGAGACGGTCGGCAAAGCAGCTTATGGCGGTACTGCTTGTGGCATCCTGTGTTGCGGCGGCTATTTGCTATTTCCTGCGCGGACAGATTTTGTCCCTCGTGTTTGGAAACGAACAGCCGGAGGTGCTTAAGTACGCCAAGATTTACTTCGGTATCTCTGCCATCTCCTATCCGTTTATTGCTGTGTACAACGGCTTTGCGGCACTTTTTCGCACAATGGGCAATTCACGTGTGACAATGATTACGTCGGCGGCGGTAAATCTTGTTAACGTTGGCGGAAACGCACTGTTCATATACGTGTTTGACTACGGTGTTGCAGGTGCCGCATGGTCAACCACCTTCTCGCGAATGCTTGGTATGATTATTCTGATGGTGCTTATAATGAATAAAGAGCGGATTATATACATAGATTTCCGTGAGCGTTTCAAAGCAGAGCTTGGCACTATTAAGCGCATACTTCGTATCGGTGTACCCAGCGGTCTTGAGAACAGTATTTTCAATCTGGGACGAATACTGACCATACGAATGATGACAGTATTCGGAGCACATCAGCTTGCGGCAAATGCTATTGCCAATAATATCGACGCGCTCAGCGTTGTACCTGCCTCAGCGGTGGGGCTTGCCATGGTCACGGTAGTGGGACAGTGCATCGGCGCAGGAGACTTTGACGAGGCTTTAAGATATGAGAAAAAGCTCCTTAAAAAGAGCTATTTGTATAATATTATTTTCAGCTCGGCGCTCCTTGCGGCACTTCCGCTTATACTGCGGCTTTACAGTGCTTCGGATGAAGCTTTACGTATCGCCGTCGTGCTTATATTCATACACCTCGGTGTGGGAATGCTTATGTGGCCGTCGTCATTTGTAACGCCGAACGCTCTTCGCGCGGCAAAGGATGTGCGCTTTACCATGGTAACGGCTATATTCTCTATGTTTACATTCAGAATCGCACTTTCGTATGTTCTCGGAGTTTATTTGGAAATGGGCATTATCGGCGTATGGATTGCGATGATTATTGATTGGGCGTTCCGTTCCGTGATGTTTAGCATTCGTATTTACAGCGGACGCTGGCTTCGTAATGTGAGGGAGATGGAGAAATAAGTGGCGGATATATTCGATTATTTAAAATGGCGCGGCGATATTCCTATGGAAGCCGTTCCGATTTGCGATGCGGACAGACTGATACTCTCTGAGCTTGCGTATATTGATTTTGAAAACGAGGAAGCACGTCCGCTTGGTGAGCTTTGCCGCGAGATGTTGAAGAAAATTGAGGTAGTGCGCCAAAGCGGAGCTAAAATGAAGCTTTTACATCATAAAAAGGACGAGGAGCTTCTTTTAGCCGTGGCGGAGTCGCCAAGATTCATGAATCTCAGTGTGGCGCAGTGTGAGAGCAGGATTTGCCGTGACAGGGAAGAACAGTTCGGTGCTATGACCGTATATCTTCCCGATAAAAGCGCAATATGCGTATTCCGCGGCACGGATTGGTCAATTGTGGGCTGGAAAGAGGACTTTATGATGTCCTACAGCGAGGCACTTCCTGCCCAAAGGAGTGCAGTGGCTTATCTTACGAGGGTAAGCCGCATTCATTGCGGTCCGCTTCGTGTTACGGGTCATTCAAAGGGCGGAAATCTGGCTGTATATGCGGCGGCGTTTGCCGGCAAGGATATAAGAGCGCGTGTGGTTGACATAACCAGCCTTGACGGTCCGGGGTTCTGCGAAAAAGTGACGGATTCATACGAATACTCCCTTGTTTCCGACAGAGTGCGGACATTTATGCCGAAGGCATCAATCGTGGGAGTGCTGTTCTCACGCACCGGCAAATTTACGGTCATCGAAAGCCGTGCGTCGGGACTTATGCAGCATATTCCGTACAATTGGGAGATAATGGGCGGCGGCTTTGTTACGGCATCTGAGCAGGACGGCTCAAGTCAGCTTGTGGAGGAAAGCTTTAACGAGTGGATACGCGCCATGTCAACAGACGAGAGAAAGCTGTTTATAGATACGGTATGGTCGGTGCTGGCAAATCTTCGAATAAACGAATTTGGTGACTTACTTGATGGCAAAAATGCGAGAGCGGTATTCAAGAATTACAGCGCACTTGATGAAGATTCAAGACAACTCATATCAGAAACTCTTTCAAAGCTCAGAGGCTGTGCAAAGGAGTCTCTGCGAGAGCTTGTTTCCGCGGCGAGAGCAAAAAAACAATCAGGTAAACCGAAGCCTATCTGATTTGTGGATATGGGAGGGGCAACACCCCTCCCATTTCGTATTTGAAGCGGTGAGTGTGGGGTGTCGAGGACGTCGCCACCCATATATGTTGTCGGTGAGTGCGGGGCGTCGAGGACGTCGCCCCCTACGGATGTGCGGTAATACGACGAAACAACAGGCGCGATTGCGTTATCACCGTAGGGCGGTGGCGGCACGCCGCCGTTTTTTGTTTATCGGGATCATAACACAAATACGGGAGGGGCAACCCCTCCCCTACGGATGTTTTATTAACGGTATCTTTGTAGGGGAGGCGTTTCGCCTACCGTGTTGCAAATGGCATATAAACGAACAACGGGATGGGAGACCCCTCCCGTATACTTACTATTTGTCCGTTGACGACAGCTTGTATTCAAGCGAATCCACAAGTGCCATGAAGCTTGCTTCGATGATGTCCTCGGACACACCAACTGTAGTCCATACACGGTGTGAGTCGGTGGATTCGATAAGTACACGCACCTTTGCCGCAGTGGTGGAGTTTGATTCAAGCACGCGCACCTTAAAGTCGGTAAGCTTAACATCCGACAGCACGGGATAGAATGCGCAAAGTGCACGCTTAAGAGCCATGTCCAGCGCATTGACGGGACCGTTTCCGAGGGACGCCGAGGTTTCGGTAAGACCGCCTACCTCAACCTGCACCATTGCGGATGCCTGAAGCTTGCCGTCGGTTGATGGGAAATCGTCTGTGGTCTTATAAAGAACTACGTTAAAGTGCGGCTTATAGTCAAGCACCAGCTTCTTTATCATAAGCTCAAAGCTTGCATCGGCGGCTTCAAACTGATAGCCGCGGTGCTCCATGTCCTTAAGCTTTTCGGTGATAAGCTTTGCCTCGGGTGAGGAGCGGTCAAGCTCGGGTATTATCTGCTTTGCAAGCTCCGCCACGGTTGAGCGTCCCGATACCTCCGAGATAAGAAGTCGCCGCTTGTTTCCCACAGCCGCAGGGTCAATATGCTCATACGCTCCATGAAGCTTCTCCATAGCGTCTATATGCATACCGCCCTTGTGTGTGAAAGCGGATTTTCCCGTGTAGGGCTTTGTGGGGCGAGTGACTACGTTTGATATATCGGATATACGTCTTGCGGTTTCCATGAGAGCTTCGGTTTTCACCGATGCCGTTTTGCCGCATTGAAGTCCGCATTTGAAAGTGAGATTTGGTATAAGAACGCTGAGGTCGCAGTTTCCGCATCTCTCGCCGATGCCGGTAAATGTTCCCTGAACGAGGGTTGCACCGGCTCTGACGGCACTCATTGCGCAGGCGACGGCAAGCCCTGAATCGTCGTGGGTATGTATGCCTATACGCTTGCCGGAAAATGCATCGGCAACTGATTTTGTAAGCTCATACACACGCTCCGGAAGCGTTCCGCCGTTTGTGTCGCAGAGAGTAACGCAGTCAGCTCCACCCTCAAACGCCGCCGACACCACGGACATTGCGTGGTCAGCGTCATAGGCACAGCCGTCGAAAAAGTGCTCCGCGTCAAAAATGACCTCGGTCATGTGAGCTTTCAGATATTTGATGGTTGAGCGCACAAGCTCTAAATTTTCCTCGGCGTCTACGCCGAGAACCTGCTTTGCATGGAGAAGATGTGCCTTGCCGAATATCACGGCGCAGGAAGCCCCGGAATTTATAAGGCTTGCGATTGAGGGATCGTCTTCGGGAGCTGTGTTTTTTCTGTGAGTTGCACCGAAGGCGCATAGCTTGGCGTTTTTTGTGGGAGCCTGACGTGCAAGCTCGAAAAATTCCGTATCCTTGGGATTTGAGCCGGGGTTGCCGGCTTCAATATAGTCAACTCCGAATTCATCAAGCGCTCTCAGAATACTCATCTTGTCGCGCACAGAGTAGGAAATACCCTCACCCTGTGCCCCATCACGCAGGGTGGAGTCGAGAATTTCTATTATATGCTTGGTTTCTGACATAATAATATACCGCAGAGCTGTTTCATATGCCGCATTATAATGAGACAGCCTCTTCCTTATTCGGGAAATTTTTGTTACATTTATTATAATACAGAACCGATTAAATGTCAAGTATATCATGAATTTACGAAAATTTTACACAAAAGCACTGACGGAAGATACATATGGATTGTAACATAGAAATGTATGTAAAAAATAAGTAATATTATGCTTTTAAAAGACGAAAAAAAGCATCGAGTCTGAAAAATAAATTTTTCAGACCGTGTTTTGTGGCTTACATCGCCGTTCCGGCAATGTTTTGCTTTGCAAACCAGCCACAAACTCCATGCGATGCTTTGCATCGCTTAGAAAGGAAACTTTCGCTACGCGAAAGCCATGGTATAAATATGATCTTCATTGTAGAGGACGACGAAAATATAAGAGAAATGGAAGGCTACGCCCTTAAAAACAGCGGCTATGATGTTATGGGATTTGCCGACGGCAATGCCATGATGAAGTCGCTTGAGACTATACTTCCGAAGCTTATTCTTCTTGATATTATGCTTCCCGGCGATGACGGACTCACGATTCTTCGCAGCCTCAGAGAGGATGAACGCACAAAGAAAGTTCCGATAATGATGGTTACAGCGAAGACCACCGAGCTTGACAAGGTGCGCGGACTTGACATGGGGGCAGACGATTATTTAGCAAAGCCCTTTGGTATAATGGAGCTTGTGTCCCGCGTTAAAGCACTTCTTCGAAGAAGCGGTGCTGATGCGGAAAAGGCTTCCGGTGACAGGATTTTTTACGAATTCGGTGCTATCAAGATGGACGATTCCTCAAGGCGCGTTACATCCACCGGAGTTGAGACCGAACTTACATATAAGGAATACGAGCTTCTCAAATTCCTGCTTGTCAACCGGAATATAGTCATGAGCCGCGATCGGATACTGTCCGAGGTGTGGGGATTTGACTACGAGGGCGAGTCGAGAACGGTGGATATGCATATAAAGACGCTTCGCCAAAAGCTTGGTGAGGCGGGAAATGCAATCAAAACCGTCAGAAGTGTGGGTTACAAGATAGGCGATTGATTTGATATGAACAAAAAGATAAAAAAGAGCTTTATTCTCATTGCGTTATTATCGCTGATTACCGGTATTCTCAGTGCACCGCTTGTTCTTTTGCTTTCCGCAATTTTTGAGCTTGGCGGGGCTGGAGTGGTTGTATCGGCAATATTTTCTGTTGGGATTCCTCTTGTACTTGTTTTTGGCGCGGTCATTATTATGGCGTTTTTTGCTTCATCGAATGTTGAGCACACTATGAAACAGGAATATACGCGTATGTCTACGCCCGAGGTTGGTGGAACTGAGAATTTCCCCGAGCTTGCGCCGTTTTTTGAAATGATAAATGCACAGCAGAGCGAGATCCGCCATCAGCTTGCAAGAGTGGCGAAGGAGAAGAACCGTCTTTCCACCATAATCAACAACATGGATGAGGGATTGATAATCCTTGACAACGATCTTCGCGTTATAATGCTGAATGACAGCGCATATTCCTGGCTTGGCACGTCCATTCCCCGTGAGGAATGCGCAGGCAGACCTGTTTCGGAAATATGTGCCTCGGCTGACATATGTCAGTGCATAGAGAGGGCAGACTCCGCAAATCTTATCCTTGACGGACGGCATCTTCAGCTTCATGTGAATCATGTGGTATCAAGTGCCGAGCAGGTGGGACGAATCGGGCTTATGCTTGATGTTACCGAACGCTCTCAGCTTGACAGAATAAAGCAGGAGTTTACCGCCAATGTGTCTCACGAGCTGAAAACACCGCTCACCTCAATATCGGGATATGCGGAGCTTATTGAATCCGGTATGGCTAAGGATGAGGACGCCGCCGTGTTTGCCGGACGCATCCGCCGCGAAAGTCAGCGTATGCTTGCGCTTATTTCCGATATTATTAAGCTTTCGAAGCTTGACGAGACACCGGATGGCGCGGTGCTTGAAACGGTTGATCTCTACAAGCTTGCCGCAGAGTGCCGCGATATGCTCGAAATGAGCGCGGCACAGCATGAAGTCAGCGTAAATGTGACAGGTGAGGCGAGCCTTGTAAGAGGTGTTCCGGCGGAGCTTTGCGAGCTTGTATACAACCTCATCGACAACGGTATACGGTATAACAGGCGCGGCGGAAGCGTGAATGTAAAGGTGACGTCGCCCTCATACGGAATCGGCGATCCCATTGCAATACTTACGGTCAGCGACACGGGTATCGGTATTGCAAAGGAGCATCAGTCGCGCATTTTCGAGCGATTCTACAGAGTTGATAAATCCCGCTCCAAGGCTACCGGCGGAACAGGTCTCGGACTTGCTATTGTGAAGCACGTTGCGGAGCGTCACGGCGCAAAAATCAACATTGACAGCCGTGTTGGCGAGGGAACAACCATAAGAGTTGAATTTTACCTAACGGAAAACGATTCAAATAACGACAGTAATGAAAAAAAGGAGAACAGTCATGTGTAAGACAGGATTCAAACGTACAATGGTCATACTTACGGTGCTTTGCGTTGTTTTCTACGGCATCGTTTGCGTATCGGCTGACGGCGGTGCCGAGGACGGAAGGCTTTCGATTTTTAACTTTATTTCGCTTTTCGGCGGCGTTGCGCTGTTCCTTTTCGGTATGGATTATATGGGCAAGGGACTTGAAAAGAGTGCCGGCGGTTCTCTTGAAAGAATCCTTGAGCGGCTTACAAGCAATCCTATAAAGGGCGTACTGCTCGGTGCTATCGTTACCGCGGTAATTCAGTCCTCGGGTGCTACAACGGTCATGGTTGTCGCCTTTGTAAACTCCGGTATTATGAAGCTTACACAGGCCATCGGTATCATAATGGGTGCCAACATCGGTACTACTGCAACGGCGTGGATTCTTACTCTTGCCGGCGGTGGCGGCGGAAGTACGGTCATGCAGCTTCTCAAAGCCAACAACCTTGCCGCGATCGCTGCGTTTATCGGTATTATCATGTTAATGTTCGCAAAGAGCGGACGTAAGAAGGATATCGGCGGAATCTGCATCGGCTTTGCCGTGCTCATGTTCGGTATGACTATGATGACCGATGCACTCTCTCCTTTGAAGCATAATGAACAGTTTGCCGAGATTCTCGCGCTCTTTACAAATCCCATCCTCGGTCTCATTGCTGGTGCTGTGATAACCACCATCATGCAGTCCTCTTCCGCATCTGTGGGTATCATGCAGGCAATCTCCGCAACAGGTGCGCTTCCTTTCGGTGCTGCTATTCCCATGATCATGGGTCAGAACATCGGAAGTACCACCACAGCTATGATCTCCACCATCGGTGCAGGCATAAACGCAAAGCGTACTGCGGCTGTGCATTTCTACTTCAACGTTATCGGTACAACTGTGTTCCTTATAGGATACTACACACTTGACGCCATATTCGACTTTGGGCTTGATAAGGTGCAGGTAACTTCTACCACCATTGCCATAACACATACGATATTCAATATAGCCACCACACTTCTCCTCCTCCCATTCTACAAGCTTATCGGAAAGCTTGCAGAGATCACAATAAAGAGCTCCAAGGAGAAAAAGGCGGTATCTGCGGCAGAACAGTCCCTTCTTGATGATCGCTTCCTTGCGACACCGTCTTTTGCGCTTGAACAGTGCGTGTCGGTTATGAGCAAGATGGCTGACCTTTCTGTTGACAGCATAAACCGCGCAATGGACCTTGTGGAAAAATATTCGGAGGCTGATGCCGAAGTTATCACAGAGCTTGAAAATGAAGTGGATAAGTACGAGGACAGACTCGGAACATATCTTGTCAAGCTGTCCTCGAAGGACCTCTCTATCGAGGATTCCAAGACCGCAACACGTCTGCTCCACAATATAGGAGACCTTGAGCGTATAAGCGACCATGCGGTGAATATTCAGGAAGCGGCAGAGGAGATGAACAAGAAGGGAATTACCTTCTCGCCTGAAGCTAAAAAAGAGCTTAAGACCATATCTCTTGCGGTGTCCGAGATACTTACGCTTACATATGATGCCCTTATTTCAAAGGATCTTCATGCGGCAACTCATGTAGAGCCTCTTGAGCAGGTTATCGACGACCTGAAAGAGCAGATAAGAGCAAAGCACATCGACCGTCTCCAGGGCGGTAAGTGCACCATCGAGCTTGGATTTATTCTCTCCGATCTTCTTACAAACTACGAGCGCGTATCCGACCACTGCTCCAACATTGCCGCTTGTATGATCAGAGCGGCGGAACAGTCCTACGATATGCACAAGTATTTAGCTGATCTTAAGAATGAGCATCAGTTCATGGACGAATACCGCGCTTGTGCGGCAAAATACTCCATTGACTAAAGGCTAATCATCACCTAAAATAAGCTCTGAAACGGTTACGAATTCGTAGCCGTTTCTTTTTAATTCCGGAAGAAATCTGCGAAGTGCTTCGGGGGTGGGACTGTTATTTCCGATAAAATCGTGGCAGAGAATAATCGAGCCGGATTCGGTGTTCTCAAGTACAGTTTCCACTATTTTGTCGACGGTGGGGTGCGACCAATCTCTGGTGTCCACAGTCCAAAGCACCACCTCGTAATCAAGCTCTGCCGCAACACGGCGTACTGTGTCACTGTATTTCCCCTCAGGCGGTCTGAACAGTCTCGGGCGGTATTTGGCAAGCTCAAATATAAGCTCCTCGGTGCTTACAAGCTCGTTTGCAAGGGAGTCCTCGGTCACTTCCGATATGTGGGGATGCGACCATGTGTGGCTTGCTACCTCATGCCCCTCGGCAAGCTCGCGGAGTATCAGCTCGGGATAACGCTGTGCAAGCTGTCCCACTACAAAAAACGTGGCTTTTATGTCGTATTCTTTCAGAATATCGAGTATCTCTGCGGTGTACTTGTAGTGCGGACCGTCGTCAAAGGTGATGGCTATACGTTTTGCATCGTTTCCGCAGGAAAAATAGACGTCCGCAAGGCTGTCATCATCGGCGTGAAGTGAGACGGCGAGGAAAAAGGGCACAATTAAACAAAAAAATCTTTTTATACGCCGCATAATTCCGTAATCGAGCCTATTCGGTATCCGTCAGCTTCAAGACCTGTGAGAAATTCGTCAAGTATCGCGGCGTTGGTTTCTGATGTGGGGTGAAGCAGTAAGATTTCTCCGTTGTGGAGACGTGTGTTGAGCTTTTTCAGCGCAGATGCCGGGGAGGGTTGGTTTTTGTTGTCCCAATCGGCATAAGCACAGCTCCAAAATACGGTTTTATAGCCCATTTCCGAAAGAATCTTCATATTGTTCTCGGAAAAGCATCCCTCGGGCGGTCTGTAGAGCTTTGCCATTTTTTCGCCTGTCAGCTCAAGGCATAATTTTTCAAGTCCGTGAAGCTCAGATTCAAATGCCGCCCTGTCAGCCGCCGCCATGTTTCGGTGTGACATGGTGTGGTTTGCCACGGTGTGTCCCTCGGCAAACATACGTCTTACAAGGTCTGTGTTTTCCGATATAACGTGTTCAAGGACGAAAAACGTGCCTTTCGCGTTGTGCTTTTTCAGGATGTCGAGAATTTTTGCCACATTTCCGTTTTCATATCCCACATCAAAGGTGAGATATATCACCTTGTCCGCACAGTCGTCGCCGTGCTCGCGGTCAATATAAACGCCGCCAAGGTCCTCTACAAACTTAAATTCCGATGGAAGCGGCGGCTGTGTGTGGCTGTCGTTTGGCTTGCAGTACCAGCGAAGCTCTGTCGTGCTTGCCGCGGCACTAATTGGTGCAATAATAACGGAAGCCGCACAGATTGCCGATAGTGTTCTTGTGAATATATTCATTTTTTACTCCTTTCAATTTAGTTTTATGGCGTCAAATTTGGCGCACATATAAATTTCCCGATTTTTTTATAAAATCACCTTGATTTTTTCGCCAATATAGGTTATAATATAAGGTAACGTGCCGATGTCCTTAAAATCGTGAAAAAATGTATAAAATTTGCGGTATACACGGAATTTATACATATTTATCACTTTTATATAAAACATTGAGATGAATATTTATACATGTTATGCCATAATTATCTTGAATTTATGCAAAAAACAGTGTATAATATATGCATAATAAAAATTCTATCAAAAGAGGTACATAGCGTGAAAGCTTATATAGCGCAAGCGTTTATTAACTGTTCACGCACAAAAATCCAAATTAAAAATGGGTCCCGTCCCATTTTTGTTTGCAAAGCAAACACATTTGAATTTTATTAAATTTTTGTGCCGCCTCCATGGCGGCGGAATGGAGATTAAAAATGGATAAGAAAAACATCAAAAAAGTAGTGCTTGCATACTCCGGCGGTCTTGATACATCTATCATCATTCCGTGGCTGAAGGAAAACTACAACAACTGCGAGGTTATCGCTGTTTCCGGTGACGTTGGTCAGGGAACCGAGCTTGACGGACTTGAGGAAAAGGCAATAAAGACCGGTGCTACCAAGCTCTACATTGAGGACCTTAAGGAAGAATACATCACCGATTACATCTGGCCCTGCCTTAAGGCTGATGCAAAATACGAGGATTATCTTCTCGGCACATCCCATGCACGTCCCTGCATTGCAAAGCGTCTTGTTGAAATTGCAAAGGCTGAGGGCGCAGACGCTATCTGCCACGGCTGTACCGGTAAGGGCAACGACCAGGTTCGCTTTGAGCTGACCATCAAGGCGTTTGCTCCCGACATGGCTATCATCGCTCCCTGGCGTGAGTGGGATATCAAGTCCCGCGACGAGGAGATCGACTACGCAGAGGCACACAACATTCCCCTTAAGATAAACCGCGAGACAAACTACAGTAAGGACAAGAACCTGTGGCATCTTTCTCACGAGGGTATGGACCTTGAGTCACCTGCAAATGAGCCGCAGTACAACAAGCCCGGCTTCCTTGAGCTTGGCGTGTCTCCCGAAATGGCTCCCGACAAGCCTACATATGTAAAGATCCACTTTGAAAAGGGTATTCCCACCGCAGTTGACGGCAAGGAAATGGCTCCTGTCGAGCTTGTAACTTATCTTAACGAGATCGGCGGTGCAAACGGCATCGGACTTCTCGACATCGTTGAGAACCGTCTTGTTGGCATGAAGAGCCGCGGCGTATACGAGACTCCTGCCGGAACTATTCTTTACAAGGCTCACAACGTGCTTGAGACCATCACCCTTGACAAGGAGACCTTCCATTTCATGCAGGCACAGGTAGCTCCCAAGATGGCTGATCTCTGTTACAACGGTCAGTGGTTCACACCGCTGAGAGAAGCTCTCTGCGCTTTTGTTGACAAGGTGAACGAGACTGTTACCGGTGATGTTACTCTTAAGCTTTACAAGGGCAACATTATAAATGCAGGTGTTACATCTCCCTATACTCTTTACGATGAGCAGACCGCATCCTTCGGTGAGGATGAAGATTATGATCAGGCTGATTCCAGAGGCTTTATCAACCTCTTTGGTCTCCCAACCAAGGTTAAGGCGAAGCTTGACGCGAAGCGTGGGAATTAAGTTTACCGCTTAAACGGTGATTTTTTAAGGGGCGGCTGCC
>JAZTWV010000014.1:0-2735 GCA_045636145.1 Candidatus Flemingiibacterium sp.
TCTTACAATGGTTCCGGCAGCAGAAGGCACACCGATCGATCAGCCGATCTTCGATGCGGCTGTAGTGACACCGGAGAAGCAGGATGTCATCGACAAGTACAAGATCAATACGGTCAAGGGAAGCCAGTTCAAGAAGCCGTATATCGAGTTCTCAGGCGCCTGCGCAGGTTGCGGAGAAACGCCGTACATCAAGCTTGTTACGCAGCTCTTCGGAGACAGGATGATCATCGCGAACGCGACAGGCTGTTCCTCCATTTGGGGCGCGTCTGCTCCGTCCATGCCGTACTGCAAGGATGAAGACGGCAGAGGGCCGGCGTGGGCGAACTCCTTGTTTGAGGACAACGCGGAGCATGGCTTCGGTATGTACCTCGGTCAGAAAGCTATCCGTGCCCGCTTGATCGAGCAGGTCAAAGAGATGGCGGAGTCCGACAAAGCGTCCGATGAGTTCAAGGCGGCTGCTGAAGCTTACCTGAACACCGTCAACAACGGTGCGGAGAACACCAAAGCGACCAAAGCTCTGGTTGTCGAGCTGGAGAAAGCGGCTGCTGCCGGTTGCCCGATTGCTCCCGCGGTGCTCGAAAACAAAGAGTATCTGTCCAAGAAGTCCGTCTGGGTATTCGGCGGTGACGGTTGGGCATACGATATCGGCTTCGGCGGTGTGGACCATGTCCTCGCTTCCGGCGAAGATATCAACATCATGGTCTTTGATACCGAGGTGTACTCCAACACCGGCGGTCAGGCTTCCAAGGCTTCGCAGATCGGTCAGGTGGCACAGTTTGCCGCTGCCGGTAAAGCGATCGCCAAGAAGAGCCTCGCTGAGATCCCCATGTCTTACGGCTATGTCTATGTCGCACAGATCGCGATGGGCGCTGATATGAATCAGACCATCAAAGCGATCGCGGAAGCCGAAGCCTATCCGGGTCCGTCCCTGATTATCGGCTACGCTCCCTGTGAGATGCACAGCATCAAGGGCGGCATGGTCAACTGCCAGGCTGAAATGAAGAAGGCTGTGGATTGCGGTTACTGGAACATGTTCCGCTTCAACCCCGCTGCTGACAAGAAATTTGTCATCGACAGCAAGGAGCCATCCACCAGCTACCGTGACTTCATCATGAACGAGGCGCGTTATTCCTCGCTGACTCGCTCCTTCCCCGAGCGTGCCGAGGCGCTGTTCACCGAAGCCGAAGCGGCTGCCATGAAGCGTTACGATCACTTGCTCAAGCTGCAAGCGCTCTACAACGAATAAACCATCATAAAAACGACCCTGCCATTCTAAACTGCCCCAATTTGTGCGGACAGTACAAAAAGAACCCCTATGGTAGATAAAATTAAATTTTAAGCAACATACTGACTTCTCTTTTCAAGGGGAGTCAGTTTTGTTTTAAATTGTAATCTTTGGTTATTGTAGAAATGGCTGTACTCACCTATGAGGAGGCGAGCCTCCTCATAGGTCTGAAGTTTCACGCGGTAGATACACTCAGTTTTGAGAATGGAAAAGAAATTTTCCGCCAAAGCATTGTCATACGGATTACCACGCCTTGACATTGACGGCGTTATGCCGTATGATTGTGTTAGCTTAAAATATGCTGTGGATGTATATTGAAAGCCTTGGTCACTGTGGAGCTGCAACTCTGCAGTGATCTTTTCTTTTTTCTTGGCTTCTCTAATCGTACTCAAAACAAGATTAACATTTTGCTCTGTTCCGGTTTTGTAAGCAACTATGCTGTTGTCATATAAATCTCTAATAACTGAAAGATACAATACTCCTTGCTTGGTGTGTATGTATGAAATATCCGTAACCCATTTTTGGTTTGGTCTTTCAGCGTTAAAATCTCTATTGAGCAGATTTGGATATTTGTGCAGATATTCTCCGTAATTGCGATATTTCTTTCTTCGGATTACTGACAGCAAGCCGTATTTCTGCATAACTCTCAAAACAGTCTTTGGATTGCGGTAAATGCCATTTCTTCCAAGCCATATATGCACTCTACGATATCCGTAAGTCTTACCACATTCATCTTGGCATTCCCGTATCTTTTCAGCCAGTGGCAAATCCCATGCAGGTACATTCATTCGTGATACATATCCATAATATCCACTGCGTGATACTTTGAAGAATCTACACATTTCACTTATGCTGTACTTATCTTTATGACGGTAGATAACCATATATTTTACGCTTGTTCTCACTTCCTTTCGGTGAGCGAGAGAAAATCCCGCATTAATTCATTTTCCATTTCTAACGATTTGATTTTTGCATCCTTGCGAGCAAGGATATATTTCAATTCGGCAACTTTATCTTGTTCGTTTACAACATAGTCTTTAGGAGGTCTGCCTTTGCGCTTTAACGCTATTCCTGCTGCAAGTTTGCGTTGATTTATATTATGTCTACTGATGAAATTATGTACTTGCTCGTATGTAAACCCATACATTGCTCCAATCTCTCTTAATGTTTTTCCTTGCGCTTTAAGTTCTAATATCTTTCTTTCATATTCTTTAATATGTCGATAACTTCTTGGCATAAAAATTCCTCCTATGGTAGTTGTTTTAATTCTACCATAGGAGGGTGTTTTTTTCTATTGTCCGTTTTTACTGGACTTGTTCATTCGGCAGGGTCGTTTTTTGTTTGGTGCCTTTAGGCGTGGAAATAAACCCCCAGTTCTACTGGGGGAAGATAAAAAGCTTTAGCATGAGAAAACCTCCGTGATACAATGGTAAATGGTTTGGCGACCGCA
>JAZTWV010000015.1:0-69882 GCA_045636145.1 Candidatus Flemingiibacterium sp.
TTTGTACAATCAAGGAAGAAAAAAAATCAAATAAATTTTCAAAAATGTTCTTTTATTTTAGTTGATTATATGATATAATATAGGAAGTGCTATTATAAGCGCGAATTATGCCGAAAATAAAGCAAGTAGGCAAAAATCACATTACACGGTATGTAAATATGCTTGAAACACTGAAAAACTTAAAAAATCTTATCGTCGTTTCCGGGCATTTCGGTGCCGGAAAGACAAACTTCGCCGTAAACCTTGCTAAAGCCAAGCGAGATGCAGGTTTTGACGTTACACTTATGGACCTTGACATCGTAAATCCATACTTCCGTGCCGCAGACAACGTTGCGGAGCTTGAAGCCCTTGGAATTAGCTGCATCGTCCCCGATTTTGCCAACACAAACGTGGATATCCCCTCGCTTCCCCCCACAGTTTTGGGGGCACTTGAGTCACACTGCCGAGAAAGCGACAAAGTCACCATTATTGACGTTGGCGGCGACAACGGTGCGGTGGCACTTGGGATGTACAATCGTTTTTTTAGGGACGGCGAGTATGAGTTACTGTATGTACTCAACAAATACCGCCCGCTTACAGAAGATGCGGACGGGGCTGAGATGATACTCAGAGAGATCGAATACTCCGGACGTCTTCGTGCCACGGGAGTGGTAAACAACTCTAATCTGGGTCGAGAAACGACTGCATCCGACATCACCGACACCCACAAATGGGCAAGCGAGTTTGCCGAGCACTGCAAGCTTCCGCTGATATGCACCTGTGCCGACAGCTCGTTTTTGAGAAGTCTTTCTGATATACCAAATATATTCTTTATTGAAAACGCTACAAAACAAATATTTTAACTAAAACAAACCAAAACGGAGGAAATACTATGAACAAAGTTACCTTTACGGAAGATCTTTGCAAGGGATGCGGACTTTGTGTTCTTGCCTGCCCCAAAAAGATCATCTCCCTCGCCGGTGATAAGCTCAACAAAAAGGGATATCACCCCGCAGGAATCACAGACCAGGATAAGTGCATTGCCTGTGCTATGTGCGCGACCATGTGCCCCGATGTAGTAATCAAAGTCGAAAAAGATGTATAAGGAGATATGAAATGGCTAAGAAAGTACTTATGAAAGGCACCGAAGCTATTGCAGAAGCGGCTATCAAGTCCGGATGCCTGCATTTCTTCGGTTATCCTATCACTCCCCAGACTGAAATTTCCGAATATATGGCAAAGCGTATGCCCAAGGTCGGCGGTCTTTGCCTCCAGGCAGAATCTGAGGTATCTGCTATCAATATGATCATGGGTGCGGCTGCCTCCGGCACTCGCTGCCTTACCTCCTCATCCTCCCCCGGAATCTCCCTTAAGAGTGAGGGTATCTCCTACCTTGTAGGATGTGATCTTCCCTGCGTTATCGTAAACGTACAGCGCGGAGGTCCCGGTCTTGGCGGTATTCAGCCCACTCAGCAGGACTACTATCAGGCAACTAAGGCAAACGGTCACGGTGACGAGCACGTTTTAGTTCTCGCTCCCTCCTCCGTTCAGGAAATGGCACAGCTTACAAGCGAGGCTTTCGATCTTGCGGATATTTACAGAATGCCTGCTATGATCCTTGCAGACGGTGCTCTCGGTCAGATGATGGAGCCTGTTGATTTCGAGCTTGGCACCAAGCGCGAAATTCCCGAAAAGACATGGGCGTGCAACGGCACAGGTGGAAAGCGCAAAAAGAACATTGTAAACTCCCTGCTTATCGACCCCGCTGAGCTTGAAGCATCTGTTCTCGCACGTTTCAAGAAATACGACGAGATCGCAGAGAAGGAAGTTAAATACGAGGAATACAAGTGCGACGATGCTGATATTATCATCGTTGCTTACGGAATCACCTCCCGTATCTGCAAGACCGCTATTGCGGCGGCACGTGCTAAAGGTATCAAGGTTGGTCTGTTCCGCCCCATCACCCTTTGGCCTTATCCTAAGAAGCAGCTCGGCGCTTATGCTGACAAGGCAAAGCATTTTCTTGTATGCGAGCTTAACATGGGTCAGATGGTTGACGACGTTAAGGTTTCTATCGACTGCAAGAAGCCCGTATCTTTCTTCGGACGCACAGGCGGTATGATCCCCTCTCCCGACGAGGTTCTTCGTGAGATCGAGAAGCTCGCCGCAGCGCTTTAATCAAGGAGGACAATAAAATGGTAGTTTTTGATAAACCGAAATCTCTTTCTCCGGTGCCGTTCCACTACTGCCCCGGATGCACCCACGGTATAGTACACAGACTTGTAGCTGAGGTCCTTGATGAGCTTGACCTTTGCGACAAGACAGTAGGTATCGCACCTGTAGGCTGCTCAGTATTTGCCTACAACTATTTTGAATGTGACATGATCGAAGCGGCTCACGGACGCGCTCCGGCTGTTGCTACAGGTGTTAAGCGCACGCATCCCGACAATATCGTATTTACATATCAGGGTGACGGCGACCTTGCCGCTATCGGTACGGCTGAAACCGTTCACGTTGGTGCACGCGGTGAGAATATCACCATTATCTTCATAAACAACTGTATCTACGGTATGACCGGCGGTCAGATGGCTCCTACCACACTTCCCGGTCAGGTAACAACCACCTCTCCTTACGGACGCGACCGCCGTATTCAGGGTTCTCCTATCCGTGTCTGCGAAATGCTCTCCACCCTTGACGGTGTTGCATATGCAGAGCGTGTTGCGGTGAACACCGTTCCCAACATCAAAAAGGCTAAGGCGGCTATAAAGAAGGCGTTCCAGAATCAGGTTGACAAGAAGGGACTTTCCATAGTTGAAGTTCTTTCCACCTGCCCCACAAACTGGGGAATGACACCCGAGGCGGCACTTGAATGGGTAAAGACCGACATGATCCCCTTCTATCCCCTTGGAGTTTACAAGGATGCTGACGTAAAGGCACTTAACCCCACTTCCACCAAGGAGGTAAACGAATAATGACTACAAACATTCTCCTTGCAGGCTTTGGCGGACAGGGTATCCTTTTCGCAGGAAAGGCTATAGCAAAAATGGCAATGGATTCTGAGCTTCAGGTATCCTGGCTTCCCTCTTACGGCCCTGAGATGCGCGGCGGCGCGGCTAACTGCTCGGTTATCGTTTCCGATGAGGAAATCGGCTCTCCGCTGGTAGTCACCCCCGATATTCTTATCGCACTTAATCTTCCCTCATTTGAAAAATTCGAGCCGAGTGTTAAGGCAGGCGGAAAGCTTATTTACGATTCCTCGCTTATCGACAAGACATCAGTGAGAAGCGACATTGAGGTATACGGAATCCCCGCTACCGCAATGGCATCCGATGCAGGTCTTACCGGTATGGCAAACGTGATCGTGCTCGGCTATCTTCTTAAGATCACCGGACTTTTCGAATACGATGCGTTCCTTGAGCATATGATCTCCGGTATTCCGGCAACTAAAGCGGCTCTTATTGAAAAAAATAAGATGGCACTTGAAATGGGCTACAAATTCGCAAAATAAAGAGTTATTTAAGTACAGTAAAAATGACCCGAAGGCTTTAAAGCCTTCGGGACATTTTTTAGTGGCAGGAACCGCCCTCGCAGGAGGTCTTCTTAACAAAAGATTCGCAGTCAACACACTCACAAACCGTGGGATTTGCTTCGTGGGTTGCAATACGCACCTTGTTAAGGGTGCAGTAATTTTCATTGCCGCAATGATATTCACACTGCTTTACAGAACATTCGATGGAGGGATTTGGAGACTTGTTTTCCATGTTTTTAACCTTCCTGATCCTAATAATATGGAGGTCGGATGCATTTCCGACTTCGATATTATTCTGTACAGCTTTGTGTACACTTAATCAGGAATTTTTTGACAGCTTAATCATTACTTGCTGATTTCTAAGCAGTTTTGCCGCGCCGTCAAGTGCCGAGGAGCAATCAGAAAGCGGTTCTGCTATTATTTTAGGCAAATTATCTTCGCTTACCCTATTTTTCGAAAGAGCCTCCGTAAGTTTTCCCGAAATTTTGCAGTCTTCGGCATTTTCGCAGGCAATATGTACGGTTTCCGGATCAATTATCTCGCAAATATGAAATAGGATATCAACAAGTGAATCCCGTGAATCTATTATGCGAGAGAAGCCGCCCGCACATCCGTGTGCACCGCTGTAGAGTCTGCCATTATATGTAAGCGCACCGTCAGCCATGCCGTCCTCATACAAGCGCACCATTACCGCCGATGTAAATGTATCTGTTCTTTTCGAATTTGCGACGGCATATGCTTTTACATCCTCAATGATAAGCTCAGGCGAATTTCCCATCTCGTCTTTAAATGCCTTGGCAAATTCCGCAGTTTTTCCTTCAGGCACAACAACGCCCATTCCAAGAAGCTCACCGCTGAACATCTCTGTAAAATTACCGAATGCACCAAGCCATATTTCACCAATTGATTTGTCCGCCTCGGTATATTCGTGAAGCACGTTAAGTCTGAGGTCGCAAATGCGAACAGTGGTACGGCTGTGGGACATATCAATCAAAATCATGCCCTGCTCCGACGGTATTGAACAAACGCCGCTTCTGCGTCCTACACCCGGACGTGACCGCTTGTATTCTGACATCAAGCCGCATCCGCACAACCCGTCAACCGCCTTACCTACGGTAACGAGGCTGAATCCCGTAATATCTGAAAGCTCCGCTCTGCTGACTTCGCCGTACTGTGATGCAGCCTCAAAGACCGCCATAACGCTCGTACACTCATTTTGCATAATTTATGAAAATCCTTCCCGAAGTTCGCCTCTTAAAGAGCCGCGAGCTTAGTTAAACTCGCCTGTCGACGTACTTTCTGCATTGGTATATTATGATTATACATTAGTTTTTGTTTTTTGTCAACACTACTCCTCAATTGATACACTTGTTTATTAGTTGCCGCAAAAAACGATAAAATAAATATTTTGAAAAATTTGGCTAACCTACTTGAAAAAAGCAAAGAAATAATATATAATGAGTGATACAAGAAGTTTCGAAAGGTACATACACCAAGTAGGATACTCTGCAAACCGATCCGCGCGGTATAATTCCCGTCGGATATCTAAATATTATTTATGTGGAGGTTTATACCATGTTTGAAAAAATCGTAAATATTGTCGTTGATCAACTGGGCTGTGACGAATCCGCAGTAACTGAAGATGCAAGCATCCTCGAGGACCTCGGCGCGGACTCCCTTGACGTTGTAGAAATAATGATGGCTGTTGAAGAAAACTTCGGCATAATTGTTCCCGACGAGGAAATCCCAAGTGTCAAAACGATCCGCGATCTTATGAACTACATCGAAAATAATATGTAATATTTACATCCGAATATAGAGTGGGCTGTCTTTTTAAGACAGCCCACTGATTATTATAACGCTCTGCAAAAAACGCCCCGAATCTGCGATCCGGGACGTTTTAATATTACTTGCGCTCGATATAGTTCATAAGTATCTGAGCAAGCTGTGCACGGTCAACGTTGCCCTTAGGCATAAGCATCTGTGCATCATTGCCCTTGAGGACGCCTTCGTTATTGCACCAGCCGATTGCTTCTACAAGCAGAGGAGAAATCTCATCCATATCCTTGAAGCTGGAAAGGTCTATATTGATAGTACCCTTGAAGCCGCCGCCCTGATACTGTTCGTAGCGGTAAATGATTGCCGCGATCTGCTCACGGGTGAGGGGAGCGTTAGGCTCAAATGCGCCGGATACTGCTACATCCCGAAGGATGTCGTTAGCTGCTGCCCAACGGATAGCCTCAGTGTACCACTGACCTGCAGGAACATCGGTAAACGGAATTGCCGCATCTGCAAGAGGCTCGTTTGCAAGTCTCCAGATGATAGTAACGATCATTCCGCGGCTCGCGATAGTACCGGGTTCAAATGTATAAGCATTTGTATTGGTGCTTCCCATAAGACCGTTGGAGATTACATAGTCTACTGCATCGTGATACCACTCAGTAGTCTTAACGTCTGCATAGGATTTAGCGGGGCAAACGTGTACGGTCTGCTTGAAGGTAGCATCAACAGTTACATCTGCTGCCGGCATGGTAAACTTGTATGTGCCATCACTATTCTTGGTCACAGTAACCTTAACTCCGCCAGCCTTTGTAACAACAACAGTATCAATCTCATATCCGCTGTTAGGCTTTGCGGTAACGGTGATCTTAGCGTTGGAATTAGCTGTAGACTGGGAAACTTCAATCTTACCGTTTGTAATACCGCTGTCAACATTTACTTTATAGCCTGTTGCAGCCTTCTTAAATGTTGCATCAACAGTTACCTTTGATGCAGGCATGGTAAATGTGTAGGTGCCGTCACTGTTCTTGGTCACAGTAACCTTTGTACCGTTAGACTTGGTAACAACAACGGTATCAACTTCGTATCCGCTGTTAGGTGTTGCTTCGATATTAACCTTATCGCCGCTGTCAGCCTTGGTTTCGGAAACTTCAACCTTACCGTTTGTAATACCGCTGTCAACAGCTACCTGATAGGAGCTGCCGTTTTCAGCCTTAAATGTAACTGTTACCTTTACAGCATATGCCTTCATTGTGAAGTAGTAGAAGGTCTCGCCCTTCTCGTCTTCACCATCGTATACCTTAACGGTGGTGGAGGAGGAAGTGGACTTGGTAACCTTTACTTCATCAACTACATAACCTTCCTCAGGCTCGGGGAAAATACTTACTGTCTTTCCACTTGCTGCTTTGTTACGGGAAAGCTCTACAGTACCCTGATCCTTATTGTAGGAGAGATTAACAGTATATGTTTTAGCAGAAGAGCTTGAGGATTCTTCAAAGTCTACATAAAGATACACGTCGTCTCTTGGCATATAGAAGTAATAATAATCATCATCTTCATCGCCGTAGAGTTCAACAGTATCTCCGCTGGCATCCTCGGTTACTTCAATCGTATCAATCTCGTATCCGGAATCGGGATCTACCCAAATTTTAACCTTTTCGTCGTACTGAGCCTTAGTTGAAGATACCTTCACGCTGCCGTATTCATCGTCAACATCGTCTGTGAACACCTTGTATTCATTGTCAAGATCCTCCTCGTCAATGAATATTACTTCAACAACCACCTTTTCTTCGGGCATAGTGAACTGATAGTAGTCGCCCTTGTCGCTGGCAGTATATTTCTTCTCGCTGTCAAAGCCGTATACCTTTACCCTGTCAACAACATATCCCTCTTCAGGGAAAGCCATAACTTTGACTTTTGTGCCCTTAGCTGCCTTTGTAGGCATATTCACATATCCGTATTCATCGTCTGTGTCATCAACGATACTGTATGTAGTGCCGTCTGATGCAAGAGTACCGGTAAATTCAACATTTATCTCAACGTCCTCATCGGGCATATCGAAGTAGTAGTACTTTTTGTTGGAGCTTAACTTAGGATCATATGTATTACCTTCAGCATCCTCAACGTCAAACGTGAACTCGTAGGAATCGTCATACGGTTCAACAGTTATCTTGATTCTTGTATCTTCCTCTGCGGAGTATGTATTAAGATATACAAATCCGTAGTCACCGTCATAAAAGAGCTTTAAGTCATGCTCCTTGGTAGACTTAACGCCTTCTCCGTCAAATTCAACCTCAATAATAACCTCCGATTCCGGCATATCGAAGTAGTAATATCTGTATCCGTTATCGTCGATAGATGACCTGCATTTTACCTCACATACCTCATCGTCATCCTCGTAGAAAACAACAATCTCATCAACATCGTAACCACTCTTTGTTGCAACGCGGAACCAAACCTCCTCACCGGCCTTTTCGCTCTTTGTGCTGAGATATACAGTACCGTAATCCGAGTCGTAATCTGTGCTGATCGAGTACTCGTCGTCCTCATCGGAGAGGGATTTTACACCCTTAAGAGTCAGAGTTTCTTTAGTTACAGTATACTTGCTGGTTGAGCTTGAGGTGCGTCTGATTTCAACGTCCTCCTGCTTAAGGGATGCAGAGCCTGTATCTATAGCCTGAAGCTCAAAATAACAAACAGCTACACCGTTTTCAATTCCCGTTACCTTTTCAGCGGTAACAAGAATCTCGCCCTCTTTTACTTCTTCAAATTCAAAACCGTCTTCTACCCATTCAGAATCGTCAACAAGCTCAAATCTGTTCTTGTTGTACTTTATGGTGTCTTTAAAACTGTAGAAGCCGAACTCGTCGAGCTCTTCGCCATCGTTTTCGCAGAATAAAACAAGCTCTACCAAAACAGAGTCGCCGTTTTCCTCTGCCTGATCATCTTCCGGCATCAGCATAACAGTAAATGTCGAGCCCTTTTCAGCATAATCGTCGTAAGCCGAAGCAAATGCAGGGACAGCCATGGAAACAACCATGGAAAGAACTAAAAGCAAGGATATTCCAATTTTTTTCATAATTTTGTACCTTTCTCTATCCTTATGATTTTCATAATGATCCCATTATCATTATCTGTATCAATATTATACACGTTATAGAATAAAAAGTCAATAGCAATATCTCTCTATAGATGTAAAATTTTTCAAAACATCAACATTCATCCGAATCCTCAATGCATAGTTTTTTGGGCAAATTCGCCCCATAAACTTTTCATATTGCGTGTATAATTGCCGCCATGCCGTCAACAATATTACCAAGCGTAGATTACAGGCAATAAACACACGATAAACTTGAAAGGTTGGTAATCCCACAATGGAAAACAAACTTAAGAAAAATTCCATCAATACCGTAATTTATTTACTGCTGGCAGCAATGCTCGTTTGCGTGGTGCTTGTCTCCGTCTTCACGGTTTCCTCGCGCCGCCGCACCGACGCAGGCACAAAAGCACCGCACACAACAGATTCACCTGTTACTGCCCCCAACGACACCGCTATCGGCTCCAAAGACTCGGCGCAAATTCATTCTTCCATAGACTCCGCCCCTACCACACAAAACACAGAAGCACCTGTCACCGATGCAGATGCCGATACACTTGAAACCATCCCCGCTTCTGCTGTAAACGACAATGTACCCACATCGGTCGATATTCGCTATTTTGTTATTCCCACCGCCGGCACTGTGGCAAAAGAGTTTGAGGTGGACATACCTGTATATTCCCTTACCATGAACGATTACAGAGCACACACAGGCGTTGATATAACAGCTCCTGTTGGTACAGACGTGGTTTCCGCATCAAGCGGCACTGTGTGCAGAATATGGAACGATCAGCTCATGGGACGCTGTATCACGATCGACCACGGAGACAGCATTTACACCACGTATATGAATCTGGCTGAGGATTCGGGCGCGAAGTATTCTGTAGGTGACAGCGTATCCATGGGACAGTCTATAGGAGCTGTAGGTGAGAGCGCACTCATTGAAATCTCCGAAGAACCTCATTTGCACCTTGAAATGAAGGTAAACGGAAATTATGTTGACCCCCTTGAATATATGGGAATCGCTTCTCCTCAGGAAACGGTTTACGGAGAGTAAAAGGTAAAACTATCAAAACGGACTGCCGCACGTTACGGTCAGTCCGTTTTGCGTTTAGAATCCAAGTCACACTTGACAAATTATACACTGCGTGATATACTGAAATTAAATCATGCACTATGTTTATTTGGAGGTCAAATTGACAAGTCAAGCTAAGCCTACACAGTCTGCCCCATATACGGGCACACTCGCCGACAACATTGCCCGTATTGCTCTCGATATCGGAGAAGGGATGCTTAAAAGCGATGCCGAGGTCCACCGCGTGGAGATAGCCATTGAAAAAATATGCAGAGCTTACGGCGCGGTGCATGTGGATGTTTTTACAATACAGTCGCTTATACTCATAGCAGTACATATGCCCGACGGCAGTCATTCCACGCAGTCACGTCGGATCTTCACAAATTCACCTAATTTATCGCGGATCGAAGCATATAACGCACTGTCCAGAAGAATTTGTGAGGAAAAGCCGCCCGTTTTTGAAGTCGACGAAGAAATAAAACGAATAAAAGCAACGTCTGCCTATCCGTTTTGGCTCACCTTACTTGGCAATATGCTTGGAGCAGGAAGCTTTGCCGTCTTTTTCGGCGGGACGCTCCGTGACGGAATCACCGCGGCGATAATCGGAATAATTGTTGCAGTCTTAAACTCCGTGAGTCCGAAAAATTTCAACAAAATGGTAAAAACGCTTCTCATTTCACTTATATCCGGACTTATCTCCTGCTTTGCCGTGCGTATTGGCATTGGCGACAATCTTGATATGATACTTATAGGTGAAATCATGCTGATGATCCCAGGTCTCTCCCTCGGAAACGCAATGCGTGATCTGCTTTGGGGCGATACGCTGACGGGATCCTCTAAAGTAGTCCAAGCCGTTATCGTTGCAGTGATGATCGCGGTCGGATTATCAATCGCACTGCTTATAGCGGGAGGTGGACTGTAATGCCTATTGTTTTCACTGCCGATATAGCGTCTCGCCTGGTAACTGCTTTTCTTGGCACAGTAGCTTTCGGCATACTTCTGAATGTCAGCGCAAAAAAGCTCCCCTGTGCGGCGCTGGGTGGACTTTTCACCTATGCGGTGTATGAGCTTGCGGCCCTGCTTGGCGCAAACGTTCTCGTATGTGCCTTTGCATCGTCACTTTTTATGACGCTGTATTCTGAAATTTTCGCAAGAGTCCTTCGCACTCCAGCACTTATGTTTTTGCTTCCCTGTGCGATCCCAATAGTCCCCGGAAGCGGACTCTATTACACCATCTACAATCTGCTGTTCTACAACGGAGAATCCCTGTTTGAGCACGGTGCACGCACCCTGGCAATAGCGCTCGGAATTGCGCTTGGATTCGGCATTGGCATGACTATCGTTGGATGTATTACAGGGATACCAAAGCGGACAAAAAAAGACACCGTATAAAAAAAGCGTTGTAATACAACGCTTTTTTTATGATCACCGAATGAAATTCGTCCTCACCTTCGGCTCTCGCTCCGGCACGGCAACGCCGCACTGCTTACCTGCCGCTATAGATTTCATGAGCCATGCCATATTGTCAGCAAGAGTGCGCATTGTCTGAAGACCCTCAAGGTCCCTCTTTACCTCATCTGCCGTATTTCCGTGCACCTGATTCCAATACTGAGACGTAACAACGGGCATATTGCTCATCTGGAAAAATTTATTAAGAGACTCGTAAGCCGCAGATGCCCCACCCCGTCTGCATGAAACCACCGCCGCCGCAGGCTTGCCCTGAAGAAGCGCCGAGCTGCTGTAGAAAAGCCTTCCGAGAAAGCTTGTGATCTGTCCGGACGGTCCTGCGTAATGTACAGGCGAACCTACCACAATGCCGTCGCACTCCTTCATTTTCTCCTGTGCCGTTTGCAGGACATCTCCGGCGAATACACAGCGATTTTCAAGATTTGAACAGCCGCGGCATCCGGTACAGCTTTTCATCGGCTCTGTTCCAAGCCAGAGGATTTCCGTATTGATTCCATTTTTGTTAAGCTGCGCTTCAACCTCATGAAGTGCCGTGTAAGTGCATCCGAATTCATGAGGACTTCCGTTAATGAGCAGTACTTTCATAATTCGTTTGATCCTTTCAAAATCAGTGTAAATTTTTGTTTACCTCAAGCAAAATTTGCAATAGGCGAATTAACAATGTTATCGTACATATATATTTTACTAAGTCGGCTTCAATTTGTCAATCATCATTCGTTGCGAAAGCAGAAATTTTGTGAAAAATTTACCGCAAGCACATAAAAATACTTGACATCGCGAGTAAAATACATTATAATAATAACTGTAAATTATATTACATTTGCTTTGTAATAATGCAAAGAAAACGAAAGGAACGCTTCTTAGCAAGGTTTTACTTATGAATTACATCGGAATTGACCTTGGCGGAACAAATATCGCCGTAGGTGTCATTAACGAAAAATATGAAATGCTGGCAAAGGGCAGTGTCCCCACAGGTGCAGACCGCGACGGAAAAGAGATCATCAAGGACATGGCTGATCTCTGCGCAAAGCTGGTTTCTGAAGCCGGACTTACTTTTGACGATATCGAATATGCAGGTATTGCCGCTCCCGGTTCCGTTGATCCGGCAAACGGTGTTGTAGTTTATGCAAACAACCTTCATTTTTATAACTTTGCTATCGCAGATGTCTTGAAGAGCTATATCCCGGTAAAAAAGGTATATCTCGAAAACGATGCAAATGCTGCAGCACTTGGCGAGGCTGTTGCAGGTGCCGCACGCGGCGTTAAAGACGCAGTAATGATCACTCTCGGAACGGGAGTTGGCGGCGGAATTATAATAGATGGCAAAATCTATTCCGGCTTTAATTACAAAGGTGCCGAGCTTGGTCATATCGTTGTTCAGCACGGCGGCAGACCCTGCTCCTGCGGAAGACTTGGCTGCTGGGAAGCATACAGCTCCGCTACAGGTCTTATCAAAATGACAAAGGAAAAGATCGACGAATGCAACAAGGCAGGCATCCCCACCATCATGGCAGGTCAGGCAGCCGCTGACGGCAAGGTAAGCGGCAAGACCGCATTTGCCGCAATGAAGCTCGGCGACATTCATGCTAAGGCCGTAGTTGATGAATACATTTCTTATCTCGGATGCGGTCTTACAAATATCATAAACGTATTCCGCCCTGAGATTCTTGTTATCGGCGGCGGCATATGCAACGAGAAAGAATATCTCACCGATCCGCTCAACGAAATCATCGCTAAAACGTCATACGGCGGCAATACAGGTGTAAATGACACCGTACTGAAGATAGCGGAGCTTGGAAACGATGCCGGCATCATCGGTGCAGCCGTTCTCGGTCTTTAATTAAACAGAATCCGAACCGTCGGACGGGAGGGGACTGTCATAGGGCGGTCTCCCCTCGTCCTTACTGCTTTTTATGAAAACAAAAAAACTTTCTCCACTAACGTTAATCCTCGCTCTTACGTGGATTTTGGTGCTTGTCGTCGCCACTGTATACGATCTTGACATTTCTCTCGCAATTGCAGACGAAAATTCTATATACGGGCGCATATTTGAAGTAGCCGGAGAACCTCCGGCAATACTCTTTACCTCTTTCAATCTTGCGCTGATGACAGCATATTTTCTAAAGAAACCGTCATGCACAAAAAAAGATTATATACTTGCCGCTCTTTGTCTTATCGGAACCGTGGGCACAGCTGTGTTCACAGTGAACAAAACTGCGGATTATCTTACAGACTATGGCATTATCTCCGATAGCATCACGGTGACGGTATGTGCGCTATTAGCATCTGCCGCAGTAACAGCTTTATTTTTTATACTCACAATGCGCATGGACTATCGCACCACTAAGCGATATTTTAACACAGCACTTCATTGTGTTATTGCCGCTGTACTGACATTTGTAATCATATGGGGACTAAAGCTTGTGTGGGGACGTGTCAGGTTCAGACAGCTTGGTAATAACCTTTCCCTTTTCACACCGTGGTATCTGCCGCAGGGATTTACAGGATTCTTCTCATTTCCGTCGGGTCACACCGCCAATGCAACGGTTATAATTTCATCACTTTACTATTTTCACGATCTTCATGGCAAGCACAAAAAGTATGAAATACCGCTCAAGGTACTTCTCGCAATATGGATCGCTCTTGTGGCGTTCTCACGCGTGAGAATCGGTGCGCATTATCTTTCCGATGTTCTCTTTGGGCTTGCTGTCACTGTTTTTATTGTGTATTTTTCAAAACCGAGGAAAAAATAAATGTATATTGATAAAACGCTTTATACCTCCCGTCCCAAAAATGAGCGGCTTCCAAAGGAAATGCGTTCCTACGACTTTCTGGAATCCATCGGCGTGCCATATGTACGCATAGACCACGATGCCGCCAATACCATGGAAGAATGCGCCGAAGCCAAATCTATTCTGGGTGTCAAAATATGCAAGAATCTCCTGCTTTGCAATTCGCAGAAAACAAAATTTTATATGCTGCTCATGTCAGGTGATAAGCAGTTTGTAACAAAGGATTTTTCAAAAAAGATCGGCTCCTCAAGGCTTTCTTTCGCTCCACCGGAATTTATGGAAAAATTTCTTGATATAACACCGGGTTCACTCTCGGTGCTTGGACTCATAAACGACACCGAAAACAACGTTACACTGTATATCGACCTCGACGTTGTAAATGACGAATATTTCGGATGCCATCCATGCATAAACACCTCCAGCATCCGCATAAGTACCGATGACCTTTTAAACAAAGTCATCCCTGCAACAAACCACGAAGTAAATTTCGTTGTGCTTGATTAAATTCGGAGATTAAAATGGTTACAATTACAGACGTTGAATACGCCTCGCCGGCAGAAAAGCACGGTATTGCGCCGGGAGATATACTGATTTCCATAAACGGTCACGAGATACGTGATGTTCTTGATTATCAGTTTCGCCTGTGCGAAAAAAAGGTTACGCTTAAGCTCCACCGCGGGCCGGAGCTTTTTGATGTGACTATAAAAAAAGACGAATACGGCGACATCGGACTGCGCTTTGAAACCTATCTCATGGATAAAAAGAGGTCCTGCAAAAACAAGTGCGTATTTTGCTTTATAGATCAGCTTCCCTGCGGTATGCGCGATTCCCTCTACTTCAAGGATGACGACTCACGCCTATCTTTTCTTATGGGAAACTACATCACTCTTACAAATCTCACAGACGAGGATGTAGAACGAATAATCGAGATGAAAACCTCGCCTATTAACATTTCTGTTCACACCACAAATCCCGAGCTTCGGGTTAAAATGATGAAAAACAAGCGTGCAGGTGAGGTGCTTGACTATATGCGCCGCTTTGCCGAGGCAGGAATATCCCTTAACTGCCAAATCGTTCTCTGCAAGGGACTTAACGACGGCGAGGAGCTTATTGGCTCCATGAGAGACCTTACAAAGCTTACACCGAATCTTGTGGGTGTATCCATTGTCCCTGCCGGCATAACCGACCACCGTGACGGGCTTTATCCTCTTGAGCCGTTCACGGCAGGGGAACTAAACGGGGTAATTGATACAGTTGACGCATTCGCGGCAGAGTGTATGGAAAAATACGGCTCAAGACTGTTTTTCTGCTCGGATGAAATGTATCTTCAGGCAGGACGGCCGCTTCCCGATGAAGAATACTACGAGGGATATCCGCAGATTGAAAACGGCGTTGGAATGATCCGCTCTATGCAGTGCGAGTTTGAGGACGAGCTTGAATATTTGTCGGAATATGACTTGGAAAAGCCTCGCACGCTGTCAATAGCAACCGGCGAGGCGGCATACGACTTTATTCTCTCTCTTGCAAATGAGCTTACACGCCGTGTGGAATCACTGAATATTACCGTATACAAAATAAAAAACAACTTTTTCGGAAAAAATATTACCGTTGCTGGTCTTATTACCGGAAAAGATCTTTTGGAACAGCTAAAAGACAAGCCACTCGGCGAGAGGCTTATTATCCCCTCTGTAATGCTTCGTGCAGAGCGTGATATGTTTCTTGATTCAATGACTACCACTGAGCTTTCCGAGAAGCTTTCAGTAGATATAGTCACCGCCAATTCAACAGGTGCGGATTTTATTTCATCAATCCTGTACTGACCCTATCACCGAAAATACTCTTTTTGAAAGGAATTTTATAGATGTCAAAACCTGTTATAGCCATTGTCGGACGTCCGAATGTTGGCAAGAGCACACTTTTTAATAAGCTTGCCGGCGAGCGTATATCCATCGTTGAGGACACCCCCGGCGTTACACGCGACCGCATATACTATGAGATCGAATGGAACGGACGTGCCATGATACTCGTTGACACAGGCGGTATAGAGCCGAAATCTGACGATATCATATTAAAGCAGATGAAAAATCAGGCGGAAGTGGCTGTGTCAACAGCCGATGTAATCGTGTTCATGGTAGACGTGACCACGGGACTTACAGCCGCAGACCGCGACATCGCCACCATGCTTATAAAGAGCCAGAAGCCGCTGATACTCGCTGTTAACAAGTGCGATTCGATTGGTGCTCCTCCCATGGAGTTTTACGAATTCTACGAGCTTGGTATCGACGGCGAGCCGATACAGCTCTCCTCTGTTCACGGCACAGGCTCCGGCGACCTTCTTGACCGCGTACTTGAGCTTTGCCCTGCGGACGAAGAAAAAGAGGACGATTCTGACCTCATCAAGGTTGCCGTTATAGGTAAGCCTAATGCCGGAAAAAGCTCTATTATCAACAAAATCCTCGGTGAGGACCGTCTTATCGTTTCCGATATTCCCGGAACTACCAGAGATGCGGTCGATACAAGAGTCGAGAACGAATTCGGAAAATACACCTTTATTGACACTGCCGGAATACGCCGTCAGTCACGAGTTGAGGACAGAATTGAAAAATTCAGCGTCCTGCGCTCCAAAATGGCGGTAGAGCGCGCAGATGTTTGCGTTATAATGGTAGATGCAAACGAGGGTGTTACCGAGCAGGACGAAAAGATAGCCGGAATCGCTCACGAATCGGGCAAAGCCTGCATTATAGTCATCAACAAATGGGATACCCTTGAAACCGAGGACAAAAACACGGTTGAATACGACAAAAAGGTGTACAATTCCCTGTCTTATATGACCTATGCCCCCACCCTTTATGTGTCGGCAAAAACAGGTCAGCGTATTACAAAGCTTTTCGAGCTTATTAACTATGTATACAACCAGAACTGCACCAGAATATCCACCGGTATGCTCAACGATGTTCTCAACGACGCTACCGCCCGTGTTCAGCCCCCGTCAGATAAAGGACGTCATCTTAAAGTATACTACATGACCCAGACAGGCACCTGTCCTCCCACCTTTGTTATATTCTGCAACAATGCGGAACTTTTCCATTTCTCCTATCAGCGATATATCGAAAACCAGCTTCGCGAGGTCTTCGGATTCCGCGGAACGCCTATAAAAATAATTATACGTCAGAAAGGGGATAAAGAAGAATGACACTCCATGAAATGCTCCGTGACGGACTTATTGCAAGACTTATTGCAGGAGATGCGGGCGGAATATCACCGTTTATGTTTATTCTGCTTTGTGCCGTCGGTGCTGTTATTGCCTATTTCCTCGGCGGTCTCAATTTCGCCATTATCATATCTAAATACAAGTTCAAGGACGACATACGCCGCTACGGAAGCGGCAATGCCGGTATGACCAATATGCTTCGCACATACGGAAAAGCCGCCGCCGCATTTACTCTTGTCGGCGACATGGCAAAGGCTATTGTTTCTGTGCTTATCGGCACTCTGCTTGCAGGCGAGGGCGGTGCGTACATTGCAGCACTCTCCTGTGTCATAGGGCATTCCTTCCCTATCATGTACGGTTTTAAAGGCGGCAAAGGAATAGTTGTTACCGCTTCGGCACTTTTAGTGCTTGAGCCGATTGTATTTCTTATTCTGTTTCTCATTTTCGTGCTGCTTGTGGCATCCACAAAATTTCTTTCCCTTGGCTCAATCGTGGGAATGCTTCTCTATCCGCTTCTTCTCAACCGTATGTACCCTATCCTAAACGGCGGCATATCGGAAGGCGCGATTGTAGCTATTGTATCAATACTTAACGCAATTCTCGTTGTGTGGCTTCACAGAGAAAATATAGGACGCCTCATGAGCGGCACTGAAAACAAGTTCAGCTTAAAGAAAAAGGATAAGTTCATAAAGGACGAGAAAAAAGACACCGACGACGAAAATAAACAGTAATCATACAAAAAGGACTGTGCACAGCACAGTCCTTTTTGATGTTTTATATATTACTTAAGCTCAGCGGAAATCTTATCCATCCAAGCGGTAACAGCCGCTTTTTCTTCGTCCTTGACTCCTCCGAGGAAAGGCAGACCGCCCTTTATGTAAAGAACGTCCTCGATAGCATTTGTGCCGGCCTCCTTAGCCGCATCAACAAGCACCTTTGCGCCCTCCGCAGGGCCGTCAATAATGAAAGCAACGTTAGCCGCACGAGCCTTGGTAAGCTCCTTGCAGAAAAGAACAAGTGAGTTTGGAGCATCCTTGCCTACAGTTGCGAGAATAACCACGAGACGCTCCTTGTCGCAGGAGTATGCCGGCGGTATCTTATCCATGCAGTTAACCTTTTCGGTAGCATAGTTTGCCGTAATCATATCAGCAATATTGATAAGCTTTTTCTTGCTTGTAGAATAAAGAACACGCATTTTCATAATAAATTCCTCCGATTTCTTCGGCAACAAAGTATATTTCCCGTTTTTGTTGCCGTGAAAACGGGCATTGGCAGTCGCCAACAATACTATTGTACCATAAAATCGCGCAAATTTGAAGTATATCGGGAGAAAATCATTATTTTCGTCCGGATAGACAAATTTTGCTCATTTTTTTGTACACTATTACAAAATAAAATATTCCGCAGTCTGACTCGCAAGAATTACACTGCGAGAAGCACTTCCCTTTCTTATAAGACGTCGCGGCGCGCTTTCAAATTCGATTTCCCACGGATTTTCCGACATATTCACCGCCGCAAAAAGCCGTCTGCCCATATATTCACGGCAAAGCATAAACTGCGCCGGATCTCCCGTATCAATAATTCTGAGATCTCCATTTGCAAACAGCGGCTCGGATTTTCTTATGCTTCCTATTTTCCTATAGAAAGATACAAGCTCACTGTCCTCCCGTCCCCATACATACGGCATACGGTTAAATGGATCACGTCCGCCCTCCATTCCTGCTTCGTCGCCATAGTATACGCACGGGATTCCGGGGAATGCGCAAAGCAGTGTCCAGGCAAGCTTCAGCCGCTTTTTTGCAATGCGTCGCTGTTTTGCATCAAGCCTGAATCCGGCAAGCTCACGGTTTGTCATTTCTTTTGTACCTGCACCTGCAAGCACTGTGAGTATACGCTCCGTATCGTGAGTACCGAGGAAATTCATAAGCGCATGGCTGACAGCCTCCGGGTAATGTGCCCACAGCTCTGCCGCTGTCTGCCTGAGCCTTGTTGAGTCGCTTCTGAGAATGAAATCTATCACCGCTTCCTTTAAGGGGTAGTTCATGACAGCATCAAGCTGTTTGCCTCTGAAATATCTGCGTCGCTTATCGTATGCTATTTTGTTTGATGCATCCTCCCATACCTCACCGAAAACGATGGATTCGGGATTTTCCTCTCTCGCCGCCGCTTTAAGCTCGTCGAGAAACACGTCCGACAGCTCATCTGCCACGTCAAGCCGCCATCCGTCAATGCCCAGACGGAGCCAATGACGTATAACACCATTTTCACCGCAGATAAATTCACGGTATGACGGCTCGGTGCTTTTTACTGCAGGCAGTATTTTGATACTCCACCAGCAGTTGTATTCATCGGGATACTTTTCAAAAGAATACCACTTGTAATATTCGGAATCCTCGGAGTTATATGCGCCAACGCTGTCATAGCGGTTAAACTTATTGAAATACTTGCTGTCAGCCCCCGTATGATTAAACACTCCGTCAAGTATAAGCCGCATTCCGCGAGCCTTGCACTCATGCGCAAGATGGTCAAAAGCCTCCTCGCCGCCAAACATAGAGTCAACCTTCATATAGTCGCCTGTATCGTATTTGTGGTTCGATGCGGCTTCGAATATGGGGCAAAGATAGAGTGTATCAACTCCGAGAGAGGCGATATAATCAAGCTTATCTGCAACACCCCACAGGTTTCCGCCAAAAAATTCGTTGTTGGCAAGCGCATCTCCTGGGGTCTCTGCAAACATAGGTATACCGTTCTCCCAATCGCCGTTTCGTATCTTGCCTGCCGCGGGCGCGACAGGTCTGCCGCCGTCAAAAAAGCGGTCCACAAATATCTGATACATCATACCGCCGCGAAATTTTTCCGGAACACGGAGCGATGCATTGTATACCGTAAGCTGTTCAGAGGATACCGAAAAGCCGTCAGCGCTAAGAGCACCGCTGCGGTCTGCGTACACTTCGCCCAAGGGTGTTGACAGCACAAAAGTATAGTAGAACAGCCCTCCGTCATCCGAAAGACAGATTTCGGAAAGCTTCAGTGTAACGGCGTAAACATCGTGAGCCTCCGTAAACTCCAAAAGGTGTGCCGGAAGCATCTTCACCGACATATCATCGTCGCGGTAAAGCTTCAGAGAAACATTATCTGCACACAAAGCGCGCGGCACTCTTACCCACAAGGTAAGAGTGTCGTCATCTGCAAATGCTGCCGAAAAGGAAACATCGCCGCGCTTTTCGGATGTTTTTTGGAAAACCACCCGAAGTGCCAAAATATCGTTAAAATTTAAAGCAAACATTATTTTATGGGTTTGATATGCCAGATATTATCGGCATATTCACGGATTGAACGGTCAGAGGCAAAATAGCCCGACTTTGCGGTATTGATAAGCGACATACGATTCCATTTTTCACGGTCGGCATAGTCCTTAATCATACGCTCATGGACGGAGTAGTAAGAATCGAAATCCGCAATGCACATATACGGATCTGCCACGCCGTGAGCATACTGAGAGTTGATAAGATACTGCTTGATATCGGTAAAGGAACGTCCGCCGAAGCCTATATCAAGTGCATCCACAGCCGCGCGCAGACGGTCACTTTGCAGATAGTAGGAAGCCGCATTGTATCCGCGCTTCCACAGATCGTCTACCTCCTCGGTAGTAAGACCGAAGATATACATATTGGGGTCGCCAACCTGCGCGTGTATCTCCACATTTGCGCCGTCCATAGTACCGATAGTCACAGCACCGTTTGCCATAAGCTTCATGCAGCCTGTACCGCTTGCCTCCTTGCCTGCAAGGGATATCTGCTCCGAAATATCCGCGGCAGGGATAAGCACCTCGGCGAGGCTCACGTTATAATCCTCCATGAAAACTACGCGAAGCTTTTCGCGGAGCACGGGATCGGATTCAATATCCTTGCTTATGTGGTATATCAGCTTTATGATATTCTTCGCCATATAGTATCCCGGTGCCGCCTTAGCACCGAAAATAAATGTCTGCGGCGTAATATCAAGGTTCGGATTTTCTTTAATCTGTACATACAGGCTTATGATACGCAGTGCATTCAAAAGCTGACGCTTGTATTCGTGCATACGCTTTATCTGTACATCGAATACCGAATCGGGGTCAAGTGTTATACCCGTCTTATTCTTGGTGTAGATAGCGAAATTCACTTTATTTGCGCGCTTTATCGCCTCTATACGCGAGAGCACGGCACTGTCGTCCGCATATTTTGTAAATTCCGTAAGAGCCTCAGGATCTTCCTTATGCCACTTATCGCCGATACATTCATCAAGAAGTGCTGTAAGCTGAGGATTTGCGTGACACATCCAGCGGCGGTGTGCTACACCGTTTGTGACATTGGTGAATTTTGAGGGAGTATGCTTATAGAAATCATGGAACACAGTCTTCTTCAGAATATCCGAATGAAGCTTTGATACTCCGTTTACGGTATGTGAGCCTACCACCGAGAGATTCGCCATTCTTATCTGACCGTAACCCAGTATTGACATACGGGATATGCGATCCCAATCCCCCGGATATGCCGCCCAAAGCTCTCCGCAGAAGCGGCGGTTTATCTCATTTGTGATATCGTAGATACGAGGCAGCTTGATCTTGAAGAGGTCCTCGTTCCATGTTTCAAGTGCTTCCGGCATAACGGTGTGGTTGGTATAGGAAACGGTAGAGGTAACAAGTCTCCATGCGTCATCCCATGAGAAGGAATAAATATCAATTAGAATACGCATAAGCTCGGGAATGACAAGCGCGGGATGGGTATCATTTATGTGGATAGCAACCTTTTCCGCAAAGCCGCCAAGTGAGCCATAAGTCGTAAGATGGTCGGAGATAATACTCTGGAGAGATGCCGAAACAAGGAAATACTGCTGTGAAAGCCTAAGATATTTTCCCTCCATATGGTTATCCGAGGGATAAAGCACCTTTGAGATAGTAGCCGCATTGGTGCTGTCCTCCATGGCTTTTACATACTGTCCCTGTGAGAAAAGTCCCATATTGAAGTTCTGAGTATCCGAAGCCTTCCAAAGACGGAGAATATTCACCGCCTTTGAGTCTGCGCCCGATATCATCATATCGTATGGCACTGCCTGTATTTCATCCCCACCCTCGTGAGTTATACTGCATTTGCCATTCTCCCATTTTTCAGTAACGTGTCCGCCAAGTCTTACGGTGCACGCCTTGTCGTGGCGCGGAACAAGCCACACGTCACCGCCGGGCATCCAGATATCGGGAAGCTCTATCTGATCTCCGTCAATAATGCGCTGCTTGAAAAGACCGTATTCGTAGAGTATGGAAAATCCCGTAGCAGGATAATCAAGTGTTGTAAGACCGTCCATAAAGCATGCCGCAAGACGACCAAGTCCTCCGTTTCCAAGGCCCGGGTCAGGCTCCATTGTATATATTTCCTCAAGCTCAAAACCCATCTCGGAGAGCACTTCTCCGTAAATATCGGCAATTCCGAGATTGCGGAGATTGTTTTTAAGTGAGCGTCCGATAAGGAACTCCATGCAAAGGTAATATATCTTCTTGCCGCGCTGTTTTTTTGTGTCTTTCTTGAAATCACTGCGTTTTTCGGTAAGAATATCCTTTGCTGACAGAACAACGGATTTGTATATCTGCTCTTTTGTAGCCTCATCGGGAGTTGTGCCGTAGTAACGTGCAAGCTTTGCGGTAATTGCTTCTTTTATCTGTGCTTTGGTAAAATTATTGTTCATTTGTTTAGATTTCCTTTTTTATGCAAAAATTAGAGATTATCATACATTGTGAGGTATTTTTTTGCCGATGCATTCCATGAAAAATCCACGCTCATAGCGTTTTTCACAAGCTCACTCCACCTGTCGGCATCGTTATAGAGAGCGCAGGCACGGTGAATAGCATTAAGCATATCATGGGCATTGTAAGTCACAAAAGTGATGCCGTTTCCCTCTCCCGTTTCCGGATTGTAGGGTTTTATGGTATCATAAAGACCGCCGGTCTCACGTACCACAGGCACTGTGCCGTAGCGTGACGCTATCATCTGCGCAAGTCCGCAAGGCTCGGATTTTGACGGCATCAGGAATATATCAGCAGAAGCGTAAATCTGCTTTGCAAGGTCCTTGTTGAATGCCAGCATAACACCGCATTTTTCCGGATATCTTCTCGCAAGATCAGAGAAAAAATCCTCAAGCTCGGCCTCACCCGTACCAAGAAGTACAAGCTGAACATCGCCTGAAAGGATATCATCGGCTACGTGTCTGACAAGATCAAAGCCTTTATGTGATGCAAGACGGGAAACCATGGCAATAAGCGGTACATCATCACGCTCGGGAAGACCGAATTTTCTCTGAAGTGCCTTCTTGTTCTCCACCTTATCCGAAATAGTGTCAACAGAAAATTTCTTCTCTATCACATCATCGGTTTCGGGATTATAGTAATCTGTGTCGATTCCGTTGATGATTCCGCAGCATTTTCCGCTGTACATACGGATTATATGATGAAGTCCGCTTGAATAATATTCTGTCTGTATTTCATTTGCGTAGTTTGGACTTACTGTGGTCAGCTTATCACAGCACACAATAGCACCCTTGGTGAGATTTATGCAGCCGTCATACTCAACAACATATCTGTCCCATGAATCAAGGCAGAAAATGTCGCCGAGAATATCAAAGCTGTAGATTCCCTGATAGTCGATATTGTGTATGGTATATACAGCCTTTATGTCGGAATATTCATCAAGATAGCAATATTTGCGCTTTAAGTAGATAACGCACAGCGCACTTTGCCAATCGTGGCAATGGAGTATATCCGGCATAAAGCCTATATGGGGAAGCATCTCCATTACAGCCTTGCAGAAATAAGCATAGCGTTCACCGTCATCAAAGCTTCCGTAAAGCGAAGTGCGTTTAAAATAATACTCGTTGTCAATAAAGTAATAAGTAACACCGTCAAGCTCATATGACCACACTCCGCAGTACTGACGTCTCCAAGAAAGGGAAACTGTAAATTCCGCCACCTTAGTCATCTTGTCCTTATACTTTTCCGCAACAGCCTTGTACATGGGTATGACCACACGCACATCTGTATCAGGCTCTGCACGCCTAAGTGCGGCAGGCAGAGACCCCAGCACATCGCCGAGTCCGCCGGTCGCCGCAAAAGGAAGTGCTTCCGAGCCTACATATAATATTTTTTTCATAATCTTGTCTCCGTTTTTCAATTTACAGATGATTTTATATCATCTTTCCCTTATCAATAAAGAACGGCAGTGAGTCGTGTCCCGAAAGCATTCTTCCGTCACGGATAACAACATTCTTGTCCGTAACAACACAGTTAAGAAATACATTCTCACCCGTTACGGTATCCTGGAAAAGAATAGAGTTCTTGACAGTAGTTCCTTTACCCACCTTAACTCCACGGAACAGTATGGAATTTTCAACCGTTCCGTCGATAACACATCCGTCCGCAATAAGGGAATTTGAAACCTTGGCAGAATCGCTGTATTTCGCGGGAGCGGAGTTTCTGATTTTAGTGTAGATGGGACGGTTCTTTACATTAAAGAGCTGATCGCGATTCTTGCTGTCTCCGATAAGCTCCATTGAATGCATATAATAGTCCTGGAGCGAGTTTATAGTAGCAAAATAGCCGTCATATTTGTATATACGGTAATTACGCCTTGCCGCATTTCTCGAAAGCACGTCGCGGTTGAAGCTTGTGTAGCCGTGAGCTATGGCGTCAAGCACAATACTCTGAAGATATTCGCGGTTTACAACGAAAATGTTAAGATCAATGTCACGGTATCCCGTAACATTGGGCGGATATGCATTTACATCGGTAATACGGCCTGATTCATCGGAATCCACAATAACATTGCGCTTGCAGGACTCCTTTGTGAGAAGCACGCGCTTCACAGCCATGGTAATATCCGCGTTGTTGGCTATATGGTCGTTTATCATATCGTTAAGGTCAATATTGCATATAACGTCGCAGTCGGAGAGCACCACATAGTCCGCATTAAAGCGGGAAACCGAATAATTTACGCTTTTAAGTGCCTCAAGGCGTGTATTATACAACGCATTCTGATTGTTTGAGAATGCAGTCATATACGGCGGCAGAATCTTTATACCGCCTGAACGGCGAGCAAGATCCCAGTCCTTACCTGAGCCGATATGATCCATAAGGGACTGATAATTGTAGTGAGTTATAACGCTTATAAGACTGATACCCGAATTTACCATATTGGAAAGGGCAAAGTCAATAAGCCTGTAGCGGCAGGCATAAGGAACAGATGCCATTGTACGGCGCCGCGTAAGCTCCGGGATATTTTTATCGTGAAGATTCGAAAAAATGATACCTTGTACTGACATTGTAATTTCTTCCTTTCCTAATTGTTACGCTTTTTTCTTTTCATCGAAATATGCAGCCCCTACCATATCTCCGGCAGGAATCACAGTGCCGTGAGGAATCTTTATATCACCGCCTACAAGGGTAATTCCCTTTCCGCTCTCCTTGACCTCACCTACCTTGGTGCCTGCGCCTATATCCGCTGAGCTGTCAACTATGGAATAATATACCGAAGCGCCCTCTCTGATAACGGTATCGTTCATGATTATTGAGTTGCGTATGTACGCACCTCTGGCAACCTTAACGCCACCGAACAGAATGGAATTTTCAACTACTCCGTGTACCTCACAGCCCTCTGTTATAATAGAGTTTGACACCTTGGCATCCCCACCTATATAGTGAGGGGCGCGAATAAGGCTTCTTGAATATATCTTCCAATCAGAATCAAAAAGATTGAACACCGGTTCATTTCCAATCAGATCCATATGCGCTTCCCAAAGGCTCTCAATAGTACCAACGTCCTTCCAATAGCCGGAAAAGCTGTATGCATACATGGATTCACCGGCATCAAGCATGGCAGGAATGATATTTTTACCGAAATCGTTCACCGAGTCCGGATTATTTTCATCGGCGATAAGATATTTTTCAAGCAAGCGTCTGTTGAAGATATATATGCCCATAGACGCCTTCGTACTCTTTGGGTGCGGCGGTTTTTCCTCAAATTCCACAATTTTGCCGCTCTCGTCCGTATTCATTATGCCAAAACGGCTCGCCTGCTCTATGGGAACGTCTATTACTGCGATCGTAGCTGCGGCACCTGTCTTTTTATGGTAGTGAAGCATCTTGCTGTAGTCCATCTTATAAATGTGGTCGCCGGACAGCACCAGAACATAGTCCGGATCATAGCGGTCTATAAAATTAAGATTCTGGTATATGGCGTTGGCAGTACCGCTATACCAATCCGCTCCGTCCTTACCCTGATACGGCGGCAGGACCATGACACCGCCGCTCATTCGGTCAAGGTCCCACGGCTGACCGTTGCCTATATATTCGTTAAGCACCAAGGGCTGATACTGGGTAAGCACTCCCACAGTATCAATATGGGAATTTACACAGTTGGAAAGTGTAAAATCTATAATGCGATATTTTGCACCGAAAGGAACCGCCGGTTTGGCTGTCTTTTCAGTCAGCGTATAGAGTCTGCTTCCCTGCCCTCCGGCAAGAAGCATTGCCACACATTCTTTTTTCTTGTACATGATATACCTCCGGTCATTATTTTATTATTTTTTAAAAGTGCAACTCTTGCTGTATTAAATTCTATCAATATCCGCCTTTTTTGCTTTTTTTATCGGCTCTGCGGGCTTCAGTATGACAGCGCTCATTGCAGGAAGGGTTATTTTAAGCTCCCGACTTCCGTCAAATGCCGCAACTGTATCAAGTGCGCCACGATTCAACCTACCGCCGCCGCCATATTCTTCTGCATCGCTTGAAAAAATCTCAAAATAGCGGTTATGCTTCATGTTGACAAGCGTAAATCCCTCCCTAGTCACAGGGGCAAAGTTTATTGCAACAACAAGCTCTCTGCCGCATTTATCAAGCCTGCGGTACGCTATAACATTGATATCATTCATCTCGGGATATATCCACTGGAAGCCGTTCCATGAGAAATCATCCTCCCACAGTGCGCCCTCCTCAAGATAAAGGCGATTGAGCGAGGCTGTGTAAAGCTGAGATTTTTTATGCATATCGTAATCAAGCATAAACCACTCAAGTTGGTTCTCATAGTCCCATTCGCGGAAAGGCGCATACTCACTGCCCATGAACATAAGCTTCTTTCCGGGATGTGTCATCTGATAAGCGAGAAATGCTCTGAAACCTGCGAATTTCATACCGTAGTCGCCAAAGTTCTTGTCCAGCAGCGAAAGCTTTCCGTGAACCACCTCATCGTGAGAAACGGGAAGGATATAATTCTCATTCAGTGAATACATCATCGGGAAAGTAAGCTTCTCATGCTTATACTTGCGGAATACCGGGTCGGTCATGATATAATCAAAGGTGTCGTTTGCCCATCCCATGTTCCATTTAAAGTTGAAGCCGAGACCACCCTCATGAACGGGCTTTGTTATCATAGGCCAATCGGTGGACTCCTCAGCAATCATAAGAGCATCGGGAAATTCGGCAAAAACCGTGGTGTTAAGTTTCTTGAAGAATGCTATAGCTTCAAGATTCTTGTTTTCACCGTGCTCATTTGGAATCCACTCTCCGGGGTCGCGGTCAAAATCAAGATAAAGCATAGACGCCACCGCATCAACGCGAAGCCCATCAACATGAAATTCGCGAAGCCAATAAAGGGCGTTTGATATGAGGAAGCACTCAACCTCACATCTTGCAACATCGAAGAAGCGCGTTCCCCACACCTTGTGTTCCATCCGGTCATATCCCTGATACTCATAAAGCGGCTGACCGTCAAACTCATAAAGTCCGTGCTCGTCCTTGGGGAAATGAGCAGGCACCCAGTCAAGTATAACACCGACACCCACGGAATGAAGCTTGTTTACAAAATATCTGAAATCGTCAGGTGTACCGAATCTGGATGTGGGCGAATAATATCCGCACACCTGATACCCCCACGAGCCGTCAAAGGGATGCTCGGCGATGGGGAGCAGCTCCACGTGGGTGTATCCCATCTGCTTTACATACGGTGCCAGCTCGTCCGCTATTTCGCGATAGCCAAGATAATTTTCGCCGTCTTTTGTTGTGGCGCCGTTTTTTGTTTTCCACGAGCCAAGATGTATTTCATAAATATTCATTGGAGCTGAGAAAAATTCGGGTTTACCCTTCTTTCCGAGAACGTCCCCCGCACGTTTTTTCATCCACAGCTCATCTGACCAAGCAAAATTTTTCTCAGATATTATCTTTGATGCCGTCCCCTTTAAGGTTTCAGAATACCGTGCATAAGGGTCAGCCTTTAAATGTATCCCGTTTTTTCCTGTAATGCGGTATTTGTAATTTGCGCCGTCAAGTGAGTATGCCGAAACGAGAGTATATTCGAAAACTCCCATATCAGTTATGCGCCTCATCGGTGCGGTAGGCTTCCAATCATTGAAATCGCCTACGACCTCCACGCTAAGCGCGTTTGGTGCCCACACGCGGAATGTATAAGAATATCCGCCGTCAGTTGTGCGGCAGTGACAGCCAAGGTAATCATATGCGTGAAAATTTGTTCCCTGATGGAAATAATAAGCGGCGGCATCCCCGACACTTTCGTTTTTTTTCTTTTTATTAGCTCCTGCCTTTGCCATGCGCCAAATCCTTTCCTGATGTTTTCTATTATGAATCTTAATTTAAAGAATTATCATCTCACATAAGAGTATACCATAACGGGGTCAAAATATTACGTCGAATTATATCGGCAAAAGCATATATTCTGCCGAGATACTCAATCCTCAGCTCGCACTATGTTTATTATCGCCGTTCCGTATCTGTAAGCCTTTTCCTCACCTATTCCGCGCACTCTCATAAGTGACAGCATATCACGGGGACGTGACGCAGCTATCTCGCGAAGCGTAGAATCCGTAAATATGACATAAGCCGGAACTCCGCGCTTTTCTGCCGTCTCCCGACGGAATTTTCGAAGCCGTTCATAAAGTGCCTCATCAGCAGGACTCATTCTAAGAGTCAGCGGCGTCTGCTTTGAGCTCTTACCCTTTTTCTGAGCTTTCTTAACCTTTACCGTCATACGGCTGCCGGATGCAAGATAATCATCAAGCTTCGGGGAAATTGCAAGCACAGGATACTGTCCGCCGCTTCTTATAAGAAATCCTTCCTCAATCATACGCTCAATCACGTCTCTTATAAGTGACACCGGAAGTGCTTCAAGCATTCCGAAGCCGCGCTCATGAGTAAATCCCATAGCACCCATACGTCCGTTATCCGTGCCGTGGAGAAAATCTGCAATGAACATCGCCCCATACCGCTCCCCGGTAACATCAATTGCCATACGGATCGCACGTACTGCATCCGTAACGTCCTGAAGCTCGTAGTCGCCTCTGCAGGATGAGCATTTTTCGCATTTTTCAGTCTTCGGAGATTCTCCGAAATACCGGAGAATAAATCCGCGAAGGCAAGCCGTTGTTTTACAGTACGATATCATCCCGTCAAGCTTGTCATAGCGGCGTTTTTTCGCAGCCTCAAGAGACTCGGCATCAAGCTCCTCAGCATCATCAACACCGTTCTCTATAAGGAATTTCGCCGTATGTATGTCCGCCGCAGAGTACAGCAGTATGCAGTCAGCCTCACTTCCGTCACGTCCTGCTCTGCCTGCCTCCTGATAGTACGATTCCATGGAAAGTGGAAAATTGTAATGTATTATAAATTCAACATCCGGCTTATCAATGCCCATACCAAAGGCATTTGTTGCAACAATGATAGGCTTTACATCCCGTATAAAGTCATCCTGTGCCGCCGCACGTTCATTATCGGAAAGACCTGCATGATACATTGTGATGGGGAATCCTGCCGCCAAAAGATGTGAGTATATCTTCTCCACATTCTTACGGGTCATCGCATATATGATTCCGGATTTCCCCTTGTTCTCCGATAGATATTTTCGTATATAGTCAATTCGGGATTCCGTCTGCACAACTCCGAAATAGAGATTTGGGCGGTCAAAGCCCGTGGTTATCTCATAGGGACGATCAAGTGCCAGAAGCTCAAGCACATCATCCTTTACGTTCTTAGTAGCAGTAGCTGTAAATGCCGCCACAACCGGACGGCGGCTGAGTCCTGCAACAAAGTCAGATATATGTGTATAGCTGATTCTGAAATCATGTCCCCACTGTGAAACACAGTGCGCTTCATCCACCGCCACAAGAGATATGTCAAGACCCGAGGCAAGCTCCAAAAATCCGTCGGTCATAAGCCTTTCGGGAGCTACGTAAATGATCTTATATTCTCCGCGGCGTATATTGGACAGTGCTAGTCCATACTGTCTTTGAGTCAGCGAGCTGTTGAGATACGCGGCACGAATACCGTTCTGATTAAGTGCCCCCACCTGATCCTTCATAAGCGAGATAAGAGGTGAGACAACAAGAGTAATTCCCGGAAGAAGCATAGCAGGTATCTGATAGCAAATGGATTTTCCGGCTCCCGTGGGCATTACAGCCAACACATCCCGACCGTTCATTATATTGTCTATTATGATCTCCTGTCCCTCTCTGAACGAGGTATATCCGTAGCAGCTTCGCAGAATGCTGTATTTATTCGCCATAATACCGTTATATCTCCCAGGTTAACTGTCTGTTATTTTTACACCATGATCACACACGATATATATATTATACAACATTTTTTATCGAATGTAAATAGATTTTCACTTAATTGAATAAAAAAAGGAGCGCAATGCGCTCACCTTTTTATGTGCATACCGCACAAATCATTTTGAATTTTTTGTCTCTTTTACCGATTCGTATTTGCGTTTGGTAGCATTTCCACCTCGGATATGGCGCTCGGATTTGTTGGTGTCAAGAATTTTTGCCGCCTCTGTATACAGGGTATGGTCTATTCTTCTAAGTCGGCAGGAAATATCTTTATGTACAGTAGATTTGCTTATCCCAAACGCCGCAGCGGTACTTCTCACCGTGCTTTTCTGTGTTATAAGGTATTCCGCCAGCTTGCGCGCTCTATCATCCGTGTCATAAAACAAGATGCTCACCTCGTTATAGTGTTGTTTGCTCTAACACTATATGTGAGATAAATTAATTTAATGACAAAAATAAATATTTGTAAAATTTTAGCAGTGTTTTTTATGCATTTCGCCGATTTTTGGCATTTAAGCATCCAAAAGACAACAATCATGCACTCTACCTAATTTTTCAAGCATTTTTTATGCATATTGGCAATAGCATACTTTGATAAAATAATTAAATACTTAAATCATATGCTTTTTAGTTCTGCATATTTGCCGAAAATTGTATTTTTTCATTCCAAAATATCACAACACTACCAATTATGCGATTATCTTGCTATATAATTTTTATTTTATTCACAATTTGTATTTTGTCGGTACATTTTTATGCCGTCTAAAAATAGTATAATAAAATTGTCGGATTCACACAAACCTGTTTTTGAAAGGATGTATCAATGACATACAAAAAACTCCAATCGGCACTTGGATTTATTCTATCCGCTGTAATGATGGCAAATTACCCTATATGCGCACTTTCGTATACCGGACTTGGCACCGTAAATACGCTCAAACGAGAAACAGTGGGCGGAGGTCTTTATTACAGCGAGCTTCAGTCGATAACTGAAGACGACAAACAGCAGCACGCCTACATATTTGAATATGATTACCGTGACGGCGGCACCCTCCCCCTCGTGCGCTTCGGAAATACCGTATACGGCAGGGACAGACTGGGTTCACTTGTCACCACCGAAGCCGGTTACGGAAAAACCGTCCTTGGCGCTATCAACGGTGATTTTTACAGTATGCAGACCGGCGTTCCCATGGGAATAATGATAGACGGCGGACGGCTTATAACCACAGATGACTCTAAATATGCCCTTGGATTTTTAGAAAACGGCTCTGCCATTATAGGAAAGCCCAATGTAAAAATATCAATAACAAACCTTGATTCGGAGGGCGAGCCGAAAACAATAAACCATCTGAACAAATTTCCCACCATATGGGGAGCGTATATGCTCACTGAGGAATTTGCGTCCACAACCATGTCTGCAACAGACTCCATAGAAATAGTAATCGAGCTTGACGGAGATATTTTAGCCTCCGGAAGTGTTGAGGGAACGGTCATAGAGGTGCACCAAGACAAAAGCAACTCTGAAATCCCATCGGGATGCGCTGTGCTTACCGTCTCAAACGACTGTGAGACTTATGGACTTTATACAGATTTCAGCGAGGGCGACCGTGTGCGAATAGACACAGAGTGCGCCGAAATATGGGACAGAATAGTCACAGCTGTGGGCGGTGGAGATCTGATACTTTCTAACGGTCAAATGCCGGAGGGAATAATCGACGAGGATCATGAGAAAACCGTGAATCCCAGAACTGCCGTAGGTCTTAAGCCGGATGGAAATGTGATATTCTTTGCTGTAGACGGCAGAAGCACGGATTCACGAGGACTTAAAATAGAAGCTCTCTCGGCTCTTATGGCTGAGCTTGGATGCACATACGCAATGAATCTTGACGGCGGCGGTTCAACCACCGTAATGGTTAAGCCGGCAGGCGATGCGGAAGCGGTATACATCAATACTCCGTCCGACGGAAGCTATCGTTCCGTATCGAACGGCATACTGTTTCTTAGCACACATGAGCCTGACGGAGTTCCCGCGGCACTTAAGGTGTCTCCGAACACTCCCCTAATTCTGCGCGGAAGCACAATAGACTTCACCGCAGTACCGCTTGACAGTGCCTATATGCCCTCCGAAGTTAATCTGGCACCCGATTCGCTTATAACCGTCCTCGCCGAGGAATATCAGGGTGATATCGGATATGTCCACGACTGCAGCTTTACAGCAGGTCTTATGGGTGGCGAGTACAAGCTAAGAGTCACAAACGGCCACATTTCAGGTGATGTGAGCGTTATAGTTGCAGACAAACTTGACGATCTTAAAGTCACACCGGAGGCGCTCCAAATAAAACCGGGCACCCTGCTCGAAATCACCACCGAAGCGATATACAACGGCAAACCCATTTACCACGATGCCGGTTCATTTTACTATACGCTTAACGGAGAGCACAATGTACCGAATCCGGAGTCTTACCCCGATGCTATGATAGTATGCGATCTCGGATATCTTGACAAAGACGGAAACTTCCAGGCTTTCGGCGGTGCATATGAGGGTGAAGTTGAGATTGGCGTATGGTTTGACGAATTTGTGCGCTATGTTAATGTGAAAGTAAGCGACGAGTCATATATACTGTCAGATTTTGAAGTGCAGGAAACCGACGAAACTGAAGAAATTGAGGGAACTGAGGAAACCGAGGGAGATGTAGAAACCGAAGAAACCGAGGAAACTGCAATAGAATCATTCACGGCACAGGCATCCACAGGCGAAATACAGCTCTCGTACTCCTCACACGGCTACAAGTCTGCAAGAGGACTAAAGCTTGATTTCACATACGATTCGGAATCCCACGGCAAAGTAATGGAGCTTAAATCCGCAGAAGCTGTAACCATATCTCCGGATGCCAAAAGTATCAAGCTTTGGATCTATGGTTATAACGATGGCGTTTTGGGAGCATCCGTGTCGGATACAGATGGAAACATCTATGAGCTTTCCTACACTGTAACAAAGGACTATTCAAAGCAGATCGGATGGAAAGAGCTTACTGCCAATATACCCGAATCCCTTAAAACTCAAATGCTTTATTTAGATACCCTCCTGATACTGAATGCCTCCGGAGCAGGTGCGCAGTCATACGTTATTGATATGCCGCATATCTACTACGGCAGAGAATCCGAGCCTGTTCTTATAGGTCTTGATGAGCACTGGGCGGCAGAATACATTCATACGTTGTATGAGATGTATGTCATTCAAAATTTCGACTGCGAAACGGTTGACGGAAGACTTTACTATGATCCGGACAAGCAACTTACAAGAGCAGAATTTGCAAAGCTTCTGGTGCTTTACACGGGAACCAATGCATTCCCCTATGTAAATGAGGGTCAGGCACTCGATGCAGACACCCCATACGACAAAGTACCGTACATTCGCGCGGCTTTGGCAAACGGGCTTATGAGCGGACGTGGGGTTGACCAAAACGGAACTGTGATATTCGACCCCAATGCCACCATCACAAGGCAGGAAGCATTCAAGGTAATCGGTGCTCTGCTTGATACAGAGGGGACAGCTCTTGAATTTCCGGATGCCTCTGCGGTTGCAGATTGGGCATATGAGGGAGTATCAAAGTGTGTTGGTGCAGGCATCGTAAGCGGTCGCTCCGACGGAACTTTAGCTCCCATGGCGACCATAGCCCGTGCTGAATTTGCCGCACTTCTGACAAGGATAGGATAATTCATATTCCACATAAAAACAACTGCCCGCAAAATTTGCGGGCAGTTGCTTTACATGTAGTAAACAGCTTTTAATTACTTCTTAAGCGAATCGCGGATCTCGCGGATATTTGCATAGAATTCATCAAGCGCAGCCTTGTCTGCAGCATCCTTGGCATCAGCCGCAGCCTTTTCCTCTGCCGCCTTGGCATCCTCTTCAGCCTTCTTGGCAGCAGCCTCTGCCTCTGCCTTGGCAATTTCCTTTGCATTGAGCTTACGCTCCATATTCTTAATAAAGCGAACAGTAGCGAATATGCAGAGTGCAATAATGAAGAAATCAATTATTGCCTGAATCCACAAGCCATAGGAAATAGCGATCTCGGTTACTTCTGCGATTCCTGCTGCCTCATCAGCCGGAACAGCCTCGCGAAGCACGTATTTCCATTCGTCAATGGATACTCCGCTGGTGAAGTATGTCATAACGGGCGTGATAATGTTCTTCACAAGACCGTTTACAATGGCATTGAACGCAGTACCGATAACAACGCCCACTGCCATGTCAAGCACATTGCCTTTAGTTATAAACTTCTTGAAGTCGGAGAAAAATGTAATCTTTTCTCCCTTTGCCTTAATTGCATCCTTTGCATCAGTTATTTTTCCCATGATAAACCTCCATATAAAATTATAAATTACAGCTTTGATTATAACAGATTGCAGGCATTTTGTCAATAAAAATCGAAAATTTACTTAATAGCAGTTGTACACCGCTAAGGATGAGAATGCACCGGAAATTCCGGCAGGAGCAAGCCACTGCCCTACGTGGTATCGGGAATACCGGTTGTAGAGCGCGTGTTATCGCCCACCGTTCTATTGACATTTATAGCTTTCTCACGATTTTGCTGAATTTTCCGACAACCGCCGATACACATACACAAACCGCAACTGTTACAACAAGGGAGAAAAACAGATGCGTTCCGAATGTCACCGACAGCGGTACGGCTTTACTGCCAAGCAGTGCCTTTGCAAAATACAAAAACAGAGGATGCCAAAGATAGATGGAGTATGAAGATCGGTCAACAGCACAAATAAGCTTTGCCGACATGATCGGAACATCCGCCAACCTTACACATAATGTAAACAAAAACAGTACGGCACAGACAATATAGAAGACGTGCACGGTCTCAAGCCAATATATGTACGCTCTGCCCGAAAAATGGAGTAATGAAAGTCCGCCGCTCATTACCGCCGCAAACAGGAACAGTACCGTAATGCCGCGCCACGCCATGATTATGGCATTCTTCACATATTCGTAATGCCGTCCGACAACAAGTCCTGCCATCCACCAGAAGATATAGGTTGAAAATACACGGTCAGCATATGGGAACAGTCCGCCTTTAAAAAATATGCTTATAAAATCCGTCAAATACTGCCCGAAAATCATTCCGAGCGGCAGTGCAGCAACAAGCGCAATCACAGCATATGCAGGTTCGGAAAGCTTTTTCAGTATAGCTCGCCAGAGAGGTGCTAAAATGTAAAACTGCATGATAGCGATAACGAAATAGAAATGACCGCACATATTTCCGTCAAAAAGAAGCTTTACAAGCTCCGGTACTGACGGTTCCATATAGTTTAATAAGACGAAGTAGGCAAAATAAACGAGAACCGCGATAGCGTAAGGCAGCCAAACTCTTTTTATTCTTCCAAGGACATATTTTTTATAAGAGAAGCCTTCTTTTTCTGCCCCAAGAGCGAATTTCAGCGCGGACAGAAAAATAAATCCCGGCACCGCGCAGGCGGCAAGTCTCCATGCCGGGAGCAGGAGCGCATATTCCCACGAGGTCTTATCGGCAACTGTAACCGCTGTTGACGAAGCGTGTATAAATATAACAAGCAGACACAGTATAACATTCATGAGCGAAAGCTCGTGTTTTCTTTTTATCATGGCACATTTTCTCCTTTTTGGGTGTAACAATATTGTAGCATAGCACGGAAATTTTGTCAAGGCACCACGCGCATCGTTAAAATGATAACAACTTGTAACAAATGCTACTTTGACACTTGACAGACAGCATTTTATTTGTTAAAATATAAAGTGAGGTATTGTGTAACCAAGTAAAATACCGCATAAATCAACTCAAAAAAGAGGTTAGATAACAATGTCCGAAGAAATCAAAAACACCGAAAAAGGCGGCATATCCGTCGAAATCGAACATATATTTCCGATTATAAAAAAATGGCTCTATTCCGAGAAGGAAATATTCCTCCGCGAGATAGTTTCACACGCCTGCGACGCTGTTACAAAGCTTAAGAGACTTACTTCCCTTGGTGAAGCACAAATTGACGATGAAAACTACAAAATCACCGTTACAGTAGATAAGGCGGCACGCACTTTAACCGTTTCCGACAACGGTATCGGTATGACCGAGGATGAGGTGCGCCGTTACATATGCCAGATCGCTCTTTCCGGTGCTCTCGAATTTATCGAAAAATATGAGGGCAAAGACAGCAAGGATGCTGCTGACAACGGCATTATCGGTCATTTCGGTCTCGGTTTTTACTCCGCATTTATGGTAAGTGACACCGTAGATGTTATAACCCGTTCATACACCTCGGACACCGCTGTAAAGTGGGTATGCTCAGAGGCAGGCGAGTATGAGATCACAACTGATTACACCCGTGACGGTCGCGGCACAGATGTTGTCATGCACATCATGGAAAACGAGTCGGAATTTCTTGAAGAATACCGTATTCGCGAGATGCTTGACAAATACTGCTCGTTTATGCCTGTTGAAATATACTTAAAATCCGAAACCGCTGAAGACGACTCCTCCGATAATAAAAAAGAGGATGAGCCAAAGCCGGTAAATGACACTCATCCCCTTTGGCAGAAGAATCCGTCCGACTGCACCGATGAGGAATACGACGAATTTTATCACAAGGTATTCCGCGATTACCGCGAGCCTTTGTTCCACATTCATCTGAATGCGGATTACCCGCTCAATTTCCGCGGCATACTCTACTTCCCCCGCCTTTCGCACGAATACGACAATATGGAGGGTCAGGTAAAGCTCTATTACAACCAGGTATTCGTAGCAGATAATATCAAAGAGGTGATTCCCGAATTTCTCCTCATGCTCAAAGGCGTGCTTGACTGCCCCGAGCTTCCGCTGAACGTTTCCAGAAGCTATTTGCAGAACAGCGGTTACGTGGCAAAAATATCTGCGCATATCGTAAAAAAGGTTGCTGACAAGCTTTGCTCAATGTTCAATTTGGAGCGTGAAAATTACGAAAAGCTTTGGGAGGACCTCAAAACCTTTGTAGAGTATGGCTGTCTTCGTGACCGCAAGTTCTATGACCGCGTAAAATCCGCCATTGTATATGCAACCACTGACAATAAATACGTAACCCTTGACGAATATCTGGAAAAAGCCAAAGAAAAGCATGAAAATACTGTATACTACACCGCTGACGTTACCGCGCAGGCACAGTACATCTCCATGTTTGCCGCAGAGGGCATAGAGGTTGTAATTCTCGACAAAATGATCGACACGCAGTTCATAAACGTGGTAGAACAGGACAACGAGAATGTAAAATTCGTGCGTATCGACGCTGATGTGGCAGGTGCGCTCAAGGCGGAGGGTAATGCCGAGACAAACGAGAAGCTGTGTGAGATTTTCAAAGAGGTCAGCGGCAATTCTGAGCTTAAAGTAACATTTGAGCTTCTCAAAAACGAAAAGATACCGGCAATCCTGAATATTTCCGAGGAAACACGCCGTATGGAAGATATGATGAAAATGTACCGCCGTGCCGGCAATGCTATGGGCGATATGAAATTCCCCACAGATACAAGCCTTGTTGTCAACGCCAACAGTTCGCTTATAAAGCGTCTGGCAGATGAAGCAGAAAGCGGCGGCGAAAAGGCAAAAAAGATTGCAAAACAAATATATACTTTAGCACTTCTTGCTCAGCGTCAGCTTAATGCCGACGAGCTTCAGGCATTCCTTTCCGACAGCTTTGATATGCTGGAAAACTTCTAAATTCAAGGTAATTTAAAGGAGTTATTATCTTTATGCTGAACCTTCCAATACCGCTTCTTCTTGTTATATCTGTGGTTACTTCCACAATGATATCTGTCTTCCGCAGTGTTTATTCCAAAAATTTTCCCGATAACAACCGTACCCTTTGGTTTTTCAACTTAATACAAAATATTTTCTGCGGATTCATGATATTTGTTGTCATGGGCGGTATTGGAGAAGTAAGTGTATTCACCCTGTTAATAGGCGCTGTATTCGGTGCTGTATCGGCTTTCCAGCTTTTATTCAACCTAAAAGCTTACTCGTCAGGTCCTATCTCATACACTCTGGTAATAGTATCTCTTTCTGCAATAATTCCTACTTTAAGCGGCCTTTTCTTCGGTGAAACTATATCTCTGCCGCAGTGGATCGGAATACTTCTCATGGCGGTGTGCATAATCCTTTCACCCAACTCCAATAAGGGCGCTCACTCAAAAAAATCCAGCGCAAAATGGCTGCTTATGTGCGCTATCGCGGCTGTTCTCAACGGTGCAGGCGGTGTTATACAGAAAATACATCAAACCTCGATTCACAAAACCGAACAGGCAGCGCTTCTTCTTACAAATTTCGCTGTTGCGACAGTTATATCAATAGTATTTTACTTTGCTTCTGCCGATGCAACGGAACACAGACACAAGATCGGCAAGGAGGATATCCTCCGCACACTCCTCCCTATTATGACCGGTCTTTCTTTCGCATTTCCTCACACCATCAATCTTGACCTTGCAGGAAGACTTCCAAGTGCGGTGATGTTCCCACTCGTGAATCTTCCGCCGATGATTCTTTCTACTATAACAGCAATCATACTGTTCAGAGAGCGGCTTTCTCTGCGTCGCCGGATAGGTCTTGTGATCGGAATACTCTCCACACTGTTCATAAGCGGCGTTATAAATTTCTGACTATACTACGAAAAGGTGATCTTATATGGCATCTGTATACGGCACAAAACTTAAGCTGTCGGTTTTCGGCGAATCCCACGGCAATGCCATCGGCGTTGTAATTGACGGATTTCCGGCAGGACTTAAGCTTGATCTTGATTACATAGACGCTTTCATGAAGCGCCGTGCTCCGGGCGGTAATTTTTCTACAAAGCGCACAGAGCCTGACATTCCGAGAATCGTAAGCGGAGTTTCGGACGGCTTTACAAACGGCTACCCCATCTGCGCCGTAATAGAAAATACCAATCAACATTCATCGTCATATCAGGATAAGATGACAGTCCCACGTCCGAGCCACGCCGACTACGCCGCCGCACTTAAATACGGCGACCATGTTGAGCTTCACGGCGGGGGACACTTTTCGGGACGGCTCACCGCTCCCCTTGTATTTGCAGGAGCACTCTGCTCTCTGTATCTTGCCGATTTCGGCATCGAAATTGCCGCGCACATAAAGCAGATGCTGGACGTATCAGACAGAAGCTTCGAACACAATGTTACAAAAAATCAACTTGCCGAGCTGAAAACTCACGCTTTTCCAACACTCGACCCGGCAGCAGGTGAAGCCTTTGCCGCCATTATAAATTCGGCGAGAGATAAGGGCGATTCGGTAGGAGCTAAGCTTGAGTGTGCGGCAGTGGGACTGCCTGCGGCACTTGGCGAGCATATGTTTGAGAGTGCCGAGTCTGAAATTTCAAGTCTCATATTTGCTGTGCCCGGCGTAAAAGGTATTGAATTCGGCGCAGGATTTGACTTTTGCCGTATGTATGGCTCACAGGCAAATGACCCATACGAATATGAGGACGGTAAGGTTGTCACAAAGCAAAACAACTGCGGCGGTATCGTCGGCGGTATGACCACAGGTATGCCGCTTATATTCTCCGCTGTGATAAAGCCTACGCCCTCTATCTTCATACCTCAGGATTCAATAGATCTGGCAAACAAGTGCAGCACTACGCTTAAAATAAACGGCAGGCACGACCCCTGCATTGCAGTACGTGCAATCCCTGTAATAGAAGCTTGTACTGCTGTGGCACTTACACAGCTCATACTTAAATCAAGTGGGAGGAAGCTATAATGGCACGGGAAAACAATCTCTCGATAATAGGCGATAATTTGTCGATACTCTCCGAGGAGAATGTATCTTCGGATGAACGCCGTTTGGCTTGGCTGCGTGATCTTGCCATGCTTATACTCAGGGATGATTCTGCCATTTTTGACGAAAACCGCACAGACGTTTTTGCCCAGATCTTCAGCGGCATAGAATTTGGAAATGATATTCCAAAAGAATCTACGCACCATCTTTACTTCAAAGATCATGCAATACTGTTTTCCGACAAGCTTACGGTCTGCAAATTCCTTGCCGAAGAGTTTGAGCACCGCGGTGTAAAACTGCTTGACAGACTGCTTGGAAATGACAAGTACTCACGCTCTCCCAAAATTGCATATTTCAAAAATGCATATGCAGATGCCGCATTCCGTATTTTTTCCGGTGTTCTGGAATCTCCGTCTGTGGTTTATGCATCTGATTTTACCGCGGTATGCGAGGAGGTATACTATGGGCGTGCAAATATGTGTATGCTTCCACTTGACAGCTCCCGCGATGCAAAGCTCATAAGCTTTTACCGCCTTATCGACAAGTATGAGCTGAGTCCTGTGCTTTCCTGTGACGTTACAACACCTGATGGCAGTGTTACCACTCGTTATGCCCTTCTGAAGCGATCTATCTCACTGCCCCAAAAGGAAGACAGGAGCGGATGCTTTTTTGAATTCAGTCTTGTAAGCGATAACGGCTCAGCACTTGGTGAAGTAATAGCCGCCGCTACAGAATGCGGTCTGTCCCTGTACAAAGTGGACTCGATTCCGCTGACCTACAACAGCGGAGAGTTTTCCTATGAGATAATTTTTAGGGCAGATGACCCCCGCGGTCTTGACGAATTTGTACTGTTTCTTACCCTTGCAATGCCGCAGTACGAGCCTCTTGGCATATATCCACATATAAGAGTAGGAGAATAACTATGCGCAACTATCGTGAATTTCTTCGTATGCTTTCCCGTGAACCGGGCAAACCAACCCTGTTTGAGCCTTATCCGTCACAGCATCTGGTGTCTCAGATCATTTGGCGTGCAGGAGGCAATCTGTGGGATGATGTTGAAAGTACGGTATCTACACTGATATCCTTTTATGATAATATCGGTTCTGATACAGTCATTGTAGAAGCTGACAATAATAGTATTGACCGGATTCTCGCAATGGGTAAAGAGCTTCCGAGCGGACTTAAGTTTACAATACTTTCCGACGATACAGGGGCACTTGCCGCGGCAGACCGTCACGATTCTGTATGCGCTCTTGCCACAAAGAATCCTACGGTCTATGCCAAGGATTATACCAAACCCATAATTTTTATCGCAGGACGTGATGTAATTTTAGGAATTGAAAATTCCATTGAGCGCGGACTTGCAGGCGTATATATAACTGAGAATATAGAGCTGCTTTGGAAGCGTTATAACGATAAAATAGCACTGCTCGGAGGAATTTCCGACAGCATAATATCCTCAGCACCTGCCAGAATCTATGAACGCATACGCGCAGTTCATGAAATGACAAACGGAAGAGCTTGTTCTATTGGCACAGGCCTTCACGGTATTGATGCCGATTATCTCGGCTTTATTTCCATGCTGTATATGTATAATACTCTCTCCGAGAATAAAAAATAATTTGAAAGGAAACTGCATATAATGAAAAAGACATTAACTTATACTACAAAAGGCACCTGCTCCCGCCAGATAGAGCTTTCTGTTGACGATGACAGAGTTGAAAGCGTAAAGTTTATCGGGGGCTGTGCAGGAAATACACAGGGCGTTGCGGCACTTGTTGAAGGAATGCTCATAGACGATGCAATTGAGCGCCTTAAGGGCATAAAGTGCGGCTTTAAGCCCACATCCTGCCCCGATCAGTTAGCGTGTGCGCTTGAGGAGATCAAGGAGCAGTAATATCTAGCCCATGTGCGGTACATAATGCCCCACACAGCAAGCAAAATCTTTCCCTAAGAATGGAGTATACTATGAACTACAAAGAAAACTATGAGCGCTGGCTCACATCGGACAAGGTAGACGACGCAACAAAAAAGGAGCTTGCGGCAATTGCAGGCAATGATGAGGAGATAAAGCTCCGTTTTATAAAATCGCTGGAATTCGGCACTGCCGGACTTCGCGGCACTATGATGGCAGGCACTAATGCCATGAACGTATACACCGTAGCACAGGCCACCCAGGGACTTTCGGACCTTATAAATCAGCTTGGCAAAGCCGACCGCGGTGTGGCTATTGCCTATGATTCCAGAAACAATTCCGAGCTTTACGCAAAAACAGCCGCAAGTGTTCTTGCGGCAAACGGTATTATCGCTCATATTTTCGACAGTCTGCGTCCTACCCCTGTTCTTTCATTCGCAGTACGCGAGCTTCACACAATCGCCGGAATCAATATTACCGCTTCCCACAATCCAAAGCAGTATAACGGCTACAAGGCGTATTGGGAGGATGGAGCACAGCTTCCGCCGGATCATGCGGCGACTGTCTCCAAATCTATTGCTGAAGCGGATATTTTCGATGATGTAAAGACCACTGATTTTGACAAGGCTGTTGCCGACGGTATCATAAAGTATATTCCAGCTTCCGTTGACGAAGCATATATAGAGAATGTTATTGCCGAAGCAGTGAATCCCGGCATTATCAAGCAGGTTGCGGACACACTTGAGATAGTATACACTCCGCTCCACGGTGCAGGCTACAAAATGGTGCCGGAGGTGCTCCGCCGCGTGGGACTTAAGCACATTGACGTCGTGGACGAACAGATGGTGCTTGACGGCAACTTCCCCACGGTGGCATATCCCAATCCAGAGGTTCCGGAGATATTTGAGCTTGGCATAAAGCTTGCGGAGAAGGTGCACAGCGATCTCATTATCGCAACCGACCCCGATTCCGACAGAGTTGGAATCATGTCACGCGACAAATCCGGTAAATTTGTCCGCCTGACGGGTAATCAGGTAGGTGCGCTTCTTCTTGACTATATAATCACAGCTTATGAAGAAAAAGGAATGCCGGAAAACCCCTATGCCATCAAAACCATCGTTACAACCGATATGGTAACGAAAATATGCTCCGACCACAACATTAAGCTTCACAATGTGCTCACCGGTTTTAAATTTATCGGCGAGGTTATAAAGCAGTATGAGAAAACCGGTCATGACAACTATATCTTCGGATTTGAGGAAAGCTACGGCTACCTTAAGGGCACTTATGCACGCGATAAAGATGCGGTGGTTGCATCCATGCTCCTCTGCGAAATGGCGGCATACTACAGCACCAAGGGAATGACCCTCTGCGATGCTATGCAGGGCTTGTATGACCGTTACGGTTACTACGATGAGGGCGTTGCTAACATCTATATGGACGGTCTTGACGGAATTGAGCGCATGAAAAAGCTTATGAACGACCTGCGAGAAACGCCCCCCACAGAGCTTGCCGGCAGACGTATTGTTGAGCGCCGCGACTATTTAAACGATACTGTTCTTGATGTTGACACAGGCAAGATAACATCAACCGGACTTCCCTCGTCCAATGTGCTCTACTATGTCACCGAATGCGGCGACGTTATAGTTATACGCCCGTCCGGCACAGAGCCCAAAATCAAGATTTATATTCTCGCCCATGACGAAAGTCTTGAAGCTGTCAAAAAGAAAATTGACGAATACAAAAAAGTCACCGACACATGGGTTGATTAAAAGCGGTACTGCCGCACGTTTGACGTGCGGCAGTATTTTTTATTTTTACATGGAATCAGAAAACAGGTCACTTAATGTGCAGGAGAGCGCTTTCGTTAAAGCTATTATGTCTATGTCGGTTACAAAGCGTTTTCCAGCCTCGATTCGCTGTACAGCATTTTTATCAACATCAAGTCCTATAAGCTGCAGTCGGTCAGCCAATTCGCGTTGGGATATCTTCATCTGCTTGCGCAGTCGCGAAACATTTGCTCCACAAATATTATTAAGTCCCTCTTTTGTTTTATTGATAAACATATAATTCCCCATTTTTGACATTCAGTGCTTGACAACAAGGATATTATATGCTATAATAATTACAGAAATGACACTCAGTGAATGTCATTTTAGCAAAACTACAGCGGAGGGATATAAAATGTCTAACGAAAACCAGCAAATCACTACAGAAACAACATCAGCGCCGCAGGAAAACACTAAATTCTGCAAGCATTGCGGTGCAAAAATTCCGAGTGAAGCTATTTTGTGCACTTCATGCGGACGCCAGGTGGAGGAACTTAAACAAACTCAGTCTGCTCAGCCCACAATTGTTATAAACAACGAAAATAACAATGTTAACTCAAATACAAACATTAACGGTGCTATGGGTATGCGCCGCCCCAAAAACAAATGGGTATCTCTGCTATTATGTATTTTTATCGGTTTCTTCGGTGCTCACAAATTTTATGAAGGCAGAATTGGCGCGGGTATCCTCTACTTGTTTACAGGAGGGCTATTTGTAATCGGCGTAATAATAGACTTTATTGTACTGCTCTTTAAGCCTAATCCGTATTATGTATAATCTTGCATACTTAATTCAGCAATAATTACAACACTGACACGCAAAAAACAGTCTTTGTCCAAAGGACAAAGACTGTTTTTCTTATGGGGTGAATGAAGGGGGTCGAACCCTCGACCTCCAGGGCCACAACCTGGCGCTCTAACCAACTGAGCTACATCCACCATCTCTTGGCAGACGTACTGCGAAGCAATACGCTGCTGTTATGTGAACCCGAATAGAAAATTCGGGATTTGGCGTACCTGGAGGGACTCGAACCCCCGACCTACTGCTTAGAAGGCAGTTGCTCTATCCAGCTGAGCTACAGGTACATAGCCGCAATCAATTAACATACAATATTATACACTACCGCATCACATTTGTCAATAGGTTTTTGAAATTTTTAAGAAAATTCTGATATAGTGTTACAATAGATATGAGACTAAAAGTAAAAAAAGAATAGAAAAAGTGATTGAGTTCTGTTAAAATAGAATTACCCCTAACTCATTCCAACAGAAAGGCCCCAATCACTTCATGAAACATTATACCACAAAAGTAATTATTTTGTAATACACTCCCGGAAATTATATAAAGAGCTATTGCACTAAGCCCTAATTATATTTACAAGCAGGTATCAAGCCTTATTTGCCTGTGCTGCTACTGCACCCGGTACATCCCACACAGTCACATCCGCATCCGCAGGAATGTCCCTTTTTCTTCTCACGCCGCAGATATACGATAACAGCCGCAAGAATGCAGGTAATTACAAGCGAGATAACTATTGTAGCTATATTTCCAATAAACCATTCTAACATAATTTGTAAACCTCCCACTTACGGATATAGCCCTATCATCACCGTTTTACAGAATCCTTGCCCCGGCGCACAAGCATATATATCATATATGCAGCAACGATAAGTGCCGCTGCAAGTCCTGCCGGGTTTATACTGCCGGAAAATACTCTGCCTATCTGATATATTATCAGGGACACCGCATATGCGAAAATACACTGATATCCTATTGCAAAGGCAGTCCATTTCCCGCTGTTCATCTCGCGTCTGATAGCACCCATTGCCGCAAAACAGGGCGCACAGAGGAGATTGAACACAAGGAACGAATATGCGGCAATTACCGACGGGAATCCCACCGTGGGATCGGCAAGATGTCCCCAGATTTCGGCACCGTCACCTGCAACCTCAGCAAATCCGTAAAGCAGTCCCAGTGTGGCAACAATATTTTCCTTTGCGATAAGTCCGGTAATAACCGCAACCGCCGCCTGCCAGAATCCGAATCCCAGCGGAATGAACAGAACCGCCAGAGGCTTTCCGATAGCCGCAAGCAGTGAATTGTTAAGGTCTGCCACCAAACCGAAGCTGCCACTCTCAAAACCAAATTCCTGCAAGAACCACAGTATCACTGCTGAAAGGAGAATAACCGTTCCTGCTTTTTTGATGAATGACCAGCCGCGCTCCCACATGGAGCGGAGAACATTTGTAACCGTTGGCATATGATACGGCGGAAGTTCCATTACAAAGGGAGCAGGATCACCTGCAAAAAGCCTTGTCTTTTTAAGGATAAGACCGGAAACCACAACGGCAAATATTCCTATAAAATATGCGCTGGGTGCCACCCACCAAACTCCATCGAACATCGCGCCTGCAATAAGAGCAATAACCGGGAGCTTTGCACTGCACGGAATAAATGTAGTAGTCATAACAGTCATGCGGCGGTCACGCTCATTTTCAATTGTGCGGGATGCCATAATACCTGGAACGCCGCATCCTGTTCCAATAAGAAGCGGAATAAAAGATTTACCCGAGAGACCGAATTTGCGAAAAAGTCTGTCCATGACAAACGCAATACGCGCCATATAGCCGCACGCCTCAAGAAAAGCAAGAAAAATGAACAGCACAAGCATCTGGGGTACAAATCCAAGCACTGCACCAACACCGCCGATAATACCGTCAAGTATCAGCCCCTGAAGCCATTCTGCACAGTTTACGGAAATAAGAAAACCTTCAACAGCAGGCGGTATGATCTCGCCGAACAGAACATCGTTGGTCCAATCTGTAACCCATGCACCGACCGTCGTAACAGACACATAGTATACAATAAACATTATAAGCGCAAAAATAGGCAGTGCAAGGAATCGGTTTGTCATAATGCGGTCAATCTTATCAGATGTAGTAAGCTTGCCCACATTTTTCCTCTTACAGCACTTCTCCACAATGCGGGTTATGTAAACATAACGCTCATTTGTAATAATGGATTCCGCATCATCATCAAGCTCGCTCTCAGCGGCAGAGATATCTTTCTCAATATGAGCCATAACATCCTTCGGGATATTAAGCTTCTCTATTACCTTGTCATCGCGCTCAAATATCTTTATTGCATACCAACGCTGCTGATCTGCCGGCATATCGTGGATGCAAGCTTCCTCGATATGAGCCACCGCGTGCTCCACAGCTCCCGAAAAAATATGCTGAGGTGTGATCTTGCCGTTTTTAGCCGCCTCAATTGCGGCTTCAGCCGCTTCGTCAATACCGGTGCCTTTAAGAGCGGATATTTCCACCACCTTACAGCCAAGAGCTTTGGAAAGCGCCGCAAAGTCTATTTTGTCGCCTTTTTTATTAACGACATCCATCATATTGACAGCAATTACCACAGGCACGCCAAGCTCAGTAAGCTGTGTTGTAAGATAGAGATTACGCTCAAGATTTGTACCGTCGATAATATTAAGAATAGCATCGGGACGCTCATCAATAAGATAATTTCTCGCCACCACTTCTTCAAGCGTATAGGGAGAGAGAGAATATATACCCGGAAGATCGGTAACTATCACTCCGTCATATTTCTTTAATTTTCCCTCTTTTTTCTCAACGGTAACTCCTGGCCAATTGCCTACAAACTGATTTGAGCCTGTCAGTGCATTGAAAAGTGTCGTCTTACCGCTGTTTGGATTGCCGGCAATGGCAATTTTTAAGTTCATAATGGAATGTCCTTTCCTAGTAATCAGTTTTCGCCGCCGCAATTAGCCTATGCTAACCGCGTATCATTTTTTTACCGGGAGAACGCTCTCCCGGCACTAATCAGCTTCTATTTCCACCATATCAGCATCCGCTTTGCGAAGCGACAGCTCATATCCGCGAACAGTAAGCTCCATGGGATCTCCAAGAGGTGCGACCTTGCGCACTGTAACCTCAACACCTTTGGTAATTCCCATATCCATAATACGGCGTCTGATCGCTCCTTCGCCGTGTACCTTCACAACTCTGACCGTTTTACCGATCCTGGTATCCTTTAAAGTCTTCATACAGTTCCCCCGAACAAATTACACGTATACCGTGCAGTTAGTCTAAGCTAACTACATTAAATTATATACCATGTAAGCTAAAAAGTCAATAGTTTCTTTGGCGATTTTTTCATTTTCGTCAAAACACCTAGCGGTTAGCGGCGTCTAACTTTGGTGTTGTGTACATTGTACAACCGCTAAATAGCGAAATACAGACAAATGCTTGAAAAATTCATATTTATATGATACAATGTACATATACATCCGAATTGCAGGAGGTGTTTTCGTGCGACTTCAGGAATCGGGAGAAATGTATCTCGAAAGCATATATATACTCTCAAAGGGCAATAAAAATGTACACTCCATTGATGTTGGAGAATATTTAGGCTATTCAAAGCCCAGCGTCAGCCGTGCAATGAGTCTTTTGAAGACCGGCGGCTACATAAAAATGGCGGCGGACGGCACGCTCACGCTTACAGAGCTTGGACGTGAGATCGCCGAAAAAATATACGAGCGTCACACCGTGCTTACAGCAATGCTGTTATCCTTCGGGGTGGATGAAGTGACCGCCGCGGAGGATGCGTGCCGGCTTGAGCACGCCATCAGTGACAAATCCCTTGAAGCTGTAAAGCGATATCTAAAAGACAGCGGAAAAATCTGAATAATTAAATGGGACACAGTACGGCTATCTGCCAATCCTGTGTCCCTAATTTTATTTATTTCACATATTTACTTCGGAAAGCTGTGCGGCATCCGCAAGAAGGGCTTTGTCAATACTTCTTTGGAAGCATTCCTCACCCAAAGACTCATACATTCCGCCGCGGCGCATAACCGCATCTACTCTTTCATTCATACCGCAGAGTACAACACGTCTGCCCTGATTTTTCTGCTCTATGCACCATTCCTCAAGGCTCTCAACCGATGATATGTCAATGTCGGGAACGGAGCGGAGTGAAACTATTATCTCACGTTCACCGCACTCGCTTAGCTTGTTTAAAAGTTTGCCAACATTTGCAAAGAAAAGCTCGCCTGTAACATAGACAACAACACTGTCATCATGTCCGCCGCCAAGCTCTCCGCGAGGCGCAAGTCTTGATGCATCAACCTTTGCAGAAGTCACATCAAGATGTGCGGCGTTCTTTACAAAAACCATGACCGAGAACACGATACCGATAACAATGGCAATAGTCAGGTCAAATACCACAGTAGCTATCATGGTTATGAGGAACTGCATGATGGCACCTATGAATTTCTTTCCGAACATATGCTTTATTGCGTGCCATTCATTCATGCGCCATGCCGTTACCATGAGGACTCCGGCAAGAGCAGGCATGGGGATAAGTGCCATGATGTCACCAAGAAGGAACATTGCCGCCACAAGCCACAGAGCGTGGAAGATACCTGTAAGTCTTGTCTGTGCGCCGGATTTGATAGCAACGCTTGTACGGGCAATTGCCGCAGTTGCAGGCACACCGCCGAAGAACGGGATAATGATGTTGCCTGCCGCCTGACCGAAAAGCTCAATGTTCGCGTCAAACGGCTCGTTCTTCATTCTGGATGCGGATGCACCGCAGAGAAGGCTTTCTATCATACCGAGAGCCGCAACAGTAAATGCCGACGGAAGCAGCGTAGTAAGCATATTAAAATCAAGACCGTTAAATGAGAGTCTGTCCTCAAGAAGCAGCGATTTCGGTATTTCACCAACGACCGCAACACCCTCAAAGCGGAATATTACGTAAACAACGGTAGCCACGATTATACCCACAAGGGATGAGGGCATTTTTGCATTCCACTTTTTCGGCCACACTATCATCACAGCCACAACGATCAGACCGAGTACGAGAGTCCACAGATGTGGCTTAAATCCAAGTCTGCCGTAAGAGATAAGCTTTTCAACAGAAGAGCTTCCCTCGGACGCTGTACCGAAGAAATTGTCAACCTGCCCCAGCGCGATTATCACCGCAATACCGGATGTGAAGCCGGTAATTACGGGACGCGGTATAAGCGACACAAGCTTGCCAAGGCGGAAAATACCGCAAAGAAGAAGTATTATTCCGGCGATTATGCAGACAAGGAAAACGCCGTTAAGTCCGATTGCCTCGTTTGAAGCGATAGTAATAAGCACCGCACTCATTGCGCCTGTAGGACCTGATATTTGGAAGGATGCTCCCGACAGCGCACTTATTACGATACCTGCAATTATAGCGGTAATGAGACCTGCCGCCGCATTTGCGCCGCTGGCAACACCGAAAGCAAGTGCCAGAGGAAGCGCTACTGCCGCAACAGTAAGTCCTGCCAAAAGGTCCTTAATAAGCTTTGACCCGCTGTACCCCGAAAATTCCCTCCGGAGCATTTTAAAGTAGTTTTTCAACATTTGATGTTCCTTCTTAATGTATATGTACTTGTAAAACGGGAAAAACTGCCGCACAAGCCTGTGTGCGGCAGTTTAAAATATCAGTTTACCTTAACTGTCCAGCCGAGAGTGTCGGGCTGCTTGCCCCACTGAATACCTGTGAGGTTATCGTAAAGCTTCTGTGCCACTTCACCGATCTTGCCGCCGCCTATTATCATCTTTTCACCGTTGTTGTTAAGCTCACCGATGGGGCTGATAACAGCAGCAGTACCTGTACCGAATGCTTCGTTAAGCTTGCCTGCCTTGTAAGCGTCAACCACCTCGTCAATGGAAAGACGGCGCTCGCTTACCTTGTAGCCCCAGCTACGGAGAAGCTCAATGCAGGACATACGGGTAACGCCGGGAAGAATAGAGCCGGCTTCGGTGGTGGGAGTAACAACCTCTCCGTCAATAACGAAGAATACGTTCATTGCACCAACCTCATCTATGTATTTGTGCTCAATACCGTCAAGCCAGAGCACCTGTGCATAGCCCAGCTTTTCAGCCTTTGCCTGACCGATAAGAGATGCCGCATAGTTACCGCCGCACTTTGTAAAGCCTGTGCCGCCCTTTACTGCGCGTACATACTCATTCTCAACGAATATCTTAACAGGATTGATGCCTGCCGCATAGTAAGAGCCTACAGGAGACAGAATTATTGCAAACAGGTATGTTTTAGATACATGAACGCCGAGATGAACGTCGGTCGCAATAATAAAGGGACGAATGTAGAGTGATGTGCCGTCCTTTACAGGTACCCAATCGCTGTCGATATCAACAAGAGTCTTAAGAGCATAAATGCAGTCCTCAACGTTTACAGCAGGTATGCACATACGCTCGTTTGTGCGGTTCATGCGCTCAAAGTTCTTGTCGGGACGGAAAAGCTGAATTGAGCCGTCGGGGGTACGGTAAGCCTTAAGACCCTCGAAGATTTCCTGCGCATAGTGGAACACCATTGTTGCAGGGTCAAGGGAAAAGTTTGCGTAAGGAACGATGCGTGCATCATGCCATCCCTTTCCCTCTGTGTAATTCATTAAAAACATATGGTCGGAATAGAAATTTCCGAATCCGAGATTGTCCCAATCAGGCTTTGCCTTGGGAGCAGTGGTCTTTTCAATTCTGATACCTATCATGGTTCTTTCCTCCAAAATAATTGTACTATGAATATTATACAACAGATGAAATCGGATTTCAATATACTAAAGCAATAATTTTTAAATTTTTTTCCGCTTCTAATGATAATTCTTTACAAAAATGCGCATAAATGACCGCGTCACGTCAAAAATAGGTGTGTACAAAACTTTTTCATTCTTTTACCAAGGAGGAAAACATGAAAGAATACACAAACAGCACAAAACTCGCCCGTGGAGTATCTATCGTACTCGGTGCTATGCTGATTATCGGCACAGCTCTTCCGGTGCGTGCCGAGGATAAGCTCTCCCCCGCTCTTGACATTATCTCAAAGGAATATACTGTAGCCACAAACGGCATTGTTGGCACAGACATTTACTTTTCCGCAGAAGAACTATCCTTGGCACTTGGAGTAGAGTCGGTAGGAAAAATAACTATTGTAAGTCTCCCCGAACCTACAATGGGACGCCTTAGTCTCGGTTCAAGATACGTGGAGGTTGGACAAACTATTTCCGAGCGAAATCTTGACGCACTAAAATTTGTTCCCTTTGGCAGCGACGAGTTTGCCGCCACATTTAAATTCTGCCGCGGAGGTGACATTTCCGGCACCACATACACCTGCACTGTATATACAACCAAAAATGTAAACATTTCGCCTGTGATAAATACTGCCGACAGTATAACTGCATCAACCGAGGCAGATGTATACGCCGGCATCGTTCATCTCGGAACGATTTTTGCCGATGATCCGGAGGGGGACCCTGTAAAATTTGAAATACTCTCTCACCCGCAAAACGGAACGCTTAAGCTTACCGATGCGGCACGGGGATATTATGAGTATACCGCAAACGAAGGTTATACCGGTAAGGACAGCTTCACCGTATGCGCCACAGACAAGTACGGCAACCGCTCACAGCCTGCAAAAATCACGCTTCGTGCCGACATACCGAATGATACCGAAATATTCTCAGACATGGGCGGACACTGGGCAAATTCCGCCGTTATTTCCTGCGTGCGTGCAGGTGTAATTGATACTCCCTCTTCAAACGGAGCGTTCCTGCCGGATGAAAATCTCAGCCGCGCGGAGTTTTTGAACTTCGCCATGAGTGCGGCAGGATACAGAGGCTTTTCCGTAAACACGACAGGCTTTGCAGATGATGCGGATATCCCCACCGAGTATAAGGGGTCTGTAGCCGCCGCCGAAGCTCTTGGAATAATTGACGGTGCGGACGGATATTTCTACCCCAACAATCAGATAACACGTCTTGAAGCGGCAGTTATAATATCCAGAATCACCGGTATAGGTTCGGCTGATTCTGTAGCGGTATTTGCCGATTCCGACACGATTCCCGTTTGGGCACAGAGCGCCATGCACGGACTGTATGAGGTAGGAATCCTGCGTGGCACAGGAGACGGAAGCATTGATGCCTATGCTCCCGTGACACGCGGCGCGGCAGCGCAGATGTTATCGAAGATTATTGGGTAAGCAGAGAAAAGGGACTGCCAAAAGCAGTCCCTTCCATTTTATTTAATCTTAACCGCAAGACTTTGAGAGATAATCTGCTCCTCGCCGTCGATCATCACTACCGCCTGAGCAATTGCATGGTATTCGCCCTTGTAAAGCGCATCAAGCTCATCCTCTGTCCATGTGTATGTGCCCGTGACACTTACTGAGCCACCGGCATCAATCGATGTAAGATCGCTCTTTGAGGTAAGCTCCACTGTGGGTTCTGCATATGCCTCACTGTTATTAAGCGGAATCAGCTTAATAAGAACTATCGGTGTTCCATCCTGCGCCGCCATGTCGGTCTTGCCGTTATTTTTCAGCGTCGCCGTCAGCGTAATTGGAGAATCGGCAGATATATCGTTGGCATCGTATCTGCCGCGGTCAGATTTTACGGTCAGCTTCAAGTCACCGCTTGTTATGGACTCTGTCTGCGGCTGGGTGGGCAGAAACATAAAGTAGTACCCTGCCACAATTGCCACAGCTATAACAAACAGTATGGAAAGCAGTACAATATGCTTCTTAGCAATAATAGTATCACCCGCCTGCTCTCTCGGCACAAGCCTAAGATTCACAAGCACAGGCACAAGTGCGCCGAGGAAGATTACGAGAAGAAGTGCTTCCGCCGGGAACAGTGCGAGATTCTTGACAACGCGCGGCACAGTAACAAACGCGTATGATTTTCCGTTATTGAGCCATGCGTAGTACCATATCATTATTGAGGGATTGAGAATAAAGTTGCACACCGCCACAACCGTGAAGCGAGAGAGGATTATGCGCGTCGCAGACAATTTTGCACGCCACAAAAACAGTGCAAAAGCAAATGAACCTGCTATTTCAACAAAAATGAACGGAAAGAAATAAGGTCCTGACGGGAACAGAATACATCCAAGGGTATCACTGATAGCCGCCGCTATAACTGCCACCACCGGACCGAACACCGATGCACCGAGTGCATTAACGAAAAAGCCTATGGTAATGTTAAGTTCAGGTCCAACGGGTATCCATATGGATTTAAGTGCCACGCGCATGGCGATAAGTATCGCCGTTACGCAAAGGATACGCACATCAAAAAGCTGTGAGGCGGCATCCTTCCAATAAGCAGCCGAAAACGGAGTTTTGTAAATCGGCTCATTTCTGAGATCTCTTAGTTTCATAAAAATAAAATACCTCCTATTGACAGTCATTCCGTACTTGCCACATATAGGAGATATCTCCGTTATGTAACAGCGGGATGCGAATCTGATACCGCAGGCAAAACCTTTCGTTCCCAAGACAACTCCCCGTTCATGGGACACTTTACGCATCAGAATCTACTCTGTGTTTTATGCAAACTTGTTGCTGTAATAATGATATCACACTTTCGCAAAAAAATCAAGGATAAATAACAACTATATAGCAAATTCTCCATAAATATTTTTGTGCATTTTCATGAGCACCGGCGCATAATGAAAGGCATATAGTATTGAAAAATGCTCACACTTTTATATGCAGCCGCCAAGCACAGCGTATACCTAAAAAAAGTAAAAAATATTTTTATAAAACCTATTGACAAACAACTTCGGTTGTGATATAATATTCAGGCACGGTGATTGCAGACAGCAATTGTGTGTTATATGGCGGAGTAGCTCAGCTGGCTAGAGCAACCGGTTCATACCCGGTAGGTCATGGGTTCAAGTCCAATCTCCGCTACCATTTTTCTCGGTCAATAGGTCGGGATATGGCCCGTTGGTCAAGCGGTTAAGACACGGCCCTTTCACGGCTGTAACATGGGTTCGATTCCCGTACGGGTCACCAAAACAAAACACCATCCCTCGTGGATGGTTTTTTGTTTTGTGCTACTCTGCGCGCGGAAGTGAACCCCGTAAATTGCCGGCGCAGTGTAGTTCACCCGATACGAAATGCAATTTACCGTGCAAGCCTCGCTTGCGCGTGGCGATATCCCGTACGGGTCACCAAAACAAAACACCATCCCTCGTGGATGTTTTTTTGTTTTCCTCTTACACACCGGCAAGATATTCCTCCGCAAAGTGCACCGCGGTAGCACCGTCCGCGACAGCCGTAACAATCTGCCTGAGTGCCTTTGTGCGAATATCTCCTATGGCATACACGCCATCAATATTCGTGCGCGTCGTTTCGTCCGCTATAATGTAGCCTGCGTCATCTAACGCCACCTCGCCGCGGTACAGCTCGGATGCAGGCTTGCGGCCTATGCTGACAAAAACGCCGTCAACCTCCAATTGGGTCTCTTCCCCGCTTTTCAGATTCTTTATTTTAACTGCGCGAAGCCTTTCTTCAGCGTCAAAACCAATAACTGTGCTGTCCCAGATGAATTTCACATTTTCAGCCCTCATAAGCGGCTCATGATAAATCTTAGTAGCACGAAGTGTGTCCCTGCGATGGATAACGTAAACAGCTTTGGCAAGATTCGAAAGATAAAGCGCATCCGATGCCGCGCTGTTTCCGCCGCCAACCACCGCTACCACCTTATCCTTATAAAATCTGCCGTCGCAGTGGGCGCAGTAGTGCACGCCGCGGCCTGTCAATCTATCCTCGCCCTCTACCGAAAGCCTGCGCGGATCAGCTCCGCCGCCGATCATTACGGTGCGTGCGTGTATATCTCCGTCGGCGGTGATAAGCCGCTTTATTTTGCCCGAAAGCTCCGCGCCTATAATTTCGGCATACTGCGTTTTTGCACCGAATCGCTCTGCCCCTGCCTGCATCTTCATTCCGAGTGTAAAACCGTCTACACCTTCATCAAATCCCGGGTAGTTGTCGATAACACCCGTAATCGTCATTTGCCCTCCGGCTGCCATTTTTTCCACAACAAGCGTATCAAGACCTGCACGCGCCGCATAAAGTGCCGCCGTATACCCTGCCGGTCCTCCGCCTATTATTACTGTATCATATATATGTGTCATGGTAATTCTCCCTTAATTTTTTACTTTGCACTTATATTTTACATCATATTTTCCGTAATTTCCGTGACTGCGTCACAAAAAGAGGCAAAATTCCACGCTTTGATTCAAAAAATCTCGGAATTATTGACATATACGCACAGACATGGTAAAATAAACTTATAATTTGACGTTATGAGGAGGATATGATGAAAACAGACAACGAACAGCTTATAAATCTTTTTAAAAACACATTTCCCTTTTGGGAACAAATGAGTCCTGCTGACAAAGAAATATTTCTTCATTCATCCCACAGCTTTACCTTCGAAAAAGGCACAAACATACACGACGGAAACGAATGCACAGGCGTGATACTTGTGAGAAGTGGCACCCTCAGGATATATCTTCTTTCCGACGAAGGCAAGGAGATCACCCTCTACCGACTGTTTCCGGGCGATATGTGTATACTGTCAGCATCATGCGTACTTAATACGATCACATTTGACGTGTTCATTGACGCAGAGGAAAACAGCGAATGCGTGGTTGTGGGCGGCTGTGCCTTTGAAGATCTGACACGCCGTATACCGGAAGCTAAGATATTTGCCCTTGAAGCCGCGCTCAGCCGCTTTTCCGACGTTATGTGGGTAATGCAACAGATACTCTTTATGAGCCTTGATCGTCGTCTTGCTATCTTTTTGCTTGATGAAATTGCCAAAAACAGTGGCGATACCGTAAAACTGACTCACGAGCAGATCGCAAAATACATGGGATCTGCTCGTGAGGCTATATCGAGAATGCTTAAATATTTTGCCGCAGAGGGCATTATATCCTATTCACGGGGTGGAATCAACATTCTCGACAAGAAGAGGCTTCGCGAATTAACTCTCTAAAAGCGACAGTATCTGAGCCTTGGGACGTGCGCCCGTAGCCTGATTAACAATCTTTCCCTCTTTCATCACAACAAGAGTAGGGATGCTGAATACGCCGAATTCGCCTGCAAGCTCCTGCTCCAAGTCAACGTTTACCTTTCCCACTACGATATCATCGCGTTCTTCGGCAATCTCATCAATAATGGGAGAAACCATGCGGCAGGGGCCGCACCAATCTGCATAGAAATCAATGAGAACAGGTTTCTCGCTATTCCTAAAAAGCTCCAGATTCTCTTTGTTTATGTTTATAACCGACATTTTGTCACATTCCTTTCGTTTTTTGATTTACACCTATATTATACCCTCTGTAAATTATATTTTCCGTGACTTAGTCACATTCCCCGCCGCCGAATGACGGCGGTCCTTTTTTACTTGCACTTCGGCGCAATTTATGCTATAATAAAGTATACAAACGATTTCCTTAGTCAGTGAGGCAACTATGAAATTTTTTCATCTGTCCGATCTTCATCTCGGGAAGCGGCTCTTTGAGTTTTCGCTTATTGAAGATCAATTATACATACTCGACATGATACTTGATGCCGCGGACAAGCACCGTCCCGATGCTGTGGTCATTGCAGGCGACGTATACGACAAATCCGTCCCAACCGCCGAAGCGGTAACGCTGTTTGACGGATTTCTTTCAAAACTGCGCCAAAAGAACATAAAAGTGTTAATAATAAGCGGCAATCATGACTCCCCGGAAAGAATGGCATTCGCATCAGGACTTCTCAGTGAAGCTGAAATATATGTGTCACCGGTTTGGGACGGAAACGTCACGCCAATTCGTCTTTTTGACTCATACGGTGAGGTAAATTTCTATCTTCTGCCGTTCATAAAGCCCTCTCAAGCGAGAAAATGCTTTCCCGACGCCACCTGCGAATCATATACCGATGCCGTGCGCATTGCGGTAGAGCAAATGGGAATTGACAAGGGACTTCGGAATGTACTTGTCACTCACCAGTTTATCACCGGTGCGTCACGCTCGGATTCTGAGGAGCTGAGTGTGGGCGGCTCTGACAATGTTGATGTATCTGTGCTCGACGGATTTGATTATGTGGCTCTCGGTCACATACATACGCCCCAGAAAATCACACGTGACACCGTACGTTACTGCGGCACACCGCTTAAATATTCTTTCTCCGAAGCGGCGCACGAAAAATCCGTTACCGTAGTTGACATGGGGGAAAAAGGGGATATGAAAATAAGCACCCTGCCCCTTGTTCCAAAACATGATCTCAGAGAGCTTCGCGGGAGCTACGATTCTCTGACTCTGCGGAAAAATTACGAAAACACCGCGTGCGGTGACTATCTTCACATCACGCTTACCGATGAGGACGATATTCCGGATGCAATGTCAAAGCTGCGTGTCATATACCCGAATCTTATGAAGCTTGATTACGATAATCGCCGCACACGTGCAGTAGGTGTGGCAAGTACGGATATATCTGACGAAAAGCGCACTCCGTTTGAGCTTTTTTCATGCTTTTTTGAAAAGCAGAACGACCGTCCTATGAGTGACGAACAGCAAGCATATATAGAGGAACTTTTTGAAAAGCTCGGTGAAAAGGAGCATAAAAAATGAGACCTTTAAAACTCACAATGCGTGCATTCGGGCCCTATGCCGATACCGTAACGCTTGATATGGACCGTCTCGGAAGAGACGGACTATACCTTATCTGCGGCGACACCGGAGCCGGAAAAACCACGATTTTTGATGCAATCACCTTTGCATTATACGGAGAGGCAAGCGGTTCTCACCGCGATGCCGCTCAGCTTCGCTCAAAATATGCCGCGGCCGATACCCCTACCGAGGTAGAGCTTGTCTTTGAATATTCAGGGGATATTTATACTGTGCGCCGCAGTCCCGAATATAAGCGCGAATCAAAGCGCGGCGGCGGTATGACAACAAGCCGTGCAGAGGCGGAGCTTATACGACCTGACGGCACTGTCGTCACCAAAATAAAAGAGGTTGATGAGGCTATCCGCGCTCTTATAGGGGTTGACAAAACCCAATTTTGCCAAATAGCTATGATAGCACAGGGGGATTTCCGTGAGCTTCTGTTTGCCGCCACAGACACCCGTATCAAGATATTCCGCAAGCTTTTCGGAACAGGTCTGTACAAGGAACTCCAGGAGGAGTTGAAATCCGCCGCCGCTTCTGCACACCGCGAATATGAGATGCTGTCGTTTGGTGCAAAGCAGTATCTTGACGGTATGTATGCGGACGATTCATTTTCCGATGAACTTGAATCGGCACGTTCCGGCAAGCTGTCCTCAGAAGAAACCTTGGTGCTTGCCGAAAAAATTATATCCGCCGACAAATCCGAGCATACCGCTTTGTCTGAGCGAATGACCGTGATTGAGCGCGAATTATCGGAGCTTGCAAAATCTCTTGGCAAAGCACAGGAAATTGAGAAAAACAAAAACGCCCTTGAAGGTGCAAAAACTCAGCTTATCGCCCGCAGTGCCGCCCTTGATTCCTTGACCGAAGCACTCAAATGCGAGAGTGCACGTGCGCCGAAGCGCGACCGTCTCCATGAGCATATCACCCTTACAAAAGGAAATCTGCCAAGATACGATGAGCTTGAAGGACTTCGCGAACAGTTGACAAATGAAATGCGCACGGTATCAGAAAGTTCATCGGCACTCGCCGATATACTCGCTCAGCATGAAAAGAGCAAGGCTGAACTGCGTATTCTTTCAAGCGAAGCTGAGGAGCTGTCCCATACAGGAGAAGCGGTGGAGCGGCTGGAAGCTGAAAAGCGCGAGCTTTCAGCTCGCAGGCAGGCACTCACCGGATTATCACACGAGCTTGATATGTATGGGGCAATGACAAAACAACGTGATGCCGTAAAAGCGGAATACATACTTATTTCCACTCACGCAGAGCAGATGCAGACTACCCTTAATAAGCTTAACAAGGCATTCCTTGATGACAGGGCAGGTGTGTTGGCAGAGACGCTCTCCGATGGCTCTCCGTGCCCCGTATGCGGCTCCTGCCACCATCCGAATCCGGCAAAGAAAGCTCTTCGCGCCCCTACCGAGGAAGAGCTGAATCAAGCCGCCGAAATAAGCGAAAAAACCATGGCACAAGCCATGGAAAAAAGTGCGGATGCCGAAAGGCTTATCGGCAAGTGTGATGAAAAATACTCCGCCATACGGAAACTTTCCGTCCAGCTTTTAGGAGCAGAGTATGATGATATAGAAAATGAATGCAAAAAGCAGGCGGACATATGCGACGCTTCAATATCAAAAGTAAGCGCCGAGCTTGCCGCCGAACAAAGGCGAATCACAAGGCGCAGTGAGCTTGCTGTAATTATTCCTAGGCTGACCACTGAAATTGAAGCGCTTGATACCAAATCACGAAAACTCAGCGACGAGGTTAATGCCGCCAAAAGCCGTCTTTGTAATATAGACGAGTCCATAAAGAAGCTGACATCGCTGTTGGAGTTCGACAGCCGCCTCTCGGCGAAGAAGTGTATTGAAGCCGAAACCGCCGAGCTTTCAAAGTACCGCGCCGCACTTGAAGATGCCATAACGCGTCACAATGATTGCAAAGCAGAAGTGAACGGTCTCGGTGAAACCATATCCCTTTTGGAAGCACGGCTTAAGGATACGACTGCAATTGACGTTGACGCGCTCACAGCCAAACACACTGCCTTGACAGACGAAAAACGACTTCTAAATGACCGTATTACAGCCCTTCAGGTACGCATTGAAGCAAACGTATCGGCACTCACAAAATATCGCTCTGCCGCAGACAAGCTTGCATCCGCCGAAAAACAGCTTATATCTCTCCGTACACTTTCCAACACAGCAAACGGCAATATAAGCGGCAGAGAAAAAATAATGCTTGAGACATATGTGCAAATGACATTCTTTGACCGTATCATATCAAGAGCCAACACCAGATTCATGATGATGTCAGGCGGACAGTATGAATTAAAACGCCGTATAGTTCCTGAGAACAACCGCTCTCAAAGCGGCTTGGAGCTTGATGTTGTGGACCACTACAACGGAACGGAGCGAAGCGTTTCCACTCTGTCCGGCGGAGAAGCATTTAAAGCCTCGCTGTCACTTGCACTTGGTTTATCGGATGAAATACAGTCATCCTCAGGCGGTATCAGACTTGATACCATGTTCGTTGACGAGGGATTCGGCTCTCTTGACGAAAATTCGCTTGCGCAGTCGATCGACACTCTCATAAAGCTATCCGACGAATGCCGTCTTGTGGGCATTATATCCCATGTATCCGAGCTTAAAGAGCGAATTGAGCGGCGCATCATTGTTACCAAGAACCGCACAGGCGGAAGCCGCGCGGAAATTGTGGTGTAATAAGCGTTCTACGCAAAAAACAAGGTCAATCGTTTTGATTGACCTTGTTTTTGATTTAGCTATTACTCTGCTTCGGATGTGTCGAGTCCGTCCACAAGATTTCCGTTGTCAATAATAAACTGAGGAAGAATTTCCTGATACAGCATAAACTGCTTTATATAGGGCTTGCCGTATATTTCTACCTGCTCTGTATAACCTGCGGCTTCAATATCCGCGTCGGTAACGGTAATGCCTTCGATTTCCGCAATAGCCTGTGCCGCAAGATAAAGCTTGGCATCCGCAATATACGTCTCCTTGCCGGCTTCAATATATGCTTCCTTTGAATCGTAGCCCATAAGGGACATATACTCATCTAAGGTATATCCGTAATTTGCCGCCTCGGTTTCAAAGTATGACATCTCGTAATTTATAAGATAATCCACAACGCTCTGAGGAACTTCCTCACATTCGGCATTCGCAAGAAGATCGGTGAAGAAATAGAACTTGTCCATATTTACACGCCACTTTTTGATATCCTCAATAAGAGCCTCGGCACTCTCAAATCCATAGTCAGCCGCAATTTCATCGGTAAGCTCAGCTTCAATGTATTCGCCGCGTATATAGTTGATGGTAACATCAAACACAGCCTCTTTGCCGTTAAGGTCTTCTCTGCCGTAATCTTCCGGATAAGTTACCGTAACGCTGAAAGTCTCACCCGGAGTATGACCGATAAGCTGCTCTAAAAATCCCTCAACATACTCAGTTACACCGATAGTTACTTCAGTGCCGAGTCCGCCGGTGTTGGCGCCGTCAAACTGTACGCCGTCAATCTTTCCAACATAGTCAATATTGAGTGTGTCGCCGTCTTCCGCCGCACGGTCCTTTATCTGCTCATAGTAGCTGTAAGAAGAAGTGATGCCTGAAATTTCTTTCTCCACCTCTTCATCGGACGCAACAGGAATACCGCTGTCAATGTCAACGCCCTTGTATTCGGGGAGAGTCACGATATCGGATGCTTTAATTCCTTCAAAGAATCCGTTCTCGTCAAGACCGTTGCTGTAATTGTAGGCAGAACCTGCATTTGAATTTCCGCAGGCTGTAACGGATGCCGCAAGCAGTAATGCAAGTGCTGCGGCTGTGATTTTGTTAGCTGCTTTCATTTTTTTACTCCATTCTTATAAAAAATTCTTATATTTCCCACCCAAGGTCTTATTAAGACTCCGGATAATAGGGCTTACAAAGGTGTGAGGCAATTCCCTTTTCAAGAAGTGCTCTCTGCGCCGATTGGGCAAGGCTTTCCGTCTCGAAAATACCGAAAACCGACGGTCCGCTTCCGCTCATCATAGCACGAAGTGCACCGGCCGACGACAATATGTCCTTTATTTCACGTGCCTCGGCATGATGTGGAAGCACCGCAGATTCAAATATATTGGTCATTCCATTGGCGATAGCCGGAAGCTCACCGCTGCCTATAAGTACCGCAAATTCACCTGCATCCACACTGCGAGCGGAAAAATCATACATTTCATCAAGCTTTTTATATGCGGCAGGCGTTGAAACGCCCTCGCCTCGGCAAGCGATAACGATATAGCAGTCGGGAAGCGGTGCACAGGGCAAAAATACGTCGCCGATGCCTTTTGTAATGCTTATACCCTGCATTATGCAGAATGGCACGTCCGCACCGATCTTTCGTCCAAGTGCGCACAGCTCACTTTTTGAAAAAACACCGTCATACAACTCATTAAGTGCCGCAAGCGTCGCCGCGGCATCGGAGCTTCCGCCCCCAAGTCCTGCCGCCATTGGTATATGCTTATCAATGCTTATAGACAGGTCGTATTCTTTCACATCTGCCGCTTCAAAAAAGAGCTTCGCGGCACGATAGCATAAATTCCGCTCATCACAGGGCACATCGGGAACGGAGCACTCAACAGATATGTTCTGTCCCGCGCTCTCTTTAATCACAAATGTAAGCTGGTCAAAAAGCGATACAGTCTGCATAACGCTTTCAATATCATGATACCCGTCAGGGCGGCGCGCACTCACTTCAAGGAACAGATTTATCTTGGCAGGTGCCTTTTTAATTATTTTTGTCATAATTATGACCATGACTTTCGCGAAGCGAAAGTTTCCTTTCTAAGCGATGCAAAGCATCGCATGGAGTTCGGGGCTGGTTTGCGAAGCAAAACATTGCCGGGACGGCGATGTAAGCCACAAAACACAGTCTGAAAAATTTATTTTTCAGACTTCATCCGCCGATCAGCTTTATGATCGGATTTTTCCTTATTTTTACCGCTTTAAAAGGGCAAAGCTCCTGACAGCAGTAGCACCTTATGCATTCATCGTGTATAATGACTGCCTTCTTTTTCTCTTTCTTGTTCGTCTTAAGCACAACCGTATGTCGCGGACAGCTTCTTACACACTCACCGCATCCAACGCAGACTCCGCTACTAACAACAGGCTTTGGCTGAAGCCACGCATTGAGTCTGCCGCCGAACATACTCGGAAGCCTTGCAAGAAGCGAGCTTGCACCTTTACGCTTTGCGGTATCCGGCTTTAAGAAATCATCCACCACGAAGTTGTCAAGCGGTTCTGCGGACATAAGATTAACGTCACCTGCACTCACGGGACAGTAACCGCGCCGCACACCCTCATCAAGCATAATAACGCCATCGGTTTTGATAACAGACGCGCCGATAATATCAACCACAAATGGATTCACACCCGATATAAGGCAGTCAAGCCGTCTGGGATTGCCGCCTGTAGGTCCGTTTCCCTCCATGGCTAAAATACCGTCAATAACATTGAATGTAGGCTTGTTTTCAAGTATCATCTCACAGAGATCTGCAAGCATAGAGCCGAAATCGTTATAATCGGGGAATCTTGCGTGCATCTCAAATTTTGTAACGCCCGGAACAGTGCCGAAATAATTTTTAACCGCACCGCTGTAGCCTGTCAGAGAGTGACTTTTCAGCTTGGCAAGATTGACAATAACATCCGCTTCAAGTATTGGCGTGATGATGTCAAACATCTTTGATGTTTTGCCGCTCGGTGCATCCTTCGGACGCGATCCTGTGTCATAATTGAGGCTGACGCCGTATCGCTCTGCTACATCCAAAATGCCGCATCCGCGGTATGTGGCTTTCAGCGTCTCTTTTGTATAAAGACCGCCCGGACTTTCTGCGATTATTATATCCGCCGCACGCTCTTTTAATATGCGTATCATGGCTTCAAGCACCACGGGATGGGTCGTTGCCGCCGCTTCCGGTGCTTTTTTCATAACCAAATTTGGCTTTATCACAACACGCTTTGAATCAAACATATTTTCTGCGCCAAGCCGTGCAAGCTGTGAGCGTATCGTCTTCTCAATAGCGTCGACATCATATCCCACCACACGGTCAAGTGCCGCCGGTGAATTCAAATCTATCTTTCTCATAACAGCCTATCTTCTAACACAAACAGACATAAAATCATGTACAAATTCCGGATAGGATTTCCCGATACAGCTCATGTCGTCAACAATAACATCTCCCGTACATCCCACAGATGCCGCCGCTGCCGCCATAGCTATTCTATGGTCGTTTTCCGAGCACACTACGCCGCCGGGAAGTGAGCTTTTTCCTGTAATTACAAGTCCGTCCTCTGTCTCACTTACGTCAGCACCTATCGCCTTCAGCATGTTGGCGGTGGAAGCAATTCTGTCACTTTCCTTTATGCGAAGACGCCCTGCGTTGTAGATACGGGTCGTCCCCTCTGCAAAAGCCGCCATTACGGCAAGTGCAGGCACAAGGTCAGGTATATCCGCGGCATCTATATCTGAAGCCGTAAGCTTTTCGCCCTTTGCAACGGTTACATCGCCGCCGTTCCATTCAACACGCGCTCCAAAGCGGCTCATGATATCAAAAAGTGCAAAATCGCCCTGCTTTGTATCACGCCTGATACCGCTCATTGTAACTCTGCCGCCGATTGCCGCCGCCACAGCAAAAAATGCCGCCTGTGAGCAGTCGCCCTCCACATATATGTCACGATGCTTAAGCTTTCCGCCTCTTACAAGATAGCCGAAGTCGGTTTCGGTAATATCAGCACCAAATTCGGCGAGCATATCGACTGTAAGGTCGACATAAGGCTTGCTTTCGAGCCGTGTGGTGATCACTATACGGCTCTCACCCGAAATCGCAGACAGCGCATAGAGAAGTCCCGTGACAAACTGTGATGAAATATCGCCGGGAAGCGAATATTCTCCGGCAGAAATTTGTCCCGAAACCGCAAGGGGGAGAAAATCTCCGTCAGATGTATAGGTAAGATGCGCACCGTTTGCTTCAAGCATAGGCTTATAGATATCGGTAGGGCGCTTTGGAAGTCTGCCCTCACCGGCAAATGTCGCCTCCACACCAAGCGCCGCCGCAAGCGGAATGAAAAAACGTAGGGTTGATGCAGATTCGCCGCAGTTCACGTTCCCGGCACAAATACCGCGCACACAGGGACTGTCAACATAAAACGTATGCTGTGCCTCATCATAGGTAAGCTCAGCCCCAAACGCACGAAGCGCATTTGCAGTCGCGGCAATATCGTTTGAGATATCAACACCGCGCACAGTGGAATTGCCAGCCAAAGCCGCACACATAAGCGCACGGTGTGATTGACTTTTCGATGACGGTATACGAAGCCTTCCGTCAATAACAGAAGGGGAAAATATCATATTTTTCAAGATTTAATTACCCCGTTGATACAAATTTTCAAAAAGGATGGATTCACAGTCACTTTTTTAAAATATCTTCATTACTTCATCAAGCTCCGAAAGCGATATACTTCTTATAACCGCTTTGCCGAGCTTTTCAAGAAGTATAAACTTTACCGAATCGGCAGTGCGTTTTTTGTCGGAGCGGACGATCTTCATAAGCTCCTCTGCCGGATAGTCCATTACCGTTGGAAGCGACCATTTTTCAAGTACACCGCGGATTCTTGATTCATACTCACTGCTGTACCCGAGAGCTGACCCGATCCGTGCCGCATACAGCATTCCGATACCGACCGATTCACCGTGAGAGAACCGTTCAAATCCGCCAAGCTTTTCTACCGCGTGTCCCACGGTATGACCGTAATTAAGTATAGCGCGGATCCCCTGCTCAAACTCGTCTTCCTCAACCACTCTCGCCTTTATCTTCATACAGCGGTATATGAGCTCCGAGCGGGATATAGTTTTGTTTTCGATTCCAATGAAAAGCTCTTCATCGGCAATGCATCCGTATTTTATAGCCTCGCCCATTCCGTCGTCCATATAACGCTTTGGCAGTGTATCAAGGAAACGGCTGTCTGCAATCACCGCAGCAGGCTGATGGAAAGCACCCACAAGATTCTTTCCGATGGAAAGATCAACGCCGGTCTTGCCGCCGATGGATGAGTCTATCTGTGAGAGGAGCGTGGTGGGTATTTGCAGTACCGCAACGCCGCGAAGGTACGTTGCCGCCGCAAACCCTGCCATATCTCCGCACACACCGCCTCCGAGAGCGATAATAAGCGACTTTCTCGTAAGACTCGCCGACGCAAACGACGTATACATATCGGAAACTGTCTCAAGGCGTTTGCTAAGCTCACCTGCCGGGAAAATATGCTCACCGGCAAGCTCCGCGCCGCACTTTGAAAGCTCCGTTTTAATATGCTCGCCCCAAAGTGCGTGCACATTGCTGTCAGAGACGAGAAATACTCTGTCATAGACTGATCCAGCAAATACTTTTGCAAGTGCCTCCGATAAAATATCCTCGCCCGAATATATATTGTAACTGCCGCCTGAATGGGCGACTTTTATTTGTTTCATGATAGTGTACCTCTTGAATATTTAACCATACACTAATACTATATCACAAATCTCGCCGATTTGCAATGATACAGGCGGTAAATTTTAAGTTTTTTCATAAATTCCGGTATATTTAAGCCAAAAGAGAAGCTATATTTGAAAAATATGTTAAATGTTTTCATTACTTTCGGAAACCACTTGACAACATATCGTTTTTTGAAGTATAATTTTAATAAGTAGTAATATCTAACGGAGGAACTGAGTTGAAAATCGACTGGAATCGCAAATATACAACAATTGCGGTATATGCGGTAGTCACAGCATTTGCAATAATGCTGCTGTTCACGCTGTTTGTAAATTTTGACGGTGTTTCATCATTCTTTTCCGCACTTAACGGAATAATGATGCCGTTTTACATCGGACTTGCCGTAGCATACATCGCAAATCCAATAATGAAGATGGCAGAAAAGCATATTTTTCGCTTTAAGGTCACTTCAAACCGCAGGTTTAATCTGAAACGCGGACTTTCCATAACGCTGGCACTGATTATTTTGCTGATAATCCTGACCATCCTCGTTCTTTTGATTATACCGCAGGTCATACTGAGTCTCACCGACCTGGCATCAAAAATGAGCGGTTATATAGACAGCACTGTGGCATGGCTGGATGAATTTTTGCCGGACACTATATTTGACAGTGCAAATCTTACCCTTGAAAATTTCTTTAATTCCCTCGTAAATTATTTTACCAATTCTTCCATCGGTGCAGAGCTTTCCGATATTTCCGCACAGCTTGATCTCATTTCCGATAACCTTGACACGCTTATCACCAATTCATTTACAATAATCAAGGATTATGTTCCTGTAGTATTTGACGCCTTTGCAGGCATGGCAAACGGTGTGTTCAATGTGATTCTCGGAATATTCTTCGCAATATATACACTGTCCTCCAAGGAGAAGCTTATTGCACAGGTAAAAAAGGTTATTCGCGCATTCAGCACAGAGCAGCTGTACAACAGCATCCTTGAATTCGGAAACTTTACCAACAAAACCTTCGGTTCATATCTTATCGGTAAGATCCTTGACTCCTTCGTTGTGGGAATCATTATGTTCATCGCCTGTGCAATAGCACGCATACCTTATGCGCCTCTTGTAAGCGTTCTTGTGGCGATTACCAACATCATCCCCATCATCGGTCCTTTTATAGGGGCGATTCCGGGCGTTCTCATAATCTTCATCGTCGATCCTTCAAAGGTGCTTATTTTCATCATCATCAACATCCTGCTTCAGCAGATAGATGGTAATATCATCGTTCCGAAGATTCTCGGCGAAACCACAGGTCTCAGCTCTCTTTGGGTGCTCTTCTCCATCACAGTGATGGGCGGACTTTGGGGCCTCACGGGAATGTTTATAAGTGTTCCGATCTTCGCTGTACTGTATATGCTCTTTAAGCTCTACATTGAAAAGCGCCTTCGTCAAAAAGAGCTTCCTACTGAGACTTTCGAATATTATACCGACCGCGAAAACCGTGCATTCCAGAATCACGATGACTACAATCACTCCTTTGCGGCACACATAAAGGCTTCGGCTGACACTCTTGCAAAGCAGTCCCCTATCGGTAAATTCTCGGAAAAGCTAAAAAAGAAAAAGCAGGACAAAAATAATAAAGATCAATAACGCAAACGCTCCCGAGCATTTTTGCTCGGGAGCGTTTTTCTGTATTGTGTGGATCAGAACATAAAAAAAGCCGTGCTGTGCACGGCTTTTCTGCATATTCAATTATCTGCCCTTGTTGTTGCGGAGAATACCGAGTATCTCGCCGAAATCGTCATCGGAGATGAGCTCGTCGCCCTGCTCCTGCTTAGCACCTTCTTCGGATGCATCATTTGCCTTGGTTTCAGCCGAAGCAGTTCCGGCAGTGGTATTTGCCTGAGACTCAACGGTAGACTGCATACTCTTGGGAGCGCTGTCGAAGCCTGTAGCGATAACGGTAATGCGCATTTCATCCTCAAGGGTAGGATCGAATGCCACACCGAAGATAACATTGGCATCAACGTGTGCTTCATCCTTAACCATATTGGAAGCGGTGTCAACATCCTCAAGAGTCATATCCGCAGAACCGGTAATGGAGAGGATTATGCCGCGTGCGCCTGCGATAGAGGTTTCAAGCAGCGGGCTGGAGATTGCAGCCTTTGCTGCAAGAGCCGCCTTTTCCTTACCTGTAGCACTGCCCACACCCATATGAGCGTAGCCTGCGTTGGTCATGATAGCGGTAACGTCTGCAAAGTCGAGGTTGATGAAGCCGTCAACCGCGATAAGCTCTGCAACGCTCTGTACACCGTGACGAAGAACGTCATCGGCAACCTCAAATGCATTTACGAGGGTTATTCTTGTATCGGATACCTGTTTAAGTCTTTCGTTGGGAACAATAATGAGGGAGTCAACTACCTCAATAAGATTCTTGATGCCTGCCTCAGCCTGAGCCATACGAACCTTGCCCTCGAAAGCGAAAGGCTTGGTTACAACACCGACAGTAAGTATGCCCATGTCTCTTGCGGTCTTTGCTACGATAGGAGCGGCACCTGTACCTGTACCGCCGCCCATACCTGCGGTTACGAATACCATCTGTGTGCCCTCGAGCATCTTCTTGATCTCTTCGAGAGATTCTTCTGCGGCTCTTGCGCCGATTTCGGGGTTAGCGCCTGCGCCGCGACCCTTGGTGATCTTCTCACCGATGTCGATCTTGGTAACAGCGTTGGATCTTG
>JAZTWV010000016.1:0-26463 GCA_045636145.1 Candidatus Flemingiibacterium sp.
CTTTTATGTTAGCTTGATGTTTAAAGAAAATAATCGGGATTTGTTTACTGTGTCCGCAAACAGGGTAAGCGTCCGTCGGAAAGTTTACTTTTTACCAAGCATTAACGGGAGAAAACTTTCGAGTACCTATGATATCATAAATTTATATGAAGGAGGGAAGTTACAATGCCGAGAAGAGGTCAAATTTCCAAAAGAGACGTTTTACCGGATCCGTTGTACAATTCTAAGCTCGTAACAAAGCTTATCAACAACATTATGTATGATGGCAAGAAGGGTGTTGCACAGAAGATCGTTTACGATGCATTCGCTATCGTAGAGGCAAAGCTGGGCAGAAATCCCCTCGAAGCTTTCAACGAAGCTCTTGAAAACATCATGCCTGTGCTTGAAGTTAAGGCTCGCCGTGTAGGCGGTTCCACTTACCAGGTACCGATGGAGGTAAGAGCAGAAAGACGTCAGACCCTTGGTCTGCGTTGGGTAGTAACCTATTCGAGAACTCGCGGTGAGAAGACCATGGCAGAGAGACTCGCAAACGAGATCCTCGATGCACTCAATTCTATGGGCGGCGCTTTCAAGAAGAAAGAAGAGACCCACAGAATGGCAGAAGCAAACAAAGCGTTTGCTCACTACAGATATTAATCTCACATACGAATTTCTTGAAAGGAGAAAAATCAAATGGGCAGAGAATACCCGCTTGAAAGAACCCGTAATATTGGTATCATGGCTCACATCGATGCTGGTAAGACCACAACGACTGAGCGTATACTGTTCTACACGGGTGTAAACTACAAGATGGGCGAGACTCACGACGGCGGCGCGACCATGGACTGGATGGCACAGGAGCAGGAGCGTGGTATAACCATTACCTCCGCAGCTACCACCTGCCACTGGAACAACAACCGTATCAACATCATTGATACCCCCGGTCACGTTGACTTTACCGTTGAAGTTGAGCGTTCCCTTCGCGTACTTGACGGTTCCGTAACCGTACTTTGCGCAAAGGGCGGCGTTGAGCCTCAGTCCGAAACCGTATGGCGCCAGGCTGACAAGTACCGCGTTCCGCGTATGTGCTATGTCAACAAAATGGATATCATGGGCGCCGATTTCTACCGCGTAGTAAAGATGCTGCACGACCGCCTCAAGGCTAATGCAGTGCCGATTCAGCTTCCTATCGGTGCAGAGGATACCTTCAAGGGAATCATCGACCTTATGGAAATGAAAGCTGACGTTTACTACGATGACCTTGGTAAGGATATGCGCGTTGAAGAAATTCCCGCGGATATGCTTGAAAAGGCAGAAGAATACCGTACCGCAATGATCGAATCCATCTGCGAGACCGACGAGGAACTCTTCATGCGCTACTGCGACGGTGAGGAGATCACCACAGAAGAGCTTAAGAAGGCACTTCGCAAGGCTACTATCGACAACAAGATCGTTCCTGTTGTATGCGGTACTTCCTATAAGAACAAGGGTGTACAGAAGCTCCTCGATGCTATCGTTGACTTCATGCCCGCACCTACAGACGTTCCTGCAATCAAGGGCGTCATCCCCGGAACAGAAGAAGAGGACGAGCGTCCTTCCGACGACAAGGCTCCCTTCTCTGCTCTCGCATTCAAGATTATGACCGACCCCTTCGTTGGTAAGCTCTGCTACTTCAGAGTTTACTCCGGTACAGTTTCCGCAGGTACTACTGTTTACAACTCTACCAAGGACTCTAAGGAGCGTTTCGGACGTATTCTTCAGATGCACGCAAATGACCGTAAGGATATCGACATTTGCTATTCCGGTGATATCGCGGCTGTTATCGGCGTAAAGAACACCACTACCGGTGATACCTTCTGCGACGAGGACAACCCCATTATCCTTGAATCCATGGAATTCCCCGAGCCTGTTATCCGCGTTGCTATCGAGCCCAAGACCAAAGCAGGTCAGGAGAAGATGGGTATCGCGCTTGCTAAGCTCGCAGAGGAAGACCCCACATTCAGAACCTACACCGACGATGAGACCGGTCAGACCATCATCGCAGGTATGGGTGAGCTTCACCTTGAAATTATCGTTGACAGACTTCTTCGTGAGTTCAAGGTAGAGGCTAACATCGGTAAGCCTCAGGTTGCTTACAAAGAGACCATCAGAAAGAAAGTCGACCACGAGCACAAGTACGCTCGTCAGTCCGGTGGTAAGGGTCAGTACGGTCACTGTAAGATCATTCTTGAGCCTAACGAGCCGGGTGCAGGTTATCTCTTCGAAAACAAGGTTGTTGGCGGTGCTATTCCGAAGGAATACATCGAGCCTGTTAACCAGGGTATTCAGGCTGCAATGCAGACCGGTGTACTTGCTGGCTACAACGTTGTTGACGTTAAGGTAACTCTTTACGATGGTTCTTACCACGAAGTTGACTCGTCCGAAATGGCGTTCAAGATCGCCGGCTCCATGTGCTTCAAGGAAGCTATGAAGATGGCAGATCCCGTTATCACCGAGCCTATGATGAAGGTTGTGGTTATTACACCTAACGACTACCTCGGCGACGTTATCGGCGATATCAACTCCCGCCGCGGTCAGATCCAGACTATGGATGACGACAACGGTGCAACTCAGGTAATCGCTTCTGTTCCGCTTGGAGAAATGTTCGGTTATGCAACCGACCTTCGTTCTAGAACTCAGGGTCGCGGTCTCTACTCCATGGAGCCCAGCCACTTTGCTGAAGTTCCGAAGTCCATCCAGGAAAAGATCATTACCGAAAGAGGCAAGAAGGCATAAAGCAGCATCGCTTCGCGAGGCTGCAAGTGAGAAATTTACTTTGATAACTCCGTTATCAATTTCGCTTCGCGAAACCGCAAATTTCTCTGCTGTATTACTCTATGCAAGTGAGAAATTTTCTTCGGCAACTTCGTTACCGATTTCGCTTGGCGAAAACGTAAATTTCTCCGCCACGAACTATGGTTTTAAGACCGTCTCCCGACGGCAATCCGTCGGGAACGGTTTATAACACAATATACTTTAAAAGTCAATTTTAAGGAGGAAATTTAAAATGGCAAAGGCTAAATTCGAAAGAACAAAACCCCATGTTAACATTGGTACCATCGGTCACGTTGACCATGGTAAGACCACCCTTACCGCTGCTATCACCAAGACTCTCTCCATCGCTAACGGCGCTAACGAGTTCATGGCATACGACCAGATCGATAACGCTCCCGAGGAGAAGGCACGTGGTATCACAATCAACACCAGACACGTTGAGTACGAGACTGAAAACCGTCACTACGCTCACGTTGACTGCCCCGGCCACGCTGACTACGTTAAGAACATGATCACCGGTGCTGCTCAGATGGACGGTGCTATCCTCGTTGTTGCAGGTACTGACGGTCCTCTTCAGCAGACCCGCGAGCACGTTCTTCTTGCTCGTCAGGTTGGCGTTCCCGCAATCGTTGTTTACATGAACAAGTGCGACATCGTTGACGATGCTGAGCTTCTTGACCTCGTAGACATGGAGATCCGTGACCTCCTCAACGAGTACGACTTCCCGGGCGATGATACTCCTATCATCCGCGGTTCCGCTCGTGAGGCTCTTCTCTCCGAGTCCACCGATATCAGCTCTCCCGAGTATGCTTCTATCGTTGAGCTCATGAAGACTGTTGACGAGTACATTCCTACTCCTGCAAGAAACGACGACATGCCCTTCCTTATGCCTGTCGAGGACGTATTCTCCATTTCCGGTCGTGGTACTGTTGCTACCGGTCGTGTTGAGCGCGGCGTAATCAAGCTCAACGAGGAAGTTGAGATCATCGGTCTTACCGAAGAGCGCAAGAAGACTGTTGTTACCGGTATCGAGATGTTCCACAAGCTTATGGACACTGCTGAGGCAGGCGATAACATCGGTGCACTTCTCCGTGGTATCCAGAAGAACGAGATCGAGCGCGGTCAGGTTCTCTGCAAGCCCGGCTCCGTTAACCCCCACACTAAGTTCGTAGCTCAGGTTTACGTTCTTACTGAAAAAGAGGGTGGACGTCAGAAGCCCGTCTTCTCCGGTTACAGACCTAAGTTCTACTTCAGAACTACCAAGGTTACCGGTATCATCAACCTTCCCGAGGGTGTTGAAATGTGCAAGCCTGGCGATAACGTTGATATGACTGTTGAGCTTATCACTCCTATCGCTATCGAGCAGGGTCTCCGTCTCGCTATCCGTGAGGGCGGCAGAACTGTTGGATCCGGCGTTGTTGCATCCATCATTGAATAATTTTAGCTTATGCTAAGCTTTTTGGGGTCGCGTAGGCGACCCCAAAAATTTATTTTATATCTTCGGGGCATGGTGAAATTCCATACCGGCGGTAAGCAGTATCATGCAAGTCCGCGAGCCAAAAAAGGCTGATCGGGTGAGATTCCCGAACCGACGGTACAGTCCGGATGAGAGAAGATGAATGTGCTGACAATATTTTTGTAAATGTCTGCCCCGATAGCCTATGCTATTGGGTATTTTTGTCTTCTCCTTAAAAATATAAGGAGAATTGTTATGAACATCAATAAAAATAAGTTTTTCACGCTTCACAATATGACAAAAATTGCAATACTCACCGCAATTTCCGCTATTATTATGCTTTTTGAATTTCCCCTTCCCTTTGCGCCCGGTTTCTATGAGCTTGATCTTTCGGAAGCTGTAATCTTGATGGGCGGCTTTGCAATGGGACCGTTATCTGCTGTAGTAATGGAGCTTTTGAAAAATATACTCAATCTCTGCATAAACGGAACAATAACAGCAGGCGTTGGAGAACTTGCCAATTTTGCTATGGGATGTGCTCTTGTAGTACCTGCATCCATTATTTACAAGTACAAAAAATCGCTTAAAGGTGCGATTATCGCGCTTATTACGGGAATTTTCTCCCTTGTTATTATAGGCTGCTTCGTAAACTACTTTATTATGATTCCTGCTTACGTAAAGCTGGCACATTTTCCGATGGATGCCATAATTTCCATGGGCAGTGAAGCAAATTCCAACGTCAGCTCTCTTGAAACACTGATAATATTTGCAGTCGCTCCGTTTAATTTAGTAAAAGGGGTTGCCTGCTCGGTTATAAATCTTCTTTTGTACAAAAGATTATCTAAAATCCTGCACATATAACATTTAGGAGGGCAAATCCTTGTCAACGCTTACAAAATATATCACAATTTTCTTTGTATCCATGGTTCCTCTCATCGAACTGCGCGGTGCTGTGCCGATCGGCACGGGAATGGAGCTTCCTTGGACAACTACGCTGATAGTATCTATCATCGGCAACTGTCTGCCTATACCTTTTATACTTCTCTTTGTAAAAGCAATCCTCAAATGGATGCGCGGATGCAAAATTGCACTTTTTAATAAGGTATCCAACTGGCTCTACGAAAAAGCCGATAAGAATCGCCCGAAGATCGAAAAATATGCAGCATGGGGACTGTTTTTGTTCGTTGCGATCCCACTTCCCGGAACTGGTGCGTGGACAGGAGCACTTGTTGCATCACTGTTTGATATGAACAAGCTTAAGGCAACGGTCTCTATATTCGGCGGCGTTATCGGTGCCGGAATCATCATGACCATTGTTTCCCAATTCGGTGCACAAATCGTGAATTTTTTCATATAAATGCACAATACTATTGACAAAGCTCATATTTTATGATACAATGTATGAGTAAAAAATAATATCTTATCAAGAGTGGTGGAGGGACCGGCCCCGTGAAACCCGGCAACCTGCGTCTTTTGGCGCGTGGTGCTAAATCCGAGGAGATGAGAGGATCATAGCCCTTACGCCCTCGGTTGTCCGAGGGCTTTACTTTTGCCGCATATAAAACGGAGGAATACATAATGGCAAGACATCTTTTTACTTCGGAGTCCGTAACTGAAGGACACCCCGACAAAATTTGCGACCAGATATCCGATGCAGTGCTTGACGCACTGCTTGCACAGGACCCCATGTCCCGTGTTGCCTGCGAGACTACAACCACTACCGGTATTGTAATGCTCATGGGCGAGATCACTACAACCGCAACTGTTGATTTTCAGAAGATCGTCCGCGAAACAGTCCGTGAGATCGGCTACGACGACGATGCAAAGGGCTTCAACTGCGACACCTGCGCAGTGCTCAATCAGATTCACGGTCAGTCTCCCGATATCGCGCTCGGCGTTGACAAGGCGCTTGAGGCAAAAGAGGGCGAGCTTACCGACAAGTACGATACAGGCGCAGGCGACCAGGGTCTTATGTTCGGCTATGCCTGCGATGAAACTCCCGAGCTTATGCCGCTTCCTATCTCCCTTGCACACAAGCTTGCGCTTCGCCTTACCGAAGTACGCAAGAACGGCACTCTTCCCTACCTGCGTGCAGACGGCAAATCACAGGTAACTGTGGAATACGAGGACGACAAGCCTGTCCGCATTGACGCAGTGGTTATCTCCTCTCAGCACAGTGCTGATGTGGAGCTTGCACAGATTCGTGCCGATGTTATCGAAAACGTTATAAAGCCTATCATCCCTGCAGAGCTTATTGATGAGAGCACCAAGATTTTTGTTAACCCCACCGGACGTTTCGTAGTAGGCGGTCCTCACGGTGACTCCGGTCTCACCGGTCGTAAGATCATCGTTGACACCTATGGCGGATACTCCCGTCACGGCGGCGGTGCTTTCTCCGGAAAGGACCCCACAAAGGTTGACCGCAGTGCATCCTATGCGGCTCGCTACATAGCAAAGAACGTAGTAAGAGCAGGTCTTGCAAAGAAGTGCGAGGTACAGATTGCATACGCTATCGGCGTTGCAAAGCCTGTTTCCGTGCTTATCGAAACCTTCGGTACTGCAACTGTTGATCCCGAAAAAATTTCCGCTAAGGTTGCAGAGCTTGTTGACCTTCGTCCTGCGGCTATCATTGACCGCTTCAAGCTCCGCCGTCCCATCTACAGCAAGCTGGCTGCTTACGGTCACATGGGCAGAGAGGATCTCAACGCTCCTTGGGAAATCTGCGATATCGCTGATGAGCTTGCAAAAATCAAATAATTATACAAAACGGACAGTTCCAACCGGAACTGTCCGTTTCTGCATTCCTCGGAACAAAGCTTCACACTTCAGTATTCCCCATCCATTGGCAAAGTGCCGAGAACATTGTCACTGCAAGCTCGGTCTGATAGGATTCGCTTTTAAGCTTTGCACATTCCTCAGAATTTGACAAAAAGCCGCATTCCACCAAAACCGCAGGAACAGTGGCACGGTCAAGAATATAAATCGACGATGTGGCACGCTTTATCTCACGCTTATTTGATGTATCAAGAAAGGTTGCGGCATAGCTTTGGACGTAAGAAGCAAGCTGTGAGCTGTCAGGATTGTTTCCCGAATACCATACCTGAAGTCCGTAGTATTTAGAAGATGAAAAATTGTTCATATGTATGCTCACAAGCACTGAATTGCCGCCATTCTCCGAAATTTCTTCAGCCACGGCCAAGCGGTTTTTAAGATCATGCATCTTACGGTGTTCTTTTATATCGTCTCCCACAAGCATCCGATCTTCTTCTCTTGTCATCACACATTCTATTCCGGAAAGATTCAGAAGAAGCTCAAGCCTCTTTGCCACAGCAAGATTTATCTCCTTTTCCACTGTTCCGTCAGCACCGGATGCCCCTCCGTCCATTCCGCCGTGTCCGGCGTCAATAACTACCGTGGGGGTAGAGATCACAGTGTTTTGTTCATGCGAAACGGATACCACGCTCCCACGCGCCGCAAATCTGCCGATTCCCCATGTAAGTGCGCATACAGCGCATAACAGTATCACTGCTGCCGTAAAACTAATACCTGCGGAAATTCCACCCGGGATTCCGCTTTTTTCTTTCTTTTCATATACCGTAAGCTCCTTCACCGTGCGCCTCCGTGTTTATGGTTTTAAGCTATTCTATGTCCCTGTCGCGGTTATTATGTTTACAGCTTCGCTTTATGGCGGCACATACAGTCTGTGACGCCGCAATAAGTGATACCCCGAGTATAATAAATATGACAACCTGCTCCTTTGGCGACATATTAAAAAGTCCGCAAACAAACGCTGTGGCGGCAGAAGGTGCTAACCACACTGCAATGAGCTTTTCACTTGCCGCCTCAACAAATATTGCAGCCAATATGACCGTAAGCCAAATTATAGGCAGAGCAGATACAAATGACATTTTTTAAACCTTGACTTTTGCCGCGGTGGATTATACCGCCTGCAAAACGCTTCCTTTTATAGATTTTTTTGATAATTTTAATTATCTTTCCTTGTGTTCTGATACTATATTATTACACCGCTTCATAGAAATATAACACCCCACATAAAATTTCCTTGAATGATTATATACATATGTAGTAAATACGTTAAATTTGCAGAAATGCAACAAATTACCTCTTGCAAATCATGTCGAATTTTGATACAATTATCGTATGAATAAAATTTTGCCCTTAGGAGATATTCGATGAACAACACCGAAAATAAATATCCCGGAGCTCCAAAAAAATCCTCAGGATACATAATGCTTATTCTGATGGTTATTGCAACGCTTTCCCTTCTTGCGGCGGTTGCTGTAATTTTTATTCCAAAACTTATTTCCGATAGGTCGAATGGCGACTCACAGCTTGGCGATACACAAATCGAAACACAGGCAAAAAACCTCGATGATACACTGACCCTTCCACCTCAGAGTGAGTATACCGAAACACGAGGTGTTTATATCGCAACAGTTCATAATATAAATTTTCCCACAAAGCCGGGTCTTTCGGCAAGTGAGCTTCAAGCAGAGCTTGACGACATCGTGAATACCTGCCTTAGGGCCGGGCTAAACGCTATCTACTTTCAGGCAAGACCATCCTCCGATGCACTGTATAAGTCCGACATATTCCCTGTGTCGGAATTTTTGACAGGAACGCAGGGGTCAGACCTGCCCGACGGATTTGATCCCCTTGAATATCTGGTAGAAATGGCACATTCACATAATATCAAAGTTCATGCGTGGGTAAATCCCCTCCGCGTGACGGTTGGCTCTGCATCTGCACCAAAGCATGATACAAACGCACTTGCAGAGGGGCATCCTGCAAGGCTTCACCCTGAATATACCTCAGCATATGCTGACGGAAAGCTGTATTTTGACTGCGGACTGCCTGAAGTGCGTGAGCTTGTTGCCAACAGTGCGGCAGAGCTTGCAAAAAATTATGATATCGACGGAATTATTTTCGACGATTACTTCTACCCCTATCCTGTAAATGATGAGAGCGGCAAGCTTGCCGAATTTGACGACAGTAAAACTTACGCCTACTACGGCGGTGATATGCCCCTTGACGATTGGCGGCGAAATAATGTGAACAAGATGATCGAGGGGTGTTATAACTCCATAAAAGCCGCAAATCCCGACTGCGAGTTCGGCATTGCCCCCTTTGGGATCTGGCAGAACGATAACGGTACAAACGGCGGAAGCGCCACATCAGGACTTGAATCCTATTCCGCAATCTACTGCGATCCAACCGCATGGATTGAGGGCGGATACATAGACTATATTGCACCGCAGATATATTGGCGTTTTACCACGTCCGCGGCACGCTATGATGTGCTTGTGAGATGGTGGAATACGCTTGTTGAAGGAACAGGCGTAAAGCTGCTTATAAGCCACGGAGTGTACAACTACGACACTTGGGAATCTCCTGAATTTGAGCTTAGAAATCAGGTGGAATTTGCGCGTAGTGAGCTTGCTTACCGCGGCTCTATACTCTACGGTTACGCGGCACTGAAAAACAACTCATACGGTCTTTTTGATGAGGTCCAGGACGTATTTTCAGAACAGATCGTGCACACGGACGCGGTTTCAAACGACAGAGAGCTTTATATAAGCATCCCATACTCCGGAAGTACCGTTGACGGTGAAAATACATTCGTTATCGGCACATCCGACCCCGCCTATCCGCTTTATATAGACGGACAAAAGGTTGGACGGACAAAAAGCGGATATTTTTCACTGTATCTGCCTCTTGAAAAGGGCAAAAACACCTTCGTTTTCTCCCATAAGGGTAAGGACACCGAATATACGGTAAACCGCCCGTCGAACGAGGATTCATCGGCAGAAATTACACATCCCACACTTGATTCCCCCGACATTGCCGCTGTTACCCCCTCTTATGAGTGGATGGGCAACGGAACGCTTCCTGTAAGCGTTACCGCACCAAAAGGAGCAAAGGTCACAGCTTCCCTTGCAGGCAAAAAAATAACTCTCACCCCCACGCTGTATGTTCCAAGTGAGAGCGGCAAATATATGAAAGAAGTCTACACCGGCAGTTTCGAGCTTTGGGGAAAGCCGGGTGAAATAGAGGACTTTGGCAAAATCAAGTTTGTCAGCGTATTCGGCGGCAAGACCTACACGGCGGAATCGGCAGAGATACGAGTTCGCGGAAACGACGCCGCGATTCCGATTGAGGTTATCGCAGATGACACAGAGCTGAAAATACAGCATGACAGCTGGTACTACGACGATTATACGCCGCAATCGGCAGGTATGCGCGACAACGCCGTATCGCTTTCCGGCGGAAAGTACAAGCTTCGGTGCGGCGGATATATAGACACGGACAAGGTAAAAGTGCTTGATGGTGATGCTATCGGAATCGCGACAGTTAAAAATGCTGTTGTGTCAAGCGATTCTCATGCCACGTACTTTACGTTTGATGTAAACGAAAACGTGCCTATAAACTGCAATCTTGCAGACGGAGAGTTCTGCGTAACTCTTTATAATATAGATACGGACAAGGCTCCCTTGGCTGAATTTTCGGAAAATCCCCTATTTGAGTCAGTAAGAAGCGAAAAAAGCACCAAGCAAAATTCATACAAATATTATTTCAAGCTTATCGACATTGAAAACTTCTACGGATTCGCCCATTGTTACGAGGACGGCAAGCTGATATTTGAATGGAAGAATCCACAATCGCTCCCCGAGGGCGAAAGACCGCTTGAAGGCAAAACCATAATCCTTGATGCAGGTCACGGAGGAAAAAATCCCGGTGCTCTCGGTCCTCTCGGCGGTCTTAAAGAGGCTTTGAATGAATCCGACTTCAATCTTGAAATAGTTATGACGGCACAGCCATATCTGGAAGCTCTGGGTGCCAATGTTATTCAGATACGTGACCGAGAGTGCGAGATTGATGTTCCAATAGAGGACCGTATGCAGACGCTTATTGATGTAAACCCGGATATCGCGATATCGGTACATCAAAATTCAATGCCCTACACTTCGGATATTACAACTATTCGCGGAGTTGTGGGTCTGTATTGGTCGGATTCGGGATATATGCTCACAGATGTAATAGGAGAAAGCATAGCAGATGCACTTGACAAGCTTGACCGCTCTCCAACAAAACAGCGGCTTGCCATGGTGCGCAACGCAAAATTCCCCTCAACGCTTGTTGAAACCTGCTTTATCACATCGGTTGAAGAATACGAGCGAATGATGAAGCCGGACAGCGTGGATAAGATAGCCAAGGCTATTTCCGATGGGGTCATCGCATACTACAAGGCGCAGGAGAAATATATAAAATAATTTCCGTTAGTCTTCAAAAAAATCACAAAACCTCTTGACAACCGAGCGTGGCTGTGGTATAATATACAGGTATTCGGATTTAACTCCTTATACTGTGTGAGCCACTAGCTCAGTTGGCAGAGCATTTGACTTTTAATCAAAGGGTCCGGAGTTCGAATCTCCGGTGGCTCACCACTAAACGCGAATCCGAACTTTTTCGCATATTTATATGGGTTCGGTTTCGTAATAGAAATACCTCATAGAATCAAATGATTCTATGAGGTATTTTCGTTATTGCTTTTCTTCACCTATAATGTTTCATCACCATGTCGGAATATCAAACTTCGGTATATTAACCTTCGGAGCTTCAAACTTCGGAACAGTAACCTTTGGCACAATAGGTATTTTTTTCTCTTTTGCTTCTACCTTTGGCACTTCCGGTATTTTATCGCCCTCAAGCTCATCTATAAGCTGTTCAAGGTATGTGTCAATGCCTCCGGGTTTCTTAACACTTTCCTCCGCCGCCGCGATCTTCTTTCCCGATGTGGTAATGATATCACGGAAAAGGATCAGCTTCGCTTTGTCGTTAATCTCAACATCGAGAAGCGCACGTACCTTGTCTATCTGCTTGCCGCCTGCACCGGATACAGTGTTAAGTGCATTCCATGCCTCACGCTGTGATGCACCGACTTTGACCATCGCCTCATACGCCGCTGTCTGCTTTGCAGAAAGCGAACCGAAGCCGCCCTCTATCCAACCTTGACCGCCCTCGGTAGAGGTCTTGCCAAACACTACAGATTTAACCGCTGTGCCGACTGACTTTGCGCCTTCGTCCGTGAACACCGGGTACTGCATCTTGCGATTGCCCTCCGCATCATAGGTGTATGAGCCGCCTTTGGCATAAGCATTGACACCCTCGACCGCTTTTTTAACAGCACCGCCTGCAAGCGGAATACCGCCGTAGTAAAGCACGGGTGAAAGTCCTTTGTAAAGGTTCTCAATAACTTTTGCCGCACCGTCACCTTCGACAGCACCTTCGAGAGCCGCACGAAGTGCTTGTGTATCTACAAGCATTGAAGATATCGGAATACGTCCGCCGTCAAACAGTAGACCGCCTACAAATGGAGTCTCCTTTCCTATGTTGCCAACAAAATCAAAAGCCGCACCTACAGCGTTTTTCTTTCCCACTTCCTTTGTGAACTCACCGCTGAATATCTCGTCAATAGAGCCAAACTTATATCCCGTGAGATCTCCGCCAAGATCATTGAGCATTTCAAGAGGATCGAATGCCGGTCTGCGTCCTACAAGCTTTTCGTAAAGGTCGTTATAAAGCCTATGGAGAAGAAACATCGCCGCAAGCTTTGTAAGCCATATCGCTTTGCCCTCGTCGTCTTTTAAGTCCTTGAACATGAACCCGAACTGATTTGCAACCTCAAGCTGATACATGGTGAATGCCTTGTATATCGGATTGCTTACACCGAAGATGGTAGGCATTGCTCCCTTGCTTCTGTCGCCCATCATTCCCGATATAAAGGTGTCCGCTTCGCTCATTGCCGCGCCAAAGCTCATGCCGCCGCCTGCCTTTGACATATTCTGTCGTACTCGCGCCCTCATAAGCACCTCTGATGTGAATCTATCAATGAAGTTCATAGCAAATCCGCCCACATCTGACGCCTTGTCCTTGTAAGAGCGTATCAGACGTTCCGAACCGCGGCGATTTGTAAGGAACTCCGACGTTGCCGAAAATCCGTCCTCGGATATCATAGCTTTCACCGTATCCCATATACCGCCAATCATATGGTAGTGCATAACCGCGCCACCATCAAACAGGGGTATAGTGTTGGTCAGAGCCGAACCAAGATTACCTACTATGGCATTAGCTGCCACATTTCCGGTAAGCCTGCGCGCCATGGTATATAACGACCTTCCCCAAATACCCTCAAACTCGCGGTCGCGCTTGGACTTCTTTCCGGCAAGAAGATTTGTGTACTCCTCAAGCTCCACGACGAAGTTGTTTAGTGCATACTTGTTTGATTTATCCTTTGCCGCTTCAAATATGGCATCAATACGCTGCTGTTTTTCTACTTCATCCAGCAGAGGATCATCCTTAATTCTTTTGATCTCATTTTTCATATTTTCGCCTGCTGCCGTCTGATATCGGATAGCAGTAGCAAGGGAACGAAGATTCTGCACGTTGTCTGTCTGGTATATAACATCTGTTGCAACCTCGATATAGCGATCAAGACCTTCAACCGCGCCGGTAATGCGTCTGTCACCCTCGAAGCCTGCCATTGAGCGTTGCTTCGCATTGCTCATGTAGCGTATACCCGGACGGAATGTTGCTGTCATTCCGTTAATAGGTGTGGGAAGCTTCTCGGATATTTCCGCCTGCCTGAAGCCGAAGCCATTAAGCATAAGAGCAAATATGCTATCCTGCTTCGTGTCATTGTTGTAGTGAGGGAAATATCCTCTGTGATACGGTACAGGCGCATATCCGTTGCGTACTCTCGCCGCATTTACGTCAGTATATAACTTGTCGTAAATATCATTGAATACCTTCACGGATTCTTTCATGTGTTCAAACTTCGCCTTGTCCTTGGTTATGCCGGGGTTTTCTTCTATGATACGGTTAAGATAACCGCGCCACTCTTCCGCCGTCATACCCTCTCGCATGGGCTCACCGTACTTGTTGTAGATAAACGAACCCTCAAGCTTTGACAAAGCCTCTATGTTGTCCTCCGCCTCTCCTATAGCCTGTACAAACTGCGATTCGGAAAGAGTATCGCCTTTGTGCGGCTTTGTCGCAAGATTTAACGCCTTAACCTGACCGCGGATGTAATTTTTCAGCGAAGTGGATGCGGCTGTTGCACTCGTTATGGGGTCAAGAATCTCCTCTATAATATACTTTGCAAGCTCAGATTCACGGTTCTTCGGTGCAATGTCGCGAATGTTGCGGCGCATGGTCTGAATAGAATACGCAAGGGGTGTCGCCTTGTCATTCCACCCACGGAAGAAACCGTCCTTCGCAATCATGTCACAGATCGTATTGAAGCGAATATTCTTAACTCTGATATTTACTTTGTTGATGTATGCTTCAAGATTCGCCTTGTCCTCTAAAAGAGCATCACGGCGTGCGCGAAGATCCTTTATATACTGCCGCTCATCCTTATTACCAAGGCTTTCCGTGTCAATGTGTTCATGCTTCCTGCACTCCGCCTGAATACGCGCAATTTCGTTTTCAAGAGCATCACGGCGTGCATAAACCTCGGTCATCTTCTTTGTAAACGAACCGTCTTTCTGCGCCGCCTCGATTCTGGCATCCTGCATATCAGCACCTCGTGCATGGGCACGCCTTGCCGCCGCCGCGGCTGCCGCTTTGGCTCCCTCTGCCGCTTTTCTCTCCGCTTCACGGATATCGGAATAGATTTGCGATATCTCGTCATTCAGATATCGTGTTTCCCATTCCATAGCGGCTTCAGCTTCACGCATAAGGGCTTCCTCGCGCTCCTCATGCTCACGCTGAAGCTTTTCTCTCTGCTCCTCGGAAAGTCTTGCATACTCTCGCTCATTGTATTCAAGCTGACGCATAAGGCCGTCCGCAAAGGTGCGAGGTACACGCTCAAGCTTGGCATAACCCTCAAGAATGCGGAGCATAGCCTTATCAAAATCGGATGTGCGTACAGCTTCGGGATCAGCATCAAGTCCGTCATATCTGTCCTTTGATGTGAAATTCTTGTCTGATATGCGGTCCGCCACCTCAAGTATTTTGTTAAGCTGATCTGCCTCATTTACAATGTCCGCAGGGAACCATTCCGGATGAGCACTTGAAAGCTCACCGTACCGCACATCAACGGGAGTGCCGCGCTCTTTTGTGGTAAGCGTAACCTTACCGCGATACCGGCGCATCATTTTTCCGTATCCGCCGCGGCTGCCGAAATCCCCTCTCGCCTTTTCCGAAAGATACAGCGGCGTTTTAAGCTCCGCACGCAGTGCCTTTGCCGTTTCCGCATTGTCGGAAATCTCAATTCGCACATCCTGCATATCGCTTATAAGCTCGGCTATCTCTTTGGAGTAGTTGGTAAGCTCGTGAGCATAACGGGCATTGGTGCTTATCTTGTCGTAAATGTTTACAAGACGTGCGCCGAACTCCTTTATCTGCTTCTTTGTATGACCGCCGCCCATGCTCTCGGATATTTCGGAGATAATTCCCTCCGCCTGCTTGGTGGACGGCACATAGTCTGGCGAAAGCTGACGGTCAGCCGCTATACGGCCGCTTATATCCCTCTCGATAATGCGTGCCGCCTTTTCAGCCGCCTCTGCTCTGGCTTTCCATTTCGCAACATCCTCACGAAGCGCGGCATTTTCCGCAGATACGGATGAAGCGTATGCCTCCGCCGATTCTACCATCTTCTCAGCATATCTCTGCTGCTTCACAGGAGCGGCTTTAAGATACGGCGGAGCTTCACGGTCAACGACAAAGTTGCCGAAGTCATCGAAGTACCAGCCTGTCTGCTCGTATATGCTTTCCTCGGTAATATCTGTGGGGTATTGGTTCTTCTGTGCCTCTCGCATTTTCTCGTAAAGCGAAATCGCGGTAGCACGAAGCTGTGTTTCAAGCTCGTTTTGCGGTGTGGTGTTGGGGGTGGTGATGGATAAACTTTTGTCGGGGGTATTGACAGAATCGTCGGGATGTGGTATACTGTTATCAGAGTTGGAATGTGGCGTCGAGCCTCTTATAGTAAGAGAGTTCACTTTCGCCTGTCCGACTTTTTTTATTTTTCCTTTTGTTGCATATAAGACTGTTCTTCCATCAGCTGTTTTTGCAATATCGAGTGTAATATTATATATTGCTCCGGTTTTTGCATTTATAACATTTGCGTTGCGATGCAACCATCCATTTTTATCAAACCATCCATGCGAATTTTCAGAAGTATAGTAAGGATTATTCTCTTCAGACACTTCAACTATTTCATCAATATGCACTACTGAAAGTTTACTTATGTTATCACTTGTATTATAGAGTTCTCCCAAAGCTTTATGAGATGAACCACCATTTTTTGAAACAACATCGGATTTATTTGCAAATACTAACTGTTGCGGTTTTCCATTCTCGTCAGCTATGGGCATTATAACAGGGGTATTGTTTGAACGATCTTCAACATAGCTTTTTAATTTCTGCCCCCAGTTTCTCGGCGATAATCCATCAAAGAATGACGTATCTAACAAAACAGCATTTTCAAATAAAGTACCATTATCATCTACAAAAGGTTCAATCAGCGAAAGCATCCTCTCGCCCTTGACGCCGGTCTGCTTCGCTTCCATGAGCGCGTTACCGAACATATCGCGGATGTCCTCGATTTTGCGAAGCATAAGCTGATGCTCACGGTATGTGGCATCATATTCATTGCCCCATACTTTGCGCTTTGCGAAGTCCGCAAGGTCCTCCGCAATCCTCTTCGCTATCTTGGTAAGCTTGTACCACATACGGGTTGCGCCGTGCCGGTCAGCCTTTGCATACTCTACGATAAAGGATGTCAAATCTACCTGGCGTTCCGTTGTGTCTGCTCCCTCTCCGAAGAAGGTTTCGATTACACGGGAAACAACCTCTCTTTCAGCCTTGGCATCGGTGAATTTTTTGCCTGTCAGCTCAGGATACTTCTTTTCGTACTCTGCGTATACTTCGCTGTACAGAGTGTCCCAATCCGCAACAACACCTTTACCGGAATAGGTATCAACATACGCCTTTACCGCTTTCATAAGAGTTCTGTACCCCTCTGTACCCTCAACCGAGTGTGCAAGCTCATGTGCTATAACCTGCGATACTATGTTTCCGCGCTTCGCGTTTATTATAATTGTGTTGTCACCGTCAAACTCACCGTTTGCAACGTAATCGTCACCTGCAAATATAATGTCTCGCCCGGTGATTTTAGACAGCGTTTCAGCTATGTAAATCTGTGCATCCGTCGCACCTGAAAGATAACCCGTCCTTGCCGTTTCGGTCTTTGCCGATGCGGCTCTTTTTCGTGCTATCTCTTGTTCTGCTGTAGGAAGCATTCCGCCACGTTCAAACACATCCTTGGCTCTGACCTTGGGTGCTTCGGCAGGTGCATAAAGTCCGCGCTCCGCAGTAGTGCGCACACCCGTCCGCGCTTTTTCCTCCGCATCAATTTCTGCGATAATCTTCGCGGTTTCAAGGTCTTTAATGAGGGACGATTGCACGTCGTTCTTCGGTGTAAGCTTATCCACCCAAAACTTTGTCGCCGCATCATTGCCGGTTGCCATATTATATGCGCCTTTTGCTACTGAACGTACTGCATCAGGCGTAGCAGACACCAAACTCGGCGCACCTTCAAGCGCAAACGACGTAACAGCACCGAGAAGTGCGGAATATACAACCTCTTCAAAGTCGGGAGCTTCGTATGCCTTGCGAGTTACCATTGACTCAAACAACGGCTCAAGCACTGTCTGAAGTGCTTCCTCCGCGCCTTCCTTGCCCATCTCCTTAACAACGTGTCCAAGTAGATTCAGTATCTTGGGCGACTTTGCCGCGACACTGTTTATTACACTTGAAACCTTTGAAGCCGCACCGGGTGCTATCGTCTTTGCCACAGTCGATAATCCTTTGCCGCCAAGCTTGCTGATACCACCCATTAACGACTGGAGCGTCGCTTCCGATGCACCCACAAGCAGACCGTATCCTCGCGCCTGCCACACATTTCCGCCGCGCTCGATCATCTCGTTATAGGCATTACCGCCCGAAGATATACCCTGTACCGCAATACCAAGAGCAGGATTTACTACAGCAGCCGCCATTGTCGGTGCCATACCTGAAATTACTTCCGCCGCATCGTTAACAACTTTATATACGCCTGTATTATCCTGCGCCATCTTACCGGACGCATAGTTAAGAGCTGATGCCGGGCGTTTTTCCTCGTTGCCGACGACGGCATCATACACGCCTTTGAAGCCCTCTCCGGTTCTTTCAAGTCCTCTCGCAATTCTGTAAAACGGTTCAATTGCGGTATTGTTATGAGCCGCCGCGGCATATCCTGCCTGTCGCTCGTTGAGTGCCTCATCAATAACCTTGAGATATTCTTTTGCTTTTTTCTTACCGTACTTTGAGTAATAATAGTTGTATGCCTCGCGCTCACTGTCGGTCATAAGCTTATACTTGTCGCCCCATTCGGCTTCTGCAAGCTTGCCCTCCTCGTTGGGGACTATATCAAGACCAAGTCCACGAATCACGCTGTTTTCCGAAAGCGTATCAGCATCACCACTCTTGGAATAATTATTGAAATCATCCTCAAACCGTACATCGTCTGTCCACTTCTTATATTCCTGTGCGTATATTGCCGAATCGTGATACTGCTTTTTAGCTTCAAGGGACGACTTCATACCGGCAAGTCCGTCCTCATATTGGCTTATAAGCTTATCATACTCTGCCGTTTCCGAATCAAACGATGCTTTGCGGCGTCGATATTCGCTGTCAAGCATCTCACGGTTCTCGTACTGTCCGTCATATACACCGGCGTTGTAGTTGTCAATCCATCCCTGATTGTCCGCAATATTTTTTGCAAGCTCTGTCGCCCTTGAGTATGTATTTTCAAACTCATCTATCTCTGTCTGACCTGCCACACGATCATACGAAAGAATCTTTTCATCTTCCTCTTTCGCCTTCCTGTATTCCTCCGCCTGCCGCGCCGCAAAATCGCTTGACGTTTCCGTTTTCATAGCCGCAAGCTTAGAATTAGGCTCAAACGGATTCTGTTCCGGCGTGAACACCTCTTTCGCAAGGCTGTGAGTTTCCTTAGAGAGCGTACCGCTCTCCATATCCTCGCGCACATGGGCATTGTACAGTGTACCGTACAGATTTTTCCTTGCCCGAGAACGCTGTAAAGCAGTACGTCCTTCCTCGCTGTTTTTCCATGCCGCAAAGCCGCCTGTTACAGGCTGGGAGGTAGGCTCGGTGTTTTCACCGAGCCCCTTTGCATCTCTTTCCTTTTTCCATTCTTCGAATCCCATAGTCGGCACCTCCGCTTACTTAATAAAGCCGTTTGCACGTAAATATTCGTTATAGTCAATCAAGAACTCATCATAGGTGTCATAATCAGTAAAGATACTGTTTCTATTGCCGGCACGCTTTGCAAGCTCCCACTCTTCACGGGATATTGCCTTTCCGGCGGCGGTGATCGCGGTATAGTCGGTATTATATGCCTTTGTAAGAGCGGCATTGTCTGCTTCTATTTCTTGGTTTCTTTGGGTTGTTCTGTGTTTTTCGCTGTATGAGCCTGCATCTGATACACTCAGCAACGGGTTGGTAAGCGGAATACCGTTGCTGGCAGCATATTCGGGTACACTCTGTATAAGTATATCATTAAACCCGGTATATCCGCTTGCAAGCAGAGATGCGATCTCATCAACCGACGGAATATCTTCAGCTCCGCCAAGCACAAGCATTGCACGAATAGTCTGCGCCTTTTGGGTGATATCATCATCTGTATCGCCACCGGTGGTTCCGCCCGAATCCTTCGCCGTCCACGCCGTCTTTACCTGCTCAACCGACATGTTAAGAAGCCGTGCAAGCTCCGTATAATCTCCCATAGACGCTTTAAGCTCCGCCATAGCTATTGCATTCTGCTGTGCCTCGGTAACAGCACTCGTCTTAAGCTGCTCTAACTGCTCCGTAAGGTACTGATTTCCAAGATACGACTCCGACGCGCTTGCCGCGTGCTGTGCATCAAGCACAGAGGTGTCAATTCCCTGCGCCTTGAGTTTCGATGTGTCGCCCACCTGTGTACCAAGTGCTATAGCATCTTCAAGCTCCTGGCGTTTCTTCTCATCATTGTAGGTGATGTTGTCAATGTGCCTGTCGTAATCAACGCCCTCAAGAGCCGCCGCATTGTTCATGGCATCAATAAGACGCGCATATTTATCGTCATGAAGTCCCTTTGCAAAACTGCGTTCGGATGTGTAGAGGTCATAGTCTGCATTGGTTTCGCCACGGATCGCCGCAAGAGCGTTCTGTTTCATGGTGAACTCGTCAAGCCAGCGGTCGTATGCTTTGTCGTAAAGCTCCGGTATCTTGTCGGACAGTCCTGCCGCGTAATAGTTGCCTGCCTGCGCCGCCGCTGTCACTGCTGCAGTGGACGCTCTGCCGCCGGTGTTGGATGCCGCACTTGCAAGCGCATCCTCCGTGGCTCTCGCGCCCTCTCTGCGGTACTGCTTCGCAAAGGACTGATACACAGGATCATTCGCCTTGTCATATGTAAACGGCGTGGGATTTGCTATAGCATCAAGCAGCTCCTCACGCTTTGATGCGTGTTTGTCATCAAAAGCATCGTATTTGAAGTCCTCGTAATCTCTCGCCGCCTCGTAATTCTTTTTGACATCGGCAGTATATCCGCTTGAAAACGAGGACGGAGACGCAACAGTAGAAAACGTCGCGCCGCTATCTCCCATAGAGTAACCCTGACCACCGCGCAATGCTTCGGTGTCGTTGTGAATCTTATTCCTCTCTGCATCCGTTGTGGCGTATTTGTAAAGCTGCTTCTTTTTGGCAATCGAATATGCCGTATCGGGGTCATTTGCAAGCTTCTTTCTCTCGTCCTCGTCCATATAAAGACCTTCCGAAGCGAGAAGATCGTCAACATCCTTCCATGTAAACGTAGCCATATGGTGTTTTTTCCTTTCTTTTTCTAATTACATTTCGCTCCCCGGCGAAAACTCTCTTGTAAGAGAGCAAAGCTTCCACTGCCCTACTCCCTCAAGCTTGATGCGGTAATAGTCGCATCTGTGAAGCGCAACGGGGAGGTAATAGCTGTGTTTGCCGTCATCCGTAAGCGTTTTCACTTCCCTGTAAGGCTCATCGTCAAAGCTCATGCTGACTTTAACGCTTGCACCCTCGGAAAGCATTACACGAAGCTGTACCTTGCATACATACTTCTTGTCGGGACTTGATTCCGTAATATCAAAAAACTCAAGCATGGAATCAAACGCGCCCTCACGTTCCTCGCCTGCCTCTGCGTCACGGTATGAGCCGATGCGGTACATTGTGCCGTCAGACGAAAGCATCCGAAGTCCGTCATAGTATGCAAATCCCACCGCCCTGGCATCGTCCTCGCGCCACCAATCGCGGTATCTCGTGTCGTAGCAGAAAAGGCTGTATGCTCCGCTTCCTGTGTCGCGCATGGATACATAGTACCTTACCCCGTCCGATCCACCAACAGCATCACTGTAATGTACATCCCCGAATGATGCCGAGATGTTTGACGGTATGCCGCCCGTGTACACCATGATACCCACGCGGGAAAGGTAGTACAGTGCCTCGCCTGCTATAGCGAGTGAGCCTGCCGAGCCCTTCATAACGCCGAGAGATGCGCTTGCCATTGCCTTGAAGTTGGTGGGCTTGTCCCCGTAGACCTTGTATATGTGGTCCTCTTTAAAGAAAATGGCATATCCCCCATAAGAGAAGCAGGCGGTAAAGTCACCGGCACTGCCAACGTCCACGGAGAAAGAATCTGATGCAAGTCCGTCAAAGACGTTAAAGTTGAACGGATCGCCAAGCTTCGATGAATAAATGGTATCGCCTTTGCATCCCCAAAGCCTGTTTTCATTCTCGCATATAAAATCCATGTCGGGAACTGCACGGGAAATCGTAAGCGTTTGGGATTTTGCCACTGTAAAAGAGTTTTCATAGAATCCGAGGTTCTTTCTATCCTCGCTTATCTCGCGGATAATGAGAGTAGTGTTGTTTTCTTTATCGTCAGCCCCCTCGATAGTCACCGCATCACCTACGTTAAAGGGAAACCCCGCGCCGCTCGTCACAATGCAGCATCCCTCGGCTGGCTCATCCATGTATGTACCGTCTGCAAAATTCGCACTTCCGCTCCAGCTCGCCTCAAGAGAGCCAAATTCATGTGCAACGGTGTCGTAATACGCCTTGTCGGGGAAGATGATAAGGCGGCTTCCGAGAAACGCGAACTGCTTCGCCCCCTCTGTCACTTCTCCCATAGGCTCATCATCCGATACCGAAGCATCGTAGAAGCCTCTGCCGGATACATAATACACACCGTCATGCCCTGCAATGCCGTATGGACTGTCTACAAGGCGCGAAATAACGCGCTCACGCCTCGTTGATGCAAGGGGGTATAAATCACCGCACATATTCTTCATGTCGTAAATAGCCCCACCGTCGGCGGCGATACGGTGGTTGTAACCACCGAAGCCGTTCATAGAACGTTTGCGGTATCCGTCCGACACTGTCGGGATAGGATGTCGTGTACTCATGCCGACACCTCAAATGTAACAAAGCCCTCAAGGGATTCGATAACCTCCGGGGATATGCACACATCCTCCGGGAGCTTTAATACAACCGGCTCAAAAGCTTCCTCGTCTGCCACAGCGTTAAGCTCCGCCTTTAGCTTTTCAAATTCGCGGACATTCGCCGCAACCTCATCGGGCGTTTCGCCCTTGCAGTTGAAGTGTGAGCCTTTTATGATAAGCTTGCCTTTCTCGTCCCTCTCGCCGAAGCGTTCCACAAGCTTGCGTTCCTCCTCGCCGTAAAACTCCACCTTGGGAGCAATGCGCCGCTTTAATTCCACAAGCTTATATGCTATGGCATAGGGAAATTCTTTTTTCGAAAGTGTCATAAGCGCCGTATGCGCTACTATGTATTGTATAAGTTTCATTTGTGGTTCTCCTTTTTGTTTATAAACCGATCACATCAGCCATACTAAAATCAACAGTGCCGTAAAAGTATATATAGTCTTCAAACGCCATTACAGTATTTTCTCCTACATTCAACAGTATTCCGGAACTTGATTCGAGTCTTACTGCAGCGTCTGTTGATTTTAATGTAAGAGTATCAGTAGTTTCAAGCTTTATAATACTAGCAGAATCTATATAAATACCTTTTTCGCCATAAAGCGATAATCCTGCTGTGCTTTCGAGCTTTAAAGCTACCGCATTCTCATCATCGGCTTCAACGAGTGTCGCTATTTTTAGATATACTTTAGAATTCCCATCCGGTGCACCTTCGTCGTAATCCATGTATATAGCTGCAATATCAAGATCGCCCCATTTGAAATTCACGCGAGATGTGCCATAGTTATCATTGTCATAGTACATATTTAGAGTTGCACCGTTTATTTTAACAGAATTTAGTGTGCCCGTAGTTATTTCAGCACCATTTATGACAGTAACTTTTTCATCATCTGCTAATGAATCAAATGTAACTGTTCCTTGGAATTTTATCATCGCCGCATTGGTTTTAACTCCGAATGCAGTCAGTTGTATGGTTGAAGAGCTATTCATATTTGTAACGCTTATTTTTATTTCTTTCGCCATTGCTTGTATTTTTGCAACGGAGGCATCAACAGCTGCGTCTTCAATTCCGTCGATATCGTACTCTATCGTTTCCACTCTAAGTTCAATTTCTTCTGCTGTCTGCTCGAATGTGGATACAGATTTTTTTATCGTGGTTATTTCGCCGTCAATCGTGTCCGTAAGGATTTTAAGACTTTCCACCTCGGACTCAAGCCCCACCGCAGTCTGCCTAACCTCGGATATATTGCCATCAGTGTTTTCCATGCGGTTTGAGAGTTCCGCAGCAGTAGCGGTGAGTGTGGTTACACTCCCCTCCGCGCTTTCAAGCCGGGCAAGGATACCGTCTCCGGTTATTGCAGTATCAAGCGTTCCGTTAAGTCCCACAAGGGCATGGCGTATCACCTGCACTTCGCCGCCAAGCTCCGCCGTTATGTCACTGCCAAGCTTGTCAAGCGCACTTTCGTTAAAATTGTCCGCCTCAAGGTTGCCAAGAGTGTAACGGAGCTGTTCCAGGAGCTTATAGAGGTAGTTGTGTATTACCTCTATCTTCTCCCCTTGGGAGCTTTCATCCGTGAAGCGCGGAAACATGCTGTCAGAGAGCATCATCATACTCGGCATAATCTACACCGCCTCTCCATCTCGCCTATTCGCCCTTGCCTGCTTCAATATACCCCGAAATGGCGGCATTGGCTTCCCATTTCTTCTTGGCTATTTTAAGCGCATCCTCTACCCACTTTTTGAGTATCTTGCTCGTGATAAACGTCTTAATGATAGTTGGGAGCTTGGGATAGATCGAGTCAATGACGCTTGCAAGCTTCAGCGCACCTGTACCGCCGCCGTATTCTTTCTCAGCTACGGTAACGAGTGCCACAAGCATGTCCATCACAACAGATTTGTTGCCTTTGAACACCGCAAACACCATAGCCGCTATAGCTATGACGATAAGGAGAATAAAGCTCCAATTTTCGATTATGTAGGTAACTGCATTCATAAAACATCCTCACTTTCCTTGGCTTTTGCCAATTCTTTATTTATTTTTGCCTCTTCCCGTATTTTTACGACCTCGATTATACCGCTGATTGCGGCTTCAAGTCCTGTAATACCCATAAGCGCGTTGCAGTAGGGAGATAAATCTATCCCCGTTATCACGTTGAGTATCTCTGACAGCAAGAAGAACGCACCGGCGAAGCTGAACCACGATATAAGGAATACTTTAAGAAACCTCACACCGCACCTCCGAGCTTGCATATGAGGTCGGGAAGATACTGCACCTTGTTTGCAACACCGCGCCAATATTCGGGCGTGTTGATAATGCCCAGCGCATGAAGCTTGCCAAGAGCCGCCTCAAATGCCATTTTCGATTCGGGAGGATCCTTTATTACAGCCTCCGCCTTGATGATAAGCTCGTCCAAGTACCGCACGTCGCTGTAATGCTCACACCAATACGCAGGACTGCCGATAACGCCTGTTGCCGCAAGACGGCATATAGCCGGTATCGCCGGGGAGAAATACCCCTCGTTCACGTCGCATACGCCGTTTACTCCCGGTACACGGTCTGTACCCTTCTGCCAGATGCGCGTATTCGGAACTTCCATAGGCTTTTTCACACCGTAATGGGCAAGCCATATATCGGTATCATCAAATGCACCCTTCGGGAAGCGGTATTTTATGTAATTGGGGTTGGTGTAAAGCATGGGTTTGAAACCGCGCTTTTCAACAGTAAGCATGAACTGCTTAACTATTTCGGTGAGCGTGCCGGGTGCAATGCCCGACAGATACATCTCGCTCTCCACATCCACAGCCGCCCACAGTGTGATACGGTCGCGGTACGGCGCAATAATCGAGCAGAAGTATTCCGCTTCCTCTATCGCCTCATATTCGTCCTTGGCGGTCATGTAGTGGTACACACCGCAGGCAAGTCCTGCCTTTGCCGCCGCTTCGATGTTTCGCTTGAATTTGCCGTCTGTGAAGCGACGGAGCAGGCGTGTTGTAACGCCCTCTCCGCGCCCCTGTGTTGCTTTTATCATGGCGAACTCATATCCTGCCGCTCTGACCTTTGCGAAGTCCACAACGCCCTGAAGCGTCGATACGTCGATTCCTTTCATTTGTGTTTCTCCTTTCTTATTGAAGTCCGATTTTTGCCAAAGCAAAACCGATGATAGCCGCAACGATTATAGAGATAATCTGACTTACAAGGTTGTCCCACCTCTTTGCAGGCTTCCCGGTCAGGCTTTTGACATCGTTTTTGATCTCCTCCACGTTGTCCTCTACCTTTTTTTCGCGCTCGGCAAGCACAGCCACCGATGTTGCAAGCTTATCCAGGTTGTTTTGCCGTTTTTCCACTTCATCAAGCCTGTGCTTGTTCGATTTCGACCTTTCCTCTACCTCGGTGAGGCGGTGCTCAAATTCTCTTTCCATTGTTTATACCTCCCCTACTCCTCATATTCTACGCCGTAAAGCTCAAACAGTGCCTTAACCTTATCATCCTTGACAAGCTTTTTCTGCTGTCCTTGGTTGAGTGTGTCATACACCGTCTGAAGCGCATCTCGTGTGGTAGTTTTAGCCGCATCTACGGCGGTAAAAAGCTCTGTTTTCTTCATATCTCAACTCCAAATTCTC